>JAIYDL010000021.1 GCA_027487515.1 Pseudomonadota bacterium
AAGTTTTCATGTTATCCTCCTCAGGATGTTTATGATGAGAATCTTTTGATTCCCGTGTTTTGTGAGGATAATATAATCTGACTCGCCGCAGCTTTCGAGTTATATGTTTTGCGCAAGATGACGGCTAAGTCTATCCCATGTAAACTTACAAGCATGGTAAAGCGACTAGGCCTCTTCTTCCTTTCGGGAGTATTGCTCTCTTGCAGTTCTCCTCAAAAAGTAACACGGACACCTTCTATGAACTGTCGGGATTGCAACGTCATCGTCTTTAACTTCTCTTCACTCCACAAAGAGATCCTGTCTCAGTACTCCGAGGGGTCTCCCCTCCTTCAGCTCAACGCCGGGCCCCCCGTTGTTTTCCAAAATCACCTCACGACCTCGAACTGGCCCTATCAGGCACTCGCCAGCCAGCACACCGGTCAGGATCTCAAAGAACATCGAGTGTTCAACAACTGGTATCACAACGACATCCATTGGAAAAAGTTCAACCTCAAGACCGACATCATCGATCCCAAGACACCGGTCCTTTTGGAACTGGCCAAAGAAAATGGAATGCGGACGATCTTCTGGGGCGGGAAGCCTCACCCGAGCTTCTACGACGGTGCCGTAGGATTTCACCGAGGCGCCGACGTCGTCGTCAAACGCTCCTTCCACTATCAGACAGATGTTCCCGAACTTTCGCAGCAGCTCGATTCGTCCGGTCGGTTCTTCGCCTTTGTGAACATCACTCGGGTGCACTTCCCCCATCTCATTTTACCAGGAGGCTGGAGTCACCCGGAGTATCCACTTCCAAAGGATTCTCAGATTCCGGCGACAGAGGAACTCTTCTGGGTCGAGAATAGCTTAGGGTGGAAGCGGCTTAACAAGCTCGTAGAAGCGAACCTCGACGCGTTCCCACCCAATTTTTTGCGGAGGAAAAGCGAACAACGGGCGGCCTACTGGTACCTCGAAGCGGCACGCTTCCTTGACCGCGGGAGAGGGCGGGAAAATTTCCTGGCGCACTATCGACGGGCGATCAAGTACTCCGAGGAAATGATCAACTCCGTGATCGAAGACCTCCGGCAGAAGAACTTGCTGCAGAAAACACTGATCGTGATCACGGCGGATACCGGAGACAACCTCATGACCACGTACTTGGGTGATGACGGACACCGGTGGCACAACTACATCACCTACATGCAACAGACCCCAGAGTCGTTCTCCATCCCTTTGGTCTTTTATTTCCCGGAGTCCGAAAAAAAGTTGGACCTTCCCCCCCTAACGAACCATACCGACCTCATCCCAACATTCCAAGATCTGCTGGCCTGGAAATCTCGCGGCGCTTCGAGCGGTGAGAGCGTCTTCTCCGACGCCGTCTACGAGAGACGGTGGCTCCACTCTTTCAACTATAGACCAGGAAAGGCGCCGACGGTCTTTCTTCATAACAAGAACGGAGTCCTCGTCAATGAGGCAGGACACGGGGGAAGGTACTACGAAAAGTCGACGAAGAAGATTTTTTCAGCGGATGAGGAGCGCGAGGGATCTTCGGAGCTCCGTCGAGCGTCGGTGCCCTACCTCCCACTCTTAAACGATCCCGCGCTCTTGGAAATCAATGAAAAAATCCGGGCCGAAACGCAGGCCCCGTGAAGGGAGTGACTGGGGGCCTTTAGAAGTTTCCTGAGATGGCTTTTCCTCTCTTTCGATCAAACCATATCACTCAACCATCCTCTTAAAATCTTACAGTCCCCATCCAAATTGACAGCGGGCCTGGGATCTTGCTTTGCTCTAAGAGCGCCGACTTCAACGCTTCTAGGGGAACCTGATGTCACCAACTTCAGTCATCGTTATCGGATTGATTATTTCTTTCTTCGCTCATCCGGCGCTGGCCCAGATAGAGAGCTTTAAGAGAGGCGTTCAAGTGAACTCGGATCTCATCGCCTTCCTCGAAGAGCACCGCTGTGAGATTGGCCTCGTTGCTGACTGCCAACGGTCTTTGAGTCCAAGTGGTGCTCGCAGATTGAAAGAGCTCTTCCGTGGCCTCGCCGGTTGGAAGCAAGACGCGTTCGAAGAGACCGAGCAGCGTGAGGACTGGGTCGCCGGAAAACCCGTCGTCACATCAAGAGGCCCGCGCTTCTCCATCCAGGAGGTCGAGCGCTATAACCCCAGAACTTTACGCCGTGGTCCTCACCTCCTCGTCACTCTGGCGGACGACCAGGAATCTCGAGACTACATTCGCCGCGCGGGGCTCGCAGCGGCGACCTACCTGGTGCTCTACGATAACATTCTGCGGCTCTCGGAACTCTTCTCCCGCGCCCGAAAGCTCCGATCCATCATCACCAATGACATGGGCCCAGAGGGCCAGCTCTTCTACGAAACGTTCCGGGCGACCCTCGACGAAAAACTCTGGGCGCGGACTTGCGCTTTGGTCGATTTTTTAGCGAAGACCACCGTGACTCCGGTCGTGATCCAGCGGTACGTGGAGAGCTCATTCACGGCCGTCGCCATCCGAGAAAAGAAGGGCCTGCTCGCACTCCGAGGCGCGCTTCTTGTAAGAAAACAGATTTCAGAGGCCCTGTTCTATGATCGCCTTGAAAAGGTGCTGATGATTCTCGGGCGAGTATTCGGGAATGCCATCGGATCAATCCAGGTCCGATCGGGGAAGCTGAAGCCCCTCGCCTCGGATGGAGACTTCCTCGCGGCGACCCGAGGAAAGCTCAAGCCCCTGGACATTCTCTTCGAGCGCACGCCCTTCCGCCTGACTGACAAATTCATCCCGGGGTACTTTGGCCACGTGGCCCTCTGGCTTGGATCACCGGCGGAACTGGCCGCCATGACTGCGGATTTCCAAGGGGCCCAGATCCCCCTCCTCGCCCACCCTGAGGCACGTCTACACCTCGAGAAATTGGCCAGCGGGAAACTCATCGCCGAGGCCCTGAGAGCGCCGGGAGTCACGCTGAATCCGCTGGAAAACTTCCTCGATGTGGATGACTTTTTAGTCCTCCGCCCCGCACCGGTGCGCGGTCTTGGTGATCATGTCTTAAGGGCCCTTCGGCTCCTTGGTCGGCCCTATGATTTTAGCTACGACATCGAGACCGAAGGGTCGCTGATCTGCTCCGAGCTCATCTATCGAGTGTTCGAAGAAGAAGACTGGCCCACGTCTTGGGAGCTCGGTCGCCGGACCATGAACCCAGATCAGGTTGCAGAGAAGGCCCTCCGAGATGACTACGAACCCATCCTCTTTTACAAGGATGGAAAGGAAGTGGGCGAAGACCTACGGCGCGTCCTTCGTGGGACCCTCGAGGGACAAAGGAAAGAGTTCCCGTCGTACCTTCACCATCCACCATAAGGCGAAGAGGCCAAGGGCCGCGAGAAAGTGCTTGAGAGAGTGACCACTGAAGAGCTCACGGGTGGCCATGAAAATTTCCTGGTCTCTAACCTCACTCCATTTCGCGAGACCGTAGCAGAAAAGACAGACCGCAAACCCACTCCGGTGACTGTACCGGGAGCGGAAGAGTGTGAGGATGAGGGGAATCGTCAGGAAGGAACTGAACTGGATCCAGAAGTAGAAGCGGAGGTCCGTGGTCATGACCCAGATGAGAATGCTCGCGGCGCCAGTGAGAAGCGCCGGCAGAAGAGCGCGCTGGAATCGGTGGTCAACGTATTCGGCAAGGAGGATCACGTAGAGGGCCATGAACCCTGTGCTCATCGGGAGTCGGTCCCAGATCAAAGACTGATCATCGGGGTCCCAGTGGTAGTAGGCAGACCCCGGGGCCACAAGTAAAACACTGAGAAACAGCCAGAACCAGGACCAGCGCGTGGGTGCGGTACGGAGGCGAGGAACCTGGCGTAGACCCAGGATGCCTGCGGCAGCGAAGAACACATTCGTTACGACGTCCATGGCGTTTGGGATCCCGAAGAGGATCCGGGAATCCGCGAAGAGATGGAAACGCTGATCCTGTGTGATCACCGGACGAAGGAAGAGAACGAGGAACATCCCTAAGAAGGCAAGAAGAATGACACTCAGTTTTAAGACCCGATGTTTCGAGGAGGTCAAAGGAGACACCGTGGTTAGTAGTGAGGAGGAACGTCGTCTTTAAGGGATCGAGTGCCGCTGACGCCCCCTTCCGTGTTCAGAGACCGCTTCAAGTCCAGGATCTCTTTCTCTAGCCTTTCGATGGTTTTTTGCTGGGCCACGACAATTCCGTTGAGTTGTTGGAGAAAATCCTCCTGGTGGGAGTAGCGGATCTCAAGCTCAATCAATCTTTCTTCGGTCATCGTTCGCTCCTTTCATCAGGAGGTAGCCTAACACAGGTCGGCACTGCCATCAAACCCCAAGGAGTTAAGGAAATGTAAGTACCGACCTCGAGCGCTCTCGTGAGATGCTCCCGACATGAGACACTTTCTTCTTCTCATCCTCTGCATCTGCGCGCTGACTCCTGCCCAGGGCCAGGCCGAACCTAGGATTTGTGAGCGAAGCGAATCGAAGACCGAGGCCTTCTGGCGCAACCGCGTCGATGATCGAATCCTCGCACTCACGAGAGGTCAATCGCCCCAAACGGCCAACGCCACCATCACCATGAGCTACCTTGAACTCTTCCGGGCACCATCCCGATCGAAGGCGGCGAGCTTCATGGGGTACGTCTACGCCAACGCTTCCCATCACCTCGGACGACTGGTCCGGTTCAGCGCTTGGCCAGAAAGACACCCCCTCAAGGACCGAGACCGAGAGCTCGTCAAAGGCTCAACCCTTCGCTTCCTCTCGGAAGCAATGCCCGGAGAACTTTCCACGCGGCTCATGTTTTACAGTTTAGATCTTTACCGAGAGCTTGCCTGGAGTCTCAGTGCGGCAGCGGCTTGCGGGAACGCCTACGCAGCAGGTCTCGTGAGTGACCCGGCCCTCTCGGCCGCCTTCACTTCGTCATCGACCGAAGACTTCGTCCAGAGCTTCATCCACTTCGAGCAGACGTACCTTCAGGGCAAGATGTACCGGGACCTTTTGATCGGCACCGCCGCGAGAGCGAGAGTCTTGGATCAGATGCGATTTGTTTCTTTCAACGGAGAAGAGCAGCTCTCCTTTGACGCTTGGTGCTCCCGCCGCGATTGCCAAACCAGCTCCTTTGATTTGAAGAATCGCGTGGCCTTCGATGTCTCAGCAGTTCTTGACGAGCTCGCGGTGACCAAGGCCTCCCGCCCCGTTCTTTGGGAGCGGATCCGTGGTTCACGCGTCGAAGCGACCGCCCGGATTTTCCTCCCCGAGGAGTGAGGTGGCGCTGTTGACCTCGAACAGGTAGGTCCCCATGCCGAGGGCCTCGGCGGCAAGAATGTTCTCGATCCTGTCATCGAAGAAAATAACCTGCTCGGGACTCCTCTGAATCTCTCCCAAGACATGGGCATAGATCTTGGGATCCGGTTTCACTAACCCAAGGTCCGCAGAAAAAAAGACGTGGTGAAAGAGAGAGAAGACCGGGTTTGCGGCGGAGATTGACCGGGCCAGGTCGCGGGGTAAGTTCGAAAGGACTCCCAGCTGTTTACCTGCGGTGCGGAGGCGCTCAACGTAGCGGATGGTCTGGAGATTCATCCGACCCCAGCCTTCGATATCCGTGCTGATCAGTTCCTCAATCAGCGAGGGCGAAAGCGACCGACCAGCAACTCTTGACCAGTACTCACTTCCACTGCACCCCAGATCATACGGCTTCCGGTGCTTCCAGTAGGCTTCCTTACACTCCTTAAGAGAGAGCCCTAGGAGTCCCGCCATCCGGAGAAGGGAAGCCTCCGTTTGCGCGAGCGAAAGGACGTCGGCGTAGTCAAAGAGAAAGTAGGAGTAGCGAGAGAAATCGCTCCCTCTAAAGCTCATCTTCGACGGCGCCCTCAGCGGCCGGGAAGTAGCGAAGCTTCTCGCCCACGGCATGGCCCACGGGGAGACCAGTTCCGAGTTCGTCCAAGCTCCAGACCGACTCTGGAAGATTGAGGCTTTGCCGAACCCGATCCATGGTCTGAGGCGCGAAGGGATACAGGAGGATCATGAGATTTTTTAAAACGTAGAAAGAGCTGTAGAGGCCATCTTTGCGGCCCTGGAGGTCGGCGCGGTCATCGTGGGGTTTATGCTGAACGAATAGACTATTAATCAGGCGCGCGTAGTTCTCGATCTGACCCAAGAGTGTGAGGTACTCGGCTTTTTCCATGTTCTTCACGTAGAGCTGGACGATCTTGAGGGTCTCTTTTTCGACTTTTTCTAGAAGTTTCCCATCGGGCACGAGTCCGTCGAACTTAGAATTCGCAGCGGCGATGGGTTTTTCAATCGCTGCGTTCATCGGTCCGGCGAGAAACTTGTTACGCTCTTTCAAGGTCTCGAAGTCAAAGTTCGACTGCTTCTCTGGAAGCCCCAGGGTTGAGAGGTAGTAGCGGATCTGGTCAGGATCGTACCCAAACTCTTCGAGGAGCTGGTCACCGCTATAGAAGTTTCCGCGGGACTTGCTCATCTTCTCACCGTCGACCATCAGGTGGTAGACACTAAAGACATCCGTGAGTGCGAACTCTCCTGCCTGCGGAAGACGGTGGATTTCACTCTGCGTCCCGAACCACATGGCCCCTTGCATGAGGACATAGAAGTACACATTATCCTGACCCAGGAACTGATAGATCCGGGACTCCGGGTCCTTCCAAAACCGCTCAAACTCCTGCGGGTCACGCCCCTTCTCCTTGAGTGCCAGCTTCGTAAAGGAGATCGGTGCGATGAGAGAATCAGGCCAGACATAAAGCGTCTTCCCCGAGAGCTCTGGATCGATCTCCGGAGGAACCGGGATCCCCCAGGTCACATCTCGAGTGATCGAGCGGTGGGCCCAGCCGTCCATGAGCTGGCAGGGAACTCCCCTCTCCTCCAGAAGCTTTAGGCCCGTCGCAAAATCGGCCTTGGTCTCGAACTGGACGACGACTTTTTTTCCCGGCGCGTACCGGCTTTTATGGGCCGGAAGCGTTGGACGAATCTCCTTAAAGAGAGGCTCGTGGGTATTGTCGAATTGGAACGCGGGACGCACCGTTTCGAAGACTTCGTTGAACACTCCCTTGCGCCACTTGTTCTGCTTCGACTTGATCCAGTCGGTCAGCTGGTCAGAGACCTTCCACAGGTCGAGCCACCAGTGCACCGTCTCCCGAAGCTCCGGAGCGGCGTCGGAGAGGCTAGACTTCGGATGGATCAACTGCGCGGGATCAAACTGGGTCCCGCAGACTTCACAGGAATCACTGTAAGCGCTTTCATTGGAGCATTGAGTGTTCGGACATTTTCCGGTGACGTTCCGGTCTTGGAGGAAGCGGCCCAGTTTAGGATCAAACCACTGCTTCGAGGATTTCTTCTCCAGCATTTCGTTCTTCCAGAGTTTCCGGAGAAAGTCCTGGCAGAGCTCCGCATGCATGGGGTAGAGGTCGGGCCGAGATGTGCCGGAGAAGACGTCGAAAGAAATGCCGTACCGGTCGATGGTCGTCTTCTGCCGCTCATGAATGAGGTCGATGAACTCCCGCACCGGAAGATTGCTCTTTAGGGCCGCGACCTCGGAGGTCGAACCATGGTCGTCGTTCCCGCTCACGAAGAGAACGTTCTCGGGTCCGATGAGCATCCGAAGGTACCGAGCAAGGATGTCCGGAGGAACCATCGCCCCGGCCAGGTGGCCTAGGTGGAGGGGGCCATTGGCATAGGGCATCCCGGCCGTGACGACCGCGGACCGGGGCCGCGACAATCGTTCGAGGACTTCTTTCACGTTACTTGGGGGCGTAAAGGGCTTATTCATGGGGATTATTGTAAAGGATCAAATGCAGGGAATACATGAAAATGTCGCGAGACCAGGTTTAGGGCGAGAAATCTGAAGTTTGAAATCCTGTGAGAAAGAAGTATGTATTTGTGATCAAAAAATGGCGGGCCCTGGCCACAGCTTACGCACTCTTGCTGCGTCCTGGCAATCGTCGCCTACTTTCTAGAGGACAGCATGGACCTTGATCTCCTTTCAAGCACACTCACGAACCCAACGCTCCTCTTTTTCATTCTTGGCATAACGGCGACGGCGATCAGGAGTGACCTCGAAATCCCGGCCCCCTCGGCCAAGTTTATTTCTCTCTACCTCCTGTTATCGATCGGTTTCAAAGGAGGCCAGGAGCTTGTGCACGGCGAGCTCACCGGGGAGATTTATCTCTCCCTCATTTACGGCCTTCTCATCGCGGCTTCGATCCCCCTGTACACTTTTTTCCTGCTAAAGAAAAAGCTTGGCGTGGTGAACGCCGGGGCCATCGCTGCCACCTACGGTTCCGTCAGCGCCGTGACCTTCGTCGCCGCCGCTGGATTCCTCGAAGCGCAAGGGATGACCTTCGGGGGGCACATGGTTGCCGTGATGGCCCTGATGGAAGTCCCCGCGATCGTCGTCGGTGTCCTCCTGATCAAGCTCTTCCAGAAGCAGCGTCAGCGCAACGAATCCATGGCGAGCATCATCAAGCACGCGTTCACGAATGGCAGCGTCGTGATGATTCTCGGAAGTCTCATCATCGGAATCCTCTCGGACTCGAAACAAGCCGAGGGCATCAAGCCCTTCACGACCGATATCTTCAAAGGCTTTCTAGCGATCTTTCTTTTGGAAATGGGCATGCTCACCGCCAAGCGGATCCGGGGCGCCTTTCACTACGGCGCCGTTCCCTTCATCTTCGGGATCCTGGCCCCGATGGTGAACGGATGCGCGGTCGCAGTGCTAAGTCAGTTTGTCACCGCGGATCCGGGGAACCGATTCATGTTCTCAGTGCTCGCGGCCAGTGCCTCCTACATCGCCGTCCCCGCGTCTTTGAAACTCGCCGTCCCGGATGCGGACCCAGGCCTTTACGTGCCCTTAGCACTCGGGATTACTTTCCCGATCAACATCACCATCGGGATGCCACTTTACTTGCACCTCATCACTCATGTTTCGTAGCGACTGCTGCATCGATTTTTCCTAGACTTTGCTTAGATATTCTCCATGCCACGTCAGCTGGGCACTGCCCAGGGCCAGGATTTCTTCCCTAACCTCGCAGTCCATGAAATACTATGGATTCATGGATCACGTCCCCGCCAATCGCAACTACATTCTCATCGTCGACGACGAAGAAGACATCACAGCGCTCCACCAATCCGTCGTCCGGGCCGTTTACTCGGGTCCCATCGTCGTTGCGGCATCCGGCGAGGAAGCGCTGGAACACGTTCACAAGCTCGGGGATCCTTGGGTAATCATCTCCGATCACAGGATGTCCCCCGGGGATGGAGTATTCCTCTTCGAATCTTTGCGCACTCTCGGAAGCCGGGGCCACTTCATTCTTTGTACAGCGACCCCGACCTACGAGGTACGGGCCTTGTACGCTGGACCTGTCACTGTCATTGAAAAGCCGAAGACCTCGGGTGAACTCAGCAAGCTTCTTCCCCTTCTCCTGGCGCAGCCGCAAGATCTAACTCATCGAGATGAATCGACCTCAAAGACTTAACGGCAAGTGTAACCGCAGGGCCTCGACGAACTCCTTCGGCGCCGTGAGGTGGGGGCAATGCCCGGTGCACATCAGTTTGACGAGGCGGCTTCCCTTGATCTGGCGGTGGACGTAAGACCCGACCCCTTCAGGGGCGATGACATCGTCGGTGCACTGGAGGATCAAAACCGGGAGGTCGATCTTCGGAAGCTCACTCCGAGAATCCGATGTGAACGTCACACGGGCGAAGTGCTTCGCGATATCGGGACGGATCTGGCAGAAGCTCTCCGCGAGGACTTGCCCCTGCTGGGAATCATTCCCCGTGAGCACGGGGGCAATCGCCCGGGCCCATTCGGCGAAGTTTGCCTCGAGCGAGTGAATCAGTCCTTCGATGGCGTCGCGAGTGAATCCACCGACGTAGTCACCGGTGTTCACGTAGCACGGGGATGGTGTCACGAGCACGAGGCCCCGGAAGAGGTCTGGACGTTTGTTCGCAGCACTCACACCGATCATGGCGCTCACGGAGTGCCCGACGAAGGTCACGGGCCCGATCCCGAGTTCCTGGATCACCTCTATCACATCCTCCGCGTACCCGTTCAGGCTTCCGTACTTGACCTTATCGTAGTAGGCCACCTCCGAGGCTCCGGAACCGATGTGGTCGAAGAGCACTACCCGGTGAGTTTTTTCAAGTTCTGGGAGCACCAGGCTCCACATTTTCTGACTGCAGCCGTAGCCGTGGGAGAGCATGAGCACCTCCTCTCCGGCCCCGGAGATCTTGACGTTGTTCCGTGTGATGATATTCATGAAGGTTCCTTCGCCGGTGTGAACTCAAGCACGAAGGTGGTCCTTGGGGCGGAGGCTTCGAGGGAGAGTTCGGCATTGTTTGCACTAAGAAGCGTCTTCGAAATGGAGAGCCCCAGGCCCGAGCCCTTGCCAGGGCCCTTGGTGGTAAAGAAGGGATTAAAGATCGCTGCTCGGATGGACTCCGGAATGCCGGGCCCACTATCGGACACCCGAAGGACGAGTTTCTCGCCCTGAGCTTCGAGGTCCAGCGCGACCCACTTCTCTTGCGAGTCTCGGACGGCATCGAAGGCGTTGTTTAAAAGATTCAGTAGGACTTGCTCGATCTCACACGCGCGGCAGTTGATGAAGGTCGACGGCAGGTCACACCGGATTGTGAGGGTGACGCCCTGGTCACGAGACTTTTGCTCGGAGATGAGGAGGACTTCTTCACAGATCCGACGCAGATCGTGGCGCTCGAGTTCGTCAAAAGAACCGTCTCGCGCGAGGGCCTTCATGGAGCGGATGATTTTATAGATCCGACCTACGTTGCGCTTAATCTTCTCAAGCTTCGGCCCCGCACTTGGGCACGCCGCGAGCTCAAAGCCCAGGACTTCCGTCATGCCATCGATGACCGTCAGGGGGTTATTAATCTCGTGTGAAATCCCCGAGGCCATGACCCCGAGGGCAGCAAGCCTCGCACTCGACTCGAGCTGGACCCGGTGCCGCGCGACCTGCTGGTCACGGAGAATCAACGGGGTGAGGTCATTTTCCAAACGGAAGATTTGATTCTTCCCGCCGATGTTCATCGTCACCGCCTTCGCGGAGACAAATCTCACTGAATCGGAGGGACCCTGGTACCGGTACTCTCTCTCGAAAGAACTCCCACCGAGCTTAAAGAGGTTCCAGTCGCGGGCGACGCTTTCCCGATCCTCGGGATGAACCGCGCTCATCCACCCATCGCCGACGGCCTGGTGAAGGTTCAGCCCCGTCATGGCCTTCCAGTATTCGTTGACACTGAAGCAGGCCCCGTCCGCGTCAGCGAGGAGAACTCCGATGGGCGAGAACTTGATGAGCTTGTCTCGAAATTCCAACTGCTGCAGAAGTCTGCGGCGAACGAGACCCTGTTCGGTCACATCGATGCCGAAACCGGCGTACCCCGACTCTATCGGATAGACGGAGATCTCTGAGTAGAGAGTTCCTTGCGTCGTTGGGAAAGCGACTTCGCCAGACCATTCGAGGTTCGCGGCCATGGCAGCGACGAACGCCTCGGCCAGCGCCTGAGAATTCTCGCTCGCCAGGAGCTCACGGAAACTCTTCCCCGGTGAGAGGTAGCGCTCGAAGTTGGGATTACAACAGCGAACAACGAAACTCCGTTCGAGTTCGAATGTCAGCGCGCGAGTTTCGACAAAATACTTAAGATGCTTCATTGGCATCGAAAGATCTTACAAAGAAACTGTCAGTTTGATGTAAAATCCATTCGCTGTTTAAATCTTCCCTCGGAGAACCCGACTCTTTCGGTTGCCCCAAGGGAGTAAGTTGCCTCGTCGAAACCGTCCTTGGGACTAAAAACCCAAGCGGCTCAGAAACTTTCTGATGAAACCAGGTTTCGCTGCGGCTTCTGGCACAGGAGCTCCCACGGTCGAAGCTCTTTCCTGGGCCGCTCCCGCCGATGGCCTCCGAGTTTCCTGATGAGGTCTGCGCTCGGATCGCTCGCGACCGCCGCGCTCACCGCGAGGCCCTTTCTCAGAACGAGGTGGTCTCTCGGCCACTTCCCCTCTGGCAGTCTGCTCAGGACGACCTCCACAAGGTTTCCGCTCCCTTCCAGACCGGTCTCCAGAGTTTTGCTCTCGAGTCCTTCCGTCACCACCACGGCCTCGTCCGCGCTCTCGGACTTCCTCACCCTCACGCTCTGGTCGAGCTGGTGCCGGAACTCCGCGCAATCGAGCGATCGCCTCAATCGCTTTGTCATCTTTTCCTGGGATCGCCAGGGTTGTGGCAAAACCTGTTAGCCCACGGCGGCCAGTGCGACCGATCCGGTGGATGTAGTCCTCTGGCTCCTTCGGGACGTCGTAGTTCACAACGTGAGCTACGTCATCGACGTCGATCCCTCGGCCCATGACGTCCGTCGCGATGATGATCCTTGCCTTCCCAGACTTGAAAGTCGCCACCGCTTCCTCGCGGTGCTCCTGCTGGAGGTCCGAGTGGATGTAGGTGACGTCGTGGATGCCTTTGTTCGCGAGAAGTCGCGAGAGCTGGAACGTGGTCTCTTTGCGGTTAACGAAGATGAAGAAGGTCCCCTTCTCCCGCTCGAGGATGCGCACGAGCTTGATCAGCTTTCGCTCCTCCGGAACCCAGTGGAGTTCCTGTTCGATCTTCGGAGTTGTTTTCGCGCTCTTTTCGATCACCACTTCTTCCGGGCTGTTCATCGCCTTGCGAGCGAGCTTCTCAACTTGTGGGGCAAAGGTCGCCGAGAGCATGAGGGTCTGACGCTCGCGCGGGATCTGCTCTGTGATAAGATCGATCTGCTTGGCAAAGCCCATCTCGAGCATGCGGTCGGCCTCATCGAAGATGAGGCACTGAATGAACTCGAGCCAGACGTTCCCACGCTCTAGGTGATCACAGAGCCGCCCAGGAGTCGCGACGATGATCTGCGGAGACTGGGCCAGGGCCTCTTTCTCAGTTTCGAGGTTGGCACCGCCGATGCAGACTGCGACTTTCATCCCGAACGGGGTCGCGAAGTTCCGGAACACCTCGCCGGTCTGTTGGGCGATCTCTCGCGTCGGCGAGAGTGCGAGGATGAAAGTTCCGTTCTTGCCTTTGAAGCGCTCGACACTCGGGATCACGAAGCTCGCAGTTTTGCCACTTCCAGTCTGAGAGGAGACCAGAACGTCTTTCCCGGTGAGGGCGACGGGGATGGTTTTGTGCTGGACCTGAGACGGGAACTTGTAGCCGGCTTCCTGGACCAGTTTAAGCATCTCTGCCGAAAGCCCGAGCTCGGTCCACTCGATCGGAGCGGCAATCTGGGCGGCTTCTACTGGTGGAACCTCCGGAGTGGTCTCGGGCACCGATTCAGGGGCAGTGGATGTCGGGTTCAAGGTTTGTTCGGTAGTCGGGTTCGTATCGTCCATTTAAAAAATCCTTCAGAGCATAATGTTTCAGAATGGGCATTATGGACAATTTTCCACCCTTTTGGAACGTTGAAATGACCTTCTTCATGAAGTCTGGATACACGACGCAGCAAAGTCGGTGGCAATGCCACAAAGTAAAACACTCCAAAGGCCGGAAATCTAAGATGTCGGCCTAAGATACCCCAGAGAGTTGTCCAGACCCAGGGCCTAGGTCTCCGAGGGGTTCCGGCCACGGCGGTAGCATCGGAAAGTCTTGCGAACAATAAACCCCTCGCGCTCATAGAGTGCTAAGGCGCTCCTGTTCTGGACCGCCACTGTGAGATGGCACGTCACCATTCCCTTCGCCTTGGCGATGCTAAGCGCACCTCGTAAAAGCATCGTCCCAATGCCCCGCTGCCGCGAAGTTTTACTTACGCCGAGAGTCCTGACCTCCGCTGACTGCTGCTGCCGATCGACGATCAAGTTCGCGTACCCCAGAAGCTTCCCCGCATTTTCCCAGAGAAGAAAAACGGAGTCCGGGGACGCGAGGAAGTGGTCCTTCCAGGTCTTCTCGTCGGGCATGCTCGTGTCTGGGTTCTCACTAAACGCCTCGACCGCCAGCTGATAAACTGCATCCCGGTCTGATCGCTCGCCGATCCGGATGGAGGGGCTACGCCCAGTTGCGGCGTTTCGCAAGTCGCGGCTCATCTCAAAGGTGTCGTAGAAAGTGCGAAGCCCCAGCGTCTCAAGCTCTGCTTCTGACAACCCTGCGTGGTCCGGTAGGGCCAGCTGTAAGCCGCTCCTCGATGCAGGGAGCACGCTCGCCGCGGATCGCACCATTTCAATGATGACTGCGCGTGCATCAACTCCCGCGGCGAGACCGATGAGTTCGAGGCAAGCGTCGTTCGACGGATTCCTAAGCTTATCCAAGAGGACGCCAACGGCGACTCTTTGCTTCGTATCCCAGAGATCAAAGACCAGCACGGGATCGGAAATGAACTCCGTAAAAAACCTCCGCAAGAGGTCTGGCCCATAGGTGCCTCCCCACCTCTGGGACTCGGCAAAGGACAAAAGCTCATCGATCTGAGCTCCTCGGTGGAGGTGAAAGCGACTCATGAAGATCATCCCCTTAATTATAACCTCCGCCTAGGATGACTGGATCCGGCCAGGATAGGCAAGTCCTTGGTCAAATTTTCACGCTCTCGGATTTGCTCTTGTGGGCTTGCGGAATTCACGGTTAGAAGGAGCCACGACCCATCTAAAAAGGATTCCTATGAAATGGTTAGCTGTCAGTGCCCTCGTCACCGTTGTCTCGGCCCAGGCCGTGGCCGCCACTTGCTCTGCCCCAGTCTTCAAAGAGGCCCCGAAGATCGAAAACAACCGCTTCATCAGTAAGCTCGAGAGCGAGTGCAAGCTATCAGTCTCTGGGCCCGACGTGCGCCCCATCGATAAGTTCTTCCGAGACACCGTCCTCGACAACGTCGAGCGCAAGATCGAGGGCCCCGTGAACGATAGCTCGCTGGAAGTTCCCGGCTCTCGCTACGACCTCGTTTACAAGCGCCCAGAAGGGACGATCCGCATGATCGTCAAGCTCGCAAGCGACGGCCGCGACCTCGTGATCTCCGACTCCCAGTCGAAGGAAGTGACCTTCTCCGGCGTCCTGAAGTACTTTAAAAAGATCGACAATAACATCCGGGTGAGCCGCGCGGCCAACGGAGACTTCACGCTCAAGTTCTACAACTCGATCCAGATCGAAAAGCCGTCTCTTGCTCCAGCGGGAGTCTTTATCCGGATCGGGAGCGAGCAATCGGTGAAGCAGTACACAGAAGAGCGAGGGCGCTTGATCGAAGCCCTGGAAAAGGCCAGTCGGTAGGTTCGGCCTTCGTCGCTCAGCACGTACTCGTGGATTATTCAATGGTACGTGCTTCCCCTCTTCCGCGAGCACTTTCTCCGGACATTTGACCCCTCGTGAGGATTAGACAAACCCCTCGCTCTGGTCTATGTTCTCCTGGGCAAAACCCCGCAAACATATGACCAGATCTTACCCCTTCCTTCGCTTCGTATGGGGCCTTCTCCGAAGGCGTCCCTGGCACTACGCTGGAGGGATTGTGTGCGTGATCGTCCTCGACGGCGTGGACATGCTCCCAGCGCTGATCGTCAAAGAGGTCACGAACCGCGTGCAGGCCAATCCTTCTTCCGTCGACGTGACGACCTGGGCCCTCGCCCTCGGGGCCTGTTATCTGGTGATCTCAATCCTTCGCATGGGCTGGCGCTTCTGCCTCATGATTCCCTCTCGAGCGATCGAGGCAGAACTCCGGAAAGATGCCTACGAGAAACTCCTCCACGCCGATTTCGCTCGCGCCTCCGGGCTTAAAACCGGAGACGTCGTGAGCACCCTGTCCCAGGACCTGAGCAACATCCGGATGTTCATGGGGCCCGGGATCCTCGTGCTCTTCGACTCCGGGGCGTACCTCATTTTTATTCCGTGCACGCTCTTCGCTGTACTAGGCCCCGGGGCGCTCTGGGTTCTCCTGCCGTTCGTCGCACTCCTCACGGCGGTCATCATCGTCCAAAAACCGCTCGAGCGGGCCTTCGGCGTCGTCTCCGACACTCTGGGAGATGTTTCTCAGTACGTCCACGAAGAGTCGCAGGGGGCACGCTTCTTCCGTTCCGAGGGTCTCCTCGAACTCCGGCGCAAACGGTATGACCTCCTCCTCGGGGGCCTCTTTAGAAAACAGCTCGAAATTTCTCGCTGGGAGCTGGGGCTCGATGGGACGCTCCAGCTGGTGATCCAGACGAGCTACCTGGTGGTCCTGATCCTCGCGTTCGACGGGCAAGGGGCCATGGCGGAGAACCTCGGCGCTCTCACGGTCTCTCTCCAGCTCCTGGATAAGCTCCTCTGGCCCCTCATGAGCATCAGCTACCTTATGAATCTTTTCCAGCAGGCCCGGACCGGTGCCCGACGGTACCAAGACATCGAGGCCCTTCCGCACAAGGCCCGCGGGAGCGCCGAGCTCACCGCTCCCCTTCAGGAACTGCGGCTCAAGAACTTTGGAGTCCGGTCTCCGACAGGTGAAGCGATCCTCAAAGGAGTGAACTTTCATGCTCACGCAGGCGAACACATCGCCGTCGTCGGTGCCGTGGGAAGTGGGAAGACAGTCCTCCTCCAGAGTCTAGCGGGACTTTGGGAGCATCGCTACCTCACGTATGAAGAATTTACTGTCGGCGGCATCTCCTACCAAAACCTCGACCGCCGCTCACTCTGGCGGCAGCTTTCATTCATTCCCCAGACCCCACAGATTTTTGGGCGCTCGCTGGCGGCCAACGTCTCGCCCCTCGGACTCCTCCATGGGCCCTCCCTCGTCGCGGCCTTAGAGAAGGCCGATCTCACTGCCGATCTTCGAACTTTCCCAGAAGGGCTCCAGACCCTCATTGGGGAAAAAGGCATTAACCTCTCCGGGGGTCAGAAGCAGCGCACTCTCATCGCTCGCTCTTTCCACTCGAACGCGCGACTGTTTCTCTGGGACGATGCCATCAGTGCGCTAGACCCGAACACTGAGCGGAAGGTCATCAAGAACTTAAGGCAGCTCGACCCCGGCGCCATCCTGATCCTCGCGACCCACCGTTTGAGCTCCCTGAAGCACTTCGACCGGATCATCGTCCTCGAACACGGAGAGGTGGTACGCTCGGGAACCTTCGAAGATATTAAAAGTGATCATGCCCTTTTTGCGGGCCTCCTTCGGGACGAAAAAGAAGCTCTTGCCAGGGAGATCCTATGACTCCGATTGAGCTCAAAGAGCAGGAAGATCGAAAGTATCACTGGCGCCCGTTTAGCTTTCAGTTCTTAAAAGCGACCGAATGGGACGGGGCCTTGACGGACACTCGTTGGCTCTGGCCGTGGGTAAAACCCCACCGCCTGATCCTGAGCCTCGCCCTGGTCCTTTTCGCCGTGGCAACGCTCATCGCCGTCGCCGTCCCTCGCCTCGTCGCGAAGATCGTCGATGACGTCTTAGTCGCCAGGACTCATTCTTTTTATCTGTGGCTTGGGATCCTGGCGGGACTCATGCTCCTTAAGGTCATCGCCGACCTCACCTACAAGTGGATCGTCACCAAGATTGGCCAGGGAATCATCCGGAGGCTCCGGAGCGACGTCTTCTTCAAACTCGGGGAGTTCCCCCTCGTGTTCTTTGACACGAACTCGTCGGGCCGCCTCATCTCCCGCTGTGTGAACGATGTCTCAAACCTTTCCTCATTCTTCACCGCCAGCTTCTTCACGGTCATCAGTGACATCACTCTCATCCTCGGTGCCGTTCTCTTCATGTTCACCCTCTCGTGGAAGGCCGCTGTTCTGGTCCTTTTGACCCTGACTCCGATGGCGATCTTCATGCTCAACGTGTCCCAGGCCCAGATGCGCTGGGGCCGCGTCGCGCGCAACATCCTGTCGCGCCTCTCCACCCACACCGGAGACACGATGAATAACCTCGCGGTTCTGCATTCCCAACCGTACGCCGAGAAATGGGCGCGCCGGCACGAGCGACTTCAGCGCCAGTATTCGACGGTCCTCGTGCGCAATATCCTGACCTGGGGGAGCTTCTCGTCGCTCCACGTTCTCGTCATGGGCACCACTTACGCTCTGGTCATCGCCCTCGGTGTGCACCAGCTAAAGCACGGAGAAATCACCATCGGAAAGCTCATCGCGAGCTTCACGTACGTGGGACTCATTTACGGGCCCTTCTTCGAGATCTCAGAAAAGTTCAACGTCCTTGTAACCGCCCTGGGTTCGGTAAAACGCCTTCGCACCATCGTTCCGAGTCCCGTCGAGCGCAGTTCTGTTCTTGAGGCGGGAGAAGCTCTCCCTCTCACGGGGCCCGTGCGCCTGGAGCACATCACATTTTCTTACCGACCGAACACGGAACTCTTTAAAGACTTCTCCCTCGAACTCCCCGAAGGAGAGGTGACCGCTCTCGTAGGCCGCACGGGATCCGGGAAAACCAGTCTCGCGCACCTTCTCCTCGGGCTCTACCCACTTAAATCAGGACGGATCACTTGGGGCGACGAAGACCTCGCAGACGTTTCCCCCGAGCGCCGGGCCCGCTGGATTGGCCATGTCTCTCAGGACCTCTTCGTCTTCACGGATTCGGTCCGAGAAAACCTCCGACTCTGGAGGGAGAGCGTTTCGGACGCCGAGATCTGGCAGTGCCTGGCCCTGGTCGGTCTAGAGCACAAGGTCCGTCGGTTTCCAGGGGGACTGGATCACATCATCAAACCGGAGACTCTGCCTCTCTCTCAGGGAGAGAAGCAGCTCCTTCTCCTTTGCCGGGCCCTGCTCCAGGATTCAAAACTATTAGTCTTCGATGAGGCAACCGCAAGCCTTGACCAGTTGACCGAAGAGGAATGGCTTGGTCACGTTGGAAAACTTTTCCAAGGAAGAACAACTCTCTTCATTGCCCATCGGCTGGAGACCCTCCGCTTAGCGACAAACATCGTGGTCCTGGAAAACGGTCGGGTGAAGAAAAGCTTCAAGAAGGAGGCGGGAGTGAGCATTGGGTTTGAGGATGTCCATTAGCACGTAGTGACGTTTTACTTGCAAGCAATTTCAATAGCTTACACCTCCAGGAAATCTTACGGGGACTTAATTTTTTCTCCATGAATTCCGATAGGTAAAGTGTGAGATTGCAATTTATTTTCCTCCTCATACTTTTTTCCTGCGCTAAGGAGATCCAACTCCCATTAGAAAATGCAGGTGGCTTCGGCGGCAGGGTAGCGCCGTTGGACGGAATCGTCTTTCAGGATGATAAGTCAGTATCCCTTGTATCCAGGGCCTACGCCACCATCTGCGATGACACGGTCTACGCCCGGATGTACGCCGTGAAATCGGATGGGACCCTCGAAGAATCTCCCTACGCCAGCACCACAGTCCGTGGGGGTCGGTACACATTCCATGACTCCCTTCTACCGAATTTCGAGGGTACGAAAGTGAGCTACCAGATCGTGGTCGAGGGCTGTGATCAGTACCTCAGTCGCCCAGTGACGAACAACGATTCCCAGCAGGACGTGACCTGGGGCTCGTCGCTTCTTGGGCTCATTCCCTTCGCCTACTTGAATAAACCTCTCACCGACGCGGACCGGACCGAGATCCAGTCGCTCATCACAGAACTCAACTCGAACACGGTCATGAACAATTATACGGGTCTGATCGCAAGCACCGATCTGTCCGGAAAGTTCCTCTCCATGTTCGCCGATCCAGCGACGAAGCTCTTGCAAGCGCGCCCCCACGTTTCGGCCATCACAATTCCCACGATCATCAGTGAGGGACTGCCGGCGAGTTTTTCTTTGCGCGCGAGTCACTTCGACCCGAGCTACGACATCGCGTACGAATGGCACCTCGATGGCGTCGAAAGTGCGCTCACCTCGGCCTGGACTCATACGCCTGCTGCGGATTCCTCCGGCAGTAGAACAGTCACTCTCTTCGTGGGCAAAGATAACGGAAGCTCACGGGTTGATCGAACGATCCCGTTCTTTACGGTGACCAAAACAATCCAAGTCATGAACACTCTTCCTGCGCAACCACTTAGCTTCACGGTGGCGAGCTCGGCCGCGAACAGCACGAGTGTTGCCCTAAGCTTGGCCACGGGTGCTGGTCTAGGTAATTGCTCGAGCTTTTCTCACTTCCTCATCACCCAGAGCACGAGTGCTCCAACCTCCACCGACCCAGGATTCACAGGAACCTGCACGACGGCACCTGCTCAACCTGAAAGTGTGACGCTCATAGGAGCGGACGGAGTGAAGACCCTCTCCCTTTGGGTGCGAGATAGTCAGGGACTCGTCTCTACTTCTCCCACCACGAGGTCAATCACCCTTGACCGGGTCGATCCTCTCGTCTCAGTTTCCGGGGTCTCGAGTAAGTACAAGGGTGGCTCGACTCTCTCCTTCAACTACGCGGCATCGGATGCGACCAGTGGCCTCGCTTCGTTGGAACTTTACTTCAGCTTCGCCGGTGGCCCCTTCGCGAAGATCAAGGATCTCTCCCTTACGGGAACATCAAACTCCATGACCCTTCCGACGGCCGACGTGACGGACGCTGTGATACGAATCGATGCGATTGACTCGGCCGGGAATACGACTTCAGTTTCAACCGCGGCTTTTGAAATTGACTCGACGGCGCCCGCGGCATCCACGATTGCTCGCACCTCCAGTGCGATCACCAATAACCCGAGCATCACTCTATCCGCAACCTGCACCGGAATCACGGACCTCATCGTCGGTGAGGCCGTCACCGGCGCCGAGACCTCGGGGTGGACCACTTGTGCGACTGCCCTGACCTACACTCTTTCTGGGACTACCCAAGGAACAAGGACGATTAAAGTCTTCGCCCGGGATGATGTCGGGAACGTCTCCTCTGTGAGCACCGAGAGCCTCACGTATGATACGACCTCGCCGGTGGCATCCATCACGGCAAATCCCGCCTTGAATTCTTCCGAAACATCTTTCGCCTTTCAATTCTCCGGCACTGACAACGTAAGTGCACCGGCGAGCCTCACGTTTACCTGCTCGCTCAACGGGGCATCTTTCGCGAGTTGCTCATCTCCCTCGGCGACCTCGAGCTTTGTGACGGGGTCAAACAATTTCCGAGTCCGGGCGACGGACGAGGCCGGAAACACCTCTGCGATCACGACCTACACCTGGAACTTCGACGCCTCCGTGCCCACACTCCTCCTCTCCAACGTGAGCTCACTGAGTCCCGCACTTTCGAACTCTCTCGCGGCCCGCAGTGTGACGTTCGGTGGGACTAGCATCCAATCCTACAAATACACGGTGATCCGAAGCGGGGCCTGTACGGCAGTGGATTACTCGGCCCTGAGTGAAACCACATTCTCCGGAAATGAGACCGTTTCCTTCACGCCCACGACCGACGGCACCTACCAGGTCTGTGCCATCGGGAAGACAATCTATGGGGTCTGGCAATTAGCGAGTGCCCCCTCAACGTCCTCCGTGCTCACGATCGACACAGTCAATCCGGCGTTGACCGGTCTCGCCCTTTCCCCTGGAGCTTTCGGGACAGTCACAACCCCGGCCGTCACGGGGACGACGGAGAACTCATCCACGGTCACTCTCCACCTGAACTCCGCCACCTGTGCGTCCAGCGCTGTCGCGACCACTACGGCGCATGCCACCACCGGTGCCTTCTCACTCACGGCCTCCGCACTGTCCACGGATGCGGCCTACAATTACTATGTGAAGTCCGTTGAGCCGTCAGGAAACAGCACCTGCTCTTCTGCGCTCCCCTATACCCTCGACCGCATCAATCCAGCAGTGGCGCTCACGAACTTCACCGGAGGCCAGGTCGTCAAAGGTAGTCAAGCCACGGACATCACCTGGAGCGCCTCGGACAGTAACATTGAGGCCAGTCCCATCACCGTTGAGTACTCCCTCAATGCGGGGGCGAACTGGACCCAGATTGCAACGGGTGTCGCGAACACCGGCACGTATTCGTGGAACATGCCAGGCTTTAACTCCACCACGGCGATGGTGCGGCTCACCGCTCTGGATAAGGCCGGCAACACGGCCACTTCCACGTCCTCCTCCGTCTTCACCATCGACTCCTCGGCGCCACTCCTCACCCTCGACAGTCTAACGGGAGGCCAAATCCTCAGGGCCGGAAGCTCCCAACTCATCCGGTGGACGGCAACGGACTCAAACACCACCGGGAACTGGATCACCCTAAGCTACTCGGCCAACGCCGGCTCTAGCTGGACAGTGATCACCTCCACCACCAACACAGGCTCCTATTCCTGGAGCGTTCCGTCGGGAGTAGACTCCGCGACGTATCGGATAAAAGTCAGCGCCACCGACCGCGTGGGCCAGACAACAGAGGCCGTATCCACTTCGAACATCATCATCGACTCCACCGCCCCGTCGGTTGCGCTCACCTCTTTCACCGGCGGCCAGGCCATCCTAGGGAATTCCTATCAAACCATTAGCTGGAGCGCCTCCGACGCCAACTTCGGAGCGACTCCCATCACCTTGGAGATTTCTTCGAACGGTGGCTCGACCTATAGCACGATCGCTTCGAGCTTACCGAACACCGGGTCCTACTCCTGGCAGGCCAGTGTCGCAGATGGTAATGACTACCGGATTCGGGTTACAGCGACAGACTCCGCGGGGCTCTCGAGCACTTCCGCATCGGGTTCAAACTTCGTCGTCTCCACCCAGGCACCGAATCTGTCTCAAACTCTGTTGAGTTCTCCTTTTTACTCGAAGACTGCGAGCAGCGTGACCTTCGGGGGAAGCTGTGACGACGGCTACACCATCACAATCACTGGAGCGCAAACCACCACCGCGACCTGTAGCTCTGGCACTTGGTCATGGACTACGGCGACGGAATCAACGGACGCTGCGAGGACCTATAATTTCTCTCAAACCAATTCGGTCCTCACACTCACCATCTCCGCCACGTGGGTCAGAGACACGATTGCTCCGGCAATCACAGCAGTTGTTCTGAACAATGGAAACCTCCAAACACCGGTTCCAATCGTGAGTGCGGCGGTGACGACGGAAGCAGGGATCTCTGTCCGCTTAGCGAATGCTGCCACTTCCTCGTCAAGCTGCCAGGACCTCTACGCCGATGACAACTGGCTCTCCCAGGTTTCTGCAACGACCGTGCACAATCACCTCCTCTCCTCAGGAGATGGATTGAAGAAAGTCTGTGTTTGGGCAAAGGACAGTGCGGAGAATGTGAGCCTCATCACTCCGGGAGAAGGAGTGCTGGGAGTTGACGCTGCCACCATCACCTACGCCTCAGGGAACCCACCGCAAGTGATTTCTTTCACCGTCATCAATGACAGTGGGGGTATGCTGCAAGGGACGAACAGCGCGCTTCAAAACGATCCCCTAAAAATCACCTGGTCCGTGTCTGACGTGGAGAGCTTAGATAACAATCCCATACTCCTTGACTACACGCTCGATGGAACGAACTGGATTGCCGTTGAAACAGGCTACGGGGGACTTTCAGGGAATCCGGCCACCTACTCGGCCACGTACTACGGGCTCTCGGCGCCGTCGAGCAACTATTTCCGCGTTCGTATAAGGGCCAAAGATTCGGCGGGGAACATCAGTTCCGAGCTCATGAGCCCAGCATTTAACAGCTCCCCGTGGAGTGTTTTCAGTGGGAACACAGGGAGAGGCGTGGGTAGTAGTGCTAGATCGACCCTCGTGACTCGCCCTCAAAGCATTTATAGAAACTTTGCCATGAATCCGATCAACGGCGATGTCTATTTCATGGATCATGGGGTTGGTTTAAAAAAAGTAAATGGAGCAACTGGACTCGTAAGCCTTTTTCTCGCCGATGGCAATTATAACATGGGGAGCAGTGGTACCATCTCAACGTCGAGTAGGATTTGGTTTTACGGAGCAAGGATTCTATTTGACAACAAAGGATTCTTGTACATCTTTACTGACAATCAATACATTGTTGTTAATGAAAATTCCGAACGCGTTCTAAGGGTAAACCCGACGACTCTTGAATACACGACCTACCTTGGAAAGGGCACAGGGAATACCACCGGCACTTCCCCAAGCGATGTCTTTGTTATGCAGACTGATGGAATCGCGTTTGATGAATCCAACTCTCTCTATTTTATTTCTTCTTGTAATCCAGGGGTTCGCTTTGCGAGGGGTGGATCAGGCGAGAATACCGTATTGATGAAGGTCACGCAAAACAGCGATGGATCTCCGGGAGCAGTAACGAGGATTGCAGGAAACTGTACCCGGGGAGTTCCAACTTCAGGAGTTGCTGCCATAAGTAATCCATTTAATAATGCAAACGATGTCCCTTGGGCCATCGCTGTCGCAGTCATAAACAACGGCCGCTACATATACTACGCCGACGGATTGGGTGGAAATTTCAAGATCATCGACGGTGTCACATACAAGTCTGCCATTAATCTCTACTATGGCCCAATGATGTATTCTGCAATGTCGAATACAATCTACACAGGAGCGGGGGGAATTCAATACTACACCCCGTCTTTGTCAGCGAGTGACTTCGGAGAAGTGTTGACGAAGACAATACCAAACACCGGTACGAGCAATACCTGCGCGAGCGACGGCTCGCCAGCATCTCAGAATTGTTCTACGTTCGATGGCATTGTCCTAAGCTCCGGTGGGAAACCATTCTTCATCGAAGGGGGTGACCTGGCGTTGGCACGGCTTCGGTATGTCGACGATAACGATAACATGCAGACACTTGTCGGTAGCCAATCCTTCACAGGAGAGGGACAGCTACCGTCTGTCGCCAAGGGTGGGTTTGGTGGGATCTATTATAAGAAATCAACGGACCCCTTAAATCTGATTTATCCCGAAGGGCTCTATTTCCTTGAAAGGTTTGGAGGTGTTTTTGGGTACTTTACTCCAACAACGACGGTCAAAGTCGTGGGAAATCAGTCGGGTGCCTACGCCACATATAACACACCTTTGGCATCAAACAGCTCCCTGGGGGCGCTTCAGCATCAAAACCTTGGAGCTCTTTCTGCCTTAACTTTTGACCGGCTCGGGCAACCACTGATGAAAACTCATTACTACTACCTTACTACTCTTGATGCTACAAGATCGCTGAGATGGTGGAATTCAGCGATCACAAAACACATCTATCTTGCAGTGGAGGGTGATGACCCTCGGAACTTTTCTCTTTACCCCTTCGGAGGCTACCAAAATTTAGCTATCAAGGACGACTTGAAGGTTTTCATCATAGGAAGCCACACCGACGTAAATGCGATAGGAAGCTACTCACCAAACCCAAGGATACAAATTTTTGATTTCGAAAATAACATCGTTAAAAATGTTATGGGGAATCAGCCTTATGGTGTGACACCACAGCAATTAACCGTTGGCAGCCTAAAAAATTCACCGCTCGCATGTCACGACAGCCAGTGCTCCATTCATTACGATCAGACTTCGGATCGACTCTACTTTAGCGAGATTAGCAAGCTTCGATACATTACAAACCCTGAAGATCCAAGTCAGCACACGCTTGTTGATATCTTTGATTCTGCCCGTGGGACAATCCAGAATTTCAGCATAAGCCCTAATGGGAAATACATCGTTTACATGGCCGGAGGGTACATGTACTGCCACGCGATCAGCGCTGCGGACAATTCTGCAATCTGTAACAATAATCCTTCTCTCCACACAAACTTAGGTCCGCCTGCGGGGCTCAGTCTGATTGCTTTTGGTCAAAACCAGATCACCTGGAAGGATGACACCACTCTTTTCGTCAGCACTTACCAGGGCGAGATCTACCAGTACATCCTCTACCACTAGCCTACCAGTGGTACCCGATGAGCACTGTGGAGAGGTAGATCGGAGAAGACTCGAGGTTCGAGTAGGAGAACTGATTCGTATCAGCACCCCCCGTACTGAGGAGACTCTTCTCAGAGATCCGGACCTCATTGTTCAAGACCGAGGCCTGGGAGAACTTAAACTCCATGAACCCACCACTCAGGTTCATGAGAGTGAACCCCACACCGATGAGCCGGGACCGGTACCTCTCCTTCACGTTGATGTTGTAGGATTCGGTGGTACTGCCGGCGCTGTACTTGTATTCATTGTTGAGGCTCGCGGCTCCTTGCCCCACACCGCCCTCGAAGAAGAATTCGCCCAAGAGCTCCGTGAGTTGATCCAAGATCAACTGCTTCGTTTTAATCCCAAAAACTTTCCCGAGCCGAAGGCTCACTTGACCGCCGGTGAGGCCCCCCGTGACCTCTGAGGTGTAGGACGCCGTTTCCGTATTTCCTTGCTTGAAGGTTTCGAGGTAGAACCCTTCGATCCGGAGACCGGTCACAAACCATGACCCCCAGAGGAGGTCGTACCCGAGATTGAGGACTGGGCCGTAGAGGTCAATCTCCTCACTCGAGAACTGCTTGGTGAGGCCTTGGAAGTTTTGCACGAGAGTGTAGGTCGATTGGTTCGCCCCCAGAGCGAAACTAAAGCCCTGCTTAAGTTCTTTCCGGAGCTCTCGGGATTGAGCGCGATCCGAACCCTCCCCGGCCGCCAGGACCGAGGCACTCACGAAGAAGGACAAGAGGATTCCGAAGATCAAAGTGGGCATCAGTAAAATTTCGATGAACCTCCCCATTGTGTCAATCACCGCTTGACCGACGAAATCCATCCACTAGCGTTCCATCGATCAAAGGCCGCGGAAGCCCTCGAACCACGCATCGAGGTCCGGCGCATTGATGCCGAGCTTCGCGCACTCGGAGCAGGCCTTCTGTGTTTGGTAGCGAAAGAGTAAATCATCCAGCGCACCGGTGTCCGCGGGGTCGACCAAGCGAGCGATTTTTTTCGCGATGATCCCTTCGAGGATTTCGGCACGCGTGAGGTCGACTCCTCGATCCGGAAGGTACTCGAGGCGAAGGGCCTCCCATCGGACCACGAAGCACGGAGTTCGCTGGTCTGCGTGAAGCCCCGTGTGCCGGTAGGAATCGGGCCACTCCAAGGGATCTCGGAGATACCCCGGGTCTAGAAGGTGCTTCAAGAGTTTGGCCTCCCTCAGAGTTTCAGTGACGATCAGAAAAGTCCGCTCTTTGTCGACAGGCGTTGGATAGAGAACCGTCCCGTGGATCGAAGTTGTGATCTTGAAGTTCTTCATGCCAAAGATCCTATCCGGGATCGGGACAATCTGTACAAGGCATATTAGACTCTTCTTAACTCAGGAGTCTCCCACCATGATCACCCTTCATCACCTTAATAACTCCCGCTCTCAGCGCATCCTCTGGCTCTTAGAAGAACTCGCCCTTCCCTACGAGATCAAGCGCTACGACCGTGACCCCATCACCATGTTGGCCCCTGCGGAGCTCAAGGCGGTTCACCCTCTGGGGAAATCTCCGGTCATCACCGACGGTGGGACAACCGTCGCGGAGTCCGGTGCCATCATCGAGTACCTCCTGGACACCTACGGGAAGGATCGATTCCGTCCAGCGCTGGGAACTCCGGAGCGGCAGCGCTTCACTTATTGGCTGCATTTCGCTGAAGGCTCGGCCATGCCTCCCCTCTTACTTTCTCTTATCTTCCATAAGATTCGCACCGGCCCGGCCCCTTTCTTCGTGAAACCGATCCTCAAGGCCGTGGCAGACAAGGTGATGACGTCTTTCGTCACCCCGAACCTTAAAAACAACTTCTCTTTCATCGAAGCCGAGCTCACCCGCTCCGCCTACCTCACCGGCAGTGAGTTCACCGCCGCCGATATCCAGATGAGCTTTCCCATCGAGGCCGGAGCAGTCCGGGGAGATCTCCTGGGGCCCAGCACCAAGGGCTACCTGAAGCGGCTCCACGAACGGGAGGCCTACTGCCGCGCCCGCGAGCGCGGCGGGGACTTTGAAATCCTCTCCTGAGGCCTAGATCTTCTGCGCCTTGATGATTCCGCAGGCCATGCGGTCGCCCGAATTTCCCGACGGCGGCGTCGAGAGGTCATCGCTCTTGGCGTGGATGATGACCGACAGACCAATCAGCTTGTCGAGGTCACGGCCTTTTTTTAAGGGAATCAAGACTTCGCTCGTCGCCACACCCTGTTTGTCGGCAACGAGGTTCCCCAAATCCCCGAGGTGAGTGCTCCCGGCCGTCGGCCCACCGTGGGGACGAGTTTCCGGATTATAGTGTCCGCCCGCCGACACAAAGTCCGGGCCCTGACACTTCCCCGTCTCGTGGATGTGAAGGCCATGCATCGATCCTGGAGCGAGGCCACGCACATCCGCCCGTACACTAAGGCCTCTCTTGGTTTCCAAGATCCGCACCGTCCCTCGAAGGTCCTTATTCATCGTTCCTAGAAGTTTCGCGGTCGCGGTCTTGGTCTCGGTGAAGCCGTAGCCACTTAAGCCGATGAGTAGAAGCACTGTGGTCATGATTTTGGTTTTCATTAGGATCTCCCTTTTCCTTATCCTAGAAATAGTGCGCCCAGCTCTGCTATACTGGCCGCACGATGAACCAAAACTTGCTCCGATTGAACTCCCGCCTCGAGGAAGCCCGCCGGTCTCTTGCGCCCTGCTCTCCTCCCTTCTGGGCGGCCTCCGGCCACGCCCAGACCATTTGGGGTCACCTTCTCCCTTCACCTCGTGTCCAAGAGGGAGGCGAGACTTTACGCATCACTTTGGAGAAGGAAGCGGAGCGACTCCAGTGCACCTACCTTCACGGAACAACGAAAGTGGTTGTCTATTTTTTCCACGGTCTGGGTGGAACCACTGACGCCACTTACATGCAGCGCTCAGCACTTCAGGCGAGAGCACTAGGCCACCATGTATTCCTCATTAATCACCGGGGCTGTGGCGCCGGTGCGGGCCTAGCAGAAGGACCCTATCATTCTGGTCGCTCCGAAGACCTGTCGAAAGTAATTGAGTACGGTCGAGCACGACTTCCTGGGCACCGCCATATCGCTATCGGGTTCAGCTTGAGTGCCAATGCCCTCCTCCTCTTGGCCGCGAAATTCCGTGCTGAGATTCTTCCGGACGCGGCGATCGCGGTGAATGCCCCGATCAACCTCGACCGAGCGTCGATGAAACTCAAAGAGGGCCTCAACCGTATTTATGATAAGAGTTTCACCCTGGAGCTCGCCCACTACATTAGAAAGAATCGCCCGGCAGACGCCGGAAAACTCGCCCGGATCCGAGACGTGCGCGAGTTCGACGAGGCCCTCACGGCACCTCTGGGGGGCTTCCGTGATCGCGCCGACTACTACGCCACTTGCTCGGCCAAGGCCCACCTAGGACACATTTCCATCCCCACCGTAATCATCACCGCCGAGGATGATCCGTTCGTGAGCGTCGAGGACTACCGGGACGCCCACTACTCCGAGCACTGCTTCGTCCACATCGAGCGCCACGGGGGCCACATCGGCTACCTCACGAAGGATGGCCTTGGTTACTCCCGGTGGCTCGATCTGGCACTCAAGACCTACCTCTTCACTCTATCGTAGGCGTTCGGAACACGCTCTCTCGTTCAATCAAAAGATTCCCGCAAATCAACGCAACCCGAGTTCAACTGGGAGAACAACTCCCCTAGGATCACCTGGAGATCGACCCATCACCGATTACCCAGGAGGTAACGTATGAAAGCCCTCATCACCGCACTGACACTCACCGTTTCGTTAGCAGCCGTGGCCGGGACCCATGAAAAGTGGAACCAAAAGATCGACAAGATGAGTTTCAGCGACGCCAAGAGCATGCTGCAAGAAAATGCCCGCATGCGGACGACGATGCTCGAAACGTACAGCAGTTGCGTCAACGGGGCGAAAGACAAGACTGCCCTCATGCAGTGTAAGGAGTACAAATCGGAAGACCACAAGGCCATGAAGCGGGGGATGCGGTCCGAGAAGCAGTCCATGGAAGACGCCAGCGAAGAGGAGAAGTAATCTCAAAGGGGCCCGCCGGGGCCCCTCCTTGGCCCGGGAGCGAAGTGGCGCTATACTTTAGGCATGGTGGCACAGTTTTTTAAAATTCTTACGGCGGTGATTGTGGTTAAGGTCACGGGGTACGCCCTGATCGTGACGCTCCTCCAGGCCAAACTCGCGATGCCCATCCTCGTCCGACTCATCGCCGCAGCTCTCCTCTGCGGTAACTTCTTTTTCGTGTGGCTCATGTTCCAAAAAGGTCGGCGGCGAGTTTGGCCCCTCTTGGCGTGCCTCCTCAACCTTGCCCTCGTTGCAGGTCTCATGGTGCTCGGGGCCCCGCACTAGGCCCTCGAACCGCCCAAGTCTTGTCGAGGTGAAAAAAGCTAGGCGAACACTCGGACTCTCGAGATGATAGCTAAAACTTTTTCACTGGAGTCGCTCATGAAGCTCATCCTTTGTTCTTTTTTACTTTTCTCCTTCTCCGTCGCCCAGGCGTCAGACGAGAGGATCCGGGAACTCAAAACAGAGATTCTCACTCTGGCCCAGAAGTTCGAAGGCAAAACAGACGTCGACGGGAAGCTTCAGGCCCAGATCGAAGAAAAGGTTCAGGACCTTGAGCGCCTCATTCCCGCTCTTTCGATGGAGGAGCGCGCCGCTAAAATCATTGGACCCTGGAGGCAGATCTTCGGGCCCTACTCGACCACGGGAGACGGGACAATCCCCGCCGGTTCCCGCACCGATCACATCTACCAGGTCGTGATGCCCGATGGAGTTTTCTACAACGTCGCCCTCTTCGAGCGCGCCGGGATTAAAACTGTTTTTCTCCTGAAAGGGAACTACACCATTACTCCGCAAGCGATCGACGGGATTTTTGTTCGAAACAGTGTGCTCTTGCGGAACGTTCCCGAGAAAAACTTCGCCGACCTTGCCGCGAAGCTCGAAGCGAACGAGCTCTCCGTGGTGCATCTGCCGCGCTGGCTCCCACCGGTGGGCCTCGGCGGGCAACTCCTCGAGGTCTACGCTGATCAAGAGATCCGCATCCTCCGAGGTCTAACGGCGCAGTTCAGCCGACCGGCACTGTACATCATGGGCCCTGCTCCCAAAGAACTCTAGGTCGTTCCTAGGCGCGGCACTTAAAGAAGTTGGCCACTCGCTGACAAAACCGCGCCTTCTCCTGCCCTTCCTCGAGCGAGAAAATCTGATCCAGTGGAGTCTTGAGGGCGTGGGAGAGCTTCAGCGCAAGTTCTACCGAAGGATTCTTGCAGCCGCTCTCGATGGAGATGATCGTCTGGCGAGAGCACCCCACCATTTCCGCCAACTGCTGCTGGGAGAGCTCGCCATGGAGTCTTCTAAGGGCCTTGAGGTTGTTGGAAAGTTTCATGTAAAACCAAGGTAAACTAAACTTTACATTACGTAAACTAAACTTTACTTTAATCCCATGAACATGATCAAAAAACTCTTGGGCCTCTCCCGCCTTGAATGGCCACTTCTCGCTCGCGGTCTCTTTTTCCTAGCGCTGAGCTCTGCGGCCCTCCTCGCCTACCCTCAAGCGGTGAAAAAGATCATCGACGACGCACTCGTGTACAAAAATCTCTCGCAGCTCAACTACGCTGCTCTCATAGCGTTCGGAGTTTTCATCATCCAATCCGGGGCCTCGGCCCTTCGCTACTACTACTTCACCCTGGCCGGAGAAAAGACCGTGAAGCGGCTCCGCGAGCGCCTCTTCTCCCAGATCCTCGGTCAGGACGTCGCCTTCTTTGACCGGAGTAAAACCGGCGACCTCCTGGGCCGACTCTCCAGCGATACGGCCGTCCTCCAGAATGCGCTGAGTGTGAACATCTCGATGCTCGTCCGCTCCGGTGTTCAGGCGGTGGGCGGTTTGGTGATGCTCTTTTTTACCTCCGCGAAGCTCACCCTCTTCATCCTCGTGATCATCCCTCCGTTGGGATTTCTTGCGGCCCAGTTCGGGAAGCGAGTGAAGGCGATCTCTCGGAGAGGTCAGGATGCACTGGCCACTTCAACGGACGTCGCTGAGAGCAGTCTCGCCGCCGTTCGAACGGTCAAGGCGTTTGTCCAGGAAGACTTCGAACTCAAGCGGTACCGGAGTCGACTCGAAGCCTCGCTCCTCCTCTCGAAAGAAAAGATCCACCAGGTCGCCTGGTTCACGAACCTCGTCTCTCTTCTGGGCCTCGGGGCCATCGTCTTCATCATTTGGTACGGGGGCCGGCTGGTCATCGCCGGAGAACTCAGTGTGGGTACCCTCACGTCGTTTCTCCTCTACGTCATCACCGTGGCGTTTTCCGTCGGAATGCTCGGAAGCCTCTGGACCGATTTCATGTCGGCCGTCGGAGCGGGCGGCAGGATCTTCGAACTCCTCGAGTGTCCGGTCGAGGACCTCGACACCGGAACACCGGTGGTTCCCACCGCCGAGGTCGCCTTCCGAGACGTTCATTTCTCCTACCCCTCAAGACCCGACTTCCCCGTCCTTAAAGGGGTGAGCTTCACGCTCGCGCCGAAGGAAACAATTGCGATCGTCGGGCCCTCGGGCTCTGGCAAATCGACCATCGTTCAACTCCTCCTGCAGCACTACGCACCCGGCGCTGGGGAAATTCGGATCGGCGGGCAGCCTAGCAGCAGCTTCGCTCGCCGGGCCCTGCGCGGGAGCATCGGTGTCGTCTCCCAAGAGCCAGTGCTCATCTCGGAGACTCTCTTCGACAACATCCGCTATGGGGCTCCGACCGCGACGGAGGAAGAGATCGTGGCCGCCGCGAAGAAGGCCTTCGCACATGACTTCATCATGAAGTTTCCTGCCGGCTACCAGACCTTGGTGGGTGAACGAGGGGTTCAGCTCTCCGGAGGCCAGAAGCAACGGGTCGCCATCGCTCGTGCGATCCTTCGGAATCCGAAACTTCTGATCCTCGATGAGGCGACGAGCTCCCTTGATACCGAGTCCGAACACCTCGTGCAGAGGGCCCTCGAAGAGCAGCTGGGTCAGCGCGCGACCATCGTCATTGCTCACCGCCTCTCGACGGTCAAGAGAGTGGATAAGATCCTCGTCCTCGATGACGGAGTGGTGGTTCAATCCGGCACTCACGAGGAGCTTCTCCGGAACCCTGATGGCCTCTACCACAATCTCATCCAACGGCAATTTTCGAACACCAAGGAGATCTCATGAACCGCACCACACTTGCCTCTGACCAAGTTCGCCCCGACGCCTTACGAGCGATCACCTCGTTCCACTCGAGCGTCGTCGCGGAAGTGATCACCGCTGTCGCATCCAATGATGTGGTCATCGTTGGCATGGCCCAGAATCCCGTTGTGAAGAAGGCCCGCAGGGCCCTTGATGAAGCAGGAATCAAGTACGCGTACCTCGAGTACGGGAGCTACTTTAAGGGTTGGAAGTCGCGCCTGGCGATTAAGCTTTGGAGCGGGTGGCCCACGTACCCCCAGGTCTTCGTGAAAGGGAAGCTCGTCGGAGGTTGCGATGAGACGGTCAAGGCACTTCAGGAGAAGACCTTTCTCCCGTAAGTCAGAGGCCGGAGAAGAGTCCCCAGGGTCCTTGCCCTCTTTGGTCGCAGCGTTGGTGATGCCAGCGGTGACGGCGCACCAAGCGGGTGAGGACGCTTCCCCGAGGCTTCAGCGGTACGAAGCGCCGGTGAGTCATCAAATCATGGACGAGAAAGTAGCCAATCCCATAGGCACAGATCCCTAACCCAAGTCCCAGCACAAAGCCTCCGCCCCTCTGGCCCAAGTGGAGGAGCGTGACTCCGAGGACAGCAAAGAGCAGCGAGAAGGCATCGTTGAGCTCGAGCACCCCCGGACCAGTTTTCCTATGGTGCGTGCGATGGATCCGCCACAAGGGACCGTGGAAGAGGTACTTGTGCATCAAGATCGATGTGAGTTCCAGAAGAGAGAACCCTAGACAAATGCCCAGGATCATCACTCTCTGCACCGAAGCCTCGGAAGCTCCCACCATGGGGTCGTCGGTTGGCGGTGATGCTCACGGTGAAGGCCAAAGTGGTAGCAGGTCAGAAGGGACAGTACCCAAGGTAGACCGCTGGACCTGCTTTTATTCTCGTCAAGATCAGTCCCCGGCCGGTGCGGGAGGTAGGTTCCGAAGGTGAAGAACTGGAGGGTACTGAGGAGGGACGGAATGGCCCAAAAAAGGATCAACCTCTCCCAGGGAACTCCAAGAATGAGGTGAAGGAAGAGAAACACCAGGGTTTGGAAGAGGTATTGAGTGCGGGTGCTGTAATGGACCATAAAACTCATGTACCAGCGCCAAAAGGATGACTGCCCTCGATGAAAGTCTGGATCATCATGCACGATCCCCGGATGCCGATGATGCCGTAGATGCTCCTCTCGGAGGCGCCGGTAGGACAGGGAGCCGTAGCTCCAGACGAAGAGCATGGCGACGAGATGGTTAAGTCGAGACTCCGGAGCAAGACTGCCGTGCATCCCGTCGTGGGCCTCGATGAAAAGGCCCGTGTAGAGGAATGTGAGCCAGAACATCATGCCAAGAACGCTGATCGGAGTGCTCCAATCGATCGTCAGGGCCCGGGCCAGGGAGCTGAGCCAGAGAACATAAAGAGTTACGGCGATCAAAAAATTCTTCGTAATCATGAGGACCTTGGTACCTCGAGTCTGCGCCCTTGTAACCATGCTCGCCGAGCAGCAATCGCCAGAAGGGTTTGTGCTCCGGGAACTAATTGATTAGAATAGGAGTTCAACGCCCGAGGGGAAAATGTCTACCGCAGAGAAAATGCACATAAAGATCCAGTCGTATGTCCAGAAACTCGAGCGCTTCGCCGACCGCTGGTGGTATCCGCCGTTCATCGGTCTCCTGGCCGGGCTTGATAGTATTTTTATCGTGATCCCCAACGATGGCATCCTGATCGCAAGTTCCATGCTCGTCCCGCGACGGTGGGTCATCTACGCCCTGTGCGTCTCCGTAGGCTCAACCATCGGCGCCGTGACCCTCGGGGTGTTAGTGGAACGGATGGGGCTTCCCTGGGTGATGGATCTCTTCCCCGGAATTGAGCAGTCTTCGGCGTGGATGTGGAGCGAGACTTTCTTCGGCAAATACGGCATCTGGATCGTGTTCGCAGTCGGGGCGAGTCCGTTTCTTCAGCAACCAGTAGTCATCCTCGCGGCCCTCGCACATACGCCGGTTCTTGAGTTCACCCTCGCACTTTTCGTGGGGCGGTTTCTCAAATTTAACCTCATGGCCTACCTGGGATCTCATTCACCGAAACTTCTAAAGAAGATTTGGGGAATAAAAAGTGAGCTTAAAGACGCCGGAGTGAAGATCGATTAAGGCCCCTGCCTCTTAGTCACTTCATAAACTGCTTCCTTAAGAGAAGGAAGGGCCGAGAGCCTCGATCCTTCGACCTTCAAATCCCGTCGCAAAAGTAGCCTCACATCACAACATCCGCCGTAGAGCAGTCGGACCTGGGTCTCGTCGACGCTAAAAGGTGGACCTTGAAATTCGCGGGGATCATACTCGTACGTGATGAGAAGGCACTTCCCTCCCGGACGAAGAGACGCCTGGACTTTCTCTGCATAGGTCTCGCGCATGGACTCGGGGAGGGCCACGAGTGCTGCGCGGTCGTAAACGAAGTCGAAGGCCGCAGGTGCCGCGAACTTGAAGAAATCTCCGCAGTCAATCACAACGCCCTCCGACTCGTAGGTCACGAAGTCGTAGCGACGAGTGATGGTCGGGGCGGAGAAAGCATTTTCCGGGAAAAACGCCGCGACTGCTTCTTCGTAAAGCTCAATCCCTCGAACGGTGAGCCCCTGATCCCGGAGCCAGCAGAGGTCCCGGCTTTTCCCGCAGAGGGGAACGAGGACGGACTGACCTTGTGTAGGTGAGAGCGTCGGAAAGTACGCGAGAAGCTTTTCGTTATACTCAGACTGGTGGAAGGCCGTCCGGCCTTCCATCCAAGCGTTGATCCAGAATTGGGCGTCCATTGATATCCATGATTAAGCCGGGTCGTTTACATCACACACCGTTAGGCCATGATGAAGAGACCCGGCAAAAGTCTTATAATACATCCGGCTTACAGCTCCGATCAAACTCAAGGTCCATCTTTTTGACCTCTCCGCTCACGAGCTTGAGAGTCTGATCGCGGAGCTTATAGTCCGCGACATGATAGATCTCGAGGTGCTGATGGTAGGCTTCTCGTGGTAGCTTACGGAAGACCCGCTGAGCAGGAGTCAGATAGACAGAGATCGCGCCTCTTTCATTGTTGAATTCAAGTCGATTGAAAGTAAGCTCAATCTCACCCCACAGCTTTTTATCGTGCATGATACGGATCTGTCCATTTCGCGAGAGAACTTCGATTTCGAGGTTCTCTTCCTTACCGTTCGGAAATGTCGTGACCGTAACCTCTGAATGACTTTCGAACTTCATATTGCAACCGAGTGGGTTCGAACTGATGATCGCATTGGCCCTGTTCATATCCCGAACGTTAGAGCGCTCGGTGACTCTTTCGACGAGCTTAGCATTCATCAAATCCACGCTACCGTAGTGATCGTCCTGAAGGCCAAAGATGTGCCCAAGCTCGTGCTGAACGGTGAAGAGGAGCGCACGATTGCGCCCGTGGGACCAAGGCCGCGGATGCATCAGAGGTGTAACGGGTCTCGAGAGACCGCGCTCGGGTGCGACATAGATAAATCCCTTGCCCCGAAGTTGGGCGAGATCATACGACGTCCGGTAGGCAATGCCGAGCAATTGGCGGTGGTTCGGTAGAAACAGTTTTTGTTCTTCGGTTAAAAAACCCATCTGGAATTTCAGATCTTCTTTTCCGTCGCAGCTATCCATATATTGAAACGACTGAGTAGCGAGCTTTACGTCGAACTCGAAGTCCTGCGAAAAGTTAATTCCTTGGTACTCTCGAAAAGTCTTTTTCCAAAAATTAATCGACTCCCCTACCACTTCGAGAACTCGAGAACGGGGAAGATCACTGAAATCGGGATCGATCTCAACGCAATACGAGACAGTGGACGTGTTCTGAAGAAACCATGGATTGAGTTGATCTCCGTAGATATTCCCCCCGCCGCTGGTTCCATTTCCGGCCCAGACCGCAGAAGACTGAAGTCCTAGGGCCATAAAAAAGCTAAGAAGTCGCATCGAGTCCCCTTTGATAGTTTCTTCCCCTGCAGGGAAGGAGTTGTAAAGATAGTACTAGGCTAAGGTGAAAACTATAGTATTTCCTTATATTCGTTTGAAAATAAGCCTCTCATTGTTTATAATTTACTTAAATTATGGACTACAAAATAAATGATTACAGAGACTTAATAAGTCTCCTCTTGAAAGAGAAATTAGGCCGTGGAGGTAAGGTTCGCTTGGCCGAAGCCCTCAACTGTCACCCGGGCTACATTTCCCAGGTTCTAAAAAAGAGCAAGATCCATTTTAGTCCCGAGAGCGTGATCAAAATCGCAAACTTTCTGGAGCTCGATCTTCGAGAACAGGATTATCTTTTGAATCTCTTGCACCTGGAGCGCTCGGGGAGCGAGGACCTAAAACGCTACTACTCTAAGAAGGTCAGCGCCATCCAGGAAGAGAATCAGCAGATCGCGGGAAAAATCAAAAAAGTCAGCCAAGAATTAGACGAGGTCGCCAAAGGAGTTTATTACGGTCACTGGGCCTACGGGGCCGTGCACATGATCGTATCCATTGACCGGTATCGGACGGCGAAGACCATCGGTGACCATTTAAAAATCAGTAAAGCCTTTACGCAGAAGATCCTTGATTTTCTAACGGAGAAGGGCCTGATTACTTTAGTCGATGGGAGGTACGAGCATGGAAAATGTCGGATCCATTTAAAGAAGAGTTCACCTTACATCCGATCACACCATCAGAACTTTCGGCACAAGGCGATCCAGTCCCTCGAAGAGGAGCGAGACCTTGACCTTCATTATTCCTCCGTGATGACACTTTCCAAGGGAGATGCGCTAAAAATTAAAGATTTAATTCTTAGGCTGATTGAAGACAAAGAGCGGATTCTGGCACCTTCCCCGAACGAAGAAATCGTCTGTTTTAACCTCGATCTTTTTGAACTCTGAAGACACAAACCCGTCAAAATCGATCGATCAAATATCCTACTCCCGATCTTTATTGAATCCTGTTATACTTTCAGAATTACATCATCCAGCGAGAACCCATGAAGCTACTGTGCACGGTTTTATTTATGACCGCGGCCATTGCCGCCCCCACCAAGCCTGCCGCTCGCATGAAGTCTGCGGCCCGCACCAAGCCTGCCGCCCCACTTAAGTACGACGCCACTCTCGTCATGAAAAAGAACGAGGCGGCCAGGAAACTGACACAGCTCCAGGCCTCGGGCAAGATCGTCATCGACGGTGGTTCGCGCAAGCGCCAGGAGAAGACCTTCACCTGGTGGCGGCAGCTTCAACCAGACGGCGTCCACTACAACACTCTCACGAAGTTTCATACGCCCATTACGGTGAAGGATCAGGCGATCCTCTTCCTCGAGGCGGAAGGAGATAAGACGGAGATCCTCATGTGGCTTCCGACGTTTAAGAAAACGAGGATCGTCGAAAGTTCACAGCAGAACGGGAGTTTCATGGCCTCGGACTTCTCCTTCTCCGACATCACCGCTCTTCAGAACGAAGACTACCGGTATTCCAACTCCGGCATGACCGCCTGCCCGAACACGAAGACAGCGAAGAAGCTTCAGTGTTTTAAAATCACTGCAGCGCTCAAGAACCCGCTGAGTGCTGAGCGGCTGGGGTACTCGAAACTCATGCTCTGGATCCGAAACGATAACTTCATGAGCGACCGGGTTCACTACTTCGATCAGACGGGCAAACTCTTCAAAGAGCTCGACACCACTCAGATCGCACAGATCGGAAAGGGCTCGTACTTTTTTAATCACCTCCACATGAAAAATCTCACCAATGGCCAGTTCACCGTGCTCGAGTTCTCCGCCCTGGACTCTAAAACGCCTATCCCTGCGGCGAAGTTCTTCAAGCAGCGTCTCGGAAAAGATGATTAGGCCCGCGCTCCTTCTCCTGTGTCTTCCGGCCCTCGCTTGGGCCGAGGTCGACTGGGGTGGTAAGCTCTGGGGGAATCAGCTCCAGAAAACGAAGACCTACTTGGAGGACGAGACCCAAACCAACGGTGGACTCTTTCTCAAATCGAAGACGAAGTACGACGACCTGAGCCTGCGCTTCGAAGGCATCGGCTACTACGTCAAAACTCCGCTTCTCCTCGTCCCGGAGAAAGACCTGGACGCTGGCGAAGCGATCTTCGAGCTCAACGAGCTCAACGTGGGATACGACTTCGGAGACTGGAACATCCGTGCGGGGCAGATGACAACTTCCTGGGGAAAGGCCGACGGTCTCAATCCCACCGACTTTCTTACCGGAAAACGGAACATCCTCCTCGTCACCGACGACCAGCTCACTCGCCGCGGCCACCTAAGCGGCGTCGTCCAATGGACGCCGGAGGGTGGCGCTTCTGCCTGGAGTGTTGAGCAGTGGGTGGTGGGACTTCACTCGAGGACCGACGCTCTCTTGAACGAGGAACTCACCAACGGCGTCGTGAGCCTCGAGGCACCGGAGCAACAGAAACGCATGGAATTCGCCTCCCGCCTGGCCTACGCGGGCCAGGGCTGGGAATTTGACTACACGTACTTCAACGGCGTGAGTAAGCTCCCCCTCTTCGTGGAGCACTCCCGCACACTCGTCCCCTTTAGTTTCCGATTGACCCCGACCTATGCTCGCCAGCAGGGCCACGGTGTTAACCTCGTGAGCGACTTCGAAGACTTCGTCGTTCGCCTCGAAGCCGCCTACATCTACCGAACGCAGGTCTTCGATGACGCCGACTACATCCGGGACCCCAGCCGCTACGACTTCGTCGGAGGCATTGAGAAGAGTTTTGAGGATGAGCACCGGCTCAACGTCCAGGCGGTGGTCCACCACTACCCGAGCTACGACGTCGCTCCTTCGGCCGACCAGGTGACCGCTGGGATCCAGAAGCTCAACTGCTTCGTGCTTGCGCAGCACCTTCAGACCCGCGTGGGCTACCTCTTGGTCTACCTCTATGAGCCGACGGAGTATAACCAATTCAAATTTAAGCTCACCTGGCTGAACTACTTCCACCAGGAAAGCTCGAGCCTTCTCACTCCGCAGTTTGACTACCTCGTCACGGATAACCTGCAGGTCCAGCTTTACGGGCTCATCTTCAGCGGCTCCGACAATGCACCACTTGGGGCGCTGAGGGATTTGAGTTCGGCCGGCATCGGTGGGTCCTACCAGTTCTGAGGACGCCAGGAGATTTCGAGTTCACCGCGGACAGAAGGCCTAAAGTGCAGCAAATTGTTGCACACGCCCGAGCTCCGTAGAATTTCTCTCCCGGAGCAGGTAAGCTTGTCCCATGGGTCAGGCAGCTTTCGTCATTCCGTTTTTCCTTAACTCGAGCGTCAAACACCTTGGGCCTTCCGAAATGAAGCTGCTGTGGCTAGTGCGACTGCGTAGCCTTGCTCTCTTTTCGCAGATTCCTCTCTCCATTCTGGGAAGATACTACGGCTACATCGATCAAGCGTCGCACGTCGTCTTTGCGATCATCCTCGTCGCTCTCTTGTGCTACAACGCACACCTTTACCGCCGCATCGTTTTGAACGAGGTCGGTGAAGTCTCTGATTTCTTCCTCTCGGCCCAGGTCACTCTCGACCTCGTCGTCTTCACTGTCCTGCTTGGGATTTCGGGGAGCTCGAATAATCCGTTTTACGCGTTGTTTTACGTCATGGCGATCTTAGGAGGAATCTTTTCCGCTGGGAGAAGCTCACATCTTTTCTTCCTCATCTTACTCTGTTGCATCACGGCGATCCAGCTCCAACCAACGCTTACCTCCAGCGCTGCGTTCTCCTCGCTCTTATCCCCGCAGACTCTTCCCTACCTCCTCTCACAAGTGCTCATCCCCTCCGTTGCGTTCTTGATCGCGAGGTCCTTCGGTGAGCTCTTCAACGAAGGCCAGCAACGGCTCGTCGGCCTCACGCTGCACACTGAACGACTGGATCGGTTGCGAGCGCTCGGTTCGTTGAGCGCAGGCTTCTCTCATGAGTTCGCATCGCCCTTGCAGAACGCAAAGCTTCGCCTCGCGAGGTTCCTGGCGGCCAAAGAAGGAGACAAGGCAGACCTCGAGGAGTGCCGACGAAGCATCCAAGACTGCGAGGAAGTGCTCCGGCGCATGAACTTCTCTCAGCTTCATTTTTCGGACCACGACTTTGAGATCGTGAGTCTCCCGGACCTCACGAAGCAAGCGATCGAGACCTGGAAGGAAACTTCTCCTTTGCCCATCAACTTTTCCGCCCAGGATGGAGAGGTCAGAGTCCATCGGATCAATTTCGTGCAGGCGGTGTTCAACCTCTTGGACAACGCTGCCGATGTGACACCGCCAGGAGCGGAGATCTCGGTCCGAATCTTGAGTGCAGGCTCCGTGCTGAGCCTGATCATTTCGGACTCGGGCCCCGGCTTCAAGCATGAGGTCCTGGAGCGCATCGGAGAACCTTTCAATACCACGAAGGAGAAAGGCACTGGCCTCGGACTCTATTCAACTCAGTTGTTCATGAACTCCATCGGAGGCGGTCTCCGGGTACGAAACCTCGAAACCGGAGGGTCTTCCGTCGAGCTCACATTCCCACGGTGGGAGCGATGACAGGGCCAAAGACTCTCCTCATCGTCGAAGATGACCATCGGCTCCGGAAAACGCTTCGGCTCGAGTTCGAAGAAAGAGGCTACCACGTCACAGAGGCAGACTCTCTCGGGACGATCCCACAGCAACCCTATCAGTATTCAATCGTCGACATGCGGCTCCAAGGTGAGAGCGGAACCAGGGTCATCCAGACGATTAAAACGTTTTCCCCCGAGTGTCGGATCATCGCCGTCACTGGGTACGGCAGCATCGCCACCGCCGTTGAGGCGATCAAGCTCGGGGCTTCCGACTACCTGACCAAACCCGTGGACGTGGACATGCTTGAGGGGGCCCTGAAGGGCAGTCGGATCTCTCAAGACGAGAGCAACTCACCCATCAGTTTGTCCCAGAAGGAGCACGAATACATCGAATACATGCTCTTAAAACATGAGGGCAACATCGCCAAAACCGCCAAGGCCCTGGGGCTTCACCGCCAGAGCCTTCAACGGAAACTTAAAAAAAGACCTTGAGACCGGTGGTTTGAGGTCGATTGCCTAATTCCCAACAACAACGGGAATGATGAGGGTCTCTCGCCGAGAGTCTTGCTCGTAGGTCACTCGAATCTGCCAGGTCCCCTTCATCACGAAATAGGCCTTAGTGACGTCAAACTCACCCGGTGCTGTCGGAGTAATTTTTAACGGTGAAGAGCCGTGCCCATGGGTGCCCATCTGCATCCACAGATCGGCCTTCACAAAAGTGACCTCTCTTTGATCCGTCGATTGAAGCATCAGTCTGAACCTCCCCTCCTGAGTTGTCGTGAACGGTGCTTCAGTTTGGTAGGACGCGCAGACCTTCGTCACCTGGGAGCATGCCCCCTCAAAACTCGCTGCGGAAAAAGAAAAATTGCTGAATAGAATAAGGGTAGTGAGTAAGAGCACTTTCATACTTTGACCTCCGGTATTGAAGGTAGACTATCAAAAAAATTTCGGATTTTAGAGCAACAAAATGTTGCACCAAAAGTGGTGCGATGTGAGATATAAGGAATCATGAGAATCGTCGCGATTTCAATTTTCCTTCTCTCGATGCAGTGCACTGCAGCATCCCTTCCACCGATCAAAGGAACTGACCTGATCAGTGGCACGATCCTCGAGCACCAATGGAAGGAATCGAAGAAGGGCTCGGTGCTCGTCTTTCTCTCAAGCGCGTGCCCCTGCTCCCATGCCCACATCGGTCACCTGGCGGAGCTCGCTACAACACACCCGGAGATAAAATTCATCGGAGTCCATTCCAACGCCAACGAAACGAAGGCCGACAGCGAAAAGTATTTTAGATCCCTAAGCCTCCCCTTCCCAGTCATTCAGGACGAAGCTTCAGCGTGGGCCGATCGCCTCAGGGCCCATCGGACACCCCATGCCTTTTTAGTCACTCCGGAGGGGAACCTCGCCTACCAGGGGGGAGTGACTTCCTCCGCAGATCCAGAAAAAGCCGATAGCTTTTACTTGAAAGTCACACTTAAAAAATTCTTGGCCGGTGAGGTGATTGAGAGCTCACGCACGAGAGTTTTGGGATGTCAGATTGCAAGGAACTAAGGCCCTTTCTTTTTTCCTCATCCTCTTCCTCCTCGGCTCGTGTGCCAAACCACGGTACGTCGACGGCCTCGAGGGCAAACTAGACGGCATCACTGGGGACTGCGGTCTTCTGTTCTCCACTGAAGACCTCTGCCTCAAAACCGAGTGGGTCCAGAAACCAACAGAGAGCACGTTCGGAGAAATGACTCTGAGCTTCGTAGACCGAAATGATGACTCCAGATTCGTCGATCCCATCAAAGATCCCTTCATCGTCCTCTGGATGCCAAGCATGGGACACGGCTCGTCTCCGGTGAAGATCGAGAGGGTTGACGTCGGAAGGTACCGGGCGACGGATATTTTTTTCATCATGCCTGGGCCCTGGGACATACGGTATCAACTAAGAGATGGGTTTGATGTTCTTGAAGAGAAGATTCAAAAGATTACTATTTAGCGCGACGGTGCTGACGGTCTCCGGAAACCTCTTCGCAGCACCGTGCTGCGGCTCTGGCTTTACGATCCCGTCGATCATCACCTCCGATGATAAGGCCCAGCTTGCGACGAGCTACACGTACTCCCGCATCCACGCGGACGTGTTCACGAACGGCGACTGGCGCCGGAGAGAAAAGAAGGACGTCACCGAAGTTTACAAGATCGAGGGCGCCCACATCTTCCAGGACCTCTACCAAGTCGGGCTCTCCGTCCCCTACCAAAGACGCACGAGAGACGGGGCCCAGTCGGATTCCTCAGCAGGTCTTGGGGACATTTCCTTGCAGCTTGGGTACGAGTACCTTCCAGACTGGGATTATAATCCTCTTCGACCAAAAGGAATCGGTTACCTCTCCCTCATTTTACCCACCGGAAAATCCATCTACGAGTCCGATGACGGAAGTGGCATCGACGCCAGAGGGCGAGGCTTCTGGGGCATCGGTGGGGGATCCGTCTTGACCAAAAGTTGGGGGAGCTGGGACGCGAACTTTAACCTCGAGGCCCACTACTCTTTGCCGAAGTCGGTTTCCAACGATACGACAACGGGAAGAGTGACCCCAAGCTACGGGGGAAGCACTGCCCTTGGCGTTGGCCACAACTGGGAGAGCGTGAGGCTCGGGGGCCTGATCAATTGGTTCTACGAAGCCCCCACTGATGTGACCGGAACCACCCCATCGGAAGGGACCCTCAAGAGGTACGCCTCGGGGTCTCTCCTCATGAGTTACCTCTTCAAATCAAACGAGAGCATCGTCTTGAGCTACTCCGATCAAACACTCTTCGGGTCTCCCCTCAACACTTCCCTCTCGAAGTCGGTCACTCTGTTTTTCCAGAAACGCTGGCAACGCTAGGAGAACTCTATGAAAACGTTTCTCATTTCATTTCTCGTCCTTAGTTCGTTTTCTATCCAGGCCAGCTGCCCCCTTGTGATCAGAACCCAGGACGTGAGTGTCAAATGGCTCGCGTACAAGACCCCCAGGAAAGTCGCCGTTCAGGGAGAGTTTAAGAAGTTTAGCTTCCGTGCTGCCAAGTCCGACGACGTCATTGGAAGGTTCGCGGGAGCGACCTTCAGCATCGACTCCACGTCCGTCGCGACGGGGAACCCAGGCCGAGACAGAAAGATCGTCAGTAACTTTTTCACGGACAAAGGGAAAGCGGTTAAGATTTCCGGAGCATTCTCAGTGAAAGACAAGACAAGTGTCTCAGCACTCCTGAAGCTCCAGGAGGCCTCGAAAGAAGTACGATTTAATGTCGAGAACAAGGGGACCTCCCTCATTCTAACCGCCGACATCAACGTGTTAGATTTCTCTCTTCAGGACAACCTCTCCAGGATCAACCTTGCCTGCAAGGCACTGCACGAGGGCGTGACCTGGCCGGATGTCAGAATTATGATCGAAGTCTCCGGGAAGAAATCCTGCAAGTAGCCGGCACTGACTTAGGAAATCCATGGGTCCACTGAGATTTTTTTTCTTTGCTCTCGTTTCGGTCCTGGCACTCCCCTCACGGCACTCAGAGGCCCTGGAACTCACGAGACTAGACAGTTTTGGAATCGAAAAAATCAGTGCCCAGAGCACACTTGTTCATCTATACGTCACGGAGAACTGCTCCGTTTGTCAGCAGCAGGTGGAGGTCCTTAAGAACTGTGTTGCCCCCGAGAGCGTCGTCGCCTTCATCGACGGCGGGAGCGAGGAAAAACATCGCCGCTACGTCCGAAGAAAAAAGCTGCCGTTTAAAACGTATCTTTTAAACTCGGCCGCCAAGAAGGAGCTGGGGTTTGGGACAGCAAGCCCGGCGGTCACCATCAAAGCGAAAGGAAAGCTCACGACCTACGAAGGTCTTCGGAGCTGCGATCAGATCATCCAGTTCATTAGAGCTGGTAGTTAAGGCCAGCGTACAGGACTCTCCCTTGGACCGGACCCCAGATGTGGCGGTTGTCGAGGTGGACGTGATCTTGGTGGATACGCCAGGAGAGCGGAGACTCCTTGGCCTTTGTCTGCGTGTAATCCAGAAGGTTCGTAACTCCGGCCAGGAGCTTGAGTCTTTCGGTCACCTGCCGTTGGAGGAACAGGTCGATGGTGTAAAACATCGGTGCGATCTGACTTTTCTGGGACGTCGGGACATCTTCGAATGTGTCCGGATCTTCCGTGAGGACGTTATAGTTTTTGTCGTAGTTGTAGGATCTTAAGTTTCTGCGGCCGATCACGTTGAGTGTTGCCACGAACTCATTCTTCCCGAAGTGGTAGTCGGAGATGAACCTGGCCCGGGTTTCCTGCGCGGCGATCGGAAGCTTATCTTTGTAGGAGTCCGGCATCCGAAACCAGTCAACGGATGATTCGACCGTCCAGTTGCTCGTGACCTTCTCGACGTGAAGGAAGTTGAACGTTCCGACGGACATGGTCTCAGAGGCGTTTCGAAATCTTATGGGTTCCTCGTTCTCATCACCGTAGGCCATGTTCCGCAGCTGCGTCAGTGAGGCCGAGAAGGCAGAGCTCCGCAGGGGTCCCTCATAGTTAAGCGTATAGGTAAAAGTCTCAGCGCGCTCGAATTCCTTGATCCCGATCTCGAAGCCTTCTTCATTTGTTCCGTGCTGAGATTCAAAGAGTGTGAGAGGTGCCCGGTAGCCGACGCCGAACGAGAGCCGCGAGGAGAGAGCGTCAGTGTGAGATCTCTTGTAATGAATCCTGGGGGCGAAGACGGATCCTTTGAGGTCGTTCTGATCGATGCGCGGATCCTGCCATTCGACGTTCATCGTATCGAAGCGCAGGACCAAATTGAGCTCATCCCTATCGGAGATGAACCACTCATCTTGAAGGTAGACCCCGAGGGTGTCGAAGGTGAAGCTGTCGCGGTAGAAATCATTTACGCGGTAGAGAAACTTCGAATCCGAGTTCATTTCTTCGTTCCGGTGATCGACGCCGACGGTGAGGAGGTGATCCTCTCCGATAACCCGGTTCACCTTCAGGTCAAAGAAGCGGAACATGTCGTCGTTGTCGTAGTCGTATCCGTGGGAGTAGACGGAGAGCTGCTCTTGCTTGGCCAGTGAGAATGCCCCTTTGACATTGGTCTCTCCGTCAAAGTGGTACAGGAAAGATCCTCCCCCATCCATTCTCTTCAGTCGGATCCTGTCCGAGATCTGTCCCAGCTTTCCTGTGAACCTTCGTCGGACGTCTCCGTTCTCAAACGACGTTTCATCGGCTAGGGTTGAGGGGTAGGTTTTGCTCCGGAGGTGCTGAGTGGCCCCGCCGAGGAGTTCGAGATTCTGATACCCACTTCGGAGGGTGACCTTCAACCGGTCACTGGGTCTGTGGTCGTGCTTTATAAACACGGCCCGCTGACTCTGGGCCGAGGACTCCGCAACGCCGTTGTCGTCTTCGTCAAAGAAGCCCAGTTGATTTGTCTGGGCGGAGATCAGGGTTCCGCGCTTCGCAGAGCCGTAGATCCCAAGGAACTGCTGGTTAAATGACTCCCGCTCGCCGCCACGGACGAGGTAAGAGAAGCGGTTCTGATCTGTCCTCTCGGTAACGAGGTTCACCACTCCGCCGATTGCCTCTGGGGCCGTCAAGGAGGACCCCGCTCCGCGCATGATTTCGATGGAAGAGATCCCGGCCATGGGAATCGCCTCCATGCCGTAGAAAGAAGAGACCGAAGAATAGGCGGGGATGCCATCCAAGAGGATGGTGGTGTTCTCACCCCGCATGCCATTGAGAGTCACACGCTGGGAGCCGCAGTTGGCACAGGTCAGAGTTGTCTGAACGCCCGGCTCAAGGTCAATCGCGCGGGCAAGAGAGACCGCATTCTTGTGCTGCACTCTCTCTTTCCTCAAGACTTCTTTCTTCACGACTGAGTCCCGCACGACGCGAGAGAGCGGATACTCGAAGTCTTTGGCCTCGCGCACCTCTATCGCATCCAGTTGCTCCGCGTCCGCAAAGGCCAGGCACGAGGAAGAAAGTGCGAGTGCTACGAAACTACTCTTGAACATTCTTCAGGTTCACACACTGCGCAGAATGGAAGTGATTCACGTGCCACCACTTGAGTGCGTAGGAGATAACACTCTTAAAGGCGGGAGCGCCTGCTTTCGTGAAGACGTTCAATTGATCTTTTTTGTTCTCGGCGGTTCCCGAGAACAAGTTTGCTCTAGACGCGGGTCTGAGGGTGAAGAAAAATTCTTCAGCATTGGAGGCGAGGTGCTCGTCGTTTTGTAAGGAGGCCTTCACGTCTGCGCGGAGGTTCTCAGGTTTCTCGACGGCATCAACGTAATAAATCTGTTGCACCTGAAGGGAGCAAGGCTTGGTGGTTCCTTTTACGGTGCCTCTGAATTCCGTTTGCGCGAGGCCAACGGTACTGAACACGAGAAGAGATAAAAAGACCTTCATAATTCCTCCTTGATTAAGAGACTAAATTTACGAGTTCAAAACATGTAAGCTAATTGCAGTTTATTCAAAGGAATAAACCTCACCACTCAGACCTCCGCTTACTCAGTCACCAGGATGACACTCTTCTTGATCCTCTCGCCCTCAAGCCGAAGCTCGGCGATGAGATCTGGGATCGATCGGACGAAGGCCTTCGTTAGGTAGCGCGAAGCGAAGACATCACCCACGATCACATTAAGATTTTTCGTCACCTCCCTCATCGCACCAGATTGGTAGGTCGCTTCGAGTTGACGCCGGGTCAGAACGATCTTGGCCATCTTTTGATTGATGCGGTTCTTGTACCTTTGAAGGCAGTTCGTGAACGAGCGGACCCGACAGAACGCACGGTGCCCTTTGTTCTTGAAGTCTTCCTCGAGGTTTCGGAGTGCGCTGACCTTGAGCTTCTGGAGTTCATCGCCGTTCAGGAGCTGGAGGACGTCCTGGCCCGAGAGGTTGAGGTTGAAGTCCGCCTTGACGTACCCGAGCTTCCCTGCCGGAAGTCTGACTTCCGTTGGCAAGCTAAGCCCGAAGAGGTTGCCGAGTTTACCGAGCTTCTTGTGCACAAGAGAAGAGGTCGCCTTATCCTGGCTAAAGGACCAAGAGAGGATTGAAGAGATGAGCGAATGGTCTCCTCTCATCACGGTGGAAACGATGCTCTTGTTCTCCCAGCGGTGCTTGGAGAGGATGCCCCGCGTGAAGCGCTCTTGGATCGAAGAGGTCATGAAGACCTGCATCTTGTGGCCCTCCTGGACTTCGTCGATCTTTCCTTCAACGTGGTAGACACCTCGTCCTGCACCGTTGAAATAAACATAAGGAAGACCGAAGCTCCCGGAGACAAATGTGCCCCGGTTCATGAGGTCCGTTTTGAGTTGAATCTTGCCGGTGGTTACCAGCAAGTCGTTCACGACATCGAGCCGTCCGTTGAAGAGGGCCTTGACGGCGTGAAACGCTTGCGGATGGGTGAGATCAAACTCATACATCATCGAGGCCGCGTGGCCTTTGCTCTTGCCCGCTTCTACGGAGCCCACGATGACGTTGCCTTCCAGAGCGATGGAATCCGTTGAGGTCGTTGTGACCTCAACCTGGAGCTTCTCACTGTCTTGCAGGAGGGCCTTGAACTTGTAGGTTCCTGTGTGCGCATAGACAGGACCGAAATGAGCAAAGGGTTCAATGCCGATGAGGGCACTGAGGATCAAACTTCCCTTGGTGGCGTAGGAGAGCTCGTCGCCAGTTCTCCATCCTGCGATGGCCTCTTTACTCAGTGGAAGAGGTAGAGAAGGTCGTCTCTCACCTTTCGACTGGAGCCTCTTGATAGTGTAGTAGTTCTTCCCTTTCAGGAAAGAGATCCCGAGACCCGCGGCGAAGATCGGAAGAGGAAGATGTGTCTCGGCACCGATGCCGAATCCCAGGTCCCATTTCCGGTTCTCGATGAGGATGAATTCTTTGTCCTCGCTGGCCCTCTCAACGACGAGGTCCTGAGAAGTGCTCTCTTCCTGAGACACGTATCTTTTAAACTTATCAAACCCAGCGATGACCTGGGGATGAATTGTGATTTCAAGGCCCGTTTCGTCGGCGTGAACATCGTCGGAGTCGGCGTGCTCTCCGCTTTCGTGATCGAGATCGCCCTCGGCAGACTCATCATGAGTTTCATCATGGTGCTCCTCACTTCCGTGGCCTTCATCCTCGTGCTCGTGGCCTCCGATCTGGTAGCCATAAGACAATCCGTTTGAGGGCGAGTAGCTGACAGGAAGGTGAATGTGGGAGGTCTTTGAGAACTCGTCCTCTAGGCTAGAAGGTCCCGAGTCTCCTCCATGCGAAAAAGCGTTCAGGGAGAACAAGCACGTCATCAAAAGAGGTATCTTTTTCAAGTAGTATCCTTTTTTAGTCTTGGTTCAAAAGGTATACAAAAACTGCAAGTTGTTTGCAATTTATAAATAAAATGAAAGATATGGATGACTACAGGATTATGTTTTCTCGCCTAAACTTTTAAATTAACAAACAGGTCTGACTCTGTCAGTGAGGCCTAGGAAGAGAATGCTGCAAAGTTCTAGAGAATGACTTTACTCGTAGGCAAGCGCCTCTCGAAGTTTAAGCCTTGAGGCCCGGAGCGCTGGGAGGATGCCTGCGGAGAGGGAAACCACCACGCCGATGACGGAGAGAATGAGTAAGTCCTGCCCTGTGAAATAGAACTCTACCTTCCACCCTAAGAGCCGACTCAGCGTCCAGTTCACCCACACGTAGCCCACCGGCAAGGTCAGAAGAAATGCGACAACGATCCCGGTCATCCCGAGGGTCACGGATTCCGTAAGAATCATGACGAGAAGCTGCCCTCGGGTCATGCCGATGGAGCGGATGCAACCGAGTTCTCGGAACCGTTGGAGAATCCCAATCAGAAACGAATTCAGAAGACCCAAGGTCCCGATGAAAAGCGCGATCCATTTGGTCGAATCCGACATGGCCATATTATTGTTGAGGTTCTTCTGCACTTCCTCGCCGATCTTGGAAGGAAGGTTCACCATCAAGTGTTCTTTTTGGTTGAGCCCCGGACCAACGAGATCGATGTAGGCCTTCCCGGTGATCTCCGGTGAATGCGCAATCGTGAAGAGAGTCACGAGGGGATCTTTCCAGTACTTCTTGTAGGTGTCGCGGGTCATGTAGATGACGCCGTTGGGGCTCGCGAATTCGCGGATGTTCCCTCCGATCCGGAACCGCTTCGGTCCCGCGGGGGTCTCGATGTCAAAGAAATCCCCCGGGCGCTTTTTAAACTTCGAAAGCATGGTCTCGCTCATGAGGACCTGGTCTTGCGTCGGATCAAACAGGTTTCTTCCCAGGTCCATGCGGTCCCCTTCGATGGGATCGATGAACTGGTAGCGGGAGGCGGGGCCCGGGTTATCGAAGGCCTTCAGCATGAAGCGCTCACCGGAGATGGTCACGGGAACGATCCGAATGCCGTTGACCGCGTTTCTCCGCTCCGCTACGAGCACCTTCGGCAACTGGAGGAGCTTCTCTTTCAGGGACTCATGGAGCGGCTGGACCTGAAGCCCGGAGACACTTCCCCAGGAAGTCACGTTCACGGCGTTCGGTGTGCTCGTGATCGCGTTCGCCCAGGTGATGATGGTGGATTTGAACGACACGTTGATCGCGGAGACGATGATCACGAGGCTAAAGCCAAGGGAGAGATGGATCGATGTGCTCGCGGTGCGAGCGGGATTTTTCAGAAGGTTGGCGAGGGAAAAGTTTAGCAGAAACGGCAGCGGCAGGCGCTGGAGGTTCGAGAGAAAGAGCAGCACAAGGTAGGGGCCTGCCATGACGATTCCTGCGAGACCGGTCAGGAGAAACAGGGGTTGGACCTCTTTTCCTTGAAGGGCCTCGACGGCGTCGGAAGACACAGCGCCCGCACCGGTGAGGATCAGGAGGACGAATCCGAGGTAGCCAAAGAGCACAAGGTTTCGAGGTCGCTGGTGAAGACCGAAGTCCACCGTCGCCGGTTTGATCGCCTCGATCGGATGAATCTGGAGGGCCTTGTAGAGCGGGTACACCAGGGCCGCAGAAGAGCTCACGAACCCGAGGGCCAGACCTTTCAGGAGGTGTTCGACGGTGAAGATGATCTCCATGCTTGAGACGTTGGTGAGGAGTGTCGCATTCATGCCCGCGGCCATTTGCTCCGCGGAGCCATTGGCGAAGAGGACTCCGAGCCAGCAACCGAAGAGGGAGCTCACGAGCGAGAGGAACACGAACTCACCGGCGAAGAGCGCTACGATGTGGGAGTTGCCGGCGCCGAAGGCCCGGAGCGAACCAATGTCCTTGCGCCGCTGGGAGATCGCCGTGTTCACCGTATTGACGATGATGAGGAAGCCGACAAGGAACGCGATGAGGCCGAGCATCCCGGAGACGTCCTGAATGGATTTCACCATCTGCTGCATGGACACACTTTGCTCTTCCTTGTCTTCGACGCGGAACCGGCTTCCGAGGAGCCCTTTAAGCTGCGCCTGGACGGAAGCCACGGGAACCGTCTTATCTAAGATGAGATCGATCCGATCATAGAGTCCGTCTCTGCCGAAGTTGTAGCGAGCGGCGTCGATGTCCATGATCGCCATGCGGCCATTGAAGGCTTTGGCCGGCCCCACGTCATCCACCAGCCCTCGAATGGCGAAGTTCTTTACCCCCTGTTTGGTTAAGAGCTCCACCGTGTTCTCGAGCTCGAGGCCCCGCTCCTTCACCCAAGAGCGCGTGGCGATGATGCTGTCCGCTTGGTTCAAGAACGCCAAGGGATCCGGGATAATGTCCTCACCAGTTTTATTGTACTCGCGCACCGACGAGTCTTTCAAAAGATCGATGCCAAGAAAAATCATGGGCCCCGTGGATCCGGTTGGATCTTCTTCGAGGTAGGCGTAGTTTATGATCAGTGGAATCGCTGCCTTAATGCCTGGGAGTCCTTTCACTTTCTCGAGTACCGAGTCCTCGAACCCCATTCCGTCAGACGTGATCGTGAGGTCGGCCTTCCCGGTCATGGATTCGACGTTCGCGTCCAAGGAGCGAAGGGTCGCGTCGTTCAGAAGAAGGATCGAGAGAAAAAGCGAGATCCCCAGGGAGACCCCGAGGAAGGTCAGGAAGGTGCGAAAGGGATTCAGGAGAAGATAGCGCAGGCTGAAGTAGCGAAAGAGGTTAAAAAACACGGGGCCTCCTAAACGACGACGCCGTCTTGCATGTGAATCCGACGATCAGCATAGTCCGCGGCCGACTTATCATGGGTCACCATGATGAGGGTCGTCTGAAACTCGGAGACCAGGTCTTTAAGGATCGCGAGGACTTCTTTCCCATTCTTCGTGTCGAGGTTCCCCGTCGGCTCATCCGCCAAGATGAGGGCCGGGCGGTTGACGAGGGCCCGAGCGATGGCCACTCGCTGCATCTCGCCCCCGGAGAGCTGGTGCGGCCGGTGATCAAGCCGATGGGACAGACCCAGGCGTGTGAGGATCGTCTCCGCAGGTTTTCGAACTTCCGAGATCCGCCGCCCGTCGAGGAGGCACGGGAGTGCCACATTCTCGAGCACCGAAAGGGTCGGCATGAGGTTAAAAAACTGAAAGATGAAACCGAGGTGCCGGCGACGGAAGATCGTAAGGTCGTGATCCGAAAGTCCCCCGATCGCCTTGCCATCGATGCGGATCTCCCCGCCGGTTGGCCGATCGAGTGCCCCGAGGAGCTGAAGGAAAGTACTCTTCCCCGCTCCGCTCGGGCCCATCAACGAGACGAACTCACCTTTCGCGATATCCAGGTTGATTCCTTTGAGGATTTCAACATCCTGAGCAGAGCTTGTGTAAGTCTTCCGGAGGTCCCGGACTTCGATGAAGGACATGCGTGTCTCGCTTTCGTGATCGGTGGAGGAAATCCAATAAAAAGTATCAAGGTTGCGGATAATTCACAAGCAGAGACCCTTCCACTCGGATATTGGCTTTTGATTGTTCCAAATCCCAGGATCGCCTAGAATAAAAGGATCGCATTCTTCAACCTAGGTTCGCTCAGTCCATGGCCATCCTGATTGTTCACTCCACCTCAACCTCCGAGCTCCTCGAGCTCCTGCCGAGATTACGTTTCTCACCGGCCCTCCTCACATCACTGGGTCAAGGCATCCGCCGAACGGTGATCGTCGCCGAGAGCGCAGCAGACTTTTCGAAGAAGCTCGAGCTCCTCCGGCAGCGGCTCTCCGGAGACACCGAATTCTCTCTCTTGAACGAGGGCATCTTTCACTTCGCGAGGACGCTCACCGACGCTGAGGTCGCCTTTGTCTTCCCGGGCCAGGGTAGTCAATCGCCGGGGATGCTCCGCCAGCTTCACTCGGAACCCGTCTTCAAACAGCACTGGGATCAGTCCATCGAAGGCATCAGAGACCTTGGGGTTGAACTCGGACCATTGCTCGACGGGCACCCTCCTGGAGACCTGGACCTCACTCAGCATGCGCAACCGGCCCTCGCCGTGGCCGAAGCCGCGTGCCTGGGACTCTTGCGATCCTACGGTGTGCATCCAGCGATGGTGGCCGGGCATAGCTTCGGCGAACTGGTGGCCCTGGCCGCGGCGGGGAGCTATTCTCTTCCGACTCTCCTCGAACTCAGTGTCGCTCGAGGAGAACTCATGGCCCGGGCCAACGAGCACGCGGCGGGCAAGATGCTGGCGGTGGTTGACCGAAGCCAGCACCGGTGGCAGACCTTTCACGAGTCCCTGAAAGCGCGCGGTCTTGTGACCGATGAGCTCCTGGCCAACATCAACACTCCCTCTCAGCTCGTGTATTCCGGGCACGAACATGAAATCCTCCAGCTCCGAGACCACTGCCAGAGCGCTGGGATTCGCTGCTCCCTTCTCTCGGCGTCGGCGGCTTTCCACAGTCCCCTCATGGGCCATGCGGAGGGGTTATTCCTCGAGAAGCTCCGCTCCCTCCGCGACCGATTTACGGCGCCGCAGATCGAGGTCTGTTCCTCGATCCCAGCGCGAAGCTATCGCGGCCCCCAGAGCTTCGAAGAGAACTTAAGTGCGCAGCTCTCCTCGCGCGTCGCCTGGGTGGACTGCATCGAGCGCATGATCCTAAACGGTGCCCGACTCTTCATCGAGGTGGGCCCGAAGTCCGTGTTGACCAAGACCATTAGTGAGATCCACGCCGGGAACGACGTCCTTGGGATTGCCCTCGATGGGCCCTACCCCTTCCAGCATGTCCTGGGGTTCCTGGCGGCGCTCGGGCTCAAGCTCTCGGTTCCGGTGAGTTCACAGGCCGTGAACTTTGAGACCCCGACGAAGAACAAAGTCATCAAAGGGTTCCTAGAAAAACAGAAAGAACTCCTCCGGGAGCTTCAGGGCCATCAGGACTCTCAGTTCCACGCTCAGGCCGAGCGACAAGTTCTCCAGGACACGGAGGAAGTGCTCTCGAAGTATTTTGCCATCGCCGATTCCGTGCCTCGGGGGAGCACGGCACCCATCGAAGAGACCGTCGACGGACCAACGCAAATCATCCTCGAAGAAGTCTCCCAGCTCACGGGGTTTCGCCCAGAAGAAATCAAACTCGACGCCCGCTTTGACAACGACCTCTACTTAGACTCGATCACGCGCCTGGAGCTCCTCTCCCAGCTCTCGGCACGCTTCCACGCGGACACCACTGACATGAGTGCCCTCCTGAACGCAAACTCTGTCCGAGACCTCGCTGCGATCATTAGAAAATACGAGGTCACCTCCCCCGTAGAGGACCTCGGCGAAGAACTCCTTTGGGTTCGGCGGGAGATCGCGAATTACACTGGGGTGGCGGAAGAACGGATCCACCTCGACACCCGGTTCAGCGAAGACCTGATGCTCGACTCCCTGATCAAAACGGAACTCTTGGGAGGCCTCCAGGCCCGCTTCCCGGGACGAAAGATCGAGCTCCAGTCCTTCCATCGGGTCAACTCCCTCCGGGACCTTGGTCAGGCCTTCGCGTCCGCAACGGAGCTTCCGGCCGGGAAGAGCGGGCCAGAAAGGAAGTTTTCAAAGTCCATGCGCGAGGGTGTTGCCGCCTACCTCAACGTGAGTCTCGATAAGGTCCTCACCACCAGTAGCTTCGAGCACGATCTCAAGATGAACATCTTCGAGAAAGAAGACTTCATCAACTCGCTGGTCATCAAGCACCCGTACCTCCAGCTGGGGCTGCGAGAACTTCTGCATGCGCCGACCGTCGGGGACGTGCTTCAGCTCGAGAAACTCTTTGACCGTCGCTCGGAAGGACGGATCGTCGAGGAAGAAGTCGTCCGCTACCGGTTTAAGAAAATCGACATCGACCGCTCGAACTTAAACCAGAGTGAGTTCTCGGAGAACATCCTCGTTCTGCACGCCAACGAGGAAGCCCTCTCTCCGGACATCGCCAACTACATCCGCTCGGTGAGTCCGCGCTCAACGGTGAAAGGGTTGAGTGGCCTCTCCCTAGGTCCGTTTCAGCAGACGATCAGCGAGTTCCCAAAGACATCCCAGCTCGACATTCTCCTTCTGGTTTCTCCGCGGGGGCGGATGACGGACTGGGAAGCGAATCTCGAAGAGTACGTCCAGCGCTCGTTCCAATTCGCCAAAAGCCTAGAACTGGTACTGGAGCACTTCCCGTCGGTTACCTTAAAGATCCTGATCCACGGGACGCAGAACGCCTTCACGCGGGGCCTCGTTGGCCTCACGCGGTCGCTCACCAGAGAGTACAAGATCTTCGTCAACATCGTCGACATGCCGTGGACGAAGATGGCCCCGGCGGCCCTCCCGTGGGTTCTCCTCTGGGACAAGACCGAGGCGCGGCGGGACCGGTGCCGCTTTTACCGAAAAGACGGCAAGGTCTTCACCACGGAGGTCATCGACCGGGAGACCGCGATCGACGACGGCACCTCGATCCGCCTGCCGGAACACCCCCACATCCTCCTCGTGGGTGGTGCGCGAGGGATTACGTCCGAGGTGGCGAAGTTCCTGGCCGAGCACCGAGGGGCGCGGATCTCCGCCGCTGGCCGCACTCCCATCGGAGAAGAGATGCCTTACAGTGACTGCGTCACCGACGACGAACTCCGGGAGAGGCTCAAGCTCGAACTCAGCGCGACTCTCCCCGGGGCCGCCCAAGAGGAGCGCACCGCCCACTTCAACAGAAGACTTCAGATCGTTACCAACCAGCGAGAAATCTGGAAGACCAAGGCGTCGATCGAGAGCCGCGGTGGCGAGTTTCGCTACCACCAGATCGATGCGGTGAACCTCGAGACCCTCCGGCAGATGGTCACCGAGGTCGAGGCAGAGCTGGGGCCCATCTCCGGCATCATCCACGCCGCGGGGATCACGCGGGACGGTCTCGTCAAGAATAAGTCCTTTGAAGATTTCCGTGAGGTGGTGCTGACGAAGGTGAAGTCGGCGCTCAATTTGTATTCCCTGTTTCACAAACGCCGGGACCTCTCGTTCGTCTGCTTTTTCAGTTCCCTTTCGAGCTGGTCCGGGGCACCGGGCCAGACCGATTACTCTCTGGCCAATGAGATCTTAAATGTCTTGGCAGAGAACTGGAACCGGAAGGCAAGCTTCCCCGTCGCCGCCCTCCTCTGGTCCGTCTGGAGCGAGACGGGCCTCGCCTCGGAGTCTCTGATCCAGCAGATGCGCATGCTCAAGCTCGGTGGAATTTCCAACCATGCCGGCATCCGCCTCTTCCGGGAGGAGCTCTTCAAGCATGGCCTCCGGGACCCCAAGGTCCTCTTCTCACCGGAGTCGACTCTTCGCTACGGCCTTGAGGTGAACCATGAGTAGGTCACTGTACATCACCGCGATGGCCGGCGTTTTCCCTGGAGCTGACTCGGTCGAAACGCTTTGGGGGAATCTCCTCGCTGCGAAGAGAGCTCCAATTACGAAGCTCGATGAGTACTGGGGACTTCCCGCCAAGTCCTACGATTCCCCTCACGCCGATGGCCACATTTCCATGGACTCGGGCCATCTCGCCGACTACCCACTTCGGACCTCTGGCTTCCCTCGCCAGATCCAGGCCGCGATCGACGTCGGAACAGAAGTGCTCCGAGGGGTTGGAACCCGAAGGGTCGGGCTCGTCGTGGCTACGGAGTGGACTGATCCCTCGTTTTATCAAGCAGAACTCGGTCTTCGACCGAAGAGCGAGGGGTATTCCGTCGAGCGACAGCTCGAGACGATCAAGCGAGAACTCAAGATCACGGGCCCGGCCCTCGCCGTGGACACGGCCTGCGCCTCTTCACTCTATGCTCTCGATCTGGCGCGAGGCCTCCTTCACACCTCTGCCCTCGAGGGGGTTGTGGTCTTGGGTCTAAATCTCTACCTCCATTCCTTCCTCTACCGCGGCTTCACGAAGCTCGGGGCCTTGTCAAAAACTCGAGAGCTCCGGTCCTTCGGCGAAACCGCCGACGGGATTGTTCCCGGTGAAGCCGCTTGCGGCGTCTTCGTCACGGGCAACGCGACCAACGCCATCGCCGAGGTGTGTGGCATTGGCCTTTCTTCAGACGGCAACGAAGGTTCGGCGTTTAGCCCAGGCCTTGAGGGCCAGACCTCTGCCTACGTTCGCGCCTACCGAGACGCAGGCCTCGATCCCGCCCGCATCGATTACGTCGAAGCCCATGGCACCGCAACTGTCCTCGGCGACCAGACTGAAGCCGAAGGTCTGCGGCGGTTTTTTAACCGTCCACTGCTGGTGGGTTCATCGAAGGCGAACGTGGGCCATACGCTTGCGGCTTCGGGGCTGGTGGCCGTGATCAAGGCGAGCCTCATGATCCAGCACAAGACTCTCGTCCCCCACCTGAAGTTCCGCTCTCATCCAGAGCACCTTAAAAAGGGCATCACTCAGCCCGCTTCCGCCGTCGCTCTTTTACAAGAGACCATCCACATCGGCGTCTCTTCCTTTGGCTTCGGGGGAAGTAACGCCCACCTGATTCTGCGCACCCCACGGCCCCCGCAAGGGTCGGCGTCTTACTCGCCACGAATCTTCCTCAAGGGCGTTGAGGTGAGATCGGGACAAGAGATGGCCCTCGTGCCCATGCCTCTTAGAGATGTCCCCATGGGGCCTCGCATGCAGGAGCGCCTCGATCCGCTTCAGCGCTGGACGGTCACCGCCACACAACGACTCCTGGGCCCGACGACGCCAGAGGAGCGGAAGAAGCTCTCCTGTGTCTTGCTCAATAATCTTGGAGGTGAGCTGAGCCTCGCCTTCGAAAAGAAGTACCGCTTGGGCGCCCCAGGGCCCGAGCTCTCCATCGAGGCCGTCGCCTCGACCCTACCCTCTATGCTGACGGGGAACGCGGCCCTCATGTTTAACTTCCGAGGCCACCACATGCTCATCAGCGGGTCCGAGAACACGATCGAATCCCTCCTCTCCCTCTCACCCTACCTCCTTAAGACAGCGGCCGGGGACCTCATCCTCGGCACCGTCCAGCAGGATTCACTGATCCTCCTGCTTCACCTAAGCCTCGCTGACGAGGGGGCCATGGCCGAGATGACACTTTCCTCGGGACCTCACCAAGATCACCCGAGGCCCGCCGACGCCCTCGCGAAATTTCTCCAGGGCCGCGAAGAAGCTTCGCTCACCATCGGTGACCTCCAGCTCTTCTTTAGGCCCCTGGCATCTTCGGTCCAGGACGACGCTGCCCTCAGAGACCGGATCCTCCGGACGAGCAGTGAGAACAAACAGGTCGCCCTCGAGTACCTGAAGCTTCTGGAGTTCCTGAAACCGACCCCCGTGAAGGCCGAGCGCTTTGGTGCCTTCCTGAAGGACTGCGAACGCTCTCTGTCTCGCGCAACCGCAACCCTGCTGGTGGACGAATCCCACCCCTATTTCTTCGACCATCCCCTGGATCACATCCCCGGGATTTTGACCATCCACGGCTGCGAGGAACTCCTCGCCTACTACCTCGAAGAGGACTACCTCATCACGGGCCTCACCATCCGCTTCACGCGGTTCTTGGAAAAGGACGAACCCATCGAACTGACCCTCACCGAGCGGGAGAGCGGCAACATCGAGTTCGACGTCAAGCAAGGCAAGAAGAAGGCCGGGATTCTGAAGGCCGTGATCCGTCGAGGCAGTGTGACCGAAGAGTTCGGGCAGGCCCAAGGGAGTGTTCCGATCGAGGAGAAGAAGTGGACCCACAAGCACCGGGATGAGAATGTCCTCATCAGTGCCCTGGCACCGGACCTGGAGAGAGTCTCGAGCCTCCGGTTGGGTTGTAACGAGCGAGGCGCCTTCTTCGCAACCATGCCGCGACCGTCGAGCCTCTACTACGCTGAAGTCACTCGGCAGTTTGTCATGCTCCTCGCCCACCAGAAAAAAGAGATCCCACTCTCTTCCAAGATGAACCTCATCGCCACCGAGATCCAGCTTTCGGCCTGGGTGAGACCACCCTTCGAACTGAAGCTCAAGGACTTCACTCTCACGGAGACGGAGGACTTCCTGGTGGCCGACGTTTCCATCGAGTTCATACATAACGAGAAAGGTTTCGGTAGCGGACGGATCAAAGCGCAAGTCGTCACCGCTGAATACTACAAAGGTCAGCGAGGTGAAGCATGAGCTATTGCCTTGTGACCGACCTCCTCAGACCGGAGCTCCAGAAACTCACGGCGATAAACTTCATCGACCGAGGTCGACGGGTCACCTACGCGGACCTCGTGGACCGAGCGCGCTCGTACCTTTCTCACCTTCGCCGCATCGGCGTCCGGAAGGGCGACTATGTCCTGACCGCCTTTGAGTCTGAGGAGGATTTAGCCGTTGCCCTTCTCTGCCTCTTCTCTCTCGGTGCCATCAACGTGCCGGTGAACCCCGCGGTCACGGACACAGAGCTCGAAAAGATCGGCAGACTCATTCCTCTTCGGTTCACGTTCACGTCCTATGGGTTTCTTCTCTCTCATGGGCGCTCCCTCTCGGGCCTCTCAGGCCTCGACGCCGTTCTGACGTTAAACGAAGGGAGCGAGGAGCTCTCTGCCGCGCTGTTTTTTCTGCACCACAAGCTCGAAGCCGCGGGCCGCAAGGACAGAATCCAGCCACCCGCGCCCACCCAGGTGGTGACCTGTCACTTCACCTACAAAGGCTTCGGAACGCCCCTCGGGGTTGAGCACACCTACGCAGACTACTGCGGAGCGGTCGCCAGCTGCGAGGAGATCTTCGGCTTCACGCCCGGGCGGCGGCTCCTGACTCTCCTTCCCTGCTATCCGGTGTTTGGGCTCGTCACGAACCTCCTCTTCCCCCTCGCGAAAGGCTGCGAGCTCGTGATCAAAGAAAAAAAACTCGGAGGGATCCTCAAGGCCATCGAGGAGCACCGGATCGACCACCTCAACGTGGTCCCCGTGCTCCTCGAGAAGATGCTCCTCGAGGCCTCGAAGCTCTCCGCGGCGCCGGACCTTTCACGGCTGTGCATCGTGGCCGGAGGCAGTTCGGTGACCCCCGAGCTCCATCAAGAATTCTCTCAAACGTTTAAGCTTTCTCCGAACCAGGGTTACGGTCTGACGGAGTCCCTTCCGATCCTCACCAACCGACCCGGGAGTGCGAAAGCAGGAACTCTTGGCACACTCATGCGCCCGGAAGTTGAACTCAAGATCTGCGATGCCCGAGGCTTCGAGGTCCCCGCTGGAAAGGCCGGGGAGATCTGTCTTAAGGGATCCGGCGTCATCTCCCGCTACATCGGCGAAGGTGAGGCCCGGGAAGTTTTTTTCCGGAACGGCTGGCTCCGCACCGGCGACATCGGATTCCTCGATGAAGACGGGCACGTGGTCTTCGTTGGCCGAAGACTCAATTTCACGAAGATCCTGGGCAACATGGTCGACCTCAAAGAGATCGAAGAGACCGCCAAAGAACTCTTCGGTGTGAAGAATGCCCGGAGCTATGTCACCGTCGAGCGGGGCCGAGAGAAGCTCTCCTTGTCGGTGTTCGTCGCCCGAGATTTTGCGTTCACTCGGAAAGACCTCTCGGAGCATCTTCGCTCCCGCCTCTCCGCCTTCAAGGTCCCGGGCCTGATCCGCATCTATAAAAGTTCCTACGATGAGGTTCTATGAAAGATAAACTCTCCAAGCTCTCTCCCCTCCTCTTTACCATCTTCGGGCTCCTGTTTCTCACGGCGGTGACCTTCCGGCAGTTCTTAACGCCAAGGCCGCTGCCGGTGCTGATCATTCAGGTCCTCACGATTCTCTTTTACGTCGGCTACATGGCCCTCGAGTCAAAGATCTCCATCAAAGAGGTCGGTAAAAAAGGAAGCGATGACTACGACCGGCACACGATGGAACTGGCGGCGGTGATCAAGATCGGCCTCTTGACGAGCTGCTTAGGGCTGGGGAATCAACTTCTTCCCCTCGAATCCTATGTTCTGTCCGCGGGCCTCGGCATGGCCATCATGCTTCTGGGCTTCCTCATCAGAGGCAAAAGTATTTTGGACCTCGGGGAACACTACGGCCACCGCATCAGACCCTTGGGGCCGCATCTCCATGACCGTGGGGTTTACTCCGTTATCCGTCACGGGGCGTACACCGGGACATTCTTCATTCACCTCGGTGTCACGGTCGTTTTCTTGAACACCGTCTCCGCCGTCATGATCTTCGCCTGGCTGGGAGTTGTGATCCTTCGGATTAGGCTAGAAGAAAATCTTCTTCTGCAGGATAATAGGTACAAAGACTACGCCAAGCGCACAAAGTACAAAATGATCCCTGCGATCTGGTAAGGACCCCTATGAAAAATCTCCAAGGACAGCTCCCCATCATTCTCTCGATCCTCTTCCTCGGCTCCATCAGTGCGGCGACCTACCAGCGGGTCCAGGTCCTCCACGGAACAACTCTTTGGGCACCGACGCTCTTCTTCGCGGGCCTCTACCTCCTGTGGCTCCTCCTCGAGTCGAAGGTGGCCACCAAGGAGATTGGCCAAACCGAGACGCGCATCGACAAGTACTCTCTAGAAATCTACGCCGCTTCCCGTGCGGTCGTGGTTCTGACCGGACTCCTGATCCCGTCTCGCATGGGAGAGTTCGGCGTCCTCCATGCCATCGGGCTCTTGCTCTTCGTCGCTGCTCTCGCCTTCCGGCTGACGGCGATCCGTAGATTGGGGCAATTCTACTCCCATCGGGTGCGAGTGAAGGAAGGCCACCAAATCATCAGCGAAGGTCCCTACAATTTTGTTCGGCACCCCGCCTACACTGGCATGATTCTCTCCCACTTGGGTTTTGCTCTCTTCTTCCTAAATCCTTGGACACTGAGTCTCTGGGCCATCTTTCACGTGCCGGCCGTCGTCTACCGAATCCTGGTTGAAGAAGTCGCTCTGTTTAAGATCCCGGGCTACGGCGACTACGCCCGGACACGCAAGCGCCTCATCCCCTTCGTATGGTAATAGACCCGCAGACCACAGAGCTTGTCATCACCGGTGCCAACGGCTTCGTCGGGCGCGCGGTTCTCCTCCGGGCCCGGTCTCACTTTCCGGAGCTCCCGATCAAGGCCCTCATCCGCCAGGAACCGCGGCAGTACCTTCCAGGGATTACTTACCTGAAAGGAGAACTCCCCCAGGCGATCCCACAGGAACTCTTCCAGCGCGAGAACGTCATCCTACTGCACTTCGCGTCTCTCCTCAAGGCACCGTCCTACCAGAGTTTCCACCGCACAAACGTCGAAGGTACGGCCCGCCTTCTCGAAGCGGGGGGCGAGCGGATTAAGAAAATCATCTACGGAAGCTCCATGTCCGTTTACGGGCAGGGGCCCTTCCACCGTATCTCAGAAGCGACCCTGCCAGATCCGGAAACGGACTTGGCGCGCTCCCGGTGGGGGGCGGAGCAGGAGATCCTTCGCTTCGCAAGGAAGGACGGTCGGAGCGCGGTTCTGCTTCGGCCACGATTTATTCTGGGTGCTGGTGATAAAGAAACTCTTCCCGCTTTCCTCCGGCTTCATCGGAAAGGACTTCGCATCGGCGACGGCGAACAGCGCTTCAGCTTCATCGAGATCGATGACTACGCAAAGCTCATCTGCCAGCTCGCCGAGTTCCATTCGGGGAGCGCCGAGGCCCTGAACGTCGCCTACGACGAGAGTCTGAGTTTCAATCAAATGGTTCACGCCCTGGGCGCCTTCGAGCATCGCTCGACGGTTCCCGCCGGTTTTCTGATCGCTCTCGCCGGATGGATCCCACCGTTACGAAACCTCCGAACGAAGCTCCAACTCACCGGGCTCTCCCAGGAGCTTTCTGTGGCCAAGCTCCGGGAGTCATACCCCGAATTAACCAACAGCAGGGCCACGGATAAATTCATGGCCATCGTCCGAGAAAACAAGAGGCTCCATGAAACTTAAGCGCGAGTTCATCAAGAGCTACCAGTCGGGGCCCACGGACAGTGAGGTGGGTGGGAAGTTTCACAAGCAGGCACTCATGGCAGCCGCGGGCCTTCCCGTTCCCCCGTTCTTTTGCCTCACGACCGAGGTCTATCCGGAGTTTTCCCTGAGCCTCAAGCCTAGGCTTCAGGCCATCGTCCAGGGCATCGACTGGTCGAGTGACCGGAGTGTCACCGCCGCCAGTAAAGAAGTCCATGCCGCGATCACAAGTCTCGAGTTCCCAGAGGATTTCAAAGGGAAGATCCTAGAGGCGTTCGATCAGCACTTCGGTTCAACGGATCTCGTCTCGGTGCGCTCCTCCATGGTGGCGAAGCGGGCCGAGCACTCTGAAGATTCCGTGCTCCACGCTTTCGCCGGAATGAGTGAATCCTTCCTCTATGTAAAACGAGAGAGCATCTTCGCACGCATTAAAGACTGCTTTGCCTCCGGGTTTAGTCCGCAGGTCCTGACGTACCGGCATGCCCAGGGCATCGACCTCCTCGATTTCTCCGTCGCGGTGGGAGTCCAGAAAATGATCTTCGGAGAGAAGTCCCTGGTGATGTTCACCTGTGATCCGAACACCCTGGAGCGAAAGACCCTCGTGGTGGCAGGGCTCGGGATCGGCGAAGGGGTGGTCCAGGAGCGGGTGGAGACGGATCACTACTTCGTGAGCCCCAAAACTCGCGCCGTCTCAAAAAAGATCGTCCGAAAGGAGTGCATGCTCGGGATCGACGCCGATCGCGGCGAGGGGCTCCGAAGCATGGCCGTCCCTCCGGAGCTCCAAGATGCCCCCGTCCTCTCCGAGGCGGAAGTCCTCGAACTCTTTGAGATGGGCCAGAAGATAGAGAAACTCTTAGGAGTTCCCCAGGACATCGAAGGGTGCTTCGCCGACGGAAACCTCTTCATCCTCCAGTCAAGGCCGGTGCAGATCAGCGAGCGCAGTATCATCGTGTGGACCAGTGCGAATGTCTCCGAGAGCTTCCCCGGAACGACCACTCCTCTGACCTTTTCCTTTGCGCAAGACTTCTACCGAATCATCTTCACCGATTGTTACCGGGCCCTCGGAGTCCCGGAGACCGTCATCGCCCAGAACTTCGAGCACCTCGACCATATGGTCGGATTCCTGAAAGGGAAAATCTACTACAACCTTTCGAGCTTCTACCGCCTCCATTCCTTGAGCCCTCTCTTTCCCTTTTTTCGGAAACAGTGGGAAGACATGATGGGCTTTTCAGGATCCTTCTACATCGACCAAGACCGGGGTCATTTTCAGAACTTCATCCGGGGGGCCAAGAAGATTGGGTACACGGCCTGGGGCCTCTCCCTCATTTCCTGGCGCTACCTCACGAACCAGCGCGACGTGGACCGCTTCCTTGCCTGGTGGGAAGTGACGATCAAGGAGCTCCGCGGGAAGGATTTTACTCACCTCTCGAGCTTCGAGTGCATGACGCTGTACCGGGAGATCTGGGAGAAGGTCGGGACGAACTGGTGGATCACCCTTCTGAACGACACCCACTTGCCGACGGCCTATCACGTCACAGAAATCCTCATGAAGCGCTGGGGCCTCGCCGATCACCCGGGACTCATGTCAAATCTCCTCTGCGGCGGCGGCAGCTTTAAGAGCGTCGAGATCATGTACAACGGGATCCGACTGAGCGAACTCGTGAAAGCAACTCCGGGCCTAAGAGAAGTGTTTGAAACCGAAACCACCGAGGCGATTCATCGCACTGTGTGTGAGCGCTACCCAGAGTTTAAACGGAGCTTCGACGATCACCTCCACTACTACGGAGACCGAGGACTGCAGGAGCTGAAGCTTGAGCAGAAAGGCCTTCGCGACGAACCCTTGAAGCTTATCCAGATCATTAAAAACTACGTCGGCCAGGGACTCACCATCGAAAAAATCCTTGCCGACGAACAGCTCCGGCGCCAAGACGGTGAACGCGAACTCGCTGAGCGCCTGCGGTTCTCCCCCGTGAAACGGTGGATCCTTCGCTTCCAGTTCTGGCGGCTCCGGGGGTTCATCCAGAACCGTGAGAACACGCGCTACTGCCGCTCGGAGCTCTTCGGTTTCTCGAAGCGGATCTTCGCCAGCATTTCTCAGCACTTCGTGAAAACCAAAGTCATCGCCCACGCCGACGACATCTTCTACCTCACCGTGGACGAAATCTTTGGGGTGATCGAGGGGGCCGGAGTCACGCAAGACTTTAAGCTCCTGATCCAGCAGCGCCGCGCGGAGTACCTCCAGAACGAAACCGCCGAGCTCCCCATGGACATCACGACCAACGGGGCGGTCTACCTGAATGCGCTTGCGAAACTCGACGTGGACGCCGACCCCTCTGAACTCCGGGGCCTCGGCTCGAGTCCGGGGATCGTTCAAGGGCGAGCGCGGGTCGTTCTTGATCCCCAGAGCGTCGATAAACTCAACGAAGGTGACATCCTCGTGGCCAAGGAAACTGATCCCGGGTGGCTCTTCTTGATGCTTGCCTCCAAGGGGATGGTGGTGGAACGAGGATCGATGCTTTCACACACGGCCATCACTGGCCGAAAATTTGGTATCCCAACGGTGGTCTCCGTTCCGGGTGTCACAGAGCGGATCAAGGATGGGCAGCTGATCGAGGTCGACGGTGGGAAGGGAACCATCCGCATCATCGAGGACGCGTGAAGAAGCTCGCTTCGTTTTGTCGGGAAGTTTACCATCCCGGTGTTCACCTCTACTTTTCTTTAAACTGGTACCTCGCCCTTTTCTCCGGACTCTGTCTTGTCCATGGGCGACCCTTTACGCTCGGGCCTGATGCGCTCGCGGTAACCGGAACCCTCTTCCTCGTCCTTTTCTATTTGCGCATCATCGACGAGGTGAAGGACTTTGACTACGACAGAGTCTTCAACCCCTCTCGCCCCCTGGTGCGGGGTCTTGTCACGGTCAAAGACCTCCAGACCTACCTCTTTGTTCTGATCATTCCGGTGATCGGCCTCAACATCCTTTACGGGGGTACCGTCATCGGACTCCTCGCCGTCGAGCTGCTCTACGCCTACCTTCTTCTTCCCGTGGATCGCCTACGGCCCATCCGCGAAAACGTGATCCTGAACCTCTTCGTTACCTACCCGGTCAACATCCTCTTAAGTGTCTACGTCCTCTTCCAGAGTCTTTTCCAGTGGGGCGAAGGTGTCCTGGCCTCGGACTGGTCTCTCATCATCGCCTTCGCCTGTGCGTTCCTCTACTACGAGTTCGCAAGGAAGATCACTTGGCCCGAGTCCCAGATCAAGGGCCAGCGGACCTACTCCGACGCCCTCGGAACAAAGACCGCAGTGGCGGTGGCACTGGGTCTTGCCACCTGCGCCGCTCTCTTGGTCACAGTCACCCTCAAGACGTGGCTACCGCTTCTGCTCCTCGCCCCCCTCGGTCACGGGCTCTCCCTTCTCCGAAGAAATAAAAGCATGGCCCTCTCGGGGACGGCTTTCATTGGGCTCTTCTACGGAATCGTCATCGCGGCCGGAATCTTAGCGCGGTTTGATCTTCGTTTTCACCTCTTGGTCGGGCCTTAGGGTGATCCGGAAATCAGGGTTGATGGCCGTCGCATTCTCGATCTCAATTTCAAAGGCCTCAAAGAGGCGCTTCATCCCGATCACCATCTCGAGCATCGCAAAGTGATTTCCGATGCAGGTCCGAGGACCCTTTCCGAAGGGAAGGTAGCAAAACTCGTTGAGTCGGTGGGCATTCTCCGGGGCGAAGCGCTCCGGCCGAAACTCCTCCGGAGACTCCCAGTAGCGCGGGTTATGGTGCGTGAAATAGGGATTGATCTGGATCCGGTCTCCCTTTTTAATGGGGTGGCCTAGGAGCACATCGTCTTCCGTCGCGACTCGGCCCATGATCCAAAAGGGCGGATAAAGCCGGAGCGCTTCCTGAGCGCAGAGGTGGGTGTAGGTGAGCTCCTGCACCGACGCAAAGGAGAGCTCCCTCTTACCTCGGGCTTCGGCCAGAACCCGGGCCTTGGCCTCGGGGTGTTTCTCCAAGAGAATCATGAGCCAGCACAGGGCCGTGGCCGTGGTTTCGTGGCCCGCGATCAAGAGCGAGATCACATGATCTCGGATGTCTCGGTCCGTGAACTCGACGGAAGACTCGAGGAGGGCATGGATGAAATTATTTTCCGGATTCTTCTCACCGCTTTCTTTACTCTTGAGGATGAGCCCGTCGACGAGATCTTCGAGGATCTTTAGGTCTCGCTGAAACTCTGCGTCCTGGGTCTTCTTCACCCGTCCGCGGCGAGGAATGAGGTGAATGATGCGGTCTTCAGTGATGTTTAAAAGGCCCCGCAGAGTTTCGTAGACCGTGTCAGTGTGCGCATCAAAGTCTTCGTTAAAAATCGAGCGTCCGAGCACGTTCAACGTAAACTTCGTCATCTCCGGGGCAAGGTCGAAGCTTTGAGTTTGGAAATTCTCCCGCCAGCGCTGGACCAGATTCTGAGCGCACTCATCCATGATACTCACGTAGCGCGAGTACTGCTTCCGGATGAAGAACGGCTGAATCACCCGACGGCCCTGTTGCCAGAACTCCCCTTCGGAAGTGAGGAGACCCCGACCTCCAATGTCGGCCAGAAATTTTGTCCCTCGGACCATCTTCGAATACTTCGCCTGGCCCGTCGAGAGGACGTGCTTGATGCCGTCGGGATGAAGCACCATGTAGATGTCACTTCGAAGGTAGCGGAAGTGGACGAAATCACCCTGGTTTAACATCGCCTGGTGAAGGAAGGTGTAGCGGTCGCGCATCATCTGCAGCATGTGTCCCGTCAGAGGCCCCAGGAGAAAATCTGCAGGAGGGGTCTGGGGATGGATCTTAATCGTCATAGCCTTTTATGCTACACTAAATCATGAGCAATAAGAAGCGAGTGATGTCCCGCGGAGTTTACCGCGTCCTAAAGTTTTTCCTGATCTACTACGCCCTTCTCCTCGCCCTCTCTTGCGGCGCTCTCGTTTACATGGCGATCACTCAAGCGCGGCCTTGGTACCTGGGTCTTGCCATCGCGCTGGTCTACCTTCTTCCTCCGCTCACCCACCGATTCATGGATTCGCTCTATCCTCAGCGGCAGGGGGCGACGCTCATTGATCCTGAGGAGTATAATCCGTGGATCAATTCCTTCCGGCTTCAGAAAATCTTCACCATCTGCCCGCAGCTCGAACGCCTGCTCTTCCTCGCTCCCGGCCTCTACGCGGCATGGCTCAGACTCTGGGGTTCGAAGGTCGGCAAGAACGTCTACCTCCTTCCGGGCGTCGAGATCGTTGACCGCGCTAACGTCAACTTCGGAGACTTCGTCTTCATCGGTAACAAAACCTACATCTCCCCCCATGTGGTGATGACAAAAAATGGGAAGACCTACGTCTACGTGAAAGATGTGATCATCGGGAAGGGAACGTTCATCGGGGCATTCTGTACCTTAGGCCCTGGGACAAAAATTCCCCCCCTCCAATCGATCCCGGCCGGAAGCTACTTCACCCTGAACTCCTCCGAACCCGATGGTTCCCGAAAAACATAAGGGGAATCAAAAATGATTTCGGGGGAGAGCAGAGTTGGACTATCATTTTAAGCTATGAAGACGATCGCGCTTATCCTCTGCCTCCTCTCAAGCTCCGCCTACGCGAAGGAGGCCGGCGGCGCCCGCGAGGCTTCAAGCTTTGCCCTCCTGTTGGGGCAAGGGAGTCTCAACGACGGCGGGAAGAAGAACGATGGGGTTGAGCCCAAAGGAACTACGTTCAAGGGTGTCTGGGGTCAACGGAGTAAGTACTTCGAGACGGGTCTCATGGTCCGGTATGGAAAACTCACCGATGCCTTTAAGTTCGAAAACACCAAAGGGCAGATCGTCCATAACAACATCGCTCTCGGGGGCCAAGCGGGGTTCTGGGCCTTCTCCTGGTTACAAGTCCACGTCGGCTACGCGTACAATGGCATCACCGAATCCATCGAAGGTGACTACACCGTTCAGCAAGAAGACCGGATCAAGGAAGACTACAGGCTCAACGGGAAGCCCACCTACGGGGCCTACTTCGGCGGTGACCTCGTCATCGCCCAGACGAAGGACTTTCAATTCTTCATGAACTACGACTACTACCACCTCAATAAACTCAAGGCCCACTACTGGGAGGGCATGGTTGGGGCGCGGATTTACACGGGCCCGTCGAAGGTCGGGAAGGGGAACTTCTTCGTCAAAATGTTTAAAGAACTCCTCATGCCGAGTGACAACCAGTAGCCTCACCCGGCGGTGACCACCGTTCGTTGGAGACCTGTCTAAATCTTGCACAGAGGCCAAAAACTTTTACAAGCTGCGTTCCCCACGACTCCCGTCCGGTGGCATCATCGCATCTATGAAAAACCTCATCGTGTCATTCCTCGCACTCGTCTCAACTCTTTCCTTCGCGCAGTCTCAAGAATGCGTGAAGATCAAGGCCTCGAAAAACCCCGCGGATCGGTCGATCAACCTGGTCTTCGTTCCTTCGGGGTTCGGAGCGAACCTCGATGAGTTCGAAGCGACGGTGCGAAGACACTGGAGAACCATCGAGCAGTACGAACCGTTTGGCCCACAGGTCGATACCATGAACGTCACGATCGTCAAAGCCTCCACTCGGTCGGACAGCTTCTGTGACTTCTACAGCCCCGTCGATCGGTTACTCACTTGCAACATGCTCAAGGCCTACTCCCTCGCGGGTTCCTGTGTGTCTCGACGGAACCGGCAGATCGTCGTCATCCACAACACGGATCGCCACGGTGGAAGCGGCGGCGACGTGGCCACCGCGACAAACTCCCCGCACTCTGCTACGGTCATCGTCCATGAGATTGGTCACTCCCTGTTTAAACTCGACGACGAGTACACGAGATCCGATGGCTCCGCTTCAGGGCCTAACTGCACCTCGGAGGCAAACAAATGCGCTTCCTGGCAAGACCTCATCAACGCAGGCCTTGCGACCTGCGAGTCCGGATGCCGAAATAATGCCTCGTACACGAGTTCCCCGAACATCATGCGAAGCCTTGACCAGACGTCGTTCGGCCACGCGAACCAACGAAACATCTGTTGCACCTTTCAAAAGATGACCGGTGAGTATCCGCAGTTCTGCGAGCAGTACCGGAACGTCGGAGAAGGGATTGATAGATACTGCCGGAGATAAGGGCCGTGCGAGGACCACTTCGCAGGACCTTCGATTCCCCATCAAGCCGTTGAGTTGCATCCCTGGCCTCCCACCGATCGAGCTGTTAAGCCCACTGCCTAACCTTTTGACACCCCATGAAATCTGTTCCTGACCCCCTTAGATGGACTCCGATCCTGGGGCATAATCACGTTCATGAAAAAACTATTTATAACACTCTGTACCCTCCTATCCACCCTAACCTTCGCGCAGGCCCAGGAATGCGTGAAGATCAAATCTTCGAAGAATCCTGAAGATCGGTCGATCAACGTGGTATTCGTAGGCTCGGCCTTCGGCGGCCAGTTTAGCCTCTTCGACAGATCGGTCCGTCAGCACTGGAGGGCGATCGAACGCTTCACACCGTTCTCGCGGCAGATTAACACGATGAACGTTTGGGTCGTTAAAGCTTCCGGAGAAACAGACGATTTCTGTGGTTTCAACTCCTCCATCGAGCGACTCATCACGTGTGATATACGGAAAGCGAACGCCCTTGCCGAAAAATGTGCTTCGAGTACGAATCGGTCCGTCGTCGTCATCCAGAACACGAGCCAATTCGGCGGTAGCGGTGGAGACATTTCTGTGGCGACGAATGCCTACCAAGCACCGTCTATCATCGTCCATGAACTCGGCCACTCTCTCTTTAAACTCGCCGATGAATACACCCGCTCGGATGCGGGAACTCAAGGTCCAAACTGCGGAGGTCAATTCCGGCAGTGCTCAGGGTGGCAGGACCTCATCGACGCAGGCCTTGCGACCTGTGAATCTGGCTGCCGAAACAACACCCGCTTCACCAGCTCGTCGAGCATCATGCGAAGCCTGGACGAAACGTCCTTCGGGCACATGAACCAGCGGAACATCTGCTGCGTCTTCAACCAGATGACCGGCGAATACCCTGGCTTCTGCCAGACCTACCAAAACGTGGGCGCAGGCCTGGATAACTACTGCCAGGCCAATCAACCGACGACTCCGAGCGATCCCAACGCTGCCCTCCGACGCTTCTTCTCTCGCCTCCGCGGCGGAAATTAGGAGGACTTTGCCCAACCTTGACCACTTTACAGACTTTTGTAAGATAGATGTAAAGTTGGTCAAGGGGAAGCTGGATGAGCGACGTAATGCGAAAGAGAGTCTTAGTCACCGGCGGGGCCGGGTTTCTGGGCTCTCATCTTTGTGACCGGCTCCTCCGTGAAAACTGTGACGTGATCTGTGCGGACAATCTTTTCACCGGGAAGAAGGCGAACATCGCCCACCTCATGGGGAATCCCTACTTCGAGTTTGTCCGACATGATGTGACCTTTCCCTACTTCGTTGAGGTCGACGAAATCTACAACCTCGCCTGCCCGGCCTCTCCCATTCATTACCAGTTCGATCCGGTCCAAACCACCAAGACCTCCGTCCACGGAGCGATCAACATGCTGGGCCTTGCGAAACGGACCAAGGCCCGGATCCTCCAGGCCTCAACCTCCGAGGTCTACGGTGACCCCGAGGTTCATCCCCAGCGAGAGGACTACTGGGGACGCGTCAATCCGATCGGGCTGCGGAGCTGCTACGACGAGGGCAAGCGCTGCGCCGAAACTCTCTTCTTCGATTACCACCGCCAGCACAACGTCGACATCAAGGTCATCCGGATCTTTAATACCTACGGGCCTCGGATGCACCCGAACGATGGCCGAGTCGTCAGCAACTTCATCGTCCAAGCACTGAAGGGTCATGACATCACGATCTTCGGCGACGGAACGCAGACGCGCTCGTTCCAGTACGTCGACGACCTGATCGAGGGCATGATCCGAATGATGAACACCCCGAAGGACTTCACCGGTCCCGTGAACATGGGAAACCCCAACGAGTTCACGATGAATGAGCTCGCTCACCTCGTGATCAAGCTCACCAGAACCCAGTCAAAAATTATCCACCGCCCTCTCCCCTCTGATGATCCCAAGCAACGAAGGCCCGACATCGATCTCGCCCGAAGTGTCATGAGCTGGGAGCCCAAGATCCAACTCGAAGCGGGGCTCCTGAAGACCATCGACTACTTCAGAAGTGTCCTCTAGCGCCAGGGATAGAAGAGGACATCGACGAGCCCCTCGGTAAACGTGGCCGTGTCGAGGGGAACGAACGCGCTGCCGGTATCTTTGAAGGCGCGGTAATTCATGGAACTAAAGAATGACAGATAGTCCTCGATGCCCAGGCCCTGCTGGGCCAACCAGTAGCGGTTAAACTCACATTGAATGATGGGTCTTGTCCGCTGGATCAGATCACGCCCACCGCGAAGCACATTGAGTTCGGCCCCTTCGACGTCAATTTTGATGAAGTCACAGCGCTCGATGTTTTGACTCCGGGCCCAGCGGTCAAGGGTCGTCATGGGAACTCGTTCGACGTGGGAGGATTCCTTCACCGCCGTTGAAAAGTCCTGGGTTGAGAGAACGTTGTCCCCGACCGCGTTGCCACTGAACTCTGAGTCCGGAAGATGGAAGGTCAGTTCTCCCTCCTGATCTCCGAGGGCGAGCCTCAGCGGTGTCACCGTCTGGAAGTGATTGAGTTCGAGGTTGTGCCGGAGCTTTTCGAAATTCCGCTCCACCGCTTCGAAGGCGTAGATGCGGGCATCGAGGAAGCTCAACCGCTGGGCGTAGGCGCAGGAGAGGAGTCCGATGTTCGCTCCGATGTCGAGGATGACACTCCCGTGGCGAAGCTGGTGCGCGAGGAACTCGACGCCATCGTCATGGTAGGTCCGATTCAGGAGGACCCGGAACAGGTAGTCCTGGGTCGGTGAGAGCTCAATCTTGTGGCCCAGTTTCATCTGCACCTGAATGCTCTGCCGCTTGTCCACACTGCGGTAGCGGAGCTGGTTGAGGAGTCGCCCAGGTGCACGAAAGAGTTTCGTCCCTTTGAGCCGGGACCAATGGCTAGGATCTTTCTCGAGGTTCATACCGTTCCAACTTTAGTAGGGAGTGCCGCTTTCGGTGACCGGTGGCGGAATTTCGCAAACCGCTCATCGATGAAGACATACATGAGGTAGGCAGGGAAAAAAGGAACGATGAGATTGATCACTGCCAGAAGACCCTCCCCCAGGCCAAGGCCAAGTTTCTCGACCGCTGAAAAGACAATGGTGTTGGTGTGGAGGTGGATCAGGTACACGCCGTAGGAAAGGATCCCGAGCCGTGAGAGGATCGGATTCCTAAAAAACCAGCGCAGACCGAACGGGGATCCTTTGAGGGCGATCACCAACAAGAGCACGGTTCCGATGCCAATCACGGTGTAGGTGATGGAGCTCAGGAAAATGGAGGTCGGATTGTCCTTACAGATGACGAGGCCCACCCAGAAGAGGACCACCATGCCGAGAGACATGACCGCCTCTTCGAGAGGCCTCAGATCCCGCAGGCGCTCGGCGTAGAACGCCAGCGCACACCCCATCAGGAGTTCGTCGATCCGAGTGTGGGTCGAGAATGACAGCACGTGCCCAGTTTCTCCGCGACTCAAGTGCCAGAGCCGAAAAAGCCAGCTGCCGAGGATGAGCATGAACACAGCGATCAAAACGGCGCGCCGGGCCCGCAGGAAGTACATGAGCAGTGGCCAGAAGAGGTAGAAGTGCTCTTCCACCGCCAAAGACCAGAAGTGGGAGAAGAGCGTGTGGATCTTTCCGTAGATGATGTAGGAGTAGTTCCCGAAGTGGAGGAAGTAGTGCCACCACAGTGTCTGAAGATTCTCTCGGACTAGAGGGTTATTGCTCGAGATGGCCCAAACCAGAGCGAAGGAAAGTCCCAGGGTCAGGAGCCAGCTTGGCCAGAGGCGGAGCATCCGTCGGAACCAGAAGCTCGGGAGATCGATGGTGCCCGTGCGGGTCTTTTCCTTGATCAGAATGGACGTGATGAGGAATCCACTCATGCAGAAAAAGATATCCACTCCAACCCAGCCGTGATCGTTGAACCACTTGAGGAAGGAATTACTCTGAAAGAACTGATGGTGAAGCACCACCAGAAGGATGGAGAGAAAACGGATCGTATCAAGCTCTGGGATTTGCCGGAGCGGAAGTTTAAGTTTCGCCAACATCCGTTAATGCTACCGCCCAGTCGGATTTTTTACAACGATCTTAAAGGCTTGGAGTTATCGCCTGCGCGTCATATCCGAGCAGAAGCTATCAACTTTCACGGTAAAGCTTGCCCTCTCGGGGTCTGCCCCGATCCGACTTATAATTTCCTTGGGTCCTCAACGACTTCCAGGCAGCATCCATGATCAAAATTTTCCACATCGTCCTCCTCTGCCTTTCACTTCCCCTTTCAGCGGTCGCGCAGAGTGTGATTTCTTCCGTCACACCTCCCCCACCCAAAACATACCTGATCGGGGAGAACTTAGACTTCGTCGTCACCTGGTCCACGGCAGTGACCGTGAGCGGATCCCCTCGACTGGCCCTGAACCTCAATGGCAACCTGCGCTTCGCAAGCTACCACCAAGGTTCTGGAACGACCTCGCTGACTTTCCGCTACCCCATCGTCTCTGGCTTCGCTGCCCCGGGTGGCGTGGGAATCGGATTTCCCATTCAGCTCAACGGAGGCTCCATCAGCGACGACCAGTCGGCGCCGGCACAGCTCACGTTCGCCAATCGGTTCTACGGGGGAATCATCGTGACCTCACCGCCGCCCTCGATCATTTCGGTGACTCCTCCCACGGCCCAACCAGGGTGGTACGTCGCGGGCCAGACCATCGACTTCACCGTGAACTGGAGCGAGCCGATGAACGCGACCCAGTTGACCTCTCGGCTCACGTTTAATGTGGGAGGAATCAACCGGGCGGCGAACATGATCTCCGGTTCCGGGACCTCCAGCTTCGTCTATCGGTTGGTGATCCCCATCGACTCCTATGACCCCGACGGCCCCACTATTCAGTCTCCCCTTGACCTCAACCGCTCGGTGATTACGAGCGTGGCCACCGGCGCCGCTCCTTCTCGGACCTTCACCCCTCCGTCGCTCGCAGACTATGAAATTGATGGCCGAGTTCCGACGGTGGTTGCCAACACAAAACCGGCGTCGATCTCCTACATGACGGGAGACCAGCTGAACTTCCTCGTGACCTACTCCCGTGCCGTCACCGTCTCCGGCAATCCTCGGATCCAGATCAACGTCGGGATCCCACCGACGGAGGTCACGAAGTACGCCAACTACGTGAGCGGGTCCGGAACCACCGAGCTCCTCTTCCGGTATACGGTTCAAAGTGGGGATAGCGACCTCGACGGAGTGTTCTTTAATCCGTGGCTCGAACTCTCTCAGGGATCCATCGTCGACGCCGTCGGCAACAGCATCGCCTATGCGTTCTGGGGAATGAAACTTGTGAACGCAGGATACAGCACCGCTTATCTAAACTGGTTCCTCGGGCCCACCGTATCCACCGTTTCCGTACCTACTTCTGGCTTCTACGGGACCGGCAATACCCTCGATTTTACCGTGCAGTTCTCGGCCCCCGTGTTGGTTTCAGGAAACCCTAGTCTTTCGCTCGTGATCGGCGCCCAGAATCGGAGTGCGACCTATGTCTCCGGATCCGGCACCAATAGTTTGTTGTTCCGCTACACGGTCCAGGCCTCTGATCAGGACCTCGATGGGATCACTCTGCAAAGTCCGATCGTCATCGGTAGTGGGAGTATCAGTGACAGTTCTGCCAATTCCGCAGATCCCACATTCACACCACCCAATACGACCGGAGTAAAAGTCGCCGGGACGATGCTGGTGACTTCGATCACTCCTCCTGCGAACGGGACTTACCGCGCTGGGCAGACACTCGATTTCACTGTTGCCTACTCCGGTGCAGCCACCGTCACGGGCTCACCTCGTATTCAGCTTCAAGTCGGCGCTGCCACTCTCTATGCTACCTACCTTTCTGGTTCAGGAACTTCATCTCACGTGTTCCGCTACACCGTCGGGGCGGGGGAGACGGACGCTGACGGGATCGCAACCATCGGCCCAGCGATTCTCCTGAACGGAGGAACGATCAAAACAGCCCTCGGCGCTGACGTCACTCTCGACTTCACGGCTGCTCAGTATCCTAGTAAACGCATCGATACGACGGCCCCGCTCATTTCTGCTATGACTGCGAGTCCGAACGCCACTTATACCCTCGGTCAGAACATCAGCTTCACCGCCACGTTCTCCGAGGTCGTCACCGTCACGGGCTCCCCTCGGCTCTCCTTAACCGTCGGTGCGACCGCTTCCGTTGCGACCTACGTTTCCGGCTCGAATTCTAATCAACTGGTGTTCACCTACACCGTTCCGTCCGGCGCCCTCGATACCAACGGCATCGCTTTATCCAACACCCTCGCCCTCAACGGTGGAACGATCCTTGATGCTGGGGGAAATGCCCTCACTCCCCTGACCTTCACTCTCCCCAATCTCACGGGTGTTAACGTGGACGGCGTCGCTCCGACGATCACCTCGATCACCCCACCGGCCAATGGGACCTACACCGCGGGGGCCGCACTTACTTTCATCGCGAACTTCAGCGACCTCATCACCGTCACAGGAACCCCCGTGCTGCAGCTTACGGTCGGATCATCGACCATCAATGCTACCTACACTTCCGGGACTGGGACGACTGCGATCCGCTTCACCTACACGGTTCAAAGCGGCCAGAATGATAATAATGGGATTGCGACCCTTTCCCCGATCAATCTTAACGGAGGCCTCCTTCGAGATGGCTCTGGGAACAACGCCGTCCTGACCTTTACCGCGACGACTCTCACGGCCGTCTTCGTGGACACCTCCTTGCCGGCCGTCACCTCCATCACTCCTCCCGCCGATGGCATCTACCGAAGTGGACAAGCACTCAACTTCACCGTCGCCTATTCCGCGGCCGCGACGGTTACCGGAACACCACGGATCCAACTGACGGTAGGGGCCACAACGGTTTATGCCACCTACGTCTCCGGCTCCGGTACGGCTTCACACATCTACCGCTACACCGTCGCTGCCGGACAAACCGATACGGACGGGATCGCCACCGTGGGTCCCGCGATCCAGCTCAATGGCGGCACCATCCGCAACGCTCTCAGTACAGACTTTAACTTAACCTTCACCGCCGCTCAGTACCCGAATAAACGCATCGACACCACCGCACCTCTTATCTCGAGCATGACCGCGAGTCCGAACGCCACCTACACCCTCGGCCAGAGCATCAGCTTCACCGCCACCTACTCCGAGGTCGTCACGGTCACGGGCTCTCCGCGGCTCTCCTTAACCGTCGGTGCAACCGCGTCGTTTGCGACCTACGTCTCCGGCTCTAACTCTAATCAGCTCGTGTTCACTTACACCGTCCCCACCGGGGCCCTGGACAACAATGGTATCGCTCTCTCGAACACGCTCGCGCTCAACGGTGGAACCATCCTCGATGCTGCTGGCAATGCTCAAGCCCCCCTTACCTTCACTGTTCCCACACTCGCGGGGGTGAACGTTGACGGGACTGTTCCAACCATCACTTCCCTAACTCCACCCGCCAACGGAGCTTACGGCGCAGGTGCGGCCTTGGTTTTCATCGCCAACTTTAGCGAAGCGATCACCGTCACCGGGACCCCGGTGCTGCAGCTGACGGTCGGATCCTCGACCATCAATGCCACGTACACTTCGGGCACAGGGACCACCGCAATCCGCTTCACCTACACAGTCCAGAGTGGTCAGAACGACACGAATGGGATCACAACCCTCTCACCGCTTAATCTTAACGGGGGCACCCTTCGAGACGCCTCGGGGAACAATGCTGTCCTGACATTCACCGCCACCACTCTGGCCGGCGTGATCATCGACACCTCGTTACCCGCTATCACGTCCATCACTCCTCCCGCCGATGGCATCTACCGGAGTGGCCAGGCCCTCAACTTCACCGTCGCCTACACTAGTCCTGCGACGGTCACCGGTACACCACGCATCCAACTGACAGTCGGCGCCGCCACTCTGTATGCCACCTACGTCTCCGGCTCGGGCACCGCTTCCCATGTCTTCCGCTACACCGTTGCCGCCGGACAAACCGATACGGATGGGATCGCCACCGTGGGTCCCGCGATCCAGCTCAATGGGGGAACCATTCGGAATGCTCTGGCCACGAACTTCGACTTAACTTTCACCGCCGCTCAGTACCCCAACAAGCGCATCGACACCACGGCCCCACTCATCTCCACGATGACCGTGAGTCCGAACGCGACCTACACCCAGGGCCAGAGCATCAGCTTCACCGCCACCTACTCGGAGGTTGTTTCTGTCACAGGTTCACCGAGGCTCTCCTTAACCGTCGGGGCCACTGCTTCGTTTGCGACGTACGTCTCGGGGTCGAATTCGAACCAACTCATTTTCACTTACACCGTTCCCGCGGGGGCCCTCGACACCAACGGCATCACCGTCTCCAACACCCTCGCTTTAAACGGTGGGACCATCCTCGATGCCGCCGGAAACGCTCAGACGCCGCTGACGTTCACGGCCCCGACCCTCACGAATGTCCGAGTGGACGCAGTCTCCCCGACAATCTCCTCTGTGACCCCACCGGCAAACGCCACGTACACCACTGCAGGGAACATGAACTTTACGGTTAATTTCAGCGAGGCCATTGCGGTCACGGGTTCTCCTGCTCTGCAGTTCGTGATCGGCACTCAAACCGTGAACGCGACCTACCTTTCCGGCAGTGGCACCACCGCGATCGTCTTCCGCTACACCGTCGTCGCTAACGACAATGACACCAACGGGGTGAACACACTCTCTCCCCTTGTCCTGAACGGTGGAACCCTCAAAGACCTGGCGGGGAACAACACGGCCTTGACCTTCACCGCCGCGACTCTGGCGGCAGTTCGGGTCGACACAGCGGCGCCGGTGATCAGCTCCGTGACTCTTCCCGCCGACGCAACCTACAAGAGCGGAGGCACTCGAACCCAGCTCAACTTCAACGTGACCTTCAACGAAAACGTGACCGTGACCGGGACGCCGAGGCTTCACCTCTCCATCGGAGCAGCCACAGTCTTCGCGACCTACATCAGTGGCACTGGGACCTCCATCCTGAGCTTCCGGTACACTGTCGCCGCCGCCGACGTGGACCTCGACGGCATCGGGATCGGCAACGGCGGAGCGATCGATCTCAACGGAGGCTCGATCCGAGATGCCGTTGCGATCGCACCGACCTCTCTGTACCTCGGAAGCCTCGCCACGGGAGGAATCAAGGTCATCTTCTCGGCCGCTTCAAGGTGGTACGACATCTCCGATACGGCCACCCTCCAGTACTCAGGTCTCTTGGTCACGGGAATCACTGATAAAGTTGGAACGTACAATCTTACCCACACGGGGAGCGGGGCCACCTACGAGGCCACCGGCTTCAACGGCGGAACGAATGCCTACGTCTCCTGCACCTCGGGCACGTCCTTCAACGGCGCGAGTGCCACGACTCCCACAACCATGGTCGCCGTCTTCCGGGCCCCGCCGAACGTCACTTCTCAGTATCTGTTCTACGCCACGGCCGTGACGAGGCCCATGATCCAGTTCTCCTCAACCGCCGCAGGGGGAACAGTCGCCTTCGGAGTGACCGGTAGGACCTACCGCTCGGCGAACTGGAGCACCACAGGAACGACACTCACGAACCTCTGGACCTCTGGCACCGCCATGGCCCGGACGTTTAGTTGGACCTCCACGCAGACTCGTGTTCAGTCTCTTTGCCAAATGGACGGTGAGCTCGCCGAAGCCTTCTTCTTTACCACCCAACCGACCGCGGCCCAGATGGCGGTGATTGATGCCTACCTCACGAGCCGCTACGATCTTGCGTTTCCCTAACCCCCGTGAGAGGCTAGAGTTTCATGAAAATTCTAGTCCTCGCCTCGGATAATCCGGGCCCACCGATCAACGGCACACGGATTCGAAACTACTACCTCTGGGATGAGGTCCGCGCCCTCGGTCATGAAGTGAAAGTCCTCGCCCTCACTCGAAACCCTGCCGACCTCAAAGCAAGGAGCGAGCAGTTGGAATTTTTTTCTTTCACGCGAGGCCCCGTCTTGCGACGACTGGTGATGCGCCTGACTCGCTCTTACCATGAGTGGCCCCTCTCTGACGGGCTCCGGGACCGAGTCGCAGAGCTGAGCGCGTCCTGGAATCCGGACATCATCCACGCAGAGGAATTACGCATGGGCGCCTACCTTCCTCGCCTCGGTGACACAGTCCTGAGCTCCGTCTGCGTCCACAATGTGGAGAGCGAGCTCTTGAAGAAAACCAAGGCCGCTCCGTTCTCTTTCGGGGTCTCGTTTTTCAACTGGATCTATCGCTTCAACCTTCGACGCTTTGAGCGCAGGGTGTTCTCCCGTGCGCACCTCCGGTTGGCGTACTCGGCGATCGACCGAAGAGACTACGAGAGACTCTACCCGGAGTACTCGTTCGCTCTAACCTCGAATGGAACGAACAAAATCAACCTCGAGCGAGAAACTCTACGCCAAACCCCGCCGGAGAAAATTCTTTTCCTCGGCTCCCTCTCCTACCTTCCCAACATCGAAGGACTCTTTTGGTACCTTGACCAGGTGAGGCCAAAGGTACGAAGACCACTCGACCTCACCGTCGCCGGGTCGACTCCTGCGGAAGTCGTCAGGTCAAGGCTTCAGCGGGAAGGCATCACGCTCCTGGACACTCCCCTCGATCTGGCGCCGGTATACCAAAGCGCATCCCTCCTCATCGTTCCGTTACTCTCCGGCTCTGGGACTCGCGGCAAGATCCTTGAGGCCCTGATGTACGGACGGCCCGTGCTCACGACCACCAAAGGCGGCGAGGGCCTTGAACTAGGAATGGAAGCTGGTGTGCTCCGCGCTGACGGCCCGGAGGCATTCGCGGCTGCGTTGGATGAATGGACTCTCCGGAGCTCCGAGGATCGTGCTCAGCTCGGTCAGAGAGGCCACGACACGGTCTCCACCCTGTTCACCTGGACGAGTGTCGCCAAGGCCCTGGTGGAATCTTGGAATCAGGCGCGGAAGCTGTCGGAGGAGAGGCGTCGCTCCTCCTGAGAGAGAAAGATCTCGACCTTGCTCGTCACTTGCGACGGTGGCAGCGTGCCGGCGAGTTTAATCTTCGACTGCGCCAGGTCCAGGGCAACCTTTAAGATGCCCCGTTCTTCAACGGAACCCTTGTCACGCTCGGCCTGGATCGCGCGCTTGTAGAGAGTCCGGCTGATCGGAATGTCCGGCAGGTTCACCCCCTGTTGAGCGGCAAAGAACCGTACCCCGAGCCACCAGCGCGCAAACTCTGGCCCCGACTCACCGAGAGGAACGATGTAGGGCAGGTGATCATACACCTCAGTCACGTAGGCCCCATCTCCCAGTTCAGGATCGAGCTGGAGTGGCTCCTTATTGAGGATCGCAGTCACTGCTGAAGACATGGCCGCGACGAGACTCTTGGCAAGCTTCGGGGCCACAAACTGCATGCTCCCGGGGAGAACGGAGAAGTCCGACAGATCGAGTTCGGACGTCAGGAGGATCGTCGGAACAGCGCTCACGTCTGCGATGCCTTTCAGGTGAAGAGAATCTGTGATGAGGAGGTCGGCGACACCCACCACGGAGAGCTTGGCCCGCTTCTCGGTGCGCAGCACATGCAAATCGCCGTCGAGGACCTCGCGGAGCCCGCGGATGAGAGGATGATTTTCCTCCTGGTCATCGACGAGGAGAATCGGAAGGCAGAGCTGTGCTTCTTCGAGGTAACTGTAGAGATCGAGCAGGAAGCTCAAGGCACCCTTCATTCCGGAGTCGCAGATCCCGGCGTCGATGAGGACGATGGAGCGACGGCCGCTGGAACGTTTAAGCTGGTCCACGAAATCCGTGAGTTCGTTCAAAAGGTCAAGCCGCCAGACCGACCGGAGGGAGACGTCTTCGTAGCGCTTGAGCATGCTCCGGTAGAGGAAACTGAAATGGAGCGGAGACGAGTTCGGTGTGTTGGACTGGTGGAGGTGGAACGAGGCCATGTCGCTGTACTGGATCTCGGCCAGTTCCTGGTCAAGGGAGATGCCCTTGATCTGCTTTGCTTGGAGGAAATTGATGAGGATGGGACCGAGGAGGTTTGCGGACATGTTGACGACCACGTCCCACTGAACGTCCCGGATGGGTGCCGTCGCCGCCAGAAGCTCCGCGTGGCTTTCCTCGCTCGAGAGTTCGCGGGTCCGCTCGAAGAAAGCTTCCGTGGCAAAGAAGTGAACGGCGCTGAACACACCGGTGGTCGCAAGGAACTCGTTCCCCGTCGTAATGAAACCGGTGAGCTCGATGTTGGGGATCTTTTGCCGCAGGAGCGCGGCCATGGCACCGGCGTAGACACTCCGTTGAGGATGATCAATGTTCAAAATAAGAATTTTCATAGTTTCATTACCTTACCCCTCTAGGCTAACCCGAGCTCGTGAAAAACTCAAAGTACGTCTCGTAGACCTTTTTTGCCATCGCGTCCCACCGGAAGAGCCTCCCTCGGTCAAGCCCCTTCGACACGAGCTCTTGCCGGAGCTCTGAAGACGTCTGGAGCCGCCGTAGCTGCGCGGCCAGCGTCTGTGGATCGTCCGGAGAAAAGAACAAGGCGGCGTCGTTGGCGAGTTCGCGGAAAACTTGAATGTCCGAGACGACCGCTGGGCAACCGAGGGAGAAGGCCTCGGCCAGGGGCAACCCGAAGCCCTCTTCTTTCGAGGGAAAGATCAGCGCCGTGGCACTCGCATAGAGCTTGGAGAGCTCGGCGTCGTTCACTCCCTCGCGGAGACTGAAGAGTTCCGGTGACCCCAGGAGCACGCTGCGCACTCTGTCTGACGCCTCGGAGACTTTTCCCACGATAACAAGAGGAATCGGCTCAAGTACGCCCGTATTATAGAGCCGCACGCCCTCGAGAAGGCAGCCGATGTTTTTCCGCTCCTCGAGACCCCCGACGTAGAGGAAGAAGGGTGCTCGATGGAAGGGCCCGGACGTGGGAAGCGAGGTCCCGTTGTAAGCGACAATAGGTTCGAGGCCCCCCAGCCTGAGCTCACGATCGATCTCCGCCCCCGCAGTCTCGGAAACGGTAAAGACGGCGGCGCAGCCTCGGAGGAGTGCGAGTTCGATGCGGTAGTTGAAACTTGCCCACCAGTTGCGGGGTCCGCGCCAGGGCCAGCGCGCACGATGGGTAAAGGCGTCGTGGATCGTGACGAACGTGAGACCTCCGTACCACCAAGGAGGAACTCCGAGGTTGTTCGTCGAGTGGAAGATCTCGATGCCATCGGCCCGGAGCTGCTTCGGCAGGACCCAGAGGTCCCAGAGGATCTTCGGCGAAATCTTCTGATCTCGGAAGGTCGCATACGGAAGGAGTTCTTTATAGGAAGGGTGCACCTCTTCATAGCAGTAGATAAAGATCTCGAGCTCCGGATCGAGCTCCCGGAGCTCGCGGATGAGTTCGAACGTGTGCCGAGACAGCCCGCGGATTCCAGGCCGGCAGAAGGGCCGTCCATTGAAGCCTATCTTTTTCGGAATCGATCCCATAGCTTGGCCATCCGTTGAAGGTTCATCGCCCGCTCTTCACGGGTGAACATGGTGTAAAAGAGAGAACTACTGTAAAAAAGAAAAAAAACTCCAGCGGTGAGGAAAAAGGTGACCCAATCCTTCGGAGCGAGGTCAAGGGGGAGTTGCGATCCAATCCCAAGGGTTATGACGCCAACGAAGAGGGGTCCAAGAATGCGTTTAAGAATCTCATAGCTTTCGATCCCGAGGTGCCGTGAGAGGAGCCTCGGGTAGCTCCAAAAAGAGATCAGGGAAAAACTCAGCAGTGTCCCGGCAACCGGGCCCTCGGCTCCGATGAACTTCGCACCCAGCACACTCGCGGTGACATTCACCAGTGCTTGCTTCCACATCAGCGGCGTTAACGCTGCTGGTTTCCCGAGGACGGTGAAGACGAGGGACCAGAAACTAAACAACCCGAAGAGGTAGGCGTTCCCGGAGGCGAGGAACGTCAGCGCATTCGAATCCATTTGAAACTGCTCACCCACCCAGAGGGAGATGAACGCACGGTTCAAGAGACAGACCGGAACGAGCAGCGCAACCGAAGCCACGGCCAAGATCTTGGTCACTTCAAGGACGCGGCGTCGAAACAACGGGGCATCTGTGTAGTAGAGGCTCGCGAGAGAGGCAAACGAGGACTGGCCCAGGGCCTGGAGCTGACCCTGGAGAATCAGCACGATCCGTTGGCCTAGGAAAACTTTCGTCACTGCGATTGGCCCGAGGAAATAGGCGATCACGATCTGATCACAGTTCTGTCCAATTTTATAGGCAAGATCGTTCAGAACCTGAGGCCTTTGGTTCCGTCGTAGCTCTCCCATGACTTCAGGATCGCGGTGCCGGGGCCAGGGGATCCGGATCCCCGCAACTCGGACGATGAGGACAACGCCGATCACCGTTGAAACCAGAAGTGCGAGCCCCTGCGACTGAAGACCAAGCCCAAGGGCCGCAAACCCAAGGGCCGCGGCGAGGAAACAAATGTTCTGCACGAAAGCGATCAGATTGACTTTGTGCCCTTGATTACTCGCCTCGAGGTAAATTCGATAGGGCTGGAGGGGGATGAGAACGGAAGTCCCAGCGATCAAGAGGAATGTGCTGTAAAGCTCCGGAGCATTCCCATAGGATGTAAGCCGCGGGAGCAGCGGAAGGAGCGAGAGGGCTGCGGCCAGAGTCAGGATGGCCGAGAGGGCGTAGGAGTAAAACCCATGAGACAAGTAGGTTCCAAGGCGACCGGAGTCAGCACTCGCGCAGGCCGGGATGAGGGCGGCGAGGAGACTCGAGTAGAGCCCTAACTCCAGGAGGCTTAGGTGCCCGTAAAGCTCCGTCAGGACTCGGAACGTTCCGAACGCCTCCGGGCCCAAGAGGCGCAAGACCACCGGCGTGAGAAAGAAAGTTAGGAGCATGAGCCCGAAGCTCTTGAAGAGCGACGTAAGAAAAAAAAGAAACGACCGCCGGGTGAGCTCGCTCAAGATTCGCCTTAAAAAAAATAGTAATCTCCAACCCAGTATAAGATAATTCTTCATAAAGAAAAGTAGGGTTCAAAGTTCATGAAGGTCACCGTCATCATTCCTACCTGGAAGCGCGTCCGAAAGCTCGAGGCCTGTCTTCGGAGTCTGGAGGCCCAAGACGAGAGCGCGGACCTGGTCCTCGTGGTCACGAGAGCTGAGGATGCCCAGACGGCGGAGTTCCTCGCCGACTGGGCCGGGAGGCGTTGGCTGCGCGTGCTCTCCGTCGACAGGCCCGGCGTCGTTCCTGCAGAGAACCGGGCCCTCGCGTACGTCCGCGACTTCACCGACACCGACATCGTCACCTTCATGGACGACGATGCGATCGCGCTCCCTTCTTGGGTGAGACAAATTAGACAGCATTTTCTGGCCTTCCCAGACTCCGTCGCTCTCGGAGGCCCGGACATCATCGTGAGCGAGCCAGAGTCCTATCACCAGGTCTTTGCGAGGGACGTTGGGCTCCTGACGTGGTACGGGAAAGTGATCGGGAACCATCACCGGAAATCCGAGGGCCTTCGGGCCGTGGACGTCTTAAAGGGCGTGAACTTTTCTTTTCGCAGACCTCTCCTGCGCCTTCTGGACGAAAAGCTCCAGGGCGCCGACCCCGCACGAGGGAACGGGGTCTTCTGGGAGCTCGACCTCTGCCTCTGGCTCTCCAAGGGGGGCGGGAAGCTTTTCTTCGACCCCACTCTGGTCATTCATCATGACAGCAATCACTCCCACTTTGTTCCCCTGGCCGTGATCGAAAGCACGGCACACAACCTCACCTACGTGCTCCTCACTCACCTTCCGGGGTGGCGGAAGCTCACCTTCCTTCTCTACGTAACCTTGATCGGGAATGGTCACATCCGCGGGATCGCGAAAACGCTTCGGGATTGTCTCGCCGACCGGAGCCTCGCACCCATCCGGAACGCCGTGGTCTCTCTCCGCGGCGTCGGCGCTGGAATTAGGACTTCTCTTTCTGCTCGGTAACGACGATGCGAAAACTCCGGAGGGAACTGGCCGGGAGGATCTTCACTTCCTCTTTCACGAGGAAGGCGTCGACGATGTTGATCCGGATCTGACCCCGGAACCAAGAACTCGCCCCCACAGCGAAGGACCAAGCAATGGAGCACACCGCGAGACTCAGGAACGCGATGAGCGAGGTATAGGGCTCCATGAGGTAGCAGGAGAGGCTAAGGAAGATGAGGTAGGACCCGGCGATCAGCGACGACGCCGCAGAGGCAGAGAACCCATACCGACGGTGGAGGATATGGTGCACGTGAAGCTTATCCCCTCGGAACGGAGACTTTCCGGCGAGGAGTCGCCGGAGGAAACTCACTCCCACTTCCACGAGAAGGATCACGACCGGCAGCAGCGCCTTGGTCAACGCATACAGCGGAGGATTGAGCTTGGAGTAGCCGTCGAAGATGAGGATACTTAAAATGATGTAGGATAGTCCAAGACAGCTCACGCCGACTTCTCCGAGATGGATGACGGAGGGTTCGCGGTTAAAGAAGTAAAAGCCGCACATGATGAAAAAGCAGGTCACCGTGAGGAAGAGCGCCGGAAGGCAGGCGATGTTCGCGGCGAGAAGAAGGTACCCGAAGTAGATCACCGCAGAAACTTTAAAGGAGAGCGTGTCGAGGCCATCGATTAAGTTCGCACCATTGAGGATCGCGGCGGAGAAGAACGTCATGACGATGAAGATGACCGCGGAGTTGGTCGGTGAGATGACGGTGGCGGCCGTGAGGCAGACGACGCTCGCGAGGAGCAGCTGCGCCGTGAGCTTCACCACGGGCCTGATCTCGAAGCGATCGTCTAACGAACCGTAGATGAAGACACCGATCCAAGAAAATCCGGCAGCGATGAGAATGGGTCGCTGGCCCGGGTCGAGAAGATAGGGATACATGATGAAAACGGTTCCGAGGGAGAGCAAGGAAACGAACCACAGGGGAAGACCACCGACCTGGAGGGCGTCGTTTTCGGATTTGTCGGCGGTCACCACGAGAAGTCGTCCCAGGGAAAAGGACCTCGAAGAACGCCGGAAGTGAAGGAGCATCCAGTTAAAAATGACAGAGCCAAAAAAAACCGAAGCGCAGAAAACAATGAACCGTGCCTGAGTGAATTGCTCAAAGCAGTGAGCGAATAGGACCGGAATCTTAAAGAGAAGTGCCATCTAAAACCTTCCTCTATCAATAAGATCTTAACAATTCTATTCTATGATAATCTTTTTAAAACTCGAAACGCTTCGCGTACGGAAAAATAGGCCATGCCCCGCCCGATCATTCTCTATGTTTCGCCCAATGGCTACCTCGGAGGTGCCGAGCGCTTCGTCCTCACCGCGGCCTCTTCCCACGCGGAAACCGGGGCGTTTACTCCGATGATTCTCTTCTTTGGGGACGGGGAAGCCGTCGCCGAGGCCCGGAGGTTGAAGCTCACCGTCCGGGTCCTCTCCACGTCATTTCGTCTCTCGGCACCCCGCTCGCTCTTTCGGGCCCTCAGAGAAATCAAGGCCATAGTTCACGAGATCAGGCCTGACCTCATCCACACGACCATGGCCTACGCCCAGCTCGTCCTGGGGCTGGCACTCATGGCCAGACCTAGAAAAGTCGTTTGGTTCCAGCATGGCCCGGTGGGAGGCCGGCTAGATTTTCTGGCCTCCCTCTTCCCAACCGACATCCTTCTTTTCAATTCTCACTACTTGCGCGAGCTTCACCACCGCGCCTTCCCCCACTCACGCTTTCAGCGCGAAGCTGTCATTCCTCTCGGTGTCGGTACCGCTCAATCCCCGAGGGCGCTGTTCAAGAACCGGTCGGTGGTGTTCGGGGCCGCTGGCCGGATCACACCCTTCAAAGCTTTCGAAGACATCCTCCACTCTCTCGCAGAACTCTCGGGAGACTTTGAGTTCCACCTGGCCGGAGCATCGAAAGTTGATACCGATCACGCCTACGAGCAACGCCTGCGAGACCTCGTCGAAAGCCTGGGCCTAAGCTCGAAGGTCCGGTTCCTGGGTCACGTTGAAAACATGAGCACCTTCTACCAAAGCCTCGACGTCTTCGTTCATTCGGCCAGAGCTCCGGAGCCGTTCGGCCTCGTGATCGCAGAGGCGATGGGACAAGGCTGCCTGGCGGTGGGAAAGGCAGAGGGTGGAGCTCGAGACTTCTTGCTTCCGGAAAAAACAGCACTCACCTACTCCACAGATCAAGAGCTCGTGACTCAGCTGCAGCGGATCCTCAACCTCCGAGGTGCCTTCAACCCCATCGCCGCGAACGGCCAGAAGTTGATCCAGGAGCGCTACCGAGTGGAGGCCATGAACTCTCAACTCGAGGGCCTATACCGGTCTCTCCTGCGTTAAAAACGTCGCGAGCTCACGACCGGCCTTCTCCCAACTCACGTCGCCAACTCTCTCAAGCCTCTCGGCCCTGAGCCGACGCCGCTGCTCCGGAGAGCGAGGAGTAACGACCGGAAACTGGAACCCCGGACGGTCACAAAAGTGCACATCAGGAAGGCCTTCGAGGAGCTCACTCGCGCCGATCTGCGACCGGTTCGTGATGACCGTGAGACCCATCGCCATGGCCTCGAAGAGAACGAGCCCAAACGTTTCGTACATGCTCGGGAAGATGAACACATCGGCCAGGGCGTAGAACCGATGAACCTCTTTCGTAAAGGAGATGGTCCAGACTTTAAGGTCACTGGGCCAGGTCACACTCCGCCCCAAGGACGGACTCCCGATGACCACAAATTGGGCACCGGGTGCGTGCTTGCGCAGGAGGTCCAGGGCCTCCGGAAGTCCCTTCCTCTCGTAGGCACCGACGAAAAGATAAACGGGCCGGTTCGGATCGAGGTCTTCGAGCAGCGCATAGCGCGTGACGAGGTCTCGGAGGACCACATCCTTCGAGTCGGAAGAGACGGCAAAGCGCTCGAGGTTCACCCCGGAATAAATCGTCGCGGCCAGGATGCGCGACGACCGACCCCGGAGGTAGTCGGTGAGATAGTTCGCCGGGGAAAAGAACTTCACTCTCCGCCGAAGGAGGTAGTTTTCGCAGACCTCGAAGTACCGGAACAAAAGTCGCTTGTAGAGGAGTCGAATCCGATGGCCACGCTCGAGGGCAAGGCCTCGCTCTGTCCAGAGGTGGTGAACGTACTGCATGTTGGCCGCGTCCACGTCTAGGCAACTAATGCCGATGCCGATCTTCACCGCATCTGTCCCCAGAAAAAGCGTGTTGTAAATCTTGGTCCAGAGCTGAAAGAAAACTGACTTCAGGAGCACGGGCCGAAGGTTGGGGAAGGGAACTCTCGCCCACTGAAGGTTCCCGCGAAACTCCGGAAAGAGCTTCTCCAACGGAGTCGTCGTGTAGGAGACAACGCGGATCTCCGTCACCTGTTCCATGAACTCTGCGGGCAGGTGCCGAACCGTTTCGATGAGCGCATTGCTATGTCCAATCTCAAGCTTCAGGTCGTGCACGAAGAGTGCAAGTTTCATGGGGACTCCTCCAGAGGGTCTGCGAAAAAACATGGGCAAAATTCTCGCGGGCCGTATAATCGTACCACTAGGAAATGTAGAATGGAATTACTCGTCGTCGGACACTCCTTAGTGATTGACGCTAACCGAAAATTCTGGAGCGTCTTAGGCCGCGGGCCCGGAGTCCGCTTGGAGCTGGCCTGTCCCGAGAATTGGTCGTCAAACCTCTCCAAGGATGTCCCTTTCTCCCCCAATCCGGTGACGGATGCAGGGATCGCCCGCATCCACCCGATCCCCGTCCGAGGCGCTGGGAACGGTTCCTTTTTCTCATTCCACTGGAGTAACCTCTGGCGCCTTCTCCAATCCCGGCGCTACGACGTGATCTATCTGAACCAAGAAACCTGGGCCCTCGCCACCCTCCAGCTTCTCAGTTTAAAGTGGGTCTCCCGCAACCGACGCACACCGGTCGTCCTCTGCGTCGCTCAGAACTTAAAAAAGCGGAAGCTGCGGTTCCTCCATCCCTACGAACGTCTGATCGCTCGCGGGATCAGCGACTTTTTCTACTGCGCAAGAGAGGTCCGCGAGGTTCTCGAATGGAAGGGCATCACAGGCCCTTCGTTCTATTTTCCTCTCCCCTACGATGACGAGGCCTACCGGCCGAAGCCCCGAGACCTTCAGAAACCATTTAAGCTCGGCTACCTGGGCCGGCTCTCCGAGGACAAAGGTCTTCGCATTCTCCTTGCGGCCCTCGATGAACTGACCGCCGAGGGTCAGGACCTCAAGCTCGTCGTCGGTGGCGCAGGCCCCTTGGCCGAGGAGCTGAAGCGCCGACGAGAAGTGGAGTTCCTGGGTCTGGTACCCCACCGGGAGGCCCACACCTTTTACGATCGCATCGATTGCTTCATCCTCCCCTCGCTCACCACTCCTCACTGGAAAGAGCAGTTCGGCCGAGTCATCGTGGAATCGTTCGGTGCCGGGCGCCCCGTGATCGGAAGTGAGAGCGGTGCGATTCCGGAAGTGCTCGGGAAGCTCGAGTGGAACTGGACCTACCCCGAGGCATCAGTCTCCGCACTGAAGGAGAGGATCTTGGAGTTAAGAACGCATCTTACCACGGACGAAGGGAAGAGTGCACTCCAGCGCTCGACCCGTCTGAACACCGAACTTTTTTCTCACTCAGCGGTGGCCGCGGCAACGCTCGCTCGCTTCAAAACACTCGCTCAACGTTCCGCCGAAACGCATCGTAGGTAAGCTCCCGCTGATAAAACTCCTGTGCCCGGAGCGCGAGCTGACCAATGAGCGCTGGGTTTTCTCCGAAGGTTTCAAGCTTGCGCCGGAGCGAAGCTTCGTCCCGGATCCCGAACATCAGACCGGTCTCACCGTCGCGGACGAGGAAGGAGACTCCCGTGTCAACGTCGCTCGCCACCACCGGTAGTCCTCGAGCGAAAGCCTCGACGATGGTCATTCCGTAGGCCTCGGCCCGATTCACCGAAGACATGATGAGCCCGTCATGGTCATCGAGAAGCCGGAGCTTCTCCGCATCACTCACCTCGCCGGTGAATTGGACATTCGGCGGCGCCATGGCCCGCAGCTTCTCTCCGAGAGGGCCGCCGCCGATGATCGTGAGCTCGTACGGAAGTCTCCGGAACGCATCAATCAGGAAGTCGTACCCCTTGTAGGGCACGAGCCGTCCGATGCTTAAGAAGCGACCCCGGAAGGCGGGCCTGCGGGCCACGGGTGCGAGATGTGCGTCCACGCAAAACGGAAGGATCTGCATCTTCGCATCAGGAATTTGACTCAGGATCGCAGAGGAGCGCCGCAGGTGCGGGCTCGAACAAACGAAGAAATCGTAAAGGCCCAGGGAGCGAGAGAAATGAAGATTGTACGCATCCCGGAGGAAGACTTGGTTGATGATGTCGCTGTGATAAACGCCGACGATCTTGGTCTTCGAGCCCTGGAGAAGACTCTTCGTCCAACCGATGAGTTCGTGGGCAAACGGATGGGGAAGATGGACGAGGACATAGTCCGGCCGCTCCCGCCGGAGGTAGCGCCGAAACTCCTGAAGGTAGCTCAGCGAGAACGGCGATGAGCGAAGCTTGATGTCTTCACGGCCCTGGATGACCCGTTCTCCGAAGCGGCCCTGGTAGGTCCCGTCCTCTTTCCCAAGGGCGAGGACGGCGACGTCGTCGCCGCGGTCCACGAAGGCCCGGCTAAAAAATTCCGCCACAAGTTCCAGTCCTCCGTGGGCCGGAGGATAGTACTTTGAAAGCTGAAGGATTCTCATGGACGGTCTTCGAGCCGCTTCAAGACCAGAAGGGTCGAGACGATCGTAAGGACGACACCGAAGAGCCCGGTGTAGTAGGCCCGATTTTCCTGGAACCGATCTTTCTCAACGAAAACGGTGTCCCCCGGTTTGAGCTCGTACTCATGGGCGGAATTGTCTCCGCCTTCAACGAGGTTGAACTCCCAGCGACGAACCTTATTCCCATCGAGCCGATTGACCACGACTTCGGAGAGCTTCGCAGTTCCGTTACCGCCCCCCGCGAAGGAGAGGCCTTTGATGAGCTTCGTGTCCACCGGAATGTAGTGGAGCCCCGGTCGGTTGACCTCTCCCCAGATGTGGACGGGCATGAGGGTTTTATTCTTCGTCGTCGGAGAGTAGAAGACCGCCCCCGAACTCTTCCCGATGTCCCGGACCTCCGAGGGGAGGGCGAGATCTTGGAGATCAATCTCCGTTGCTCGAACCGGGCCGTGGAAGAGGAAAGCAGTGACGAGAATCGCAGAGGAAATTTGGTTGGATAGAGTTGTTCGCATGCTATGATCTTAGGAGATTTATGATTCAAAAACAACATCACTGGAATTCTTTAGTTTGACGAAAATGATCGGCCGTCCAGTTCTTTTTCTTAACTACGCCCTCGTGGCCGGTATCTTCGGGCTCAATTTTTTGGGCCTCCCGCTTCTCAAATGGATCTATCCTCTGGCCGCGGTAAGCGCCCTCGTGGCCTTCCTTGGTTTGAACCTTCCCCACACACTTCCGCTCCTCCTCGCCTGGTCCTTCATCGAAGGGCAGTCCCGCGTCGTCTGGAACTACCACCCGGCGTTCCGGATCCTCTTCGATGTCATGGTCGGTGCCTGTATCCTGCGGACTCTCCTGAACCAAAAGCGGGTGGACATCCATCGGCTGTTACCACTGCCACTCCTGGGTCTCCTCCTGCTGCATTTCCTTTGGTACGCGGTCGAACTCTTTAACCCGAACTCCGTGAGCGTTTTTGCTCCGATCGCGGCGACGAAGATTTACGTCTTCCCGTTCGCCATGTTTTGGATGTTCCGCATGAACCCGGAAGCCTTCGACCGCGAAGGCCTTCGGCGACTCTCGCTGGCCGCCACGGTCCTCTTAGGCCTCGAGGCCCTCCTCGCTCTGTACCAGATCCAAACGGGAGACTCGCTCGTGCTGGGCATCTCCCCGTCCTACTTGAACGCCATGAAGACCGACGTCTTCGTCGGCGCAAACTTCAGGCCCTTCGGGACCATGTTCGCTCCCGGAGTCGTGGGCGTTTACCTCTTCCTCGCGACCGGACTGCTCTTTGTCCGTGAGAAGTTCACCCTCAAACATCTCCTCCTGCTCCTGCCACTCGTCGTCCTCATCGGCGGTACCATCCTGGGGTCACAAGTGCGATCGGCCCTGGTCAAGTTCGCGCTCCTCGCCGTGACCGGTGCCGCAGCGATCATTCTCTCAAGTACCGTGCCGAGGGCACGGAAGCTCTTCCTCGCCCTGGCGACCTCTCTCCTGTTCGTCGGCGTTCTCATCACCGGCGTCTACTTCGCCAAGCAGAGCTCCGGCGTGGGTCTTGATAAAGGCCTTGAGCGCTGGCAGGCCATCGATAGCTTCGAAGCCTTCAAAGCACGGCGCGCGGGCCTCGGCATGGCACTCGTCATCGCCGACCTGCGGCTCCGAGAATTTCCCATAGGCCTCGGGCCTGGAGTGACCGGAGCGGCGAGTTCGGTGAGCCGTGATGCCCTTGACCGGGACCCCATCTATGGCCGTGAAACCTTCTGGGGTTACGACAACCTCTTCCTGAGCCTCATCGTCGAATTCGGATACGGCGCCATTTTCTACGCCTGCTTGGTCCTCGGGATCCCGCTCCTCTTGTTGCATCGAACGGTGCACCTCTTCCGTGGCAAGCATCGCTTCGCCGCCCGCGTGAGCTTCGTTGCATTTACTCAAATTTCGATTATTCTATTGGGCAACTGGGGAGCGATAGGCCTACCGTACAACCCCGAGTCCTTTTTTTTCTGGCTCTGGGCCGCGGCCGGACTTAGCGTGAGTGCCACTGATGTTTCCACCTGAAGTGCAACAGATCATCTCCAACTATCTGGTGTTCGGATTCCTTCCGCTGGATAAGCTCCTCCACTTCCTGGTGGGCGCGATCCTCGCCGCTGGGCTCCGGCTCTCGGGGCGAACGTTCCGGACAACTTTCATCCTCATCGGCGTCATCGCCGTCGTAAAAGAGGTCATCGATTCCTTCACCCTAAACAGTGTCCTCGAAGAACACTGCCTGGACATCATCGTGACTCTCATCTACCCGACGGTCATGTACGGAATCCACCGCCTGAAAGTGCTCGCGGCTCACTCGAACTGAGGGGCGTGACCGACGATGGGGAGTTCGTCGAGGCACCGCTCGACCTCGAGTTCGTCGAAGATACGATCATCGAAGAGGTAGAACACGATGTAGCTGATGAAGAGAAGGAACGCGACGAACATGAACGAGAACAACCCGATCCAGGCCAGGGAGTTGCGCTTAAACGACTGGACCTCCGGACCGTAGGGCTCGAAGAGCACATCGGAGGAAATCGAAGACTGCTTGAAGCGCAGGGCGACCAGCTTGGACTCGATGAGCTTCAGGTACTCGAGGTCCGGCTTGAGCGCGATGAGCTCGTTCTCCAGCGCCCCTTTCCGAGAATACAGGCTGTCGAGCTCGGCCTTCGCCTGCTCGTACTGAACCCGGAACTTCCGGACCTTCGCCCCCGTGACTCGGTAGTCGAACTCCATGGCGCTTTTGTTCCCTTTCTGGATGTTGATGAACGAGTCGTCGAGGCTCACGTTCCGGCTCACCTTTCCCATCTTCGCGAGTTCCTCTTCGTTCACGACGAGCTCGCGCTGGAGCTTCGCGAGGATCAAGGAGTCGGTCGCCGTCCTAGAGGCCGGAGCAATCGACGCCAGCGCCGCGATGTTCTGCCGGAGCTCTTCGATGCGCTTGTTGACTTTCACGTAGCTCTCGTAGATGAGCTTCTGAGAACCCTCGATGCTTGTCTGGGACGTGATGTCACTTTCCTTCAGCCGAACCCACTGGGAGTACGCCTGGCTATCTCCTTGCGAAAGTCGGTTCGAAATGCTGAGGATCTTGTTCTTCTGCTGGGTGATGAGGGCCTCGAGGAATTCCGCCGAGGCGAGCTTATCGAAGCCACCCTTCCCCTGGAGTTCCCGGCGGCTCTTCGCCGCGAGTTCTCGGAGCTGGGTCAGCTGTTTTTCAGTTTGCTCGGTGGCGATGGCGATCCGCTGCTCGTTGATGACGACCTCGAAGGCCTGGAGGATCTGGAGCGTGGTTTGCTTGGAGCGCGTTGTGATCTTGAGCGTGAACCGCTCCGTCGCGGCGTCGGCGGTCAAGGAGAACAGATTCGGCAGGAGACCCCGCAGCCGTTCCGTACGGCAGGAATCATCCCCGCAGCGCTCGAGCTCCCGGGTCCGGCCCGTGATCCCCATGGTTGGGTGGTCGAAGTCGAGGGCCTCGAAGTTCTTCTCCTGCACGAGCTTCGCCGCAAGTTTCCCGAGGAACTCGTAGGAACTCACGAGGGCCACCGTCTCGTTCATCGTGTTCCGCGGCGTCGACAGCTCCGCGAGGAGCTTCGACTCCCGCTGCACCGATTCGTCTCGCACGACCTTGAAGTAAACTTCTTTCTGAAACACCAGAGGCTGCGCGAAGTGCACGTACGGGATGAGTCCGAGGAGGAGGGCCCCGCCGGCAACGGTCAGTGCGCGGTACCGGAGCATGAGTTTCGCCACGAGGACGAAGTCGATCACCGTGACACTGTGGAGGAGGTAGTTTAGCTTTTTCATTCGTTCACCTTCAGAACTTCTCGGAACCGAATCCCGCTCACGTTGATGCCGAAGCCGTCGAAGTGCCGACGGAGCTCGCGCTGATCAGAGCTCTTCGCGGCGGCATTGGCCACGATGATCGTGATCGAATCGAAGTAGTTCGCGAACCGGCCCATGCACTTTGAAACTTCAGCGGAATTGTTCAGGCACGGAGGATCCCAGAGAACCAGGTCGTAGTCCTCGAAAAAACTCTGGGAGGCTTCGTCGCCCGTGAGCTCCGGCAGACTAATGAAATCGAAGTGGTGGTAGAACCGGTTGTGGGCCGGCCGAGAGCCCGCTCGCTCGTGCTTGGCGCTGGCATCCACGAGCGTCTTGAACGGACCTCGGTCGAGGTTGTCCGACACGATGAGGGTGCGGATCCGGAAGAGGTGGTCGAAGTAGCTCGCGACCGCGAGGACGGCCCTTTGCTGGGTACTCTTGTAATTGGTGGAGGCGAAGACGAAGTGCTGGGCACCGCGGTTAAAGTCCTCGAGGCAGGTGGCACCGATGGCGACCATGTCGTGAGGATTTTCGATGCGGTAGAACGACGACGGGGCCCCCTGGGGGTCAACGATCTCGGGGCGCTTGCGTGTGAGGCGGGATTTCCGACGCTCGTGCTTCAGATCCAGAGACAGTTCGCTCATGAGTAAACTCCCTCTAACCGCCGGTCGATGACGGTGCCCTTGATCGGTATCTTGTAGCTCGCGAAGTAATCCTTCATCTCTTGGATCTCCGAGAAGCGACTCTCTCGAAGGCTAATGCTCAAGGTGACGTGGTCCAGGGCCTGTAAGAACGGAAGGTACACGTTGTACTGATCCTTCCGCTCCTTCTCCGGCGGAAGATCGACGAGCACGAGGTCGTAGTCCTCCATGATGGACTTGATCATCGCTGGCACTCTCTTCCCGGAGTCGACTTTGTGGTCTTCGATCAGGCGATGGAGTTCGAGGTAGTGGACCCCGTACGCATCGGTGACTTCGCTCCGGAGATCGACCCGTGCGAGGGACGGTGCTGCCAGCGATCGACCCTGCGTTTTAAACGGAGCAAAGAAGGTCCCCTCCATCTTGTCGGTGACCACGAGGATCTTGAGATCGTCGAAGTACTTAATGAACGAGGCAACGCCGAGGATCGAGCGTTTCTGAGCGTCGCCAGAATTGACGTGACCGAACCCGAAGCTGCGCTTCCCGGCCTTGAAGTCTCGGTAGAACGAGTCTCCGAGCTTGTAGAGGCGCCGGTCATCGAGGGCCCGGAAGAAGAAGCTTCGCTCAGTGTCGCTCGGAGCGAAGAACTGCTTCCGAGCTCCGCTCTGCGGTCCGACGTCCGGTAAGGGCACGAAGAGATGATTGAAGACGCGCTGAAGGAAACTTCGTTTGACCGGGGTTTCTTCGGCAGTCTTCGCGGCGAGCTGGATCGCCCGAGACGGTGCTTTGACTTTCCGGAGCTTCGGGCCGACGAGAGGCTCTTCGGAGCGGAGGAAATCTTCAAGGTCCTGCGGAGAGATGTCATTCGCGGAAGCACCCGGGGATGGATCCGACGCCGGAGTCGGTTTTGCGGTCAAACGAACTCCGTCCTCGGCCGCGCGATGACGAGTCTCAGGAAGTGATCTCTCTTCCACGGTGGCTTCGGTTCGCGGAGTGGGTCTGAGCTTCGCCGGATCCGCTGAGAATGAAGGTGCGGGATCAACCTGAGCTTCAGCTTCTGAAACCGGAGGCAGCGAGGTCTCTTGGGTCTCGACCTCTGCGAGTGCTCGAAGAACCTCGGAGGGAAGAACTTCTTCGATGACGTTGGGGATTTCGGCAAGGATTTCATCGAAATCTGCAGAATGCATCGCCAGGACTTCGGTGTCCGTCACTTCGGGTGCAAGGGTAAGATTGGGCTTCGGAGCGCCGACCTTGGAATCCGCCTTCAGGCCGGGGTAGGAAGTGTAGACGAGGAAACCTCCGAGGAGGGGAACCTCGGAAATCTTCTTTTGAGCTAATTGCTGAACGCTGTGTAATCCACTCATTGTTAATATATTAACAATGAATTTAAATCTGCCTATAGGGGCAAATTCTTCTCAACTAAAGAGTCTCTGAGTCTCCTGAGACACTTCAGCTTCTAGCTGATCGGCAAATTGTGCAGCTCGTTCGACGAGCGATCGTCGAAGATCTTCGTCGGACACGAGGAGTTGGATTTTCAGGAACAGTTCGCTCGCGTGGTGCGGGAGATAGGTCAGTCCCGTAGCACCGGGGATCACAAGTTCCGCTGCTCCTCCGAGCGCCGTGCTGATGACCGGAACGCCGCTCTTCATCGCTTCCACCAGGACTCGCCCGAAGGGCTCCGGGGAAATGGATGAATGGATCAGAAGATCGATGCGCTGAAAGATCTCCCGGGGATTCAGCCCGCTCTCGATTTTGACGAAGTCGAGTTTGAATTCCGTGATCCAGCGTCGCAGCTCGGTTTCGTAAGAGCGGTGCTCGCCATCCGTCAGGTAGAGAGAAGAACCGTAGAACACGACCTCTTCGACGCCGAGGAGCTTGAGCTCGGACCGGTAAAGTGCCAGCACCTGAAGCACCTCATGGAGTCCCTTCCAGGGAGCGATCATCGCAACCACCCCGATCCGATGGATCTTCCCTCCCTGCCGTCGAGGGAGCTCCCCCGGGAGGTTGTAGATGGTTTTTATGCGATCACGCTCGAAGAACGGGGCCAGGGCCGATTTCACGGCCTTCGAATTCGCGATCAGCGTGAAGTCACGACGACTCTCATGGGAACGCCAAAAAATTCGTTGGATCAGACCAAAGAACCGGGCCGAGGGGAAATCACGGAAATGCCAAAAGATCGGTCTGCGGTCACCGAAGACCCGCAGGAGAAGCGGGACCAGCGCCGCCTTATTCCCGTTCACGTAGAACGCATCGAAGTGGTGAAACTGCCGCCGCAGGTGCCAGATCCAAAGCGGTGCTGCGAGAAGGGCCAGGAGCAGAGGCCCCGGATTCAATCCCCCACTCCGAGAAATCTTGTAGAGCCCCAGCGGGTAAAAGAAACTTTCCCCCGGGGCCCCGAGACGCTTGGTTAAGAACGCACACAGCTCTTCCTTCTTCGAGGGGAGCTCCGGATAGAAGATCGTCAATTCGTGATGCTCCCGCTGGAGGCGCAGCTGCTCGATCACACTCCGCTCTGCGCCCCCGAGCTGATTGGTGTTGAGCAGGACGGCCAGTTTCACAGGATCGCCTGGAAGAGGCGCTTCCAGTTGTCAAGGCCGTGGGACGTCACCGTGTGCTCGAAGCATCGAGTTGCGACGCGAGCGTAGGCCTCGTTTGAGAGCGCGCTCCAGAGGTGCCCGATGCTCCCTGCGGTGGTGTCTGGCATGACCCACCCAGTCTGCCCATGGTGCACAGACTCCGGAAGACCTCCGGTGTTAAGAACGATGCTTGGAGTTCCGAGGCAGCCGGCCTCTTGAACGATCTGCCCAAACCCCTCGAAGAAACCGCGGTGGGAATGATCCAGGGAGAGGAGAAGATTGAAGTGCGCGCTCTTCAGGAGCCGATCCCTCTCCGCGTTGTCCGGATTCACGTGGGAGTGGATCGTAATCGACGGTGAAGAAAACACCTTATCCGTCACGGTGATGAGTTCGACCTTTCGGCCGGAGCGCCGCTGAATCTCTTCGCAGACATCGATCACTCCGCGAAAGTTCTTGTGGGGTACGTCCCGAGCGACGCAGATGAACCGGAGGGGGTCCTGCTGAAAGTCTTTCCGGCAAAGGACCTGGTGGGCGGTCTCCACGCACATGGGAACGACCATGTCCCGAGAGTAATCTGCGTGGAACCCCTGGCGCTGAAGAGTCCGAAGGGTAAACTCTGAGATGAAGATGTTCTTGTGCGCACTTTCGACTCTCCGGAGGCTGTGGCGCCGGAGCGCACGCTTCACGAGACGCTTCATGATGTTCGGTGAGTAGAATAAGATCTCCGCGCCATTGACGAAGTTAATCACCCGCGGATGCGCCGCCGGCATGTGCATGTGAAACCCAGAATGGATGTTCAAAACCTGCGCAAAGCTCTGGAGTTTTTTCGTCGGGAATGTTGCAATTTCCCGCACGGACTTCCAATGAAAAAGTTCGAACTCGACTCCCAGGGCCCGGAGAACTTTTTCTACGTTCAAGGTGTGTGTGGTAAGGCCGCCCCACTTCGGCGGATAGTCGGGAGTGGTCAGTAAGAGCAAGAGATCTCCTTATGGAAGCATTATTCCACAAGAATTAACCCCGTCAAGGAACTATCGGCGGAACTGCTTGGCGCCCTTTTCGAGGAGAGATTTGAGTCGGCGCTGATAAAGGTCGTCCACGTCATCGGTGGTCACCTTCTTGAGAGCGCCGTCATGGTTCTCCTCCGCCCTGGCGGGAGCGATCGCCGCCACCTCAGGAATTTTGTCGACTGGAACGAGAGGAAGAACAGGGAGCGCCTCGCTCCTCGGTGTGAAGTCCTTCTTAGTCTCTCTCTCCTCTTCCTCAACCTTGCCTGGCTGCTTGTAGCCTTTGCCATCCAGGTACCAGGGAGTTTCGGAGGAGGGAGCTTGGGCCGTCGGTTGCGGAGCCGCTCCGACTTCTACGGGCCAGAGACTGAGCACCGTCTTTCCGACGGGGGTCGCAGTCTGCGCAGGAGAATTGTGGTGAACGTAGATCGAGGGGCTCATCGTTCGGAATCGTGAGAACTGGACTTCTCCTCCGATGACGTAGCCCAGAGTCATCTCCTCCGAGCGAAACACCCAGACCCTTTCCTCGACGAGAAACACTGGTTTCTGTGAGCCCCAAAAAAACCACGCTCCCCTCGGGGGAAGTTCCGCGGCCTCCGGTCTCGTCGAAGAGAGCTTCCACTGCCCTTTTAATCCGGCATCGATCCAGTCTGCGGCCTCCGCGGCGGGCCCCTTCAAGCGGACGCACCAACTGTTTTGCACTCTCTTCACGTCGCCCGCATCCCCGATGGTCCAGATGTCTTCGGGAAAAGAAATCCCGGGCTCCCAGATGACCTCGCCGTGAGAAGGCCCTTGCACCTCACGCGGGCCAGGGCCTAGAGAAGTTTCAAGGCCCCGGGCCAGGACCTGGGCCCTGAGAGACTTCAGCCAAAAGTCGAGCTTCGAGCGCAGGCCTTTCGGGGAAGAGCTGACTTCGATGAAATCCGTGATCCCGAGCTTGAGCATCGCTTTATCAAAGGCGCCTCCCATCCGCGGCACAACAAGGAACTTCACACACTTTCCGCGCTTGGGATCCGCGATCACTCGATGGACCTCCGCAAGCTGGGCCAGGTCCTCTCGAGAGCTCACGGAGACGATCACGAGACACGCTTCGAGACCTTCGAGATGGGCAATCGCATCCGCGGCCGTGGCAAGGCCCGTGCTCTGGTACACGGTTCCGAGTTCGAGTGCCGCCGAAAGAGCGCGGAACGGGACACTGAAAAAGAGGGATGCGATGGGGATGGCGAGGTCTTTATGTTCCATTGATGCCGTATCGGGAAAACGCCATTTTTGGTTTACAAAAATCAGCGCTCTCCGAGGGAGAACTTCCCCGGAGCCGCCCGATCAAAGCAGTCATAAAAAAATCTTAAGCTGAGGTTTACAATTTTCTGATGTCGCACACGGAGGTGTGATCATTGACCAGTCCACAGGCCTGCATGAAGGCGTAGCAGATCGTCGTTCCGACGAAGCGAAACCCTCGCTTTTTGAGGTCTTTACTGAGCGCATCGGATTCGGCGGACCGAGTGGGAATATCTTTGAGCGTCTTCCGGTGATTCACAAGCGGCTTCCCACCGACGAACTGCCAAACGTAGGCGTCGAAGCTGCCGAACTCTTTCTGCACGGCCAGGAACGCTCGGGCATTCGAAATGGTCGATTCTATTTTCAGCCGATGCCTTACGATGCCCTCGTTTTGCATGAGCCCTGTCACTTTGTTCGGGTCAAACTTTGCGACCTTCCGTGGATCAAAACTCGCGAACGCCTTCCGGTAATTCTCTCGCTTCTTAAGAATCGTGGTCCAGGAAAGCCCGGCCTGGGCCCCCTCCAGGGTCAGGAACTCGAACAGAACGCGGTCGTCGTGCACCGGGCGTCCCCATTCGGTATCGTGGTAAACAGCATTGAGGGGGTCTTGAACCCATTCGCATCTTTTCATAGGGTGGGATCGGAACCGGACGAGGGCCGGTTCCGAAGAAAGTGAGACTAGAAAATGTTCAGGTTCATTTGTAAAGCGATGTTCGTTACGTCATCCCGGAGGTTACTCGGAATGAACTGGATGTTGGGATACAGGAAGATATCTCGAGCAACGGAGATACCGAGACCCACCGACTGATAAACCTTGCGCTTGCGGTACGTGTCGGAAGGTTGGCCCCGGACGTTTTCGAACACCTGCCAGCCAAGAACAGTCCGAAGATTGAAGACATCGTTGATGACATACTCGGCCTGAGGATAGATCCCGAGGAGCTGCTCAGTGAGCCCGTCTAATTTGACGCTGTCTCGGAAATCATAGAAGAAGGCTTGGAAAGCCGCACCATAACTGAAGCCTGTTCCCGCCCAGTCTTTCATGAAGTTCTGACTCACGAGGAGCTCGGAACGAAAGCGGCTCTCGGCCAGCTGATTGTTTGTGATCAACTTACCCTGTACGTTCGTGATCGACTGAATCCCCCAAACCTTATCCAAGTGCGTGTACTTGAGGAAAGGATCCTGGACATTGAGCTTCCGGGAGTTCTGATCGAAGGCTGCTTTCCTTGGAGAGTTGTCATCGATTTCAGAGTGAAAGGGGGTCGTCATGAAGAGCCCGGTGCTAAACGTTAAGCTATCGAGCTTCGTGAGCCGGTACTTCACACCAACTTCACCCGAAAGGGATTGAAGTGTTTGGACGTTACCGCCGCTTACGATGTTCGGTCTCTCCGGTTCCGTGGGGTCATTCAGAGAGCCACCACTGTAGTTCCAGAAGGAGGAAATGGACCACTTCGAAAGAGATCCCTCGGAGGCGCGGAGTCTCCGGTTAGTGATGACCTGGTCGGCTTCGTCCGTTGCGGCTTCTGGAGTCGCTTGGACGGTGGCGCTCGCAGCGGTCGCCTGAGCAAAGCTATCTTGAATGAAAACCAAACTTAATACGATCAAAAAATACTTCATTAAATTTCCTTCTCTCTAGAGGTTCATAGAAGAGTGTATTGATTTAAAGATCACGTGTTAACTGCATGACATAATTGGTAAGAAAAAATCAACAGTCCCGAGCAAACTGTCACCAGTTGAACACAATGGCTGATTCCTGTTGTCGGACTTCGGGCGAAAGTTTTTTACCTATGGGATTCGAACTTCAAACGGCGGTAGACCAGGGTGCGGTTGAACGCCGGCATTTCATAATCACACACAAGCTCGAAGCCGTTCTTGAGCATGTTGGAGTTCACATCCTCAAAGTTTCTAATCCCGCTCAACGGGTCGACCGCCTTTAGCGACAGATCAAATTCTTCGGTGGTGGGAGAACTAAACCCGCCCCCGTATTTAAACGGTCCGTAAAACACCGCGCGAGATCCCTCTCGTAGGCGATGCCCCAGAAGTTTCATGAAGGCCTTGCAGTCCTTCCAATGCATGACGTGCAAAGTATCGGCGGAGAAAACCACATCGAACTTCACCTTCGGGAAATCATCTTTTTTTATATCAAGCTTGCGCGGGACCTGGATGCTCGGGATCCTCGCCTCTTTAAACCGCTGGCCCATGCCCGGAATCTGAACGGCCAGATCCGTCGGATGCCATTCCATGAAAGGAAAAAACGGCGCGAATGAGACCGCGTGCTGGCCCGTGCCTGCGCCGATTTCCAAAAGCCTCCGGTCCGAGGGAAGAATGACATCCTGGAGGACCGCGAGGATCGGCCCTTTGTTCTCTTCGCAAGTTTCGGAGAAGGATTTAGTCATCTCCCCGCCTCGAGGATGTTCTTCAGACGAAGGTCTTTGATGTCGATGTAGACCTGATTGGTTCGGAGTGAGTTCACCCGCCACTTTTCACGGTCCTCTGGGGTGAGACCACTTTTCCGAGCTGCAAAGGCTTTGTGCTCTGCTTTGAGCACCACTAATTCTTTTTTTAGAGATTCGAGTTTCAACTTGTCCTCAGCGCTGAGGTACTCTCCGTCTTCCATCGTTGGTCCTTCCACGGCGGGTAAAAATCTAAATCGAGTTGCTGGTTTGAGCTCTTCAGGTTCCGCTCAGTCCAACCACTGAAGGCCCCATCTCTGAGGCCCTGAGATCAGTTGTAGTCTTTTTTAGTTTTCGCTTTCTCTTTCTTCTTATCCTTCTTCTCTTTTGTTGTGAGCTTAGGCTTACCCTTCGCTTTTCCTTTGTCCTGTCCACCTTCTCCGCGTGCCATGGTCTACTCCTTCGAACGTTATGATTTTAGAGTCTACCACAAAAAACGGTAAAGCCCCGATTTTACAACAACGCAAAGCAAAATCATGAATCTTTAGGCCAAACAAAACTTTTGCGGGCTATCGGACATCTTCTGGGAGTGATACCAGAAAAGAAAAAGGGTCTAAACTATGAAAATCCTCGCACTCCTCTTGCTCTTCGTTGGCACCGTAGCCGCCTCTGAACCACAGGGTGGATCTCTACTCAACCGAGACGCCCAAGTCACTGGTTTCGGACGTGTTCGCTACCGAGCTCCTCTGGAGGGTTCTTCAGGCAGCCCGATTGTCTTAGTCCATGGGATCTACGGTGGCGCTAGCCATCGCACCTACCGGAAGCTCCTCCCGCTCCTCGACCAAGCGGGAAAAAGAGTTTACCTCCTCGACCTCCCTGGGGCCGGAGAAAGCGACAAACCGAGGCGCTTCTACACGATCGCAGACCTCGACCGATTTTTAGAGAATTTTCTCGCTGAGGTTATCCAAGAGCGAGCGACGGTCGTGGCAGAGTCTCTCGCAGGAACCGCATCCCTGAAAGTGTCTTCGACCCGACCGGATCTCATCCGTCGGCTGGTCCTCTTATCACCCACCGGGGTCAACAGCCTCGCGACACCCCCGTCTCAACGGGAGTTAAGACTGTTTGAGCGCCTCTCGACTGACGACGCGGCCCTTCGGGCGTTCTATGAAGGCCTTTTGACTGATAACTCGCTGCGCTTTTTTTTGAAGTTCGGGTTCTTTGATGATGGCCTTATCGACGAGAACTTACTGAGTGACTTCCGAGTGCTGAGACCCAACGCCGACCAACGGTTTCTCACGCTCTCCTTTGTCTCTGGGCAAATCTACCGCTCGTTCGAAGACTCGTCTCGAGATGTGTTTATTCCGGTCCTCGGAATCTTCGGCGCTGAGTATGAAAACTTCCAGGAAACAAAGCCGAGCACGGCCGCGGACTTCAGGGCCATCCGCCCACAGTTTGACTACGTCGAGATTCCGAAGAGTGGGAGTTCGGTGCAGCGAGAGAAACCCGAAGCGGTCGCCCGCGAGATCCTAATCTTCCACGAAGAAGATTAGGCACCGAAACGACTTTGAGCTGCGCTTGTTGGAAATGACCACCTACCCTACTGGTAGACTCTGGTCGTTTTCATCACGGATGGCCAGTTGAGCTGAGCTTTTTTAATCAGGGCGTCACGGTCCCGTCGCCACTTCTTTTGCACCCCAAGATCGTAGTTAAAGTAGAGTTGACCATCGACCACTGTGTAGGCCTCTGGCTCCGTCTTCGCCTTGTACTCTCCGGCCGTGCCGAAGGCACAGAACCCGTTGAACTGCGGGCTAAGCTTTTCAGGAGATGCAAGGAATCGCTCTCGATGAGCTTCCGAGGTGAAAAGGAAAATGGAGCCTTTAAACGTGGCCTGGATCGATGGGATCCCTTGGCGAGGACCACTTCCGTCAAAGAACGTGATCGGATCGATCCCCCCAAGTGCAAGCCCATTCCGTTCAAAGAAATCGCCAGCGGCAACCGCTCCAGAAAACACAAAACTCAGGACGACGAACAGTTTCCTTGGTATCTCCTCTAAGATCATTCAGCGTTGCTCAGTTACGAAGAAGTTTTAAGGGCCCCTCTCCGAAAGTAAACGCGGGCGCATTCGACGATAAACTCTCCGAGCTCGGGTCCTCGACAGGCCCCCTGTTTTTTGACAAGAGCGCCAATCCGAAAGAGGTACTGCCACTGCTGGAAGAGAGTCCCGTAGGCTTCCGCCAGGGTCGTCTTCGAATCCCAGATGTGCGTCGCTTCGGACCCCGCTCCGTTGACTTCGATGATCTCAAACTCTCGACCGTTCTTCAGCGTGGCCGCATCTTTATACCGAAGATCGACGCGGCCGAAGAAAAAACCGGGGATGCCGTGAGCGATGCCCTCGATGGCGCCGAGGAGTTCGGGAGAAGCGAGGTCTTTCCCGTTGAGGAAAACTGCTCCCTGACAATGGTTCCCGCATTCCGAGAGGTAGAACCGTTGTGAAGGTGGAAGGACGAAGTCGAGCTTCGCCTTGTGGCGCTCGAAGTACACGGCGGCGATGATCCGCGCGCGGGGATCTCTCAGGATGAGATCACCGAGTCGAGACTCACCGTCCCCGACGACGAATGGAAACTCTTTGTCGGTGACGGAGAAGATGAAGCCTCGCTCCTCGGTCGGCAGGCGGATGTAGAAAACTCCTGCTTCCTGGCCGAACTGGCTTTTCCTCTGGAGGATCACGGCGCCCGCACTTAAGCGGAGGTACGAATCTAAATCTCCCTCGGTCGCAATGACCCGCACGCCGAAGCCCCGCTGCCCCACGTCCGGCTTGGCGATGAGAGGAAAGTCAATGCCAGCACTGGTCAACTTTTGACGGATCTCGGACATCGCCTCACCCTCTTTCACCATGATCGCTGGAAGGGTCGCGGAAGCATCCGGGGAGAGGTGTTTAAGAAAATCCCACTTCGATTCTCCGATGAGGCCTCCGTGCTTGAAAGCATTTCCGGCATAGAAGGGCAGCAAGAAGCTCCCGTGACGGAGCGAAAGGTAGATGTAGTAAGGCACGATCGGGAGATAAAAAATCTGGGAAGGCCAGAACTCGAAGTGCAGCCAGCGCCGCCAGGCGTGCAGCGCCGCTCTTCGCTGCCACGAGTTCTGGAAAAAAAAGGTCGCTTGTTTTAGGCCATACAGAAGGATGAAAAAAGAGAGCAGCGCCAGGAGCAGGTGATCCTTGAAAGGAGATAACAACGCAAGGCCAAAGTAGAGGGTACAGAGGACCCAGCCAGAGACACTCAGGGCCGTGAGGATCAAAAATCTGAGGCGAGAAAAGCCAAGGAGCCCCGCGCCGATGTACGTAGGAATCCTCGTGCCAGGCACTGCGCGCGAAATAACCACAGCGGCGTCGATCTTATTGTTCTCCCGCAGCGCTCGTAGCGCCAACTGGAAACTCGGAGCGTCGATTTTTTTCTGGAGGTACGGTACCATCGAGGCATACTTCCCGAGGTAGTAGAGGCCAAAGTCTCCCAGCGTGATCCCCGAGAAGCAGATCAAGAAGGCTTCGAGGAAGCTCAGCTTCCCTTGGGCGATCAGGGCGAGGGCAACTCCGAGAGCGACGTCCTCAAGGACGAAAGTGCTGAGGAAGAGGCCTAGGGAAACTGACATGGTTTAACCTCAGTGCTTCGCACCGGGCCCCCAGATTTTCTCGAGCCGCGCATCACGGCCACACTGGTAGCGGTAATACTTGTACCGGATTGGATTCTTTTCGTAATACGATTGGTGATACTCTTCACCTCGGAAGAAAGGCTTCGCAGGGAGAACGAGGGTCTCGATCTTTGCGAACTTCGCGTCACGGGTCTTCAGCACCTTGAGGGACTCAGCGATGTCTCTCTTCTCGCTCTCGTCGCTGTAAAACACAGCGCTAGAGTACTGCTCTCCCCGGTCGCAGAACTGCCCGCCACGGTCGAAGGGATCGATGTTCTTCCAGAACACGGGAAGGAGCTCTTTGAACTTGATCCGCTTGGCATCGTAGGTGACCCGGATGACCTCCCGGTGGCCGGTGTTTCCAGCAGAAGTTTGTTCGTAGGTGGGTCTATCGGTATGCCCACCGGAGTAACCAACTTCCGTCGACAGCACTCCCTGGGACTTGAGCTCGTCAAACGGTCGCTGCATGCACCAAAAACAGCCCCCGGCGAAGATTGCGGTCTTCACCTCTTGGGTTTGAGTCACTTTCGGGCCGTCGGCCGCGAGCGAGGTCCCAGAAAAACAACTTAGGATCAAGATGGAGAAAAAAATCGTCTTCATTTAGAGACCTCTTTGAGAAAGGCTCCGTATCCCTCGGGCTGCATCTTCGCCTTTGGTACGAATCGCAAAGCTGCCGAGTTCATGCAGTAGCGCAGCCCCGTTGGCTTGGGCCCGTCGGGGAAGACATGCCCGAGGTGGGAGTTGCCTTTTTTGCTCCGAACCTCAGTCCTCTCTCCGAACCAGGACCGGTCGACTTTCTCAACCACAGCCTCTTTCACTAAGGGCCTAGAGAAGCTGGGCCACCCGGTTCCGGAATCGTACTTATCCCGAGAGCTAAAGAGAGGCTCCCCGGAAACCACATCCACGTAGATTCCTTCTTCTTTGTTGTTCCAGTACGGGTTCTTAAACGGCGGCTCTGTCCCATCTTCTTGCGTGACCTCGTACTGGATCGGAGTGAGTTTCTTCTTGAGCTCCTCTTTCCCTGGAGCGGCCTCGGCCATCGCTGTGGTGAGGGAAGTCAAAAGGGTGAGTGATAGCATGTTTTTTCCGAATCTGTTATGTCTCATGGCTTTCTCCTACTTCGAACACATCGAGGACTTCATTAGTGGTAAGTACCTCACACGAGTAAGAGTAAGTCTTTCACCGAATGTTACAAAAACTTGAAACAAGTCCCATTCGCCAAAAGATAACAAGCACTTAGCATCAAAAAAAAAGACGCCAAGACTGTAATGAAATGAGTCTTTCAAGCACATATGAAAAACAATTCCAAACTCCACAGGAGACCAAAATGATTCGATTCCTGGTTCCGGCGCTCTTTGCCTTACTCGGACTCTCGGCTTCCGCCTCGACCTCTAACTTAAGTAAGGATGGCCTCGCCCTCGAAGGCTTCGATCCTGTGTCCTACTTCAGGCCCGAGGCCAAAACGGAAGGTCCACAGACGGGCAACCCGAGTTTCCAGGTCACACAGAACTCTGCGACCTATCGGTTTGCCTCCGAGAGCAACAAGCAAGAGTTCTTGAAGAACCCAAGCAAGTACGTGCCGGCGTTCGGAGGCTGGTGTGCCTACGCCGTTGCCGAGAAGAAAGAGAAAGTTGAAGTCGACGTAAAGAGTTTTCTGATTCAAGATGGTAGGCTGTTACTTTTCTTCAACGGCATCTTCGCCGACACAAGAGACAAGTGGCTTCACACAAAGTCAACGCCCGCGGCAAAGTTCCTTCAGGATGCAGATGCCCACTGGCCCGAAGTCAAGAACAAGGATTCTTGATCCATGAAATCAAAACTCCTGCTCCTGCTTCGCCTAACGTCGGCGGTCATCATGCTCCAGACACTCTTTTTCAAATTCACCGGGGCACCTGAGTCGATCTACATCTTCGAAACTCTCGGCATGGAGCCCTACGGTCGGTACGTCTCAGGGATCGGCGAACTCTTCGCTAGCGTCCTGCTGCTGAGCCCGGGGCTTCAAGTCTTCGGCGCCGTCGTGGCCATGAACATCATGCTCGGAGCGATCTTGAGTCATGTGACGGTCCTTGGAGTCGTGGTCCAGGACGATGGGGGTCTCCTATTCACTCTCGCTTGTGTCGTCTTCCTCGCGAGTGGAAGCATCGTTTTCCTGCAACGGGAGACGGTTTTCCCAATGCTCAGAAGCTTCCAACGCCTCCTTCGAAGATCACACCAGTAGGGTCCCATGAAAGAAAAACTCACCCCAGAGCTCAAGCGAACGATCCTTTTCCAAAACGATGCCTTCGAGATCGTCTCGATTCAATGGTCGGAAGAATGCAGGTCGGCCCTGCACAATCACGGATGGAGTCAGTGCCACGTGCTGATCCAAGAAGGGTCTTTCCAGAACAGGATGGAGGCAGGGGCAGCGAGCGAGACTCGGAGGCTGGAAGTGGGGCAAGTACTAAGCACTCCCGTCGGCGCCTCTCATGAAATGCGCTGCCTGACAGCGGAGGGAAAGACGCTTCACGTTTATACCCCTCGGATCAAGGCCTGGGAGAGTAAGGATCAAAAATTCAGGCCCGCCATCGACGCCGCATGCCTCTCGGAACTCTCCCTTGGGGCGGGCGTCCAGTTAGAACGACTCAGTGAGATCCTGGGAATGATCGAGCGAAACTCGATCTCCACGAACTCCCCTTTCTTCATGAATCAGCTCTTCTCCGGTGTCCATCCTCAGACTCTCCTGGCCGAAGACGTGATCGCTCGGACGAAGACAACGCTAGCAACTCAGGAAGCGGCTCCAGTATATTCGAAGATCGAAAGCGAGATCGTTCAGCAGCTCGGGGGTCTCATCGGGTGGGATCCTTTACACCGAGATGGGGTTTCGGTCCCAGGGGGGAGTGCGGCCAATTTCATGGCGCTCCAGCTGGCGAAGCACCTGAAGTTCCCCGACAGCAAAACGCACGGCCTCGCCGGAAGACCGCTTAAGATCTTCGTCTCAACCGACGCTCACTATTCCTTTCAAAAAGCTGCCAATGCCATGGGCTTTGGCACTGATGCCGTCGTAAAAGTTGGCGTCGACGAAGCAGGACGCATGTCCCCCGCTCGCTTGTCCGACGCTCTTCTTCAAGCCGTCGAGCGCGGCGACATTCCCCTCCTCGTCAGCGCAACCGCGGGAACAACGGTCTACGGTGCCTTCGATCCCATCGCAGCCCTTCATGAAGTCTGCCGCCACCACAAGGTCTGGCTCCACGTCGACGGCGCCTGGGGAGGCCCAGTGCTGTTTTCGAAAAGCGCACGGCACCTCGTTCAAGGCATCGAACTGGCGGACTCCGTCACTTTCGATGCACATAAGCTTTTCGGTGCCTCTCTCACCTGCAGCTACGTCCTCACGAAGCACAAGAACCTTTTGCTAGAGGCCAATGACGTTAGCGGTGCCGAGTACCTCTTCCACGAGAATTCAACGGAAATTGACCGGGGGAAGCTCTCCTGGCAGTGCGGCCGAAGAGCAGACAGCTTGAGTTTCTGGAGCGTTTGGAAAAGCCTCGGAACCGACGGCTTGGGGAGCTTCGTCGACAGACTCTTTGCAGTCCGAGAGGCGTCTCTCGAATGGGTTCGCCTGCAGCCTCGGTTGGAGGTCGTCAAGGAACCTCAGTTCCTGAACCTCTGTATTCGAGTGAGACCTCCCGCAGGTGCAGAGACCGCCGAATGGTCGAGAGAGGTCCGAGAACGACTGAAGGAAGAAAACCTCGCGATGATCAATTATTCCTCGGATGAAAAGGGAACGTTCCTGAGACTCATCCTGGCCCACCCAGAAATCAACGCCGAGTACGTTCAACAGATCCTAGCTGCTGCGCTGAGTGTGACCCGATAAGAACGCCTCAATTAGGCAAGTGATAAAAGAGTTAAGATCGAGGCCTCGTAAAAATCAAATTGACTGGCCAGAGGAATTACGGAATAAAACTCTTTTTAAGATTCACGATCTCGGCGTCTAAAAATTGGAGTTTCCTTGCCCACAGAGACACCAAAGTCCTCGCTCGTGCAAACCGAGCGCATGACCGAAGCAAAAGCCTTCGAAACCCCGGCCGACTTACAGAGGCTCAAGGATCGAGACCCTGCCGTTTTATCCCGCCTCTTTGCTGACCTGACCCCGCGCCTACTGCGCATGCTCGCGAGTAAGGGGATCTACGCAGAAACAGCGGAAGAGATCGTCCATGAGTGCTGGGAAACGTTTTTCATAAACTTGGATAAGTTCGAAGGCCGCTCGAAGATCAACACTTTTGTCTTCGGCATTCTCATCAATAAGCTGCGAGAGTACAGACGAAAGAACAATAGGATCGACTTCGAAGAAGACTCTGAAAAAGTCTTCGAGCGAAGCTTCACAAAAGACGGGTGGTGGGCGGCCGAACCTTCCGACCCTGAGCGGCTCCTCGAAAATCACCAACTTGGGGATTCCATTCAGGAATGCCTCAAAGGACTCACGGACGCACAGAGAGCAGCGTTTTTACTCCTCGAAGCCGAGGGGGAGTCCTCGGAGAGCGCCTGCGAACTCCTGGGGGTAAGTCTCTCGAATCTAAGAGTTCTAATCTTCCGCGCGAAGGGGAAACTCCGGCTCTGTCTCGAGGGGGAATTTTCGGCCTAATCAAATCGACATTAAAAGAATGTAATTTCTTGGGCAGAAGTCTCACATACCCTGTGAGGCCCGTCCCAAAGTCGGGGAGGCCTTGATAGCGGGACGTAACAACAAAGGTGCTCAGATGAAACTCGGCCAGAAGCTACGAAAAATTGCTCATGACCTTTTTTTTCAGAATGCGAGCGACAAGCAGATCGAATTTACCCTCACCTGCAGAGACGTCACTTCTGCCATCGACCTCCGCCACTCCCCCAAATCGATTTCTGATAAATTCCGTTTCTGGGTTCACCTTAACATCTGTCAGGCCTGTAGGAACTACCACAACGTCAGCACCGCTTTTTCAAAAGCTCTCCGGCGGAATCCGTCTCAAGATCCGGAGAGGCTAGACCTGATGACTAAAGCGTTGCTTGAAAAGTACGGCAAGAGCGATAAGAAAAAATAGGCTCTCACGGTCTCTGAAACCGCCGAAGCTCTAACCGTCACTCTCCCAGATTCTTCACTGCCAATCGTCCTCTTACTCACCGTCTCCGAAGAATGAATCGCCCCCCCTAGATTATTTATCCTCAGAGAAAAAAAGAGGCACGGCACTGGTGCGAAGAGAAGTTAAGAAATTCTCGATTCGCAAACCACGATCGAAACAGCATCTCCTCGAAGCATACAAAAACTATTTCCCGCACTTTGTAATCTTTTCTCCGCAACTGCTCTAACGAGAGTAAGCAAAACCCTTAAGTGAATATCTCACTCAAGACTCATCCCCGGATAAAGGATCTTTATGAAAATGAACTGGAAAAAAACTTCTCTCCTCGCGGTGCCGACAGTCATGCTGCTCTCTGCACTGAGCTCACCCGTCCGTGCTCGAGTTAACGCCGGCGTCCCGTTTCTCTCCTACATGGCCGATGCAGACCTCTTCGGTGGCGGCGAAGGCCAAGCCGAGGAGAGCACCGGCGACATCGATGAAGAGGGCCGTCCGGCACCGTTGTCGATCCGCTCAGACATTCCCATCGTCTACAGCACACCATCTCCCTCACAGGTAAAGCCCGAACTCATTGGCCCGGTTCAGTTCATCCGCTCAGCGCGGGTCCACGAAGATGAAGGCACAGCGAGCTTCCGCCTGTACCAAGGGCACATGGAAACGGGAGAAACCGTCTGGTACATCCTCACGGACACGAATAGCCGAGAGCTCGCAGATCACCAGGGCCTTGCGTTCTCCGCCAAACTTGGATTCGCCGATCACGGGAAGGCGGTCCGAGAAGTCTCCATCGCCAATGACGGCACTTTCATCTTCAAAAGAGGTAAAGTGAACTTTAATCCAGAACGCCAGCTCATCCCCGGAACAGGATCAAGTGTGTTCCCTCCGAAGTTTGCGCAGCCGGGTTCCGTCGGCGATGCGGACTACACGCCTCTGGTCAAATTCAATGGTGTCTACTACAACGCTCCAGTCATCGCCTACAATGTGAGCGCACAAGAGCTCTCTAAAATGATCCAAGGCAACGTCGACTATAAGAAAGTCCACGACAAAGTCGTCCGCTTCAACATCGCAAAAAACCTCGTCACCCTGGACTTGACCGCTGGTTACTCCTTCTCCAAGGTAGTGTTCTACCTTTCGACGGAGTCGAACGATCCTGTGGGAGCGACTCTCGAGGCATCCACTCTCACTCCGGCCTTAAGCGATGCGAGCCAGGATATCCCAGACCACTTCCCAGGCCAGGGGAACGAGCGTCTAGCGATTTTCATCAACGGGCCAACCGGTGCCAATCACCCGTTCCGCCAAGGAATCGAGAGCGCTATTCAAGACGGAAAGTTTCCTCTCAACATCTTCGGTGGAATCCCAACCATCAACCTTGACTATAGTCCGATCTGGGATGCCCAGCTCGTCCAGTGGTCTCCAGACGCGGTAAAGAAGGGTTACAAGACGCGGATCATCGATCTGCTCCACCTGTATGGCCTGGAGAAGAAAGGTGTCTTAGAGAACTTCGGTGGCGGTCCCATCAAGCGCAGTGGAATCATCATCAACTGTCCCGTGGTCTCACGGCTTCAGTGATCCAAATTGCGTCTTTAAAAGAAGCCTGGGCTTAGCCCGGGCTTCTTTATTTGAGGTCCGCAAACAGTGATTGATTAAGAGTTCGGAAGAGCTACACGAAAATCTATTTTTAACGGTTACCGTTCACAGGACCCTTCGGTCTGTCGCTTCTCTGGACCGCAGCGAACTCCGATGCCGGTCGAGTGACCCCGTGTTCTCGGCGGAACATTTTTTTGATCGAGGTGTCGCTCTGAGCAGTTTGTCGGCAGGCGTCTCCGATCTTGAGTTGATCGGCGCACTTCACACAGATCCACTCAGCTTCGGTGGTTGGGTTTCGATGGTAGTAGAGTTCTACGTCTGGTCTGACCTGCTGACAGGCCTCACAGAAATTCCGCTGCTCTTGGTGGATCACGGCTTCTGTGACCTGCTTCTTCTTGATTTTGGCCCGTTCATTGGCCGCTTTTGGATTTGGGGTGGCCTTCAAACCGGCCTGGAGTAACTGCTCTTTTAGACTTTTCATTGGCTAAGTATAGCCATTATTTTTTGGGAATTGAACGGGAGTTCTCTAAAAAATCTCTTGGGAGAGACTCTCTAGAGAACTCAAACTGATACGTTTTAGACTAGAAGCTCATGACGCAGGAGTGAGGGTTCCGGATGCTTGGGTTCGGTTCAGGAAGTTCCTCGCAATCGATGATCCTAACTCTTGCGAACCCATCATTCGCGGTTTCTGGGCCATACTTTTGAATGAGGGAGATAATCCAGGCGCTTTCCCTCATGCCAGGAAGAAAGTTTGGGTACGTTCTGAGGTGATCATCAGGCCCGATGGTCATCTTCGGGTGAAGTCCATTCTTTCCTCGGCAGGTTTGAGTTTCCAATTCACAAACAACATTCAGGGCGCGCCCATAATGGAGGTTCTCCCGTGAGGTCTGATCCCACTGGGAACGCAGAGTTCCTCCAGTCATGTAAAAGACGGCAAAGTTCATGATACTAGACTCGAGGGGGTCGAGTTGAACTTTCCTCGCCCAGCTCGGGGAACAGAGGATGAGGGAGAAGATGAGAAGAATGCTTTTTGTGGTTTGCATGGGGCCCTCCTACGGCTAGGACAACTAGGTACTTGATCCCTCAGGTCTTGTCGAGCCCCCCCACCTGAAACCGTGATTCGATTTTCCTGCCGGTAGCTTCCTTACCCAGCGATGACCCGCACTGAAATGGCCATCAGGCCTTTAGGGCCCTGGCTGATCTGGAACTCGACCTGGTCCCGGTCGGCGGGGACGCCGTTTTTGCAGGCGGACTGATGAAAAAAGAGATCATCTCCGCCGTCTTCAGGTCGGATGAAGCCAAACCCCTTCTCGGCCTCGAAGAACTTCACCACACCGTAGCTGTATTCCTCTTTGGCGTCCTCCCGGAGGACTTCTTCCGCCTGTTCCTCGTCCCAGTGAAGCTCACGGATCGCGACAACTTGCTCGCCTTTATGGATCCGCTCGAGCTGAAGGCGAACCCCCTTCTCACTCTTCGTGTCAACGAGCATGTCCCGGCGCTTTCGGTTTGTGGTTTTTGTCATGTCGTAGTTTACGAATTTAACGCGAAATTTTTTCACACCGGATCCTTTTCTTGCGCCTCGCTGCCCCCTGAGATAACAGAATCTGGAGGTCCTAGGCCATCAAAATGTCGCACCCCTAGTGGGATGCGGGATAGAGTTGGTTCAAAATCCGAAGATCACTCTGAACGTAAGGGGCCTTCAAGGGCCGCAGTCCATTGCAAAAATCAAAGGTCAAAACTTTCTTGGCCGGATTGGGTTCGGCGTAGATGAGGTAGGCCTCGGCTTTTTTAAGCTCGATCCCGGAGCACGGGGCCTTCCCGAGGGCCCAAGTGTAGACCTTCACATCCCCCTGGAGGGTGCCCTTCCAGGTCTTAGAGATTCGGACTTTAAGCTCGAGCGCCTCGGCGTCATGGGTGAAGTACGATTCCCGGTGCGGCGCTGGGACATTCTTAAAGTCTACCACAGTCCCCTCGAAGATGAGGGAGCTCTGAGCGATGCTCTCCTCCAGACTAACGTAGCGGCGGCTAGAGAGGACTAAGGTTGGGCCACACAAAAGCATCAGCATAAATATCTTCATCGGTATACAGTACCAGCGTTAACAAAAAATAGAAATGGGATGCACCCGACTCCAACAAATTGCCAAGGACTCAGTTCCTCGAAAACAAGTCCGCCACACCCGTTTCCACTTTTCTTGCCTCGCCCACTCTCCTATACTCTTCCGAAGATAACCTCGGAAAAAGGACCTCAAGATGAAAACCCGTGCCGCTGTCGCCTTCGCCGCCGGAGCTCCCCTCGAAATCGTCGAGCTCGACCTCGAAGCCCCGAAGAAGGGAGAAGTCCTCATCCGGGTGACCCATACGGGTGTGTGCCACACTGACGCTTTCACCCTTTCTGGGGACGACCCCGAGGGAATCTTTCCGGCCGTCCTGGGCCATGAGGGTGCGGGCATCGTTGTCCAAGTTGGCGAAGGAGTCACGAGTGTTAAACCGGGGGACCACGTGATTCCGCTGTACACAGCGGAGTGCCGCGAATGCCTCTTCTGTAAGTCCGGGAAGACCAACCTTTGCGTGTCCGTCCGAACGACTCAAGGCAAGGGCCTCATGCCCGACGGCACCACGCGCTTTTCGTATCAAGGCAAACCCGTCTATCACTACATGGGCTGCTCGACGTTTAGCGAGCACACCGTTGTCGCTGAGGTCTCCTTGGCGAAAATCAACCCGAACGCTAACCACGAACAGGTCTGTCTCCTCGGCTGCGGCGTCACCACGGGCATCGGCGCCGTTCACAATACGGCGAAGGTCCAGGCCGGCGACTCAGTTGCGGTCTTCGGGCTTGGTGGAATTGGACTCGCCGTGATTCAAGGGGCCAAACAAGCGAACGCTGGTCGGATCATCGCGATTGACACGAACCCGGCCAAGTTCTCTCTCGCCAAAGAATTCGGGGCCACCGACTGCCTCAACCCGAAGGACTTCGATAAACCGATCCAACAAGTGGTGGTCGAGATGACGGGCTGGGGCGTTGACCACTCGTTTGAGTGCATCGGAAATACCAACGTCATGCGCGCGGCCCTCGAGTGCGCTCACCGAGGCTGGGGTCAGTCGGTGATCATCGGCGTCGCCGGCGCGGGCCAGGAGATCTCCACGAGACCTTTCCAACTCGTGACGGGCCGAAAGTGGCTCGGAACCGCCTTCGGCGGAGTCAAAGGCCGCACCCAGCTTCCAGGCATGGTAGAAGACGCCATGAATGGAAAGATCAAGCTTGCGCCGTTCGTGACTCACACCATGAAGCTCGAAGAAATCAACCACGCCTTCGAGCTCATGCACGAAGGAAAGTCCATTCGAAGCGTGATCCACTTCTAGGAGAGGCGATGAAACGAACTGAACACCGGGCCTGTTTCGGCGGTTTCCAAGACGTCTACCAGCACGGATCGACGACGCTCGGCTGTACCATGAACTTCGGGATCTTCCTTCCCCAGGAAGCGCAGTCGAAAAAGCTCCCCGTCCTGTATTGGCTCTCGGGCCTTACCTGCACGGAGCAGAACTTCATCACCAAGGCCGGGGCCCAGCGCTACGCCAGCGAACACGGAGTCATCATCGTCGCCCCGGACACGAGTCCTCGTGGTGAAGGGATTCCCAATGAGAGCGCCTACGACATCGGAGTCGGTGCCGGATTCTACGTGAATGCGACTCAAGACCCCTGGGCGAAAAACTATCGGATGTACGACTACATCGTGCACGAACTCCCCGCGCTTATTGAGGCGACCTTTCCAGCGACTGACCGACGTGGCATCTTCGGGCACTCCATGGGAGGGCATGGAGCGCTGGTGCTTGGGCTTCGGAATCCGGAGCGGTTCCAGAGCATCTCGGCGTTTTCACCCATCGTGGCCCCCTCAAAAGTTCCCTGGGGTGAGAAGGCGTTTACGGCGTACTTAGGGAATGATCGCAAAGCTTGGGCAGAGTACGATGCCGTTGAACTCATCTCGAAAATTAAAAAACCTCAGCACCTCCTCGTTGACCAAGGTCTTGGTGATGAGTTCTTTGCGTCTCAGCTGAGACCCGAACTCCTCAAGGAGGCCTGCGAGAAAAACGGGCATCCGCTCAGGCTGAATCTGCGGGAGGGGTATGATCATAGCTACTATTTCATCGCAACGTTTATCGGGGATCATCTTGCGCATCACGGGAAGATCCTCAACGGGGTCTGATGCTACAGCCGATCAAGAAATCTTAGGCCATAGGTTCGTCTTCAAAGTCCCTAGAAATCTTCGTCTAAACGTTCTCGCAAAAAATCAGTACCACCAATGGACTCAGGTTCTCTCCTCGTCTTCTCGATAACAATCGAACACTACAAGGAGAGAAACGATGGCGAAGGAAAGTAAGCAAGACCGAATTGTCCGTCAGATTCAAGATCACGTTTCAGAGCACTTTCACGAACTCAAGGCCCTTGAGGGCAATCCCGGCACTAAAGAGGCCGAGGTAGAACGGTGGGCCCAGTCCTTTATTAAGTCGTGCTTGGGGTACTCCGCCGCAAACGGGTACACGATCCGGGCGCAGGAACAGAAAGGCAAGATGAGACCTGACCTTGTGGTCTACCAAGGCGATGCCCCGATCTTCGTCGTGGAGGTCAAACGGCTTGGGTTCAATCTGGATAAGTCCGACTTCCGCTGTGGAAAAGTTCAACTCCAGGAATATCTTTTTTCTCTTGGGAAGGTTCCGTACGGCATTCTGTGCAACGGCCATGAGTGGCGATTGTTCGATTTCAGTAATCCCAGTGGTGTCATCGAGATGATGAGCTACGATCTGCGAAACGATGACGACAAACTAGAGCTGAATAAGAAATTCATCGAGGACTTCTGCTACGACATCGTAAGCCTCCACGAATCGACGTTCCGGGCAAAAGAGTGGCCAGAGTTCGCGAAGGAAGCGACCGCCTTCTCTCCGGAATCCCTTTCACGGGCGATCTTATCAGCGAGTGTCGTGAAGCTGATCTCAAAAGAAATTCGCGGGGAGCACGACTACAAAGCAAACATCGAGATGCTGTTTGGGAAAGTTTACGACTTACTCGCGAAGGGCCTCGACGATTCACTCAAAGATTTCAACGAGACGAAAGAAGCTGAGTTCCATAAGTACATTAAGTCTCAAATGCGAGTTGTCCGGAAGGCCAGGAAGATCAATCGGAAATCTCCTGGGGCAGAGGGAGTTGTCAAAGAGGAATCAACCGCGGAACTCGTTCCGCCGATGACAGACAAAACAGAAGCCGCTTAATCCAAACATCACAAGGTCGCTGGCCATCGGTGCGTTGCCGGTGGTCACTCCAACAGCATCGCCAGATCTTCCTTGGTCAGCTTCTTCATAAAGTCCTGATCTTCGGAAATGATCGACTCCGCCAGATCCTTCTTACTCTTCTGAAGGTCAAGGATCTTCTCCTCCACGGTGCCCCGAGCGATCATCCGGTACGCGATGACCTTATTCACCTGCCCCATCCGATGCGCTCGTCCGATGGCCTGGGCCTCAACGGCCGGGTTCCACCACGGGTCGAGGATGAAGACGTAGTCCGCCGCCGTGAGGTTGAGGCCCGTTCCCCCAGCTTTCAGGCTGATGAGGAACGCCGGACACGCGGGATCAGTTTGGAAGCGCTCAACCGGAGTTTTCCGATCTTCGGTTTGCCCGTCGAGGTACTCGTAGGTGATCTTTTCTTCCTCGAGGCGCGTGCGGACGATGGCGAGGAGACTCGTGAACTGGGAGAAGACGAGAACCTTATGCCCTTCCTGGATCACTTCCTGCATGTGCCGGAGCAGCTGCTGAATCTTGGCACTCGGCTCAGAGGTTTGTTTGGTGTCAATGAGGCCCGGGTGACAGGCCGCTTGTCGAAGTCGCAAGAGGGCCTCGAGCACGTGGAGCTTCGAGCGACCGAGGCCACTTTTCTCGATCTTCTCCGCGAGAGAGGCCCGGTAGCGCTCGCGGATCGCAGCGTAGAACTGTTTCTCCGCATCTCCCATCTCGCAGTAGAGCACCTGCTCGGATCGATCCGGAAGCTCGGTCAGGACCTTCTCTTTCGTGCGCCGGAGCATGAAGGGACGAAGCATCTTGGCCAGCGTCGCCTGGGTATCTTGGGTCACTTCCTTGGTGGTGAGGAGACCCGGATTCGTGAACTCGAGGATCGAAAGAAGATCGGTGATCGAGTTTTCGATCGGCGTCCCGGTCAGTGCGATCTTGAGTCCTGCTCGGAGCTTTTTGCAGGCCAGAGCGGCCAGGGACTTCGGATTCTTGATCGCCTGGGCCTCGTCGATGATCGCGACGTCAAACTCCATCACTTGAAGCAACTCAATGTCTGCGCGGAGGGTTCCGTAGGTTGTGACCACGACATCGGCATCCATCAGATCCGCTTGCGCGCGGCCCGAGCCTGCGTAGCGGACGACTTTGAGCGTGGGCGTGAACTTCTGGGCCTCGTCGATCCAGTTAAACGCTAAGCTCTTCGGTGTGACCACGAGGTGCGGCTTCTTATTCTTTTTCTTCTTCGTGCGCCCAAGAAGGAACGCCAGGATCTGGATCGTCTTCCCGAGACCCATGTCATCCGCGAGGATCCCACCGGCCTCAAATTCCTCGAGGAAGCGCAACCAAGTGAGCCCCTCTTTTTGGTAGTTCCGGAGATCTCCGACGAAGCCCGCAGGCGCCTTAGCGGTTTTGACACCTTCGAACTTCCTGATCTTATCGCGGAAGGACTGAAACCCTTCGTCCGCGTGGACGCGGTCATTCTCGGTCAACACGGAACTGAGCATCAGTCCTTGGGACTTGCTGAACCGGAGATTCCCCTCTGCGGTCATTTCGCCGAACTGACTCAGGGAGGCGTACTGCTTGGCCCAGTCTTCCGGCAGCATCCCGACGGATCCATCAGAGAGTTTCACCAGACCGTTCTGCGCCTGGAGTGCTAAAAGAAGATCATTGCGAGTGAGGGAGACGTCGCCAAAACTGAGGTCCATCCGGAGGTCAAACCAATCCGTGGAGGAGCTGACGTTCATGGAGAAGTCCTGTGGGACTCGGAGTCGCTGCTTGTCGATGAAGATGGTCCAGCCTGCTTGCACCAACTCATTGGCCGCGCGGTGCATGTCACTCGTGGCCACCGTCCCCGTGCCTTGCGGGTCCCGGAGAATCTGGAGGGCCTGAAGGAGTGTTTTCTCTTCAAAGTCAGGGTTTCGCTTGAAGACCTTCTTCTGCTGAAGATCGACGAAGCTCGTTTCGATCTCCGACAGCGGCACTTCTCGGCCGGCGTAATCGAAACTCACGGTCAACGTCATGCGGCCAAGAGATGGGTTGTTGCCGAGGGGACTAAAGACTCCGCTCGGTTTGGGCTCAATCACCTCCACGCTCCAGCCCAATTCCTCAGGCCAGGTGATTCGCGGAGCTGACGGGTCAAGGAGGATCCTCGTCAGAAGTTGATCTCCCTGATCCCGAGGAACCAGAAACTCACTCGGTCCGCGAAGACCCAAGGCCCAGGTCGCGTGCTTCGGCTCGGAGAAGCGTCCGATGCGCTCTTCGAAGAGTAAAAATCCACCGCGCAAAATGGCGAGCGGGAAGCTCACAGGACGGAGCTCGCCGGCCCGAGCTAGAGAAGCATCTAAACGATAAAAGTCTGTCCCGGCGGGCAAGAGCCGCAGTTCAAGATCCCAAGCCGCACCACGGTCCATGCGCAAGGGACGTTCAGCGGAATCAGGGGCACCATTCAGGCTGCGCGAGAGGAGGAGTTTCCCGGAGTTCGCTAAGAGTGGCAACAAATGCCCTTCAAGAACGGAATCCAAAGTGAAGCGCGTCGTAGTGTTGGTCGAGCCTCGGCCGGAAGGAGCAGAAGTCTGGGGGGCAGAGGTCTTGATGAGGGTGAGAAGGATCTCTTGATCCGTCATCTCGTAGAGGTCTGAAACACCCTGAACCGAGACACGATTAGGCCGCAGTGGTCCCAACTCTCCACCATGGGAACGGTTCCGCGTCCAGAGGTCCATCACGAGCTTACCCGTCAGGGCGGTTTCAGCGACAGAAACTACGAAGAAGGCCGAAAAGCTCGCCGAAGTCCGGGCCGAGGGATGAGAAACCATGCCCTGAAGTTGATTGAGCCGCTCCATCCAATTGGCGGAATCTTGCCTCACAGGGGCATTGGCGCCAAATCCACGGGGGGAAACTGGTCCGTTCTGATGAGTCCGGTCCCTGCCTGGGAGAGGCCTCCTGGGCCTTGGGTCCTGGCGGGGCGGTGTATTTTCACGCACAATCTTCAGAAGGCCGCTTTCGGGAATCTTCTCTGGAGTCACGGTCTTTTCGGTCTGAAGGATGGCGGCCCAGAGGTGCTTGCAGACTGCTCCTCGAGCGTAGGCCGGACAATCACATCGCGCTGGCAAAAGTCCAGCTGGTGCGACCTGGGAAAAGTCGAACTGAACTTTATAATCACCGCCGGCCCCATGGACGATCAACTGGCACTCCTGCCCGTTCCAAGTAGGTTCAGAGACTCGTCCACTTGAAAAGTACTGTCGACCGCGACCCAGAGTCGCCCGTTCAAACTGTCTGACGCAGCGTTGCTCAAGGCTTAAAGGCCCAGTGGGTTGACCCTCTACGGAAGAACCGGAAGGTGAGGAATTTGGGGGCGCCCCGTTTGGGGGCCTGTTCTTCCCGCGCCGCCGGCGCCGGGATGATCTGGGTTGATTCATGGACTCTACTAGTTATTTAGAAAAAAATTTCCAGAAGCTTATTTATAAACCATAAAAAGTGATCCGTCAGGCAGAAGTAACAAATTCTCTCCTCTTTGAGGCCAATTGAGGCCTACCTCCCACAGAATGCGTTAACCGCGTGCCCCCTTGCTGGTAGGAACGAACCTCATTAACGTTGCCCTTATGAAGAACTCACCCGGCATCCTCTTCCTGATCATCTTAAGCTCCTGTGGAGATCGATCGAACCTAACCTACAGCGAAAGGACGAGAGACAATCTGCCCATCGAGGAGATCGTGAGTTTTGATCGACTCAAGGTTGATATCCTCAGCACCCGGTGCGTGAGCTGCCATCGCAATGCTTCTACTGAGGACGGGCTAAAGCAGTGGCTGACCCCAGGGAAACCTGATTCGAGCCCTCTCTTTTTAAGAACAGAAGATGGCAGCATGCCGAAGAACGCGGCACCGCTGAGCACGGGAGAATTAGAAGAAATCAGAAACTACATCGTTAATCTCTCACCTCCCGCTCCGACTCCAGGTCCAGATCCTACGCCTACTCCCGCCGTTGTGGCATTCAGTGAAATTAAAACACAAATCCTCACACCGTATCGCTGCACGAGCTGCCATCGCATGAGCACAGAGGCAGCTGTGGCCAGGTATATCAACTCCTCCTCCCCTGATCAAAGCCCTCTCTATGGTTCCGTGAAAAACGGATCCATGCCCCAGGGTGGGCCCACTGTTTCGGCAGAGAAAAAGATTCTTCTCCTTAAGTACGTACGAGATTACGTGAGAACCCACTAGGGCGCAGAAAGATTAAGGTTTCATTAAAGATACAGCTGCTTCACGGTGGGGTAATCCCTGAAAGATGTTGATCCGATTCATCACCCTTCTTTTCGCCTTCATCACATCTCCTCTGACCTGGGGGTATCCCAGTTACATCGGGCATAACTATACCTCGTGCCTCAATTGTCACTATAGTCCGTTTGGTGGTGGTCAACTCACCGACTATGGCCGCAGCGTGAGTGCGACACTCATCTCCTCTAACAAGCTCTATCCCAAAGAATGGAGTGAAGAAAAAATCGCCGATACCTCCGGGTTCTTTTTCTCCAAACCCAAGACTTCGTGGTTTCGGCCCCAGATCAATTATCGAGGTTTCCGAGTGGTCGATGACCCAGGCAGTCCGCGGCAAGAGGCCTTCTGGATCACCATGCAAGAAGATGTCCGGTTGACCTTGAAGTTCATGAAAAATGATAAGCTCCTCTTCGTCGGCGACTACGGCCGTCAGCCCGCCTTAGAATTTCTTCCTCCGGGTGTGAGTCAGCAAAACCATAGAAGCCGAAATCTCTATGTGGGGTATCGAGTCACGCCCAAGATCGGCGTCTACGCAGGTCTCATGGATAAGGTCTACGGCATCCGTGTCGTGGAGCACATCGCTTTCACCAGAATCAACACCTCCACGACGATGAATGATCAAACCCATGCCGTCGCCGGTCACTTTGTCATCGACCAGTGGGAGGGTGGAGTCCAGGCATTCATCGGGAACTCGAACCAAGATCAAGAGTTCCGGATGAGAGGAGTAAGCACGATGTGGGAGCGCACCGTCTTGAACTCTCACCGCGTAGGGGCCTCCCTCCTGTCGCAGACAAACGATGAACTGACCATGAACTCCGGGTCCTTGCACGGCCGATTCAACTTTAAGGAAGGCTCGGCACTCCTGACTGAGCTCGGGGAAACTCATCGGGACTCCAAGACGGGCACTGCCCAGGGAAACTCTCGGTTCGGGCTCCTTCAGGCGACGGTTCGTCCCTGGCGGGGGCTCTACCTACTCACCAATGTGGATTATCAGCGCGCAGACCTGAAGCAGTCTGACTACACCATCCGGTGGGGCCCGGCGATCCAGTACTTTCCGATCCAGAGGATTGAACTGCGGGCCGACATCTACGACACTCGAAATTTCCGCTCAACCACCGCTGAAAGAGACGCATGGACCTATCTCCTGCAGACACACCTATGGCTATGAACAAAATCTTCTTCCTTCTTCTTTTAATACCATTCGGCGCAATGGCCTCAGCGAAAGGAAAAGCATGGCAAAGATTGAAAGACACCGGATCGGAGATCCTCCGGGCCAAAGCCTCTACACAAGAGTTGCGAAAGAAACACGATGAGTTCAAATCTCAGAGAACGCAGCTCGAACGGATGGGCTACAAAGAGGATGAAACGGAGGATCTCGACACGCGCGTCGATGACCACGTAAAACTCCTGGCAGATAAAGTGTACGAAAGACGGGCCGAACTTGAACTCAGTTTCCTGAGCTTCCAACAGGACTTTGACTTCAAGAACAGCAGGGGCAAATCAAAACTCATCACGACGAACAACGTCGTCTGCCTCGGAGGCTCCACCGGCATCGCGAACAAAAATTTCCACTACAAAGTTGACGGCTGTGTCTTTTACGGGAAGGGTTATGCCGGGAGTAAAGACAACAAGGTAACCTTCGAACAAAAAAACATCGACACCTACGGCGCGAAAGTTTCGCCCTCGGCTGGGTACGTGGTTTCATCTCTGGGGAGTGAACTTGGCCTCAAGCTACCCTTACTCTATACGCAACAAAGGATTTCAAAACCCACTCAAACTTCTTTAAGTCAAAGGTCGAAGCTTCAACCGATCACCGCAGTTTACTTTCGATTCCCGGCGAACCGCTGGTTCCTTGAGGTGGAGTTCGGCAGGTTCCTCTTGGAAGACTCAACTCTTTGGGGAATCGGTGGAGGATTGAAATTTTAAAGCAGGGAAGCCCCTTGCTCAAAACCTCGAAATCTCTTCGGGGAAAGGAAAGAGAAGAGTTCAAGGTGTAAAGATTACAGGGCATTCATGAATTATGCTGCGCATAGTTAAAAACCAACTAAGGTTTCCTTATCAATAACAGGAGCCTGGTATGAAGTACAGTTTCGTTCTCGTTCTCTTCTTCCTCGTCAACGCATTTGCCTTCGCGGGCAGAATCACCATCGGTGACACTGTAGTCTATTCACAGAACGGCCAGAAATACCGCGCGACCGTTTTGGCGATTTACCAAAATCGCACGGTCCGCGTAGTCTTCCCAGACGGGGAGTTCACGGAGAGCAATGTCCCTGTGTCAACCCTTAGTACTCCCCTCGCCTACCTAGAGGGATTCCAGGTCGGTCAGGAAGTTGTGTTTTCACAAAACGGGCAAAAGTATCAGGCCCTCATCGAGGTGCTGTATGAAGACAGAACGGCGAAGGTAAGTTTCCCAAATGGAGAATACACAGTCAGCGTCGTGAGGCTTGAGGCCCTAAGCATTACGCTCGAAGAAAGCGAAGGGTTTTCCGTGGGACAAGCGGTCGTGTACTCTCAGAACGGGGCAAAATACGATGCACGCATCGAGGCCATCTACCAAGATAATTCGGTGAAGCTCTCGTTCCCGAATGGAGAGTATTCGGCGAGCGTCGTTAGCATCAGAACCATTCAAAGGATTCTCTACCAAATCGATCGTTTCAGGATCAACGATGACGTTGTCTACAGTCAGAATGGGCACAGCTATGACGCAAGAATCGAAGCTCTCTATCCTGATAGAACGGCCAAAATATCATTCCCGAACGGTGAATTTTCAACGAGCACGATCCAACTCTCCACGCTAAGCAAAAAGCGGTTCCGGATGAATGGCTTCAGAGTCGATCAGCTGGTGCTTTATGGCCAAAACGGTCAATCCTACGAAGCCCGGATCATCGCTCTCTATGAAGATGGGTACGCGAAAGTAGACTTCCCCAATGGAGAGTTCGCGGTGAGCCAGGTCCCCCAAACGAATCTGAGCGGAATGATCACGAGCATCGACCGCTAGCCCCTGATCAACTGACGTTCCCCAAGAGGTTAGGCCTAGGCCTGACCTCTTCTCATTCTAAGAGTCAACGAAGTTCCGCAGCGATTAGAATCATCCCATAGGAAACTTGATACACTCCCGTTCGAAGATCTTGATCGGTGAATCGGATCATCTCTTGAACTTCCGGGGTCTCTTCCGACTTACCCAGGAGCCTCCAGTAGCACAGGACCTCTTGCTTTAGGTACGTCGCCAAGTCATCGAGTGCAACACTCTGGGATGAGAAAGGAAGATACTCCGTGACGATGTTCTGATACTCAAGGTTTTCCAGGAGAGGAAGGACATTCTGCCCTCCTAACGAATCAACCGATTTCTTGAAGCAGAACTCCTTCACGAGATCTGTGATGAGATCAAACGAAGGATGCGCCGGAGTGCACTCAAACTTTGACCAATCAAGATCGATGATCCAGACCTTTGACGGCTTCTTGGCGCGACCCTTAAACAATTCGAGGACCTTTTTCGAGTGATCCACATGAAGGAGGAAGTAGCGCATGAGGATCCCATCGAAGGTTGAAAAATCGAATCCCGGCCCTCTTGAAAACACATCGACGAGGCCCACGTCAAAATTCCGAAGAGACAACTTCATGCTGGCATCGACACAGGGTTTCCTCTTGTCGATGCCGAAGAATTGAATCCCCGGATGGTCCTGCGCTAAGCGCCGAACAAATGTCCCGTTCCCACAGCCGACGTCCAAGACAAGAGCACAGCTCCTGAGCCCGTGGCGAAGGAGAAAATCGTGATGGTCGGGATAGGAGATCTTAACCTGGAGATCGAGGTGGCCATCGATGAATGCGTCTAAGGAAGCCATCAGTAAACCCTTTCCATGACAAGCCCAGTGCCCCTTCCCTCAAAAGAGCTTCGGCGTCGATAAAGGACCGTTAAAAAAATGCGAACCTTAGAAGTCTCGATCCATCAAGGTCTTCCGTCCTTCGGCCATCGCCTTTGCGGCGGCCCGATCAGTGAGGCGCCGGACTTCCCGGGAAAGCGCATCCATGACATTGGCCGAAGTACTGAGGTCATGCTTATCTTTCACATACTGCTTGAGCTTTGAGGCGACGATGAGGATCTCACCATCCACTTGGCCGCTGGCTTGATTCTGGGCCGCCGGCGAACTCACGATACGTCTCACCGGTTGATGCTGTTCACTCGGCGATGAAGGCTTCGCCGGAGAGCGATTTTCTTCCGCCCAGGCAATCTGGTGATTCATGACAGGAACGTGTTGATCCCAACAATCAACGGAACAGAAGGCAAACTTCCCCTTACACACACTGCACGATTGGTACACATGATTGAAGTCGATGTCTTTTTTACAGCTGCCGCACTTTCGCCAGTAGGTTTCCATGATGTCGTCCTTTGATGTACCATTAAGGGTAATGGAAAATTGGCGTTTGCGAAATGGAATTTAGATATTAGGCAAGGGAGTGTCTCTTCAAGATTTAGATCGAAGAGGAACCGTCCTGTGAATGTGTGCTCTAGGCTGACGAAAGAGTCATCAACGAAATCATTTTCGAACGCAGAGCAAAAGTTACAGAACCATCAATGATGGTGAAGAAGATCCCTACCAAAAAATCTTAAACGATACTCTTCCCCAGAAAATCTTCAGGCCCATGCCTTTCTGGAACTTGCTCTGACTCGGCCCCCCAGTTTCGGTTGACCATTCGCCCTCGCGCCACGGCCGGTCTTTTCAAAAGCTCATCCGCCCAGCGGATGACGTGCGGGTACTCATGAACGGAGAGGAACTCACCTGCCTCGTAGAGCTTTCCCTTGGCCAGGAGTCCGTACCAAGGGAAGATGGCCATGTCCGCGATCGAATAGTCGTCGCCGGCGATGAATCGATTCTTCTCGAGCTCACGGTTCAGGACATCGAGGAGCCGCTTCGTCTCCATCGTATAGCGATCAATGGGGTATTGAAACTTCTCCGGGGCGTACGCATAGAAGTGGCCAAAACCTCCCCCGACGAACGGCGCGCTCCCCATTTGCCAGAAGAGCCAGTTCATCACTCTCACCCGCGAAGGTTGATCCTTGGGGAGAAACTTTCCAAACTTTTCCGCCAGATAGAAAAGGATCGACCCTGATTCGAAAACTTTTATTGGCGCTCCGTTGTTCTTGTCAACGAGGGCGGGAATTTTTGAATTCGGATTGACGTCAACGAAACCTGAAGAGAACTGATCCCCTTCACCGATGTTGATGAGGAACGCATCGTACTCGGCGTCCTTGATCCCGAGCTCCAGGAGCTCTTCGAACAGGATCGTGACTTTCACTCCGTTCGGACTCCCGAGTGAGTAGAGCTGGAACTGATGCTCTCCGACGGGGAGAGATTTTTGGGTGATGGCCCCCGCAGTCGGTCGATTGATGTTACTGAACTTCCCACCGTTCGCAGCGGTGAATGTCCAAACTTTCGGTGGAATATATTTATCAGTCATGAGTCGCTCCTTAATGAACCATCGGCGATCATAGTTTTATCATAAACTTTGGGTTGGCGATGCCTGGAAATAGAAAAAAGCCCCCCCCCGCAGAGATTTAAACTTATGACCGGGAGTGTTCAAATCTCATTTGCTTTGCAGGAAGTCTTAAGTGATGATGCTGCCATGAGCAGCAATCATCGCATTCAACAGTTGTCTAATAGGGTCCTCCCCGCAGCTCAAAAGGCAATGACTAATTTCAGGTGCAGTTTGGGAAGTCATGAATAGAATGGGTCCGATGAAACCACTCCTCCGCGGGCACTTCCACCAGGCCTTCTTTTTCATCACTCTCGGCGCCTCGAGCTTCCTCATCGCCAAAGCAGATTCGGGTCCCGAATACCTTTCGACGATAACGTACTCGGTGACTCTCCTACTCATGTTCGGCATCAGTGCTCTTTATCATCGGATCAACTGGATCCACCCGGATCATCGTCTCCTGATGAAGAAGCTCGACCACGCCGCCATCTACGTTTTAATCGCCGGAACGTTCACGCCCCTCGCCCTCAAAGGGTTCGACTGGAGCACGGCCTCTCGCCTGATCCTCATCATGTGGTCCGTCGCTGGACTTGGGATCCTTCAATCGGTGTTCTTCGTAAAGATCCCGAAGTACGTTGCGTCTCTGCTCTATCTCTTCATGGGCCACTTCATGGCCCCCTATTTCCCGCAGCTCATGGAGACGCTGGGACGAAAACCAGTGTGGCTGTTCATCAGCGGTGGCGTTGCTTATTCCATCGGGGCCCTTGCCTACGGACTCAAGTACCCGAAGCTCAGTCCCGCGTACTTTAGCTACCACGAGGTCTTTCACATCCTCGTTTGCGTCGGGGCCACCATCCATTTCCTCGTCATCTACTCGATCCTCTGAGCCTCGGCTAGTGGCCGATCGCTCCGAGGTCCCGCTGCTGCACGTGACGATCGAGCTCGAGGCTCTTCATGTCGATCACGGCCCGGTAATGGATGTCTTTCTTTTCCATCCGCTTGAAGACTGAGTTGATCTCTTTGATGTCGACGATTTCAATCTTCGGGTGGATCCCATGGGCCGCACAGAACTCCAGAACTTCCCGGGTTTCTTCGATGCTTCCGATGAGGCTTCCGGACATGCTCCGCCGCTTCATGATCATCGATTGCTGATTCCAGCCCGGCTCCGGAACGAGGACCCCAACCATGACCATCGACCCGTCGCGCGCGAGGAGCTCGAGGTAGGGGTCGACCTCATGCTTTTCCGGAATCGTGTTGATGATGAAACTGAAGCGACCTTTGAGTTCCGCAAGCTGGTTCTTCTTCGTCGAGAGGACAAAGGCATCGGCCCCGAGCTTCAGCGCATCAGCTTCTTTCTCCGCCGTGGTCGAGATCACGGATACCACTGCCCCCATCGCCTTGGCGATCTGGGTTGCTATGTGGCCAAGTCCCCCGAATCCTACCACGGCCACCATGTCCCCCTCACTCACTCCCCAGTGCTTTAGCGGAGAATAAGTTGTGACCCCGGCACAAAGAATGGGCCCGACGAATTCGGGCCTAAGCCCCCGGGGAACCTTTAGGACGAAGTGCTCCTGCACGATTATGTTACTCGAGTACCCGCCGAAGGTATTTCTGCCGTCGGGTTCTAGCGGACCGTTGTAGGTCCCGAGGAATCCTTCCTCGCAGTACTGCTCGAGCCCCTCCCGACAGGACGCACATTCGCCGCAGGAGCCGATCATGCACCCAACTCCGACGAGGTCTCCTTTCCTGAACCCTTTGACTTCGTCTCCGAACTGATCAACGACTCCGACGATTTCATGCCCCGGAAGACAGGGATAAACTGTATTGCCCCAGTCGTTCTTAACTTGATGGAGATCCGAATGACAGACCCCACAGTACTGAATCGTAATCGCAACATCGTGGGGCCCCAACCCCACCCGCTCAAACCGAACAGGCCGCAGTTTCCGAGACGCTTTCGTTGCCGCGTATCCGTAACTCTCGATCATAGGAACCTCTCTTCGCTGTTAGGAGCTCAGCAGGAGCTCCGGAAATCACCACTTCACGGACAAATCCTAGGCTGTGTTGAGGCATTCACCAAGACGCCGCCGTGAAATGCGAAGACCTTTGGCCAGCGGAAGCAGAGGTCAATGCATTCATCCTGGTCTTTTGGACTAGGAAGGTTTCTTCGACAACGGCGGAAGTTCCAGACAAGTTTGCCCCAACTCCCCTTTCCGGAAGTCCGCCAGGATGAGCTTGTGGACCCGATCGAGGTCCGGGACACCTTTCTGGCGGAGGCAGCCCCGCACTGTTGCGATCTTCACGAGGGCCTCGTCCACGTCGGCTTCGTCGAGAGCGAGCTTATAGCGTTCGAAAAACTTCGGCACCTTCCGCGCGAGGAGATGCTTCACGATGAAGACCGCGGTGTCCTGCTCATCGGAGATGTCGTCGGGGATCGCGTGAATGGAACTTAAGTACAGCGCGTGCACCGCTTTGGTAATCTTCGGGGGCATCACTCCGGGAGTATCGAAGAGAGCGATCCCGAGCTCGGGGACCTGGATCCATTGCTGGAGGAGTGTCTGGCCCGGTTTATCCGCCACTTTGGTGGCATTCTTCTTTGAGAGGACGTTGATGATGGTGGACTTACCAGTGTTCGGAAGGCCGATGATCATGAGCTGGAGCTTCTCGACCTGAGACGGTTGCTCCGGGTTGCAGGCCTTCCGGTGATCCTCGACGATCGCTCGCGCGAGAGCGACGGCCTTGGCGATGGAGGGTCGGTCGAAGCAATTCAAGAAGACGTGGGGGATGCCTTCGCTCAAAAACCAGGCCTCCCACGTCTTCACCGTCGCTGCGTCCACGAGGTTCGCCTTATTAAACACCAGGAGCTTCGGTTTGTTGCCGATGGTTTCATCGAAGTTCGAATTCCCCGAGGCCAGGGGAACTCGCGCGTCGCGGATCTCGAGGATCACGTCCACGAAGGGCAATCGCTTCTTGATCTCACGGAGGGCCTTCGCCATGTGGCCAGGGTACCAGTTGAAGGCGGCGTCCGACGGAGCGCTGGGGTCGTTGGGGCGTTTCATGGTGGGAGTATAGGCTTCTTTTCGAGCTCTGACGAGGTCGTTCACACGACCGCGTGGCCTTTGGTGGCCAACCTCGGATGTTCGTGAAATGATTCCACCATGACTTGGCCCCTCTTCGATCTCCTCCTTCGTCACCGTGAGACGAACACCCCGCCGCTCGACCTTTTGCTCGACTTCGTTTCCCATCGGGGCCTTGAGCTCTATCCCGCACAGGAAGAAGCGATCCTCGAACTCTATTCCGGGAAGAACGTGATCTTAAACACCCCGACCGGATCGGGGAAGTCCCTGGTAGCGACGGCCCTCCACTTCCAGTCGATGGCCCAGGGCAGAAGGTCCGTCTACACGTGCCCGATCAAGGCCCTGGCCAATGAAAAATTCCTGGCCCTGTGTAAAGACTTCGGTCCGGATCAGGTCGGGATGATCACGGGGGATGCGACGGTGAATCCGAACGCTCCGATCATCTGCTGCACGGCCGAGATCCTCTCGAACTTCGCCCTCCGGTACGGGGTCCGCGCGGGCTACGATGACATCATCGTCGATGAGTTTCACTACTACTCGGACCGCGACCGGGGCGTCGCCTGGCAGATTCCCCTCCTGACCCTCAAAAACTCTCGGTTTCTCCTGATGTCGGCGACACTTGGAGATGTGGATTTCTTTCAAAAAAAGCTCACCGATCTCACGGGGTCTGAGACCGTGATTGTTCAGTCCACGAACCGGCCCGTTCCGCTGGAGTTCCAGTACAGCGAGCGCCCCCTCCACTTCAAGATTCAAGAGCTCATCGGGTACGGCCGTGCCCCGATCTACCTCGTGAGCTTCGCTCAGCGGGAATGCGCCGAAGAGGCGCAGAACCTCCTCAGTGTGGACTTCTGCAGCAAGGAAGAGAAGCGCAAGATCACCGAGGAGCTCGAGGGTGTGGACTTCCGGACCCCCTACGGGAAGGAGCTCCAGCGGCTTCTGAAACACGGGGTGGGTCTTCACCACGCGGGTCTCCTCCCCCGCTACCGGGTGCTGGTGGAGAAGCTCGCTCAAAAGGGGCTCCTCAAGGTCATCTGCGGAACCGACACCCTGGGTGTCGGCGTCAACGTCCCCATCCGGACGGTGCTCTTCACGAAGCTCTGCAAGTTCGATGGCCAGAAGACCACCATCCTTTCCATTCGCGACTTTCAGCAGATCAGCGGTCGTGCGGGCCGGAAAGGCTTCGACGATACGGGCACGGTCGTGATCCAGGCCCCGGAGCATGTCATCGAGAACTTGGGCCTTGAGGAGAAGGCGAAGAACGATCCGAAGAAGGCCAAGAAGATGGTGAAGAAGAAGCCGCCGGACAAGGGCTATCTTCCTTGGGATAAGACGACGATGGAGAAGCTCGCAACGGGCCGGCCAGAGGCCCTCGTCTCCCGGTTCCAGGTGTCCCACGCGATGATCCTGAACGTCCTGTCCCGCGAGGGGACGAAGAACTGCAACGCTCTCCGGGATCTCATCCGGAACTCCTTTGAAACTGACCAGCAGAAGCAGCGCCATGAGAAACTCGCCTCCCAGCTCTTCCGCTCCCTCTGGGAACGCGGGATCCTGGACCTGAAGAATCTTCAGGTCAACGTCGACCTCCAGCAGGACTTCTCCCTCCACCAGACACTCTCACTCTACCTCCTCGATACGATCGTCCACCTCGACCGTGAGACCGACGCCTATGCGCTCCATCTCCTGACTCTCGTTGAAGCGATCCTGGAAGACCCCGATCTCATCCTCCGGAAGCAAGTCGACAAGCTCAAACGGCTTCGCATGGAAGAGCTCCGAGCGGAGGGCCTCGAGTTCGAGGAGCGCATCGCCGAGCTGGAAAAAGTCGAGCACCCGAAGCCGAACCGCGAATTCATCTACCATACCTGGAACACGTTCGCCGCCAAGCACCCGTGGGTCGGCCAGGATAACATTCGTCCGAAGTCCATCTTCCGGGAAATGTTTGAGAACTTCCTCTCCTTCCATGATTACATCAAAGAGTACGGACTAGAACGGGTCGAAGGCCTCCTCTTACGGTACCTCTCCGAGACCTACAAGGTGCTGGTTCAAACCGTGCCGGACACGGCCCGAGACGACGTGCTGGATGGGATGATCGACTACCTCGGGGGAATGCTCCGGGACGTGGACTCGAGCCTCGTTGAGGAATGGGAAAAACTCCGGAACCCGACATGGTCGAAGCCGACGTCGGACCGGGAGGATCGGGCGGCGCTTGAGGAAGAAAGGAAACGACGGAAGAAGGCAGAAATCATCGCCATCAGAAACGAGGTCTTCCGGGCGCTCCGACTCCTCGGTTCTCGGCAGTACTCCGAAGCCGCGGCCTTGCTCGAAGCAGATCAAGGAGAATTAGAAACGTTAATGGAGCAGTACTTATCCGACCACGAGCAAGTGTTGATCACTCCGGCCGCCCGCTCACAAAATTTCTGTCAGATCCAAGAACTCGAAATGGGCGCATACTTAGTGGACCAGACCCTCGTCGATCCCGAAGGGAAGAATGACTGGAGAATCGTCATAGAAGCCAGGCCCGGGGAGGCTCCGGGGCAGCGGGTGACACTACGATTCCGGCTCTTCTCCGAGATTTAAATCACCGCAAAACAAGGCGACAAGTCCCTCAAAACTCTTAAAGTGACAAGGCACCACTCTGGCATTTTTACTCATTTAACTAGAGGACGCTCCTATTTACACTGCAAAGATTCACATTGTGCTAAGGAGGCATGAAAAACTAATGAAGAACTGAGGCTGAACCCCAATGAAATTCTTTTTTCTCTTTCTCGTATTACTAAGTACGTTAAAATCAAGTCCCACCCTGGCAAAAGTGAATAACTCGGCTGTGTTGCCCGTGCCTGAGGATCTGAACGAACCGATTCGGGAGGTGATCAGAAAATTTAAGGCAACTGGTGCGGCCGTGAGTGCCATCAAAGGAGATCTGAGTTATTCCTCGACCTTCGGAACCTACGGTCTCACGGATCTGCGTCCCGTGAATGAAGAGACACTCTTCAGGATGGGGTCCCTGAGCAAGTTTGCCACAGCTCTTGGGGTTATGAAGATGGTTGAGCTTGGATTGGTTGGCTTAGATGATCCCTTACAAAAGCACCTTCCATGGTTTAGAGTCGATTCGCACATGGCCTATTCACAGCAAATAACGATCCGCCATTTGCTGAATCACACATCGGGGCTGTCACGGGAGATGGGCTGCGTTTACTCAGACTTTGAGGGAAATTGGCTTAAAGTAGAAGACCTTAAGCCCTGCGTCTTTAATCGAACGATTCACTTTAAACCTGGCTCCGCATTGAAATATTCCAACTTAGGTTTCGCACTCCTCGGGCAGGTGATCCAGGCGAATGCCGTTGGAGTATATCCCAAGACCCGAGATCAAAACATGAAAGCCTTCGATCGCTTTATGGTGTCGAAAATATTTCGCCCACTCGGCATGCGGAAAACCCGCTTTAACGTAAGTCAGGATGAGCTCAAAAATTCCATCACACCTCTGGGCCCCTTACTCAACGATGCCCTCACGCGCCCCGAGCTGAAAAAGTTTCAGTCTGCGGGATTCAATGGTCCCGAATACTATTTAGCAACAACGGCAGATGATCTTCTACAGTTACTTAAAGTCGCGAGAGATATCGCGGAAGGAAGATCCAATCCGATTCTTACTGGCAGTTTGCTGAGCTCCATGTGGAAAGATCCGCTCAAAGACTTTCACTCGAACCAGTACTACGGCCTTGGCGTTTTTGGTTTCAGTGACGACAAGGGCCGCTTCTTGATTGGGCACACGGGAGGATCTCCAGGCCAGCGCTGCTACATGATGTATGACACTGAAACTCAAATCGGTGTCGCAGCGGTAGTTAACACCCATGACCAAGCCGCTCGCGACATCGCTGGGATCCTCCTGAAGGCCCTTTCAAATTCCAGTGTCGGGATCATCCCTGTTATGGATGCTACGGTGGGCACTGGCCTTACTGAATCGGTCCCCTCTGAGCTCGCCGGAACGTATGCAAACTGGTCTCGGGTGTTGACGATCGTAGCGCGGCAAGACACTTCAGGGAAGCTCGTTCATGATTTCATCGGGTCGGATCGGAAACGGAAACCTATGACGGTGGGATCCACCCCAGACACATTGATTTTGCCAAGTGAGCTTGCCTTTACAGATCACAATGAAGAGCCCGTTAAATTCACAAGGACGACTGACTCTGAAGGTAAGAAGACTGTCACCGGGTTGATCCTCTCAGGCGGCTACATTTACAAAAAGATCTCAAACTAAGATAGGAAATCTCCATCGATCGCCTGAAAGTGTCCGAGAGCGCCGATCTTGGTATCGGGATAGATCAACTCCGTGGCGTCGAAGCTCACCAGGTTGCCACGAGCCGTAGACCGGTCGTTTCAGGACCGAGGATCGGGGCAACAGCGAACCGCTTCCCCTGCCCTCGATAGTTGGTGAAGTACGTTCCGAGCCCGTAGCTCACACCGAGAGTCATCCCAGCGACGACGTCGTGAAGGAAATGCCTCCCGTCATTCATCCGGCTATAGCCAGTGAGGGATGCCCCTGCCAACGCCAGGAATCCCCAGTACCACTCATGCTGGGTGGCCACCACTGTGGCGAACGCGAAGGCAGTGGTTGTGTGGCCGGATGGAAAGGAATTTTTCTCGGAGCTCGAGTTCGGGCGTGGCTCTCGAACTGTGTACTTTAGGATCGTCGCCGTGAGACCTGCGTAGAACGTTGCCTTGAACATGTGCGAGGCCCTCCCGTATGACGCCTTATTTTTGGAAAACAACCCGTGAAGGCCCATTCCAGCGAAGTAGATCATGTTCGGGTATACCTGACCATACAGATCCCCAAGTTTCGAGGCGTCGCCGAGTGGTTTGCGCTGAGCTGTCTTTTCCGAGGCGACGTCAGAGATCGTGTCCTCGGTGATCAAAAGGTATGTCGTCATGGCTGTTCCAGTCCAGAACGCATAGTTTGCATCAGTGCTGACGGGGGATGCGAGGTCTTGGGTGAAGGATGTGGCCAGGAGCTGACTCGAACCAAGGAACAGGAGCAACGAAGTGATCAGGGTGAATTTCATGAACTGATTTTAAATCAATTCACCTCATAACTTAAAACAATGTTTATGAATGAAAGTATTTCCTCACTTGCTGGAACCCGCTTAGCCCACTAGGTGCTTCGTTGAGAGGGCAGCAAATTAAGGCGATTTAATCTTGTTAGAAAGAAAGCCGCTCTTTCAGTAAAACTACTTAGTCGATGGATCTAAGTCTTTGAAAGCCGCCGTTACGGACGGAATGAGTCTACGTAGAAAACCGGATTGGATAAAATGCTGCGACATAGGAAAATGAGACATTCCAAGAAAAGGGGATTCCATGAATATGTTCGTACTCACACTCCTGATCCTTAGCAGTGCTCAAGGATTGGCCTCAGCTCAGGATCTTTTGGAGGTCGATCCCTACTCGATAGACTCCGTAGAGAAACACTTCCCAAAAGCGGTACAAACTGAGACCGTTATGGATGTTGCCCCTCATGACCACAAGAAACGGATCGGCCCACGGACCAAAGAGATCAAGAGGGTCGATTACCAGGTTCTGATCCCCCACTTAATCGCGGTGATCAAAGACCAGCAGAGAGAGATTGAAAAATTAAAGGTCTCTAAAATGAGAAACGAATAAACGGCTTGAACCTGCGCTCTCGGCTCCTGACCGCCTTTCTGTTCATCGGGGTACTGAACCTCGTGCTCGTTTCCGTGCTGGTTTATCTGCAAACTCGCAAAACCCTGATCGATCGGGCCAACCAGCACCTCACCTCCGCGCGCAGCCTAACGGAACAGAAGCTCTCGCTCTACTTTAAAGGCCTGAAAGTGGAGCTCCTCAATAGAACAAGTAAGCTCGACGCCGACTCCGGGCTTGAGAGTGTATGTGAAACCACGCCCAGAGGAGTGAAGCTTAGACATGGCCTCGGCTGTCCTCCTTGGGAAACGATCGAGGCCTACCCCGATGCTACGTTCATTCCCTACGGGAAGAATTCTTTTCTACTGAAGGATAAAACCTTCCTTTGGCTCTTCAACACCGAGGGCCTTACCGATCTCCTCCAGGAGCGAGAAGGCCTCGGGACCTCCGGCGAGATTTACCTCGTAGGCCGAGACGGGTTGATCAAAAGTGCATCACGCTTTCTCGCGGAGTGGCAACACGTGGAGGTGAAGAATCGCGCGGTGAAGAATGCTCTCAAGCAGCAGACCGGAGTGGAGGTCGTGGATGATTACCGCGGGATCAAAGTTGTCAGCGCCTACAGCGATTTCCGCTTCGAGCGGTTAGAATTTGTGATCCTCAGTGAAATCGACTGGGAGGAAGTCACACTTCCCCTTCAAGAGCTTCTCTCGAACCTCCTCCTCATCGGATCTCTTATTTTCGGAGTGAGTGTACTCCTGGCCTTATTCCTCACTCGTTCCACTGTCGGTTTTGTCACCCGCATGGAAGAGGAAGTCAGCCTCCTGAACTCCCAATCGGCGATCAACGTGCTGCGCGCCCAGGAAGAAGAAAGACAGAGACTCGCCTTCAACCTCCACGACAGCGTGGGCCAGTCCTTAACCGCCCTAAAATGGGAACTCTCTCGCCTTCACATCGAAAGCAAGGAAGCCTGGGCGAAAGAGCAGTTCAGCAAGGTGCTGGAGATCGCGGATACCCTCATTCAGGAGATCCGGATCATCTCCCAGGACATCATGCCGTCGATGATAAAAGACTTCGGATGTTTGGCAGCGATCAAGGACTACTGCCGTCAACAGCAGGCGGTCTATCCCTTTTCAATTGAGTGCGACTACCCAGAACAGATCGAGACACTTGAACTGAAGGAAAACTTCCAAATCAACCTCTACCGCATGGCCCAGGAGCTGATCCAGAACGCCGCGAAGCACGCTCACGCCAAGGAGATAAAAATTTCGTTTTCAATCACTCCTGAGGATCTGATAATGGCTTATGAAGATGACGGAAAAGGAATGGAAGCCCACGCCCCCCTGCCTCACTCGCTCTTGTACCGAGCGAAGTTATTCCGAGGACGAATGTCACGCTCTCCCAAGGAAAATGGCTTGAATCTGCGGATTACGTTTAGTCTCGGTGACATCGCATGAAAGACAGGATTGACCTGTTCCTCCTCGATGACCACAAGATCGTCCGTGATGGTCTCAGGTCCATTCTTTCGCCCTACCCTTCTCTTAAGATCGTGGGTGAAGAAAGCCATGCCAAAAAATTTCTCAGTGCGCTCCCGGAATTGAAGTTTGATATCCTCATTCTGGATCTGTCTCTCCCGGACCTGTCGGGGATGGAAGTGTTAAAGGAAGTCAAACGGCTGAGACCTGAGATTTCCGTTATCGTGCTTTCGATGCACAATAATCCGGAATACATGATTCGTGCGTTAAAGGCCGGCGCTGCTGCCTACCATTCAAAAGACATCCAGAGCACGGTGCTCGTCGAGTCCATCCACGAAGTTAAAAAACATGGAGTCTACTATCCTACGGCGATCAGTTTAAACTCTCCCTCTCTCCCCCAAGACCCCGTACAAAAGGGCGAAGTTCTTACTCAAAAAGAGAGAGACGTCCTAAAACTCATGGTCATAGGGATGAGCTCCAAGCAAATCGCCGCAGAATATGGCCTGAGCCCCCGGACCATTGAAACCCATCGCCTCAACATCATGAAAAAGCTTGGCACCTCGAACAGTGCCGAGACCATCGCCGTAGCGATTCGTGAAAATCTTCTTTGAAACGGTGAAGCACGGGCCTAGGAAAATCACAAAGGCGACTTACGGAACCTAGTTCCCTCGGTAGGTACTATAACCATAAGGGCTCACGACCACGGGGACATGATAATGGAGCGTCGGATCTGAAACATGGAACACGATCGAGATTTCTGGGAAGAAAGGGTTCGATGTTCCGGCGTTAGACTTCGTCATATCAAAGATCAACTTATACTTACCGCTCCGAAGCTTCCCAGCGTCGGCGAAGGAACTTACTGAGCGCTGGGCGGTGATCGAAGCCGAGATGTCTGGTGTGAAGACCACTCCAACGGGAGTGCTTCGGGTTCAAGTTCCGCAAGCACTCGGCATCGGGAAGTTCAACTCCGTCTTAGAGAAATACTTGCACGCGTATCAACGGGTCGACGTCGAATGGATTCTGAGTGATAAGGCCCCCGACTTTACAACGGAGCAGCTTGATTGTGCCATCAAGGTCGGAAACATCGTTGACCCCTCTTTAGTGGCGATGAAAATCTTCGAGCTCCCGAGGATCGTCGCGGCCTCCCGGGACCTAGTCCCGCATCCGAAAAGAATCCTTCACCCCTCGGACCTCAAGGACTCCCCCTGGTTATCGTTTAAAACTCACTACACCGATCAGATCAGTCTCACGCATCTCAAGACCCATGAAGAAGCGAAGCTCAAGATCCGTCCTCGATTTTGTACCGACAGCCTATTTGCCCTGCGAGAGGTTGCGCTCCTGGGCTTCGGAGTTGGGGTCTTTTCGAAATGGGTCATAGAAAAAGACCTTCAAGAAGGGCGCCTCGTCCAGCTCTGCAAGGAGTGGCAGGCGGTGGGGCTTCCGGTGTACTTAATCTATCCTCAATCAAGGCTAAAACCGGCGAAGCTTCACGCATTCATTGAGCTTATGAAAACTCAAAAAACCTAGGAAACCCTGAAGCTCAGACTAAAGCGAAATCTTAAATAAACTCCAGAACATCCGATTCCCTAAAGTCCAGAGCGGCGCAAACCACCTCTTCGTTTGCACGGTAAGCCGCACCCGAAGGTTCCCACCTTCTCTGGTAAACTCCAATCTCTGGGGCCTCACCAACCGAAAACTCAGAACATAGGAACCGTATCCATAATCTAGTCCCCGAAGCTTCGGTGTCACCTCACGGATTGCCCCGTGGGCGCTGAGAAGAGGACCGTGATGAATGGTGAGCTCCCCAGGAGCGAATTCCCCGGTCTGCGCGGGAGCATCGAACTCGACCCGATAAGGAAACAACTGGCCCTGCGTGAAGGTTTCTCGCCGATTGAGCTTCATCCAAAGAAGAGCGATCTCTTCCTCGCTTGCCTCGAAGCTTCGCTCGAAGACCTGCACCACAAACCCGGCCGGCAGATGCTGACTCTGTCTCACTGAACTCTGGGGAAGGCAGTCGCGTGATAAGTCTGGTTCCATCATCAATCCTTAAATTTGATTTTCCGAAACGGTCTGAATCGCACATCGATGGGCCTTGCCCAGGAAGCGCTGAGGAAGTTCCCGAGCTTAAGAAACTCTCCTGAGAACTCATCCCGGATCTCTAAAACTTCCGCAGGATAGAGCTCCCAAGGCATGTGCTCAACCACACCCCACAGATCACTTCCCCAGCTCTTCGTCACGAGCGCATACCGCTCGGTCACCCAGCGATCGAAGGCAGTCCCCTGCCCCGTTTCACAGACCCGGGCCCTGACGACAAGAGCTTTGCTTTTAAACTCGTAGGTCTCAGCCGAAGAAAGACCCATGGACCGCAAGCGGTACGGAAGAGAGAACCCGAACCGCGCCACCGGAACCGCAGTCCAGTGGTTGGTATCGAGGGTAAGGAAATACACCGCGGGTTTTCCATTGATGCGGACGTAAGTGCGAAGGTTCAGTTCGGAGAGCTTCGAAAACCCAGGGACGGGTGGGAGGAACGGAAAGCGGATGTTTCCCATGACGAAGGGAACGATGCTCACCACGGCTTTTCCCTCATAGAGGTCGAGGGGATACGGCACAAGACGCTCGAGTGCTTCGCGCTCGACTTCGTAGTTGATGAAAAGCACGTCACTCCAGCGCTGGGAGATGATCCATCCCCGGTCCTGGAGGCTCAAGGCCCAGAAAAAAAGTCCGGGCTGAAGCAGCGTCCGTGCCCAAAGAAGTGCCGGGTGCCCGACTCCGAAGAGGGGGATCTCGTTGACGGAGACGTAGACATGCACTGGGGTCAGAAGCAGAAACCAGAGGGCCGAGAGCCTGGCGGAGGCGTCCCGAAGAGGAGGAACCCAAAACCCAACGGCGAGGGCGATTTCAAGCCCGCCGCTGAGAGCATTGATGAGACCCTTGGCCGCAAAAGGAATGGCAGGATCAAAGAGTTCTGGCCGCAGGAGGTGGACCCAGCCGGCAGTGAAGAGTAAAAGTGATAAAGCGCATCGGGAGAGCATAAGAGATTGTAGGTCGGTTCCTTGCCTTTGACCAATTCGAGTTATGTTTTGCGAAACTTTGTATAAACTTAAGCCCCAAGCGACAACCTGACTTGATGCAAAATCAAGCTCCCATCTCTTCTGGAAGAAAGACAGAGTTTGGGTGTAAGGCCCTCCAGAAACCATTTCATTTTTACAATCGTTCTTGAAGGTCATCGCTCTTCTGTGAAGAAGTTTGATATTAGCTAAGATATCTCATTTAATTAAATGATCTCCCATGAAGTTTCTTGCGGCATTCCTGGTATTGGGTTCGGCTTCGGCGTTCGCATCCCAGACGATCACTTGTAAGCAAATAAACAAGAACGGCTCGATCACAAAAAGAGGCATCTCGATGAGCCTGGTAACTAGGCAAAGAAGCCCAGTTGCTGTTCGTGGTCTAAACGGTCTTGAAGAACAAGTCGTTCGTAGCATCCATCAGGGCACGGCAATTAACGGTCAGGAATTCACGACCATCTTCATCCTCCCAAAATTCGACGAGGGCCAGCTCGATATCCAACTGCAGTTTGGCGCGCATGTTTTACGGCGGAATTTTTCCAATGTCAGAGCGACGTACGTTGTGGGCTCTGCCGCTTCGGAGCCAGAAGTAAGTTTTGCCTATGGATATGACATGCTCTGCGATGGAACGAACTAGACCGCTGCGACGTTGCTTTCAATCGCATCGGGCGAAGGTTGTGCCCCTCTTTCCTTAGGCGCACAAGGGTTCTCTGAAAAAGGTTCAGGATCGAGAATCTGAACAATCCTAAACATGAACAAATTGTTAGGTGTGCCCCCAAATTTTAGAAGGAGATCCCAATGAAAATGCTCGCGGTACTTTCTCTCGCACTCATGAGTCTACCTTCCTTTGCGGGAAGCTATGGCTTTATGAATACTGACGTGTCTGGCTATTTATGCTTTGTCGGAATTGATGAAACGACTTCCGAGTTCACCGGTGTTGTGTCTCGTCGATTTCTTTCCGAGCGTCAGCTTCAGACCATGGAAGATTGCACGAACCGGAAGGCCGAAGGAAAACCGGCGGTCATTCGGGTTCACACGACTCCGGATACTCAGGTCCAGCCCAATGGTGTGAGGACTCACTTTCCAAAATTCCATGTCTCTTGTGTAACCATGAGAGAGCGTCAATTTGGAGAATTCCTGAGCACATGGAGAAATCGGATAAGTCATTCAAACTTCCGTCGTTGCTTCTAGGGAGAGCTTTAAAAAACAAGTGAGAAGTCTCAAGTCATCCCAAACAGAGTGGTGATCCTCCACATTGAAATTGCCACTTCCCTATCATGAGGTAGAGACCCTCTTCCGTTCGAAGCCGCGGCCGACGAAAGAGAAAGCGCAAAAAACGTGTGCTTCAAAGTGAGACCTGCCGAAAGGGACTTACTCCTTAACCGGAGCGAAATCCCACTCAACCGTCCACCCGAGCTTTGACGCCTTACCAGAGAAATGGTCGAAGCCATTGTGCGAGATTTCTCCCAGTGACTGGATGTCCACGGGGACTGAGACCTCGTAACTCGGAAGTGGTGCCGGACACGTGTACTTCACCGAAATCGTCCGCTCCTTTGTCTGGAGAATGAAGGCGTAGGTGCCCGAGGCATCAGGAGGAACGTTGTACGGGTAGACGTTGAGAGCGATGACCGAGGGGCCCGTATCGATGAGAAGGTTTCCGCTCGCGTTTCCAACACAACCGTCCGACTGGCCTCGGTAGTTGTAGGTGATGACCCCTTTTTCAAGGTTAAAATGCCCCCCGAAGAAGCCCTCGTCGTTGCGGCCCTTTGCCTTCATCACAACATCACTCGCCTGGACGTCTAGATAGACCGTGCTCTTGGGAGACGACGCATAGAGCTGCGCCCGTGCGCGCCCTTGGTACTTGTAGCAACCGATGTTCGTTGCCTTAACCGCTCCTTCGAAATTGTACACGGGGCCGGTGACCTTATGGTTGTAGTTAGTGACCGCAATAACGATCTTCTCAATCCGCTCTGACGGGTTGTCGAGGCAGTACTGATAGACGTGCCGCTTACTATCTTCCCAGACGAACTCCTCCACAGACTGGCCATTCGACTTCACGATCATGACCTTCGCACGGGCCTTCTTTGCCGCAAAGAGGATGGGATTATCAATAGACACCGAGCGGATGTCTTGGCCGGAAAAATCAAAGGCGTAAAAATCCCGGGTCAAGGGCTTAAGCTGGAGGCGAAAGGGGGAGCGGAACGTACCATTGAGGTCTAGGCTGACTTCCTCAATTTTGATAGGGGGTTTATGCCCCTTGGCATCGAGGGCCCCACGTCCGGGCAAGAAGGGAAACTTGTCCCACCTGACAAAGTTGTCCTGTAACGGATCTTGGTTCCAGTTATACAGCGCAAATTCGGGCCATCCCTCTTTCCAACCACCCTTCAACACTGCGTTGATCGCATCGAGATCGGAATAAAGCTCTTCTTTTTCGTAGAGATCGCGGATCGTGCGTTCACCCTGAGACTGAACCAAGTAGAGGTAGAAGACCCAAGTTCCATAGTCTGCGTTCGCGAAGGGCTCAGGGCCATCTTCGAAGTACTCGAACCATTCGTGCTCGTGGTTGAGCGAAGGAAAAAAGTGGTGCTTGATGTAGGTTGCCGTCCCTTCGTCGCTGTTGTCGTAGGTGTGGCACTCGGACTTGCGGTTGTAGCTATTCTGGATTGTGTGAAAATACTCGTGCGCAAGTGTCGTCATCAGATGACTCTCGGGCGCGCTCCGCGCGAATCCGAGGTCCACAGTCATGTACGAAGCAGTGGCCAGACAGCCCAGGGAGTCTGAACTCTTAAGCGCGTAAGGGAAAACCGCCGCCCGAGCGTTCGCCGCCTTAGAGATGACGCCCAGATAGACATCGAGCTTGCCGTCGCCTCCATTGGGCATGGTCTTTTCTAGGCCAAGACGGACTTTAAGCGTGCGATTGATATCATCGTCCGCGGGGTGAGTGCGTCCCATGAGTCGACGAGTAGGCTCAATGACTTTATCGCCCAGGATATCTTTAATCTTGATCGCTAGAGCTTCTTTCGTCGGATCATCGGTCTCGTACCAAACTCGGATGTTGGCGATGGTATGGTCAACAAACTTCCACTGTGTGCTCGGATAGAAGCGCGGATCCGGGAAGTCCCCTTGGATGGAATTCGTCAATCCGACGGCACTGGGACGGAAGGGTTCCGGAATCAGCAACTGATACACATAGGAAGCAAGCGTCCCACTCATTTGGGGAAGAAACTTTATCGCGGCACGCAACTGCAGATCCCCCGAAATTGCCGGAGCTCCTGGATCTGGTTGATATTCTGACGGAAGATGAACGATGTCCATAAAGGCCAGCACCTTCAACCCATGGGCCTCAGCTTCAGTGATCTTTTTTAGTCCCAGAGCTTGGGCAATTTTATCAAAAGAGTTCAACGGCTTGGGCTGGGCCAAGAGGCCTTGTGAAAGCAATACTAAACAAAGGAAGATAATGGTTTTCATAGTTTCTTTAATACAAAAATCATCGTAGTAATGTCCATCACTTCAAAGGATGTTTATGAAAGCCGTACAATTCTTGGCACTCTCTCTCATTTTTTCAGCTCCAGTGTTCGCTGATATCAGCTGCGCCACTCAAGCCTCTGCCAGCTGCGCCACTGAAGATGGATTGTGTCTTGAATTCTTTGAGGAGTCTGGGACCGACGAAGAGGTCTGGCAGGGCCTGTGTGACTCAAGCGAGGGCACCTACGCCTCTACTCCGTGTGATACGGCCAAAGTCGCGGCCAAGTGTATGGTCCCGACGAACCCAATGATGCCAGTTATTAACTTCCTCACTCCAGACTTTACTCCCGAGGACGCCAAGGTGGCCTGTAAAATGCTACAAGGCAAAGTTTGCGAGTAGGCCCGATCGCAAAGTGTTGAGAGGGTGTTTCCAAAAGCAACAAGTTCCTCCAGCTTCCGAGCAAGCTTGCACCGGTCTTAGTGAAAAAATTCCTTGTCTAGAAAGATTCGGAGCTCATACAAAGTGTTTTTTGATAGAGAGACAAGATGAAATTTTTAATCCTTACCTGCACAATTCTCTTCTCCCAACTTTCCTGGTCTAACTGCAATGAAGTCGAGTCCCTGCATCCTTTCGAAGACTCGGCCGATGGTCAGATCTTTACGGTGAAGGCCAAGGGCTATGTCCCGAACCGCTCCACCAAAGTTCCGGCCGTTTTTATCCTCCCACCCATCGTCGGAGAAACTGTCCTTGATCGCAGGATGGGTCAAAAGCTTTGCCAGAATGGGATCGCCGCGTACATCCTCAACGTCGTGAAGGTCATCCCCACGGAGGAAGAATATCCCAATCTCCTGGTGCATGATCAATCGTTCGTGCGCGCCCTTGCCGGCACGCGTGCGGTGATGAAGAGCTTGAGCGCCAACACCGCACTCAACGGGAAATTTGGAATCATCGGCACAAGCCAAGGCGGAATGTTCGCCGCCTACGTCGCAGGGTCCGAGCCCGCGATCGAGGCCAGTGTGATCGTCGTCGGTGCGGGAAATGTCCCCGGCGTTTTGGCCTCTTCAGACCAGGAGTACATCAAGGCCCAGCGGGAAGCACGGTTAAAGATTTTCAATCTGACAACTGAGGCGGAGTATGAAGCGTTGTTAAGGCCTTTGATCCCGAATGACCCCCTCGCCGTGGCCCAGCAAATTTCGCCGGGATCCGTGTATTTCTTCATCGCCCAAAACGACACGACAGTTCCGACGAGGTTTCAGCGCGAGCTTCTAAAGAAGATCCCCTCACCCCTTGTGTTCGAAATGAAAGGGGATCATTTCCAGGGAATCGTTAAGGCCGGAACGGTGCACGCTGAGAAGATCGTGAGGTTCTTTAAGCGGAAGCTCAATTGAGTGAGTTTTTAGAGATCCTGCAGAGTTTTTCCAAATGCTATTCAAAGGCAAGGTAAGCTGGATTCGAAAGCTTCTCACCAGGGGCCTTACGTCTGTGACCGAACCCCGGTGCGCAGCACTAAAACACCTTAAATTTGCTTTAATATCCAAAAAATCTAGCTAAGATACTACCGTCAACAAAAAGGTAGGACTCTTATGAAAATCGGTATCAATCCATTTCTCGTCATTCTCACTCTTTCCGCGTTTGGCTGTGCTTCCGAGTCAAATCAGGCAGTCAGAGTTGAGCAATCGAAGTCAGAAACAACCGCTTCAACGTACCAGGGTAAGAAACACCCTCTCATGGTAGGAAAATTCGATAACCGCTCGGGCTTCATGCGCGGGATCTTCGTGGATGGCCCTGATCGTCTCTCGAGCCAGGCGAAATCAGTTTTGATCGGGCACTTGCAAAGAACCGGTCGATTCAGCGTCCTCGACCGTGACAACATGGAGGAGATCGCTGGTGAGGCCAAGATCTCAAATAAAAAGCAGAACCTCAAAGGGGCCGATTTCACCATCACGGGCGACATCGCCGAGTTTGGTCGCAAAGAGACCGGTGACCGTCAGCTCTTCGGCGTTCTCGGAAGTGGAAAGAATCAGACTGCGTACTCTAAAGTCATCTTGAACGTCGTCGATGTAGAAACTTCAGAAGTGGTGTTCTCGGCATCGGGAGCGGGTGAGTACGCCCTTACGAACCGCGAAGTCATCGGTTTCGGTGGTACAGCTTCTTACGATTCAACCCTTAACGGTAAGGTCCTAGACCTTGCGATGAGAGAAGCCGTCGACCGCCTGGTGGAAGGCATTGAGCAAAAAAAATGGGCCGCGAATAAATAATGAAACACCTCGTTTTTCCCCTTCTGTTAGTGTTGGGTAGTTGCGCGTCTACGAATACGAATATTTATTACTGGGGCCGCTACCAGACTCTTCTCTATCAACAGTACGATACTCCAGGCAAAGCTACGCCTGAAATGCAAGTCCTGAATCTTGAGCAGGATATTGAGGTCGCCCGCAGTCAAAACAAACCCCTTCCTCCAGGGTTCTATGCGCACCTCGGCTACCAGTACCTTCAAATGGGAAGAACCGCGGACGCCAAAGCAAGCTTTGAAGCCGAAAGAAAGCAGTTCCCAGAGTCCGCGGTGCTGATGGATCGCTTCCTCAAGAAATTCCAACCAAAAAGTGAGACGAAATGAAACAGCTTCTACTCCTTTTCTTGGTCGTAAGCTGTGCGACACCGAAGGACTATCAAAACTTCCGCGCCGCCAAGCCCCGCTCGATCTTGATCCTTCCGCCCATGAGTCAAAGCACAGATGTCCGAGCGACCTATAACTATCTTTCGACGGTTACCTTTCCCGTGGCGGAGAAAGGCTTCTATGTCTTTCCCGTCGCTCTCATCGACCAGATGATGAAAGAGAATGGAATGCCTTCGGCCAATGAGATGCACCAGGCGTCCGTGAAGAAACTCCGTGAAGTCATCAATCCGGATGCCATCCTCTACCTCACGTTAGAAAAGTACGGCTCCAGTTACGTCATCCTTGATAGCACCACCACAGTGACCGTCTCGGGTAAACTCATCTCCGCCGTAACCGGAGAGGTCATCTGGGAAGGTCGTGGAAGCGCGACTGACGGATCATCCTCTTCCGGTGGAAACAGTGTGGCCGGGGCCCTCATCGGTGCCATCGTTAAGCAGGCCATTAACTCGACCACTGACAGAGCGCATGAGATCGCACCACAGGCGAACTACAACCTCTTTTACACTGAGGACCAGGGCCTTTTGAATGGGCCCTACCACCCGCAGGCCAGTTACTAGGAGACCGCAAGACCGGATGACTTCACAAGGTCTTGTGGAGTCATCACTCCTGAGATTCTGTTGAAAATCATCCGGCCACCTCCATACTTCTTCCGACCCATCCCTACCATTTTGGTCAACTGCTACTCGAATCTTTAGGTCTCCAACGATATCGAAATCCTTAAAACATGGGCGAGTGAATTCTGGAGCTACTCGACCCGGACTTTAACCCCAGTCATCATTCTCAAAGATTGAGTGGCTAGACTTAAGATAGGAAGTGCTCAGGCGTATTTTTCGAAGTTGCTGGCATCGAGGTAAGAGGCAAATCCTTGCCCTAGATCAGCGTAGGTTAATTAAATATAATGAAGGGATGAAAATCTTTATCCTTCTTTTGCCTCTCCTTCTGACCTCACAGACCGCGTTCTCTCAAAGTTCTTCTGGAAGTGGGACGCGGGGGAAAATAGGATTCTATGGCATCGGCTCCTTGAAAGGGGGGATGTCGAGCTTTGGAAGTGCCGACGGCACGACCATCGAGAAGCGCTCCCTCTACCGATACGGTGCGGAGCTGGGCCTTGGGCTTCGAGTCGGTGTCTTCAGCTTCGGCGGCTCCGCGGAGTACTACCTGTTGAAGCAGTCGACGGACATTTCTGAAGTCGGGGACACCAACGCCTCCGGGAAACAGCTCATCCTCTCTCCAACTGCAGGAGTCACCTTAGGGCGATTTTTGCTACAGGCGAAGTATCCCTTCAGTTCCACCTATACCATGGACAAGGAGAGCTCCGGTGGCGATAAGGTGGTCTACTCGTCCCCCGCCTCCGCGTACGGAGCACAGTTGATCATTCGCCTTTCGGGGTCATCGTTCGTCGGAGCCGAGTACACAAGCTTATCATACGAAGAATCAAAAGCAGGTTCGACGACCGAGAAGCTTGATTCCGACACTCAGATCAACCTCACGAGTTGGGGAATCATCTACGGCTTTGTTTTTTAGAGAAAGAATTATCCTAACTGTTGGGAGTCCTATGTTACGTAAGTTTTTCATGATCCTGACCATCATCACCTTCAGCATCTCTTGTGGGGAGAACGGCGGTGATGCTCCCCTCTTCGAGCTCGAGGAGGACCAAGAAGAGGAAGAGTCAACGGAAGCAACCTGCGGTGGTCGCCTCTCTGCGGGATATTGCTGGTACTTTGCGACCTATAACACAAGTTGCACGACCTACTGCTCCACGAGAGGCGGGGTCAACGCTGCGACAACCACCTACGTGGGTTCGGGTGGAACTGACTTTAACTGCGAGACAATCATGTCAGAGCTAGGAACGAACTCCAGTTCGAGCCATAGTGCGAACTGCCCCGCAGGCTACGGCTGTTACTATGCTCCTTCGGAAGGGACAAGGCGATGCGCAGGTCCAACGACGAATGCCAGTGCCGCTCCTACAGATGGCAACCGGATCTGTGCCTGTAACCGATGAGAGGGACTCATTGAAGGACGGAACCAAGTTCACTCGTGAGTGGGAAATCTGCCGGTGTTCCCGACTCTCGCAAGTAATCGCAGAAAAATTAGGTACTCTAAGTTCACGGCCCACAAAGGCAATCTAGCACTTAAGGTTTGTAGAATAGGACCCTCTTCGAGTTGCTAAGAGAGTAGGTCCATGCTGAGCTCGAAGATGTGCTTCGAATGTTAAGGGTGACGTAAAAGAGTGCGAATGCAAGCGAACTAGTTCTGTTGATAATTAGCGAGAAAGAAAGACCCTGAACCAAAAGGTGCCTTGCACCAATTGACCAGCATCCCTATACTCATAAATCTATGCAGGGCATTCAAACATCCTTAGCTCCCCTCATTCGCGAAGCATTTGAAGCAGAAACCACACTTGGCTACCCAGGTGCCCTAGATGCGCTGGAAAGGGCCCATCTTCTCTCGCAGCCCTTCCCTGGGCCGCACGTCTACGTCCATTGGCTGATGTTTCGACTGGCGCTCAGGCACGGAGTTTACAAAGAAATGTTCGGGCAAATTCCTAGGCTGATCCTGGCGATGCCTGGGTCTTGGCTTGGGAAAGCTCCCAAAGGGAATTTGGGGTCGACGAAGATGGGGATCTTTGAAGAGAACGAAAGCGGGATCGAAGAGAACCAGACCCGCTAGCGCATTCTCGTTTACCCCGCCCTTGGTGCACTAAACTCCCCTGGAGTGCAAAATGGCTCCACCCTCATGACTTGGTCTCAATGAATACGGGCACCTAAAAAATGCCATCGCCCCAATATCTGGCAAAGGACTTGCTCCATAAAAGTCAGTTAGTCCTTTACCACTTAGGAGACAATATGAAGAGCGTCCTAACTTTCACCCTCCTCACTCTCATCGCTGCCTGCGGAAAAAACGGCAGCAACGGCGCCCCAGGTGCTGACGGCGCCACCACTCTCGGCCTCAATGGAGTATCAAACGGTGTGGATTTCACCGACATCGCTCCGGGCCTTGTCTGTGCGACCGGAGGGGTCTCGATCTTTACCTTCCGTGACACTGACGGCGACGGTTTGTTGTCGCTCAACGAAGACATCATTAAAGTTAAGTCCCTCTGTAACGGAGTCAACGGTGCTGACGGGCAGAATGGCACAAACGGAACGAACGGCACCAACGCTTCAGTCAGTCTCGAGTCTGTCGCATCTAGCCCTCGCTGTCCTAGCGGAGGGATCAAGCTCACAAGCTCAAGTGCGCTAGAGGCCGTCGAGGTGTGTAACGGCATCAACGGTCTAAACGGGGAACAAGGGTTGCCAGGTGTAAATGGCATTCCGGGCCTCGCCGGCGCCAACGGTGCTGATGGCAAAGATGGCAAAGATGGGATGAATGGACAAGATGGGAAAGACGGTCAAAACGGCGTTAACGGCAACGACGGCACCCGCATCCTGCCGGTGCGCTTTTGCGAAAAAGACGACAGCACTTTTCCGGAGTACGGTCTCATGATTGGCGAAGAGCTCTTCGCCGTTTACTGGGGCACGACCCCGGCATCACCGAAAACTCCCCAGGCCTTCTTAACCAAACTAGTCCCTGGGGATTACATGAGCACGGGTGGGAACAACTGCTTGTTTACGATCAAATAAGCAGACTACAGTCGACTCGATCTGGATTGTAGTCTCGTAGAAATGTTCTACCCAATGATATTGAAACCGCTTTTCTCTGTGTCGAGGAAGGACCATGGAAATCCGACCGAATCTACTATCGTGAGAAGCCCTACTCGCCGATTGCAGCCTTCCGCTCGAGATTTCTGGGCTTCAGAGTTAAACTCGAGTCCTCGTTGAGGATGTGTGCTCTATTTTCACTGTTTGCATAGGGTAATATTTTAGTGACGAAAAAGCGACTTCTGTGATTTGATAAATCAACTTAAGGGGAACACGAATGAAGAAAGTCACGTCAAATCGCCCGACTTCGTTTTTTGGATTTGCGTTGGTCGCACTCTTCTGTTCATGCGCCACTCAAAACCATTCATCGAAGTCAGAGGTCCATTCGCGCGGAATTGCCTCTCAAGATCCTGAAGTGATCGAACGGAAGGCTGACCGATGCGCAGAAAAAATCCTAGAAATTCCTGATGCAGCTGGCGCGAGCTGGAGTGAGAGTTCCAAAGCATTCGTTGAAGCTGCGTTTCTCAATTGTCTGTCTTCCTATGTCCAGATACCCACCGTCAATCCATCTGGGGACGAAGAGCTCGCAGCGCAGTACTTGAAGCGAGTCTTTGATCGGCTCGAAATTGAGAGTCAGGTCCTCGATGTCAATGGGAGAACAGGCCTGGTCGCGTTCGTAAGACCGGAGGGCGTTTCTCCGGGGCAGATCAAACCGAGCGTCATTCTTTACCACCATACGGATGTCGTGCCAGTTTTTGAATCCCAGTGGCTCAGACCCGATCTCGCATTCTCTGGCGCGATCGAGCCACACCCCGGACAACCATCCGGAGCAAAATATCTTTGGGGCCGCGGCTCCCTCGACATGAAGTCTGTCGGCATCATGCAGCTCTTGACGATGGCCTTTGCCAACCGACAACGAGGAGAGTTGAAAAAGACCGTCGCGTATCTTGCGTCGCCCGACGAGGAGGTCGGGGCCCTCGGAGCGAAGGGGCTCATTAACGAGATCCGTGAAGACGGAGATTTGAGAGAGCTCACCCAAGCACAGGTCCTCCTCAATGAAGGGGGATACGGAGTCGTTCGAAATGAGCGCCCGGTCTTTTTGATCGGCACTGAGGAAAAAGGCGGGGCTTGGCTCACACTTTCACACGATAATCCAAAGGCCCTCTTTTCCCATCTCGATCGCTTGATGGCACTCTTTGATCCCGGAACCGGAAAAGGGCAATTGCAGGCGGGCTGTGAGCTGATTTCAATGTCGACGCCGGGCCAGCAGGTGAATGTCGTCCCTGCCAAGGCGATTCTGAGTGTCACATGTCCACCAGAAAAAGGGCGGGTCGATCCGATTCAACTCGAGAAGGCATTTCGCGAGTCGTTTGCAACTCAAACAGGTCTCACAATTCAGGCGATCCAATCGGCACCGAATGTCTTCGAACTCTCCATCAACCTCGCAAGCACCGGCCACGGTTCCCTTGGCGCGCTCTCGGCACTTCAAGTGGCAGCGCGAGGCCTACAAAACATCGGCGTGATACCGCCCCGCGCTCCTCGATTTCAGACGCCCGCCTTCTATCGATATCAGCGTACACCAGCAACCAACGGCTTAATCGCTGGATTGAAAGAGGTTTACCCTATCACCACACGGCCCGGGTTTCTGTTGAGGGCGGCCGACTCATTCAGCTGGATCGGCGGAGTGGATCAATTCTTTTTAAAGTCAACGGCGACACAAGCGTACTCCGAAAGACTCTTTCGTACATCTTGTACGTGGACTGGATTCGAAGTTTCTCCACGAGGGGCTAACGCACTCGTTGATTGCAGACTCATTCATCCTGGCTACGTCCGTGAACGACCTTCTATCCACGGTGACTATTTCGTCTCCGAGCTTCGTTCGCTTGCAAACGACAACACACTCTCGATTGAATTGACCAACCGTTGGAACTATACGGCGAGTCCGCATAATGGCGCTGTCTTCGCGGCCTTGTCAAAAGCGATCTCGGACGAGGCCCCTGGTGCGATCGTCGCCCCTTGGCTGACACCGACGAGTTCTGACAGCACATGGTTTCGAGCTCCGCAGACCGCTCAATCCTCGAGTCGACCAATTCCAAGCTATGGCTTTTTTCCGGTCTCGGCAGGCGACTTGATCGGAACGATCCATGGCAGCAATGAACGATTTCCTGTGGATCAAGCCTTCAAATCTTCGAAAATCTATACGTCGGCGGTGATGGAGTTGATTCGGAAGTAAGAGCGAGGATATGCTCATGCCAGCTCGCTAAGCTCTGATGCCTTTGTTCTGGCAGGCGCGGAACTAGCGTTGGTCTTTCTTGCGGAAAGATTTCTTGTAATCAAAAGAAGACCACTTAGGCTTTGCCACTTCAATCATCACTGTCAATTTCCTAGACACTCCCATGTCATGCGTTCAGTCCTCGATAAACCCCATCGAGATATGCTCAATAATAGGTTTGGAATGTTTCAATTCAAACGGGAGTTCTCATGAAGTGTTTAACCTCAATGCTAGCAATTGGATTAGTCTTTTCGGCCATGTCTACGAAAGCACATGCATCGTCAGTGGTTTGTGAGAATGGTACGAGTGATTCGCAACATCGAATTCAAATGCAAGACGTTGGTTCTGGACAGGCCAGCGTAAATCAAAGCCGTGGTGAACTTACAGTGAATTCGAGAAAATTCACAATCGGCCTCACTCAACAGACTCTTCAGCATCCTACGATCAATGGATTTCGGATGCATGTTCTTGAGGTTCAAACTCTCGTTGCGGATACTATCGTTTCGTCTTCTGTAACGTGGACAAGTAATGATGTAGATCAGCACCTTGCGACACTAAAAGTTAACGGAAGTGCTGGAGAAACTGAACTAAGATGTTATGTGCGGTAATTAAGCTTAAGTTATCTCATTTTTCGTCTTAACAAAGGTCCGAGCATTAAGTTCCCTTGCTCGGGCCGTGCCTGACCAAGAGTCATCCGTTTTTTAACCCGAATGTTGGCCAGGGATCTTGGTCATCGTCCCACTTATACTTTCATCTTGCAGTCATCAGTCCAGATGGACATTGAAACGCATTCCTCATCGACAGATTGAGCGAATACCCGAGTAACGGACATGGGCTTTTTCCTTTAAAAATTGCCTAGATCCTTTTGAATATTAAGAAATGAGTATGCATTTTATTAAGTCAAAGAAAGAGCAAGATGGTCGATGGGATGGGAAACCCTATCCGAGGACGGCCATGACTCTTAACAAGTACTATCGACTTAAAGTCGGGGCGGGAGATTCTCTCTATCCCCTATTCAAAACTGAGGGCTTCGGAGGTCTCTGGACCGGATGGAGCGTGGCCGATATTCATGCGACCAATCCGAAATCCAAGGGTGACGCAAAGTTCATCAAAGAAGCATCGGAACAAGGAGGGTATATCCTAGTTTGGGATCGCTTAGATCAGAAGGTCGCAGTCTGGAGAATCAACGGTCGTATCCGGAAGTTCACGGCCAGAGACAAAGTTCTCGTCAAAGAACACTTTGAAAAAGATGAAAAAAAATGGAATGCGGTTAAAAAGCAAAACAAAGAATCGGAGGACAAATTCGTCGACTGGGTGGCAAGTGGAACCATTATCCCGGCGGAAAAGGTCCTGGAGATTTGTCGGTCAAGCCTTCCGGCCTTCATCGATTCACTGTCGGTGTACAGGTATTTTAACCGCGGCACGTTCAGGCCTCTGCATGTCATAAACAAAGAACACGACCTCGCCGTTCCGATCTCCAAGGGAGTTCACGAAACTTTCTACGCTGCTTTGGTCCGACATTTCTTCGAATGGATCATGTCGAGAAGCGAAAAGGCCTTTAGTAGCTACCTTGAAATACAGACTAAATTCTACTCGTGTCAAGGCTGAAGTCTCGTAGAAATGATTTGCCAAATAATATTGAACAAAAACCTGCCAGCGCTTCTTCTCTGAATCGAGTAAGCACCATTGAAGTTTGGCCGGGTCTTCTATAGTGACGCTCTCAACTCGCCGATCGCAGCCTTCCGCTCGAGATTTCTGGGCTTCATATTTAAACTCGAGTAATCGTTAATATACGTTCCATCCTTGACATCCACCGGTGCCCCCGACTC
>JAIYDL010000014.1 GCA_027487515.1 Pseudomonadota bacterium
GCTACTTTCTTAGTTGCTTTCTTTGCTACTTTCTTTGTTGCTTTCTTTGCAACTTTCTTTGTAGCTTTCTTCGCTGCTTTCTTAGCCATAATTTCCTCCCAGGAAATAGTTGGTTAATAGTATTTGACCTTTCTTATTTAAAGCATAATTAGATTTTCGATCTAACGCAAACAAAAAATATAAATTTTATTCAAGATGATCTTTTTTTTCTCGGAGCGCGATCAGTGAGATGTTCGGCGAAGCCATCCTCTCACTTCATGCACACTCGATGATGATCAACTTGTGTGCATGAAGGATCGGACGGATCAAGAAAGATATTTAGGAAAAAGTGAACTCGAGTTCGTCGTTTTTGACAGAAACGGTGACTCGACCACCCTTCTCGAGCTGGCCGAAGAGGATTTCGTTCGCGAGGGGCTTCTTGATCTTGTCGTTGATCAAGCGGGCGATGGGCCTTGCTCCGAGCTTATCATCGTAGCCATTCTTCGAGAGCCATTCCTTGGCGGCGGAGGTCACGTCGAGCTCAACCTTCTTCTCCACGAGGAGGTTCTCGAGCTCCATGAGGAACTTATTGACCACCAGCTCGACGTTCTGGGTTCCCAGCTTATTGAAGGCGATGATCGCATCCAGCCGGTTCCGGAACTCCGGGGTGAAGAAGTTCTTGATGGCCGCGTCCCGCTTCGTGGAGTTGGTCTCCCCCGCCCCGACCCGGTTTCCGAACCCGATGGACCCGGCCTCCATCTCCTTGGCCCCGGCGTTGGAGGTCATGATGAGGATAACGTTCCGGAAGTCGGAGGTCCGGCCGTTGGAGTCGGTAAGGGCCCCATGGTCCATGACTTGAAGAAGGATGTTGAAGACGTCCGGATGGGCCTTCTCGATCTCATCTAAGAGGAGCACCGAGTACGGACTCTTATTGATGGCATCGGTGAGGGCCCCACCCTGCTCGAACCCGACGTAGCCCGGAGGTGCGCCGATGAGCTTAGAGACGGTGTGCTTTTCCATGAACTCGGACATGTCGATCCGGACGAAGTTGATGCCCATAATATGGGCCAGCTGCTTGGCCAGTTCGGTTTTCCCCACGCCCGTGGGCCCGGTGAAGAGGAAGCTCGCGATGGGCTTATCTTGGTGACCAAGGCCTGACCGAGAAAGGATGATGGCGTTCGAGACCTTCTCGATCGCATCGTTTTGACCGTAAATCATCATCTTCAGGTCCCGGTCGAGGTAGCGGAGCTTCTCTTTCTCGTTGACCGTGATCGATTTCTGCGGAATCCGAGCGATCTTGGCGACGATCAGTTCGATGTCTTCGAGGGTCACCGCAGCTCCGGCCACGGCGTCGGTTTTGAGCCGCAGGTACGCCCCGACCTCGTCGATGACGTCGATCGCCTTATCCGGGAGCTTCCGGTCAGAGATGTGCTTGTGCGCGAGTTCCACCGCGGCCCGGATCACAGTGTCCGGATACGTCACACTATGGTGCTCCTCGAACTTGGACTTCAGCCCCACCAGGATCTTCACCGAATCCTCGACCGATGGCTCGAGGATGTCGACCTTCTGGAACCGGCGGTTCAGGGCCTGGTCTTTTTCGAAGTACTTCCGGTACTCATCGAACGTGGTTGAGCCCATGCAGCGGATCTGCCCCTTGGAGAGGGCCGGTTTAAGGAGGTTCGAGGCGTCGAGGCTTCCGCCGGAGGTCGCCCCGGCCCCGATGATCGTGTGGATTTCGTCGATGAAGAGGATCGAGCCCTCATCCTCATTATGCTTTTCGAGGGCCTGCAGGACGAGCTTCAACCGCTCCTCGAAGTCCCCGCGGAATTTTGTGCCCGCGAGGAGCGAGGCCATGTCGAGGGAGTAGACGGTCGTCTTGGCAAGGAGGCTTGGGACCCGGTTCTCCACGATCGCCTTCGCTAGGCCCTCGGCGATGGCGGTTTTTCCCACTCCGGAGTCTCCCACGAGGATGGGATTATTTTTCCGGCGGCGGCAGAGGATCTGAATGATCCGCTGGATTTCATCCTCGCGTCCGATGATCGGGTCAATCTTGCCCTTCCGGGCGAGGTCGTTGAGGTTGGTGGTGAATTCCCCCAGTGCCTTTTCGTACTTTTCTTCGCGCTTGAATGTCTCCCCCGGCGCCTCAACGGAAGCTTCCTCCCCTCGGTTCGCGGGACGATCAGTGGAGTGAGCGATCTTTTCGACCACGTCGATGCGGCTGACCCCTTGGCGCTCCAGAAAGTAGGTCGCGTGGGACTCTTTCTCGGAGAACATCGCCACCAACAGGTTTATCGCTTGGATCGCCTTCTTGCCGGAGGACTGGATGTGGATCGCGGCCCGCTGAATGACCCGCTGAAGGCTTAGGGAGATCTCCGGCTGGTAGGTGATCCCATTTTCGCGAGCAATTTCTCGCAGCTGATCGTTCCCGAACTGCTTCCGGTTCAGGTCTCGGATCTCCTCTTCGCTCAGGATCGAGAAGTTCGAATCCTCTTCGAGGAAGCCCGCGAGGTCCTTCTTGAGGTCTGTGAGGTTCGCCCCACAGTCCCCGAGGACTTCGATCACGGTTTCGTCTTCCAGCATCGCCAGGAGCACATTCTCAAGAGTCAGAAACTCGTGATGCTTCTCGTTAGCGCGCTTAATGGCTTGGTTCAATATCTGCTCAAGTTTTTGGCTAATCATAGTGGGTCCCTCTCCGGTTCATTATAGAGGAAGATGTGGACGAAGGCGAAAATGGCAAGGCGTGGGAACAAACTTTGTCTAGGAATCGCAAGGGTCGGTACTGCACTTTAACGGATGTCCATTTTCGCGGGAGTACTTCGTCACCTTCGCGACCTTCGATTCGGCCACCTCGTAGGTGAAAATGCCGCACACGCCGAAGCCCCGGGTGTGAACCTCGAGCATGATGGCGTGGGCCTCGGGGGATGACTTGTTGAAGTATTTCTGAAGCACGAGGATGACGAATTCCATAGTAGTATAGTCATCATTGTGCATGATGACCTTGTACTTCCTGGGCGGCTGCAGCTTCTCCTTCCGGATGGTCGCTACGCCCGACTGCTCATCTCTATCGGTTTCTGAAGACATATCTTTGTGTCGGTTGTTAGTATGTACGAGGATGCACCAATTCCCCATGAAAGGCAATACCGTGACCGCCGACCCGACAGCGCTAAAAAACCGACTCCAAAAGAATCTGAAAAAGTTAAAGACCTACCTCCAGAAGAACGGCATTGAAGCGTACCGCATCTACAACAAAGACATCCCCGAGTACCCCTACTTGATCGACGTCTACGGCGCACAGGCCGTGATCTATGAGCAGGGCAAAAAGCTGGGGGAAGAAGACGAACCCATCCGGGAAGTTCACCAGCGAGAGATCGAGGTCGCCGTCCATTCGGTTCTGGGGATCTCGGTTGAGCGGCAGCACTTTAAGATCCGCGAAAAGCAGAAAGGATCAGTTCAGTATCGTCCGCTCGATCCGACCTCCCGAGACTTCTTTCCCGTGCGCGAGGAGCCATTCCAGTTCCTCGTCAACCTCGAGCGCTACCTTGACTCGGGCCTCTTCCTGGATCACAGGCCTCTGCGGCAGCATCTCCGAACGGTCAGCTCTGGGAAGCGAGTGTTGAACCTTTTTTGCTACACCGGATCTCTAAGCGTCGCAGCTGCTCTGGGAGGAGGAGTCGTCACGTCCGTGGATATGTCGAACACCTACCTGCAGTGGGCCTACGAGAATTTTCTCCTCAACAAGCTTGATCCCAGGTCCCACGTTTTTTACCAGGCCGATGTTTTGAAGGATCTCCCGGTCCGGAAGGAGAAAGGCGAGACCTACGACATCATTCTCCTCGACCCTCCGAGTTTTTCTAACTCGAAGCGGATGGAGGAGGACCTGGACGTTGATCGGGACCATCCGATCCTGATCCGCGACTGCATGGGACTTCTGGCCCCGGGTGGCAGCTTGTATTTTTCAACGAACAAGCGGCGCTTCGAGCTTCACCGGATCATCTCGGAGAATTATAAAGTTAAAGAAATCAGCCAGTGGACGATTCCCCAGGACTTTCATCAGACCAATATTCATCGTGCTTTTATCATTGAAAGAAATTAGTTTTACTAATATGTATTATTACTATTCCTTACATTTGATAAATTTCGAGCTCGCTCAAGACCCTAAAACCACATATCAATTCTAGGACACCTGTAAAAATAACTCGAAGCCTCCTGGAACTTGACCTTCTGTTTCATCGGTTGGTAAAGGAGTTTCAGAATTGGGATTTACCAGCGGTAAATCCTACGGAAGAGATCAATACTCAGGGGGATAATCAATGAAACAATGGGTTCTGCTTCTTACGACACTCGTGCTCTCGACATCAGTCCTAGCGCAAGATCTTTCTCCAGAACAGCAGCTCACGCTGACTGTTGAGGAAGTGCCGTCTGAAGATTATTTGGAGAATACAAAGACTCTCATCGCACCAAAACCAGGGGCCGGAGGAACTTTCGTAGTTCCTGGAACTATCGTTCCTGGTCCGGGCACTGGACCAGGGCCTGGTCCCTCGCCGTTTCCGGGACCCATCACCGGTGGACCTTCGTTTGGCGGAGGCGGCGGAGCTATCGGTGACGCCATCGGAACCGCAGGTCAAGTCATCTCTATCGCTCGGGACATCGTGGCCCTTGGAGAGGCGATCTACGATCTCGTGCAGAAAGGGAAACCGAAGAACGTCTCAGAATACGCACCGATCAGCGTTGTTCCGAAAGACCCGGTCACAAAAGAAATCGTCGATCCCTTCGACCTCGAGAACTTCTCCATGCCCGTTGAAAAGAACTTCGTGGCCCGGATCAAGAACGCGGCCGGCAAAGAAGCTGTTGTCTTCCGCTACAAAGTCCTTTTCTCTTACGGTGGCTCATACAACGGAACAGGTAAATACCTCACGGGTATCCTGATCGTTCCGGGCGAAGTCACAACGAGCTGGGGCTGGGAATTCAACGCTACCATGAAGCTCTCTGGGATCATGAACCACGGGACCCGGACGGATCCAGTCGCTGGCGTCATGGTGACCGTGAAGTACCAGATGAACGGTTGGTCCACCGCACTTGAGCGCAACGATACGATGCACATCACGGGCCGCGGTGAGTTCAAGAACCACAACGAGCCCAACTAAGCGCTCGAAAGACACAGACAAGCACTCCAGAGGGCCGCGACTGCGGCCCTCTTTTTTTGTCCACTCCTCAGGCAATTTTAGAGAAGCTTTAGAGTCCCGAACCGCGGGCGGTGGTAGAACCATGCCATGATGAAGGTCCTCTTCCGCCCCATCGACGCCGCTAGCTTGACCGTCTTTCGCATCGGGGCCGGTCTCCTGATGTCCCAGGAGCTCGTGAACGGTCTGCTGATCGGCAAATTCGATCAGTACGTCGCTCCAGAGTTCAACTTCAGCTACCAATTCTTCGGTTGGGTTAAACCCTGGCCCTACTGGGGCATGGCGCTTCACTACGCAGGAACAATTTTCGCGGGCCTTGCCGTCGCCGTCAACTTCCACTGCAGGGTTTTCTCCATCGTCCTTTTTTTGGGTCAGCTCTTACTCTTCCTCTTCGAGCAGACTGAGTACATCAACCATAGCTACCTCTACTGTCTACTGAGCTTTTGGATGATCTTCATGCCTCTTGGAGAGAGGCACACCTCTTGCCCTGCCTGGCCACTTTATCTCATCCGCTTCCATATGGGTCTGGCCTACTTCTTTGGAGGGGTCGCAAAGCTTAACCCAGATTGGCTCGGCGGGAGCCCGATGAATCTCTTCTTGGACTCTCAGAAGGGCGGCTTAATGAGCTTTCTCTCCGGTCAGTCTTGGTCGCCGTTCCTCTACAGCTACGGCGGAGTGGCGTTCGATCTCCTGGTCACTCCCCTCCTCCTTTGGCGCCGAAGTCGCCCTCTCGCATTTTTGGCGGCTGTCTTGTTTCATGTGTCCAACGCAGCGATGTTTGGTCTGGGGACGTTTCCCTGGTTTTCGATTTTTCTTTCGATGATGTTCTTTGGCCCCTCCTTCCCAAGACAAATCCCTGTGCTGCGAGATTTTCTATCCCGCAAACCCGACCTCACAGTTAACTTTCTCCCCCAGAGGCAACTGGCCCTCGCCCTCCTCATCTACGGCGTCGTCCACACCCTCTTGCCCTTCCGGCATTGGCTCTACCCAGGAGACCCAAGCTGGACAGAGCAGGGGCACATGTTCGCGTGGAGGATGATGCTTCGGCACAAGGAGGGAAGAATCACTTTTTTCGTCAAACGAAAGAGTACCGGGCAGGTTGCATTCCCAGATCCCCTCAACTTCATCACTCGTCGGCAACTTGAAGACATGAGAGGGAAGCCTGACCTCATCCTTCAGTTCTCCCACTTCCTGCGAGATCACTACCAAGAGAAGTGGGGAGAGCGAGTGTCGGTTTTTGCCAGCGCTCAGATCCGCCTCAATGGGAGAACGCAGCAGGAAATGATTGAGCCAGGAACAGACCTTGCTCGAGAGCAAAGAGACCTCCGTCAGGGCGACTGGATCAGGCAACTCAATGAAACTCCATCCGAATTCCGCTCTGCGGAAAGAGATTAACCGTCTTCCCATTTGACGAATGAAGTCTTTTCTCGTGTCATAGTTCTCTTCCCAAGGATTAAGGAGTCCCCATGAACAGAATCACCGGATTGACCCTGCTGTTTTCTCTCACTCTTTCGACCTCAACTTTTGCTCTTTGCTCGAAGTGGAACTCACGGCAAACGGCCGAGCTAGATACCTCAGTGATTAACGAAGCTAGTGGGCTCGGTAAATCAGCAGTCAAATCCAACATGCTCCTTTGGATCAACGACTCAGGGAGTGCTGAGGCCGTCCATGCCACTGATCTTGAGGGCCGGGTCCAAAGGACCGTCGCACTCTCAGACTTTACGAACCGAGATACCGAAGCCCTCGCCGTCGCTGCCTGTCCGAATTCGCCGGGGGAGAGCTGCATCTACGTCGCCGACATCGGAGACAATAAGCAGCGTCGCGTCGACTACAAGGTCGGAGTTTTCCGGGAAACAGAATTCTGGACACGGCAAAAACTTGCTCCGCTCGAAGTCGTTCGCTTCACCTACCCGAGTGCCAGCTACAACGCCGAGAGCTTCGTAGTCCTCCGAGACGGGACGATGCTCATCTTCACCAAGACCAAATCTGGCCCTTCTCAGATCTTCCGACTTGAGATGAGTGGCCGGATCTCAAAACTCGGCGAGCTCCCCATCGCGGCGATGACATCTTCCTCGGGTGACCGGGCCCTCGTGACCGATGCGACTCTTTCACCGGATGGCTCCCGCGTGCTAATCCTAACCTACGGAGATCTCCTCGAAGTCAAACTCGAGGCCCTCTTCGCACGAAGACCGCTCATCAAAGGGAGTGACTACACCCTCATCCCGGGCCCGAAGCTGAACCAGCAAGAAACGGTGACCTACCTGAGCGAAGGATCCTTCCTTGTGTCGACGGAGGTTGAATCCGGTGGAGTTGCGGAGATCGTCACTTATTCTTGCGCACTCAATCTTTAGTCCTACTCGTAAGGAGTTACCCCATGAGCAAGTACTTCCGTTTCCTCGTCAGCTTATCCCTTGTTTCTCAGTCGACCCTGGCCGGGGTATGTAGTAACTGGTCTTCGACTAAAGTCGGGGCGCTGGATACGCGCATCGTCTCTGAGGCGAGTGGCCTTGTGTTCTCCCAAGGGAAACTCATTTGGTCGAATGATTCTGGTGGGGCAGCCGCTCTTCATGCGTCAGGAGAAGACGGTCGAATAGTTCGCTCGGTTACGATTAAAAACTTCAGCAACACCGACTTCGAAGCGATGGCGTTGGGCCCGTGCTTGGATCAACAGAACGAGCGGTGTATTTACCTCGGAGACATCGGTGACTGGATCGGGTGGAGGTCAAGCTTCAAGATCGGGATGTTCAAAGAAGCAGACTTCTGGAACGCAACAAGCATCGCTCCCATCAGAACCATAAGCTACTCTTACCCTCGGAACGCTGAGAACGCTGAGGCGATGGTAGTGACACCCGACGCCCGAATTTTTGTCTTCTCCAAGAGTGAAAGTGGCGTATCTGAAGTGTACCAGCTGGAAGCGAATGCGCGTGTGACCCAGCTGGGCTCCGTGGACCTGAACTCGATCCTGGGTCGTGCGGCAGGTAAGAATCCACTCATCACCGACGCTGCACTTTCGGCCGATGGACGGAGGATCCTCCTTCTTTCTTACGGTGACATCGTCGAAGTTAAGGCCGAGCTCATGCTAAAACCTCAGCGCGGGGCCTGGAGAAGAAATGTGGATTACAGCATCGTCAAAGGGCCAGGACTCCCACAGCAAGAAACCATTACTTACCTCTCTTCGGACTCTTTTGTCGTATCGACAGAAATTGGTGACGGACGAAGCGCGGAGATACATAGGTATAGCTGCACCGTCCGCAATTCGAGTCCAGTCGCGAACTGAGTAAGGAGGAGGTCTTCTAGGGACAGATCCACTCCACGAAGAGCAGGTTCATCTGCTAATCGTTCCTAGGAGTCTCCTCAAGCACGAGGGTCCAACGTTCACCACGTTTAAATGCGGAAAGATGTACCGGTTAAGTCCTACTTTTACGACCATGCGTTTGTCCGGGAAGATCGCTTCAATTTTCCCCTGCCATCCGCGGTTCGTTACAGAGACGAGGTCGTTCGTGCATAAAGTACCAACGCAGGCCTGAGTAAAAGCAATTTGACTCGGGTCGAGCATGAATCGTAGATCACTTAAGCCATCAAGTCCCTGCACAGCTACGCGACCATCTGGATGGAATCCGGCAACTTTAGCTGTGATCACGGTTCCGTTGTGGTTAATCATGACCAATTCGTTGAGACAAAAGACTCCGTTGCACCCATTCGACACAGCCAAATGCCTTGGGTCGTACCTGTGTTCATAGCCGTCAACTTGTACGTAGACCTGGCCATCCGCTGTGATCCTGTTCACAATCCCCACGCGCAAATCAGTAGAGCTCACGACGCTAGATCCAATGCGAACGGGACCTACGGGTGTGTTCTCCCGAACTCTCAGCGCTTCAGCGGTAAGGTGTCTTTGGAGATCTCCAGTCTGAGCAAAGACATCTAGACCCAGACTGGCCGAGAGGAGCATTACAAAGAAGATCGCAACTGAGGGCTTTCCCATCGTGGTTCCTAGTTTGACGATGACGAGGCATCGAGCTCGAAGCTCTCCTAGGTTGTCATCACCGCTAAAAATGTTGTCGGCGCCGAGCACACGTAAGCGATTTCCGGATCCAACACTCTCAGTTCGAATCAATTCCTGCCTGTTGAGGCACGTTTATAATCTCGGGAATTGAAAACTTTGGACCGACAACAGTTCTTGTCGGATAAACATAAAAAACCTTTAGCTTTAAAAAAGCACATACGGTGTGATCCAACGGATCTTTTGTCTTCCGACCCCGCGCATAGCCGACCCCCATGCTCGCCTAACAACGTGTTAGTCTGACCTAAAGATTTCTCTAAATATCTTTTCGAGAACATACGACAAGAGCCAGGGAAGGAATTAACTATGAAAATATTTGTCGCTCTACTTATTGCTGCCTCGAGCTTTGCGGCCAGTGCTGCGAGCTTCGACCTCTCTGGGAAAAAGGTCTCCGTCGAAGTGCCGAAGAACTGGGAAGCCGTGAAAGACCTTTTCGGAATTCCATTGGCCATCCTCGGGCCCTGGGCGAACGAGTCTCGCCCCGTGCTCTCCGTTCTCCCAACCGGAGTGACCACGGAGCAAATGCCAGAAGAGAACTTTAAAAAACTCTTCGATGACTTCAAGAAAGAAAAAGATGAGTGGGTGAAGTCTCACAAGGGCGAACTTCTGAGCTATGAGCCGAAGACAGAAGTAGTGCTCCAGAGTGACCTGAAGGGCCACTACATCGGTGCCGAGTTTAAAATCAACGCCGTTCATTTTATCGAACGCAGCTACTACCTTTACTGCAAAAAAAACCTCTACAACCTTAAGTATTCGATCCGGGATGAACACCGGAAGTACTTGAAGGATCTTCAGAAGATGGTCCAGGAGTTCAAATGCGAGTAATACTCTTAACCCTAGTCACACTTCTTATTTCTGGTGTCGCGAGTGCGAACGAGCGCGAGATCACTGATAAGCTCAACCGGCTTCAGCTCCTTCAGACGAAAGTCTCTGAGCGATGCCTCAATAATCCGGACTCTCGGAACGTGCAGGTTAGGATCGAAGGACGGACCTACCGATGTCCGGAGCTCATCGCAGTGACCAATCTTCTCCGCGAACAGTTGGCGGAAGAGGTGGCCAGACACCGGGAGAACTGTCAGGAACAGAACCGCAGGCCTCAGCATGCGGCACTTGCGACTCAAGCAGCGACGATTGCCCAGCGTGCGGCTTCGTGCCCTCCCTCCCCAGATCGCCAGGGGTGTGCCGGGAAGTTTGCCTGTGGCATCCTCACGGCCGTCACTTTCCCGATCGCGGCGCTTGCGACCAGAATGACGGATTCACCAGCGGTGCGGCAGTGTACCGACCAGGCCCGAGGCATGCCAGCATGCTTGGCCAATCTTTTCCGTGGTATTTTTGATTCCATGTGGTCGATGATCACTCTCGTCTGGGACCTTGGCCGTGCGGCCATCACCGCAACCGGCGAGTGGCTCGGTATCATCCGGCGCTCCGAGGCCACGACGTCCGAAAGAGCGATGATGGCGCAGCAAGCGGGGCCAGGCTTTCTCAGCCGCCTTGCTTCTGACCCCGCAGGAACGATTCGGAAAATGGCGAGTGACCTCTTCGACGCCGTTCAAGAGTCGGCGATGAATCACTATGGGTGTGAACGCTGGTCTGGAGCGCCGTTCGTTTCAAATTGCTTAAGGCCCATGACCACCTGGAACTGTGGAACTTGCCAGCAGAAGACCCAAGTCTTTTGTGGAATCGCCGGCTACGCCGTAGGCGAAATTGGAACCGCATTTCTCACAGGTGGAATCTTCTCCGGAGCTAAGATAGCGGTCCAAGGCGCTGTGAAACTCGGAGCCGGTCCTTCACGAACCGTCGCTGCCTTCATGTCAAGGACCTTCCCGAGGGCCTCAACAGAAGTTGCCGAAGCCGCAGGCAGAGTCAGAAACCTTGCTGCCAACGGCTTCACCGCCGCTCAGAACCGGCTCTTCGATGCCTGGAGCGCCGTCGCGAATAGTCAGGTGACTCGCGCCATCGCCACCGCCGCGAGAACCACGGGTGTTACGACCATCTCCCGCGCAACCCTTAGACCTATCGCTGTTTATCTCAGTGCCATGGACCGGGCCTTCGTGGCTGGTGCATCGGCGGTCGACTCTGTCGCCGCAGGGGGGCGGGGGGCGGCCGGAGCGCGCATCGCAGATCAGGCCATGGGTGTAACCCCACCACCGGGGCTCACTGTGGAGTCGAATCCAGCGCGCCAAAGACCTGGAAGAGGATCAGCACCTTCAACGACTCAAGGAACTCCATCAGTCCCAAGGACAGCGACTCCGCCGTCTATTTCTGCGACCGGTCCCGTGCGGAGAGAAGAAGCCGCTACCGCCGAGAGGACTCGGTCCGCCAATACTAGTGCCAGAGGGGCAGACGAATTAGATGTAGCAGCAGACATGGCCAGGTACCGCTCTGATCCAGAGTTTGCCGCCCTCTTCCGTGGTCCAGAGATGTACCAAGGTCACCACCAAGAGGTTGCTTTGGTCATTAAGGCGATGGAGCAGGCCCAGCCTCAGATGACTAAGCAAGCGATCCGACAGAGGATTCAGGAAACTCTGAGCTCATGCCAATTGTAGGACTCCTCTTTCTTATTTTGATGTCGGTGGCCCATGGTCAGGGTGGACCAAGCCGGCCAGGGCCAGTGGTGAAGCCTGTGGATAACTCACCCGCCCAATTAGAAGCGGTCCCTTCTGGGATAGCCGAGCTAAAACCGAGCGGCAATCGGAACGAGCCATTCCGAGAGGGGGTCCTTCCTGTCACGGGTGCTCGTGCTGGAGACGTGGAGCTTCTCGTTCAACGTCGACTCGCGCAGCAAACTCGACTCGCTCTGATCGCTAGTGAAACAAGAGAGCTGCGCTACAATACTTTCATTTTTGGCCTTGATGACACAGGAAGGAACACTCTCGGTGGTCTCGTTGATGCGGTTCGAAGAGGAGTTAAGGTCAAGCTGATTGTCGACGGCTACCATCTCGAAAACTTGGCCCGGAATCGCCACATTTTACAAGCACTCACTGAGATCGGAGTCGACGTCCGAGTTTTTAATCCTGTCTACCGGCATCCTCTGAGTATCAACAATCGCAATCACATGAAGAGCCTCATCGGGACTCAAGAAATGGTTGTGGGAGGAAGAAACACGCAGAATCAATACTTCAGTGAGTACATCGACATCGAAGCCCACGTCCGTGGGAGTTCAGTGCAGGATGCCATTCGTCACTACGATGAAGTCTTCAACTCACCCCAGGTCCGGGCACCCATCAGAACGAACAACAGAGTAGAGGTCGCGAGAGCACGAGAACTTCTCAGTGGCTGGGCGCGAGATTTTAGGTCGAATCTCGAAACACCAACCCGAGTTCTCGGAACGCCAACTGTTGTCGAAGAAGTCCGTTACGTCGGAGATCCTGCCGATCTGGCCACGAAGAGAGCTGCAGGAATCAATCGAGAAATCGTCGCTATGATCGATCGGTCACGACGAACGCTGGAGTTCATGAACCCCTACGTCCTCATGGCCCCAGAGGTCGAAGAAGCAGTGAGACGGGCACGGAGCCGGGGAGTAAGAATTTCCGTTGCAACCAACTCGAGTGCGGCCACCGACTCGGGTCTGGTTGGCCGTGCCTGGCAGATAAAAAGACAAGAGCTCATCGATATGGGTGTCGAAGTTTATGAGACGACCCAAAACTACGTGCATGGGAAAACGGTGATCCGAGACGGTCGAGAAGTGTTCATTGGAAGCTTCAACCTCGACATGCGATCCTTTAACCTCAACCTTGAAAACGGGATCTTCGTTCGAAGCCGGGCCCTGGCGCGGAATCTTGCTCGCCACCAGGCACGACTCCGAGATACGTTCATGGTTAGAGCAGTGACCCCCGAAACGCCGCCCGCGAGAAATATTCTTCAGCGAGGCGGAGACTGTGTTCGGAACGGGATGAATCGACTCATCACTAGTCTAGTTTATCCGATTCTCTGAAAAGAATTAAAAAAAACTTTGATGATTCAGGGAGACGGCGTAGGAAGTTGTCCCGGGACAATCGGGGTCGTCGATGGTTTCGGTGCCTTACTTTCGAACAGATGAACCTGAGCGTTACTGATTCCAAGATGGTCCCTAAAGAATGTGAGACCTCTCTGCGTTACTTCGTTCGGTGGCTGGAATGTTCCGGAGGCTCCATCGAAATGGAAAACACCGCGCTCATCGATGTAAAATTCTCCGGCGAGGTGAAGGTCCCGGGTTTGGTCCCGCAGGATTGCGTGCTTCGATGCTAAGTTTCGCATGATACCAGGGCGAGTTTCGGCAAAGACAATCTTGGCATCGTCGATGACGTAAGTGTAATGAGTGTTAGGTCGCAAGAGCCGAGTAAACTCACTGTTCGGCACATCTCCGAGAGAAAGAGTGTCACTAAAGGTACCACGCGCGGCTCGAGCAACTACAGGTCTCCGGTAGATTCCAAAGATGTTACTCAGCATAGGTACGGAGGCTATCCGTAAAGAATCAGATCCAAAAATTTCTCTTGTGTTCACACCATGGTGAAACTCGACAATCTCGAGTCGCCGCGCTCCCCTACTTTCAAACTGATGAAGTAGATTCAAGAGGGAGCTGCGGCATCTATTCTGTTGGACTTCTCCAGCATCAGAATAGGATGAAGCCAATAAGATCAGTAAGAAGAAACAAGACACTCTTTTCATGAGACCCCTAAAGCTTTAAGATCCGACGATTTAATCGTCAGATATTCATCTAAAGTTAAGCTTTTATGAAAATAAAAAATATTTACCCTAAAGAGTTGCCCGATTTCTCAATCCCTCATTCGAAAAGAATCGATTAAAACTACCTAAGCTTGGAGTTTGGGGTCTTCGAGTTCGTTTGCAAGCACAGCCGACAGGGTTCAACCCTCGTCATCCAAGGGGCCAACACTTTACGAAACGCCCGACTTCTTTGCTCGAACAAAAATTGAAGCCCCCTTAAGCTTTCTCCACCATGTATACGATAAGGGGACAAGAAGGGATAAATCATGAAACCCGTAGCGTTCGCAATTTCTGTTATGTTGAGTGCTTGCCCAGAGGGTGCGAGCTTCGCCATCGGAATGAAAATTATTTCCATGGAACGGCCTAGAAGCTGGGAGAATCAAAAAAACCTCTTCCGGATTCCACTCGCCACTCTAGCTCCTTGGGTGGAAAAATCTCGGGGGCAAAGCTTTTGCCAATTGTAATACTATCCCTTTTTCTCGCCGTAGCAGTTGCGCTGGGACAAACCATAGCAGCGCAACAATCTCCCGAGGCGGGTGGAGCGAGCGGTAATGTCGAACTGTTGCTGCAACGGCGACTCGCGAACCAAACACGTCTCGCCTTGATCGCCAACGAGCAACGGGAACTCCGCTACAATACGTTCATCTTTGGCCTCGATGAAACTGGCAGAAGTACGTTGGGGGGCCTCGTGGACGCTGCTCGCCGGGGCGTGAGGGTTAAACTACTTATTGACGGCCTCCATCCTGAGAACGTCACAAACCATCGGCACATGTTACAGGCCCTCAGAGATCTAGGGATCGACGTTCGCATTTACAACCCCGTCTACCGACACCCCCTGAGTATTAACTACCGTAACCACATGAAGAGCCTCATCGGGACACAGGAAATGGTCGTTGGTGGAAGGAACACTCAAAATCATTATTTTAATGAGTTCATCGACGTCGAGGCCCAGGTCCGAGGGCAGGCCGTGCAAGACGCCGCCCGACACTACGATGAAGTCTTTACTTCCCCCCAAGTCCGAGCACCGATCACATCCAATAACGCCGATGAAGTTGCGAGGGCCCGCCAGGACCTCATCGCCTGGTCCCGAGAGTTCAGGGCAAACCTTGCTCAACCCTTCCGGGCCATCCAACGACCGACGGATGTTGAAGACATCCGGTACGTCGGAGATCCGGCCGATCCCATCGCAAAACGAACTGGAGGAATAAGTCGGGATATCATTGCGATGATCGACCGTGCCCAGGAGTCCTTGGAGTTCATGAATCCCTACGTCTTGATGTCTCCGGAGACTGAGGATGCTATCAGACGGGCCCGTGCCCGAGGGGTACGGGTCTCCGTAGCGACTAACTTCGCTTCCTCGGTTGATTCCGGCATCGTCAGTCGTGCCTGGGAGATCAAAAGGCTGGACCTCCTCAACATGGGTGTAGAAGTCTTTGAGACAAGTCAGACCTACGTGCACTCGAAGACAATCATCCGGGATGGCCGAGAAGTGTTTATCGGGAGTTTTAACCTCGACATGCGATCGTTTAATCTTAATCTTGAGAATGGCATTTTTGTCAGAAGCCAAAGCCTGGCCAACAATCTCGCTCGCCACCAAGAGCGACTCCGCCGGACATTCATGACGAGGGCAGAAACTCCCGCTCCGACGACCTCGCGAACAATTCTCCAAAGGGGTGGAGCATGCATCCGGAACGGAATGAACCGGCTTATCACAACCCTGGCATACCCCTATCTCTAGGCCATCGTGCTTCACGATCTATGAAGGGAATCTCTCGCAGCATCGTAGACTTCCCAATGAAAAAGGCCCGGTTTCCCGGGCCCTCTTTTAGAAAAATCAATTCACTAAAGTTCCGCTTAGACCTTGAAGCCTTTGAGCTTATCGGCCAGCGTGGACGGCTGTGCGACCTCTGGCTTGTAGCTTGAACGGTACTCTCCAGAAAGAACGGCCTTCATAGAAAGGGCGATCTTCTTGGCTTGCTTGTCGATTGAGATAACGACGGCCTTAACTTTGTCTCCCTTGGAGACTTTGTCTGATGGCTTCTCTACCCGCTCTTCAGCAATCTCAGAGATGTGGACGAGACCTTCGATCCCAGTTTCGAGTTCAACGAAGACTCCGAACTCTGTGATTCGAACAGCTTCACCCTCGACGGCTGAGCCAACTGGCATCCGCTCTTCGATCTTCTTCCATGGATCTTCCTCGAGCTGCTTAAGGCCCAGGCAGAACTTCTGGTTTTCAGCGTCGACAGTGACGACGGCCGCACGGAGTTTCTGGCCAACCTTGAATTCTTCAGAAGGATTCACATTCTTCTTGGTCCAAGAAAGGTCGGAGACGTGGATCAAGGCGTCGACTTCTTCATTGAGGTCAAGGAAGAGACCGAAATCGACGATCGCTTTCACGGTACCTTCAACGATCTTACCGATCGCGTACTTGTTCACGAGATCATCCCACGGGTTCGGCATGAGCTGCTTAAGACCCAGAGAGATGCGCTTGTTATCGACGTCAACTTCGAGGACAACAGCTTCGACTTTGTCGCCGACGTTGTACGTCTTGTTGGCAGACTTCTTGTTCGTCCAGCTCATTTCTGAGACGTGGATCAGGCCTTCGATGCCATCAGAGAGTTCGACGAAGATACCGTAGTCCTTAACGGAGACGATCTCACCAGCGACCTTTGAGCCCGGCATGTACTTGTCTCGAGCCGATTCCCAAGGGTTCGCCTGAACTTGCTTGAGACCGAGAGAGACGCGCTCTTTAGAAGCGTCGTACTTGAGGATCTTGACGTCGACTTCGTCGCCAACGTTAAGAATGTTTGTTGGGTGCTTCACGCGGCCCCAAGACATATCGGTGATGTGGAGGAGACCATCCACGCCGCCGAGGTCAATGAACGCGCCGTAGTCCGTGATGTTCTTCACGATACCCTTAACGATCATGCCTTCCTGGATCTGAGTGAGGGTCTCGTCTCTCATCTTACCGCGCTCTTCCGCAAGGATCGCACGACGAGAGAGAACTATGTTCCCACGCTTCTTGTTAAACTTGATGACCTTGAATTCCATCGTCTTACCGATGTACTTATCAAGATTCTTCACTGGACGGATGTCAATCTGCGATCCTGGAAGGAACGCTTTGACACCGATGTCAACGGAGAGACCGCCCTTGACCTTAGCGATCACGGTGCCTTCAACCGGCTCACCTTTTTCGCAGGCTTCAGAGATCTTATCCCAAGCCTTGAGGATCTCGGCCTTGTCCTTCGAGAGAACGAGGTTCCCCATCTGGGACTCGAGCTTCTCGAGGTAGACCTGGATTTCGTCTCCGACCTTGATCTTCATGGTTCCGTCGTAGTTCCGGAATTCACGAGCGAGCACAAGCCCTTCTTGCTTGTACCCGATGTCGACGGTAACGAACTCGTCGTTCATCGCAACGACGAAGCCCATGAAAACTTCGCCTTCAGCGAAGTTCTTAGCGCCCGCAGAGTTGATGAGCTCCGAGAAGTCAGTTTTTGCTTTTTGTTCTGGAACGTCTCCCATTTCGAAGTCGAACCCTTTGACCCAAGCTGGGATGTCAAAGTTAGTTGTAGAGGCAGTTGTTTTGGTGGCCATAATATAGCCCCCCTTTTTAGACATTAATTCTCCTACTGGAGAGCAGTTAACTTAAATGATCCGGGGTGAAAAAGGAAGGATTAAGTCGCGAAATCAGGTCAGGCGCTTTTGCTTTTGGGAGTACCTTAGACGCTGCGTATAAAGTTTTTCGTAGTGAGCATACAGCTCTTCTGCATACCGCTCGAAGTGATGCTTCTCTTGCAGCTCCACCTCCACCCCGCCCAGTTCTTCGAGGTAGCGAGGATGGTGAATGAGGATCTGGCCCAGCTTATCCCTGAGTTCACGTGGATCGTCGGGGTGATAAGTCTCGCCGAACTTGCCCTGCTTCACCAGATCTTGGCGAGTTGCGGTCCGTGGCAGAAGAACCGGGGTCTGGGTGACTAGGGCATAGAGGTCTTGATCCGAAAAGAGTTCGGTGGCCGGGAGGCCCACGTAGAGGTCACAATCCCGGAAACTGGCCGAGGCGAGGGGCTTGGTCTCGAAGCTGATGTGCATTTCCAGGTGGCGCTCGAGGATCATCCGCTTGAGCCCTTCGTAGAGGGGATGCGTGTACCAAGAGATGTCCGTGAGGAAGGTGAAGAGGAGTTTGGAGCTGAGGCCCACGGAGTCGAGGTAGTGAAGGAGCGGCGGGATCGAATCAACGAAGAAGCGCAGCCCCTCGAGCCGCTCTTCCGTCCGGGAGACAAACGTGGCGATTTTCCTCCGGCCGGGAGCGGGTGACGAGGGCCGCGGGAGCGCGGTCGAGGCCATGGGGAAGTCGATGCCGGAACCCGTGACATGGATCTTCCGTTGGTTCACGGGGAACTTCTCCATCGCGAGGTCACGGATGTTCGGCGCGAAGGTGAAGATCGCATCGGTCCGGGAGATGCACCAGCGGTCGAGGGGGTTGTTGCGCCGCCAGTAGACGTCTTCGTTGAAGGTAAAGACCAACGGGATGTGGGGCATCCCCTTCAGGATCATGCCCAGAGGGAGGAGGGATTCGTAATTGTAGGAATGGACGATGTCGACTTGCTGCCGGTGGAGGATCGTCTGGATCTGAAAATAGAAATTCAGTTTCATGCGCCAGCTCGAGAGGTCGCTAGCGAAGTAGAGCCGCGGGATGTCCTCTCGCTCGGCCTCGCGGTCCACGAGAGAGCGCTCGTGGCAGAGCACGAAGGAGGAGCCGCCGATGTTTCGGAAGTAGCTCGCGTCGGCCAGGCACCGGCGCTCGGTGGTTCCCCATTCGTTCGAGAGGCACACGTAGAGGATGGAGAGGTCCGAGAGCCGGACGCGCTCGCGCATGGCTAGAGGTCCACGGCGTCGGCCGTGACCGATCCGATCTTGATCTTGGCCCGCACTTTAAGCAGCGTGCGGTACTTGTCATCGCTAAACCAGAAGTAGAGGTCTCCGCTCTTCAGCGTTTCCCCGGTGTACTTCGTGGTGGCGTGGACCCGGATCGCTTTCCGCATCCCCTTCTCCGTCTCCACCGTATCCCGGGCCTCGACCTCAGATTTCAGAAGGAGGATTTTCCCCTTGTTCACGAGAGGGATCTCGTAGACATCGCCGTTCCGGAGCGGAAGCCCCTGGTAGAGGAAGAGCACCGAGAACGGATCCGTGCTGTAGTACGGGATGGGCTTTTCGACCTTCTTATCCTTGACGGTCCCGTTAGATTTTTTTTGGTGATAGAACCAGAACGTCTTGTGCAGATCCCGGTCATGGAGCTGGAGGTCGTCCACGTCTTGCTTCGACTCCCGCTGGATGAGGCTGTAGCGCGTGGAAAGGAACTCGTTGGTGGTGACGTAGGTGTCAACGGTGTCATCGAGCTCGTAGATGTTGCTGTAGAACGGTGCCGACTTGAACCGCGCGTGGAAGTGCCAGACCTCGCGCCCGTTGATCATCTTCTTCCCGTTATTGGTCACCATGATCTTCCCGACGGTCATCCCGAGGTAGTGGATGTCGAGGAAAATTTTCTGCCCGATGAAGTGGTTGGGCCGGTAGAGCTCCCAGACCTTCTTGGCGCGCTGACTGATGTCGAGGAGTTCCCCGGGGTAATCCTTCGGTAGGCGCCGGAGCTCCGGAGCGATCTTCTCTGTCTCCGGGACTTTGACCTCGGCCACCTTCGGCAGAGGAGAAGGTCCGGATCCCTTCGGAGGGCCGTCGGAGCTCGACCGCACTGCTGCTCGCTTGGGCCGAGGCCCCGGCCTGGGTGCCACCGCTGGGCCCACCGTTGCTACGGGCTTCGTTTCCACTGGCTGCACTTCGAATTTCTCGAGAAGCTTATCCTCCCGCGCGGTGGTCGCAACCGCCGGGGCCACGTCGAGAGTCGGCTTCCGGAGATCTCTCTCGAAGTCTTTTTGTCTCCACTGGGCGCAGCTGGAAAGTGCCAGGATGCCTATCAGGAAAAGTTTCACGTCGAATCCCTTAGTCGGTGCCAGCTCTCATTCTAAGTCAGCGCAGCGAAGAATCAAGTCGGAGAACTTTGCTTAAGGCCCCCTGAAGCTCCTGTTCCCCACTCATGAACTCAACTTTGATCTTCGTGAAGAGGAGCCGATTGTCGAGCGAAACGCGCTTCATTTTCACCATATCCTTCTCAGAACAAAGGATGACCGCCGACTGCTGACTCGCCTTGATCAGGAGCTCGTTCACATCTTCGGCGGTGAAAAAATAGTGGTCCGGGAAGCTCACCTTTTCCGTGATCTCGACCCCGCAGTTCTCGAGGTACCGGTGGAAGGAATCGGGCCCAGCGATGGCGGTGACGGCGATGGCCCGCAGGCCCTTGAGTTCCGGGACTGAGAAAATGTACTTGTCGTGGACGTCGAAGACGCCGAGCGAGTGGTAGCGGGTTAGGGCAACCGAGGGCCGGTGGTGAAAGTGCTCCGATAAGGTGGCGATGAGCTTCTGCAGCTTTTCCGGAGAAACCATGTCAGCACGGGAGATGACGATCGCGTCCGCATCTTTGAGGGCCGTCATCCCTTCTCGGAGGTAGCCGAGGGGTGCGACTCGGTAAAGGTTCAGAGGCAGCGTCGCGTCGAAGAGGACGATGTTAAATGACCGGTAGATCTGGAGGTGCTGGAACCCGTCATCGAGGAGCACCACATCGGGCCGCACCTCCGCAAAATACTTCATCAGGTTTTCCGCTCGTCGCTTCCCCACGATCACGGCGCCCTTTTTCATCTTGTTTGAAATCATCAGCGGCTCGTCGCCGTAATCAAAGGGGTTCAGCCGGAACTTTTGCCCCGACTTCAGGAGGCCCGAAGAGTGCTCGAGCTGGCCCTTGTAGCCTCGGGTCAGGACCACGGGCGTTAAGCCCTGTTCGATGACCCAGTCTGCGAGCCACACGATGGTCGGTGTCTTCCCCGTGCCCCCGAAGGCGAGGTTTCCAACTGAAATGACCGGGACCTTGAAGGTGTTCTTCCGGAGCACTCCGTACTCGTAGAACGAGCGCCGGATTCGGTAAACCCATTCCCAGGCAAGGCTCAAGGGCGTGAGCGCCGTTCCCTTCAGGAGGGACTTTAGTCGGAGCCGGTTTTTAAGGAGAGGTTCGCTCATGAATAACCTGTGCCATGTAATCCGGGACGGAGAAGGTTTCTCCCGCCAGGAGGTCCTTCGTTGTTCTCAGGGTTGCCTTCAATTGATTATAGAGATTTTGATCCGTAGTCCAAGCGCTTATTACGCGCGCGAGCAAATGCGGATCCACGCTCCCCTGGAGGAACTCCGGGAACACCCTGCGATGGTGGATGATATTGGTAAGGGATACCGGGCCTTGGTACTTGATGAGGTTATAGAAGATGAACTCGTTCAGGAGGCCCGCCTTGTAGCACACCACGGTCGGGAGCTCGAAGAGCCCGGTGCTCAGAGTGACGGTGCCACTCGCGGCGAGTGCGAGGTGGCACTCCTTCATCCCGGCGGCGATCTCGGTGGATTCGTACCAGACGTCGACGTCCGGGGCAAAGGCACGGTAGAGCGCCGGATCGAGGTGCGGAACGGTGACGAGGTGAACTTCGACCGAGAGCGAAGCCTTGAGGAGCTTCACCGCCTGAATGAACTCCGGAAGAAGGCCCTGGACCTCGAAGCGCCGAGACCCCGGAAGCAGCAGGAGCTTAAGCTTGGCCCGCAGCTCGCTCCAGGGTCTCTCGGGGATGCTCGCCAACTCACTCCGATAGGTCTTCATCAGCGGGTGGGGAATTCCTCGGACCTGCTTCACTCCGCGCTTCTGAAACCACTCTTTCTCGAAGGGAAGAATGGTGAAGAGTGTGTGCGCGTTCCGGGCCAGGGCCCTGGACCGGTGGGGCTTCCAGGCCCAGGCCTGAGGCGCCACATAGTAAAGAACGTTCACTCCACGGCGCCGGAGCTTCTCCGCCAGCCGCATGTTAAAATCCTGAAAATCGACCAGGATCGCTGTTCGGGTACCGCGCTCTTGGACCTCGGTTTCGAGGCGGGTCAGGGCGCGCCAGTAGAAAGGAATTTTTCCAATCACCTCAGTGAAGCCCATGCTCGAGAAATCGCGAAGGTGATAGAGAAGCTCCAGCCCCTGGGCCTTGAGGTCATCACCGCCCACGCCGTAGAAGTGAACCCCTGGACAAAGCTGGACGAGTTCTGGGAAGAAACTCAGGGCATGCTCTTCGCCAGATTTTTCTCCGGCGATCAGAAGGCAGGATTCCATCTACTCGAGAGGCTTCACGGCGACCGGGGCCATGCGATCGAGGGATCTTAAGGCGCAGTCGACCAGATGAACGGCGTTGAACCCATCCCGGTGAGTCACAACTCCTGGCCGTCGCTCACGGATCGACCGATAAAAATGTTCGTGCTCGATGAGAAGGTGATCCCGCTTCGGGTAGGTCTCTTCGCGGACGAAAGATCCGTCCTCGAAGGTCCCAGCGCTGGCGGTGAGGATCTTGTTGGCGAAGAGGTCGACCGTGAGGGTACCGGCCTTCGAGACAACTTCGAGGTCTCGCACCTCTTTGGTTGCGTTCCGGCCAACGGTAACGGTGGCCTCGCAGTCTTCCTCGAGAGAGAGGGTGATGCTGGCGTGATCCCACTTTGAGGTCCGGATCTTGAACCCACGGGCCGTGATGGTCTTGGGCCTTTGCTTGAAGAGATAGAGCAGGAGATCGAGGTCATGGATCGCGAGATCCTGGACCACGTCGACGTCTGTGGCACGGCCCTTAAACGGCGCCACTCGGTTGATCTTCACCGTGAACGGAGTCGGGAGGGCCTGGAGCGAAGCTCGAAGAGACTCCCAGGCCTGATGGAAGCGCTCAGAGTGCCCCACCTGAATGACCACTTCCTTCGACGCCGCGAGATCCCGGAGTTTCAGCGCCTCGGCGTCGTTGGAACAGAGGGGCTTTTCACAGAAAACGTGCTTGTTGTGATTCAAAAGAAAAGAGACGAGCTCGAAGTGCGTCGAGGTTGGTGTGACGATGACGGCCGCGTCGATCTGATCGATCACCTCGCTCAGGTCGGAGACAATTCGCACCGACGGATGGGCCGCCTTGGCGGCGGCCTGCGCGGCCGGAAATTTTTCAACGATCGCTACGAACTCGGCTACGTCGGAATGCGCCGCAGCCTTCTGGCAGTGCCATTTCCCAAGGTGGCCGTAGCCCAAGACGGCGACTCTGATCTTGCTCATCTTAACCTGCCATGAACGGTGCGATCCCGATCTCCGACTTTGAAATGAAGGCGGCGATGGAAGCGATGACCGGATTCGACTTATACTCTTCCATGAACTCCGGGTGCGAGACGAAGGCGCGAGGAGCGAGGGCCGACGCCTCCATGGTCCGGTAGAAGTCGACGACCTCGGAGACGACCTCTTTCGAGTGTCCCTGCCGCTTGAGGCCGATGATGTTGATGCCCTTCAAGCGGACGCGGTTGCCGTACGCCGTACAAAACTCCGGGATGTCTCGGTCGATGCCCGAGCCGCCACCGATGTAGGCCCCCTTCCCGAGCGTGACAAACTGGGACACGCCGGTGTTCCCCCCGATGATCACTCGATCCCCGATGATCACATGTCCCGCGAGCATCACGGAATTCGCAAACGTGAGGTTATTCCCCAGGGTGCAATCATGGGCGATGTGACAGTAGGCCATGAAGAGGGAGTTGGAGCCGATGATGGTCTTTTGATCCTGCTTCATCGTTCCTCGGTGGATCGAGACGTACTCCCGGAAAGTGTTGTTATCACCGATGATCGTTTCCGTCGGCTCACCCTTGTACGAGTTATCCTGGGGCGGGGCCCCGATGGAGCCGAACTGGAAGAACTTATTGCCTTTGCCGATCCGAGTGTGCCCTTCCACGACGACGTTGGAATGAAAGACGCAGTCGTCGCCGACCTCGACGTTGGCCCCGATGACACAGAAAGGGCCGATCTTCACGTTCTGACCGATCTTCGCCTCCGGGTGAACGAAGGACATAGGATGAGCTTCAAAAGACTTCGACATAGGTTCTCGCTTTTAAATGTAGGTGATCTTCAAAGAGGCCATGACACTCGTCTGTGACAGGAGATCGCCACCGGAGTAGAGCTCGCACTCGTAGATCTGGATCGGGCCTCGGACTTTCGTGAGCGTTGAGTGGATCTCGAGATCCATGGGCGGAATGATGGGCTTGCGGAACCGCGCGGACTCGACGCTCAGGAGTTGGACATCAAGCTTCGCCTGCGCAAGCGGCTTTTCGAGGCAGTGGATCGCTAAGAAGGACGCGGCCTGGGCCATCATCTCGATCTGCACCACGCCAGGGAGAATCGGGTACCCGGGAAAATGCCCTTCGAGGACGGTGACAGAGTGATCTACCCGGAACGTGCAAACCGATTTCCCGCCGATGAGATCCTTCGTTGTAAAAGGTCCCGTTTTCCCCGCCAGCTGGGCCGGCAGAATCACTTCTTTGACGGTGTCGATGAAAAGGAAGGGGTTCCGGTGTGGTAGAAACCCCATGACTTGTGCTTTATCCATTAGCATGTCGACTACTCCTTAGACTTTTCTTTAAGGGACATCGAGCGAACGTAGGCGACGCCTTTCATCCACTCCTTCAGGTCCTTCGCGGGGTGTCCTCCGAGCTTCGAGCCAGCGGGCCAGATGGCACCCTCGTTAACCTTCGCACCGCCGGCGACCTGAGTTCCGGTTCCAATGTGAGCGTCTGGGCCGATCGCCGCGCGCCCTCCGAGCACCACGTAATCCTCGAGCACCGCACTTCCGGCGATGCCGCACTGACCACAGAGGATACAGCCTCGTCCGATCTTCACATTATGGGCGATCTGAACCAGGTTATCGACTCGAGTGCCCTGGCCGATGACCGTCGGAGCGAAGGTTCCCATGTCGACACTACAGTTCGAACCAATCTCCACGTCATCGTGGATGACGACGCCACCGGAGTGCCAGATCTTTAAATGCTGTCCCTGATGAAACGTGTACCCAAAGCCGTCAGAACCAATGGTGGTGCCAGCGTGGATGCGGCAGTTGCGGCCAATCGTAGTGTAGGGGTAAACCGTGACGTTGGGAAAGATGTGTGTGCCTGCGCCGATCTCACTGTGGGGAAGGATGACCGAGCCAGGGAGGATTTGAACTTCAGGCCCGATGGTCACGTGCTCACCAATGAAAACATTCTGAGAAATGTAGGCGCTCGGATCGATCTGCGTCGTGCCCATCTGGCGACCGTCGACCTGAGTGTTAAGGCCACCGATCTTCCGATCGTAGAAAGGTTTCGAAAGGATCGTTAAAGAGAGGGCGACATTGGGAGAGGTGGCGACCCAGGCCAGCTGCTCAAAATCGGCCCGGACCTGGGCCGTGGCGAGATTGAAAAACTTCTCGTCGACGATGGCGCCGACTCGGGAATTGGTGGCCTCCAGCAAGTGTCCAGCGAGCAACTGGTAAAACTTCGCATTCCGAACGAAGACCACGGAATTCGGAACGATGTGGCCCAACGAAGAAATGGCCAGAATGTCATCTGGCCAGGTGGGGTTCGATACGAGCTTAAGGCCTGGGTCAAGGAGCTGAAGATCTTTTAGCTTCATGGGCCCTCCGTGGATGAGACCTACTTCCCGGGATGCTTCTTGTCGTAGGCCTGGATCACATCGTCTGTGAGGTCTTTCTTAGACTCCGCGTAGACGATGGGTGCCGCCGAGAGTTCGAAGGTCATGGCCACAGCGTTGGCCTTGGAGACGTCGTCGATGATCGGCCGCAGCTTGTCGAGGATCGGCTTCTTCATGTCCTGTTCCATCTTCTGAATTTCGCGCTGGTATTCCATGGTCTTGTTCTGTAGCTTCATCATCATGTCCTGGATCTCGCGCTCTTTCGTGGCACGAGCCGCCTCGGCGAGGACCATGGATTGCTTTTTGTAATCTTCCTGACTTTTCTTGATCTTTTCTTCGTCCTTTTTCAGGATCGATTTCTTGTCATTGAAGGCTTTCTCAAGGCTCCCTTGAACGTTCTTCCCCTCTTTGATGGTGGTGATGACCTTTTGAATATCAACGAGGCCAATCAACACGGAGGAGAACGAGGACAGGCTGTAGGTGACGAGCAGCAAAGCGACGATGAGTTTCATAGTGATCTCCTTAAAGCATCCAAACAATAACATTGTTTAGAATAATTGTCCTATGTCAAAGTTAAACTGGTTCGAGGACTCGCGCTCGCGCGGATTGACTGGGAAACCGAACTCGAAGCGCAGGACTCCGATCGGGGAGAACCAGCGGAATCCGAAACCGTAGTTACTCCGGAGCGCGAAGTCGTCGTTCTCTCCGATCCGCGTCTCCCAGACGTTACCGGCGTCGTAGAAGACGACCCACTTGAGTCCCGCTTCCTTGATCAGAGGATGCTCGAACTCAAGGGTTCCGAGGAGGCTGAAGAGGCCCCCGAAGTTAAAATCTTCGAGTCGTTTCGTGTTCTTATTTCGAGCGGGACGGATGGGACCGATGTCTTCGAGGTTAAAGCCTCGCATGTTGCGCGCCCCTCCCATGGAGAAGCGCTCGACCCGTGGGATGTCCCGGCCAGTGGTCTTAAAGAGCTGTGAAGCATTGAGACGAGAGCGCAAGACGAGATCGCCGATGATCGGGCGATAGTAGCGCCCCTCGAGCTCCCCTTTCATCCAGCGCATGGTACCACCGATCCCGGTATATTCAATGGATCCCGATGAGTAGTATCCGTTCGTCGGTTCGAAGATGTTGTTCCGTTTGTCTCGGATGACGGACGCGGTGAGCGAGGATGCGGACCCGTTCTCCACCTTCTCGTCGATCCCTTCGTTGATCACCTGCGAGACCTTGTTATCCTCGTACCGATAAGTCAGGAAGAGTCGTGTGTACTCAAAGATCGGGTGTCCGACGCGGACGTCTCCCCCGTGCTTTCGGTAGGCGAATGAGCGAATGAAAAACGAGAGTGTTTGGTAGTAATCAGCTCCCGCAGTCCACTTCGTGTCCATGAAGTAGGGCTCCGTGAAACCGACGTTATAAATCTGCTGCCGGGTCGAGTAGGAAAGGTTAGCGTTGATGCTTTGACCTAGCCCCCGGAAGTTGTTCTGCGCCACCGACCCTTGGACGAATCCTTGAGTCGCCGTGGAGTACCCGGCCCCGAGGGAGATCTGCCCTGTGGGCCGCTCTTTGATGGAGATCTCAACGTCGAGGACGTTGTCGGTTCCTTTCCGAGTGATGGTGTTGAAGATCACGCTCTCGGGCTGGAAGAAGCCGAGCCGGTTGACGTTATCTTTAGAGTTCCGGAGCTTCGTTCCGGAGTACATCTCCCCTTCCTTAATCTTCAACTCTCGGCGGATGACCTTATCTCGGGTCTTGGTGTTCCCCTTCATGGTGATCTTCCCGAAGTAGGCGATGACGCCTTTTTCAAAAGAGAACACGACGTCGACCTTGTTTTCTCCTGGAACGACCTCGAGAGTCCGGAGGACGTTAGCGAACGCGTAGCCCTTGTCCTGGTACATCTCCGTCAAGGTCTGGATGTCCTGGCGGAGGTTTTCTTCGTTGTAAATGTCGCCGGATTTCAGCTTGAGCTTCTGCCGCATCTCGTCCTCGGTAAAGAGGAGTTCCCCGTTGAAGGAGATGTCGTTGACCGAGAACTGAGGCCCTTCCTGGAGCCGGACCGTGATGAAGATCCACTTCTTATCTTCGGACGCCGTGACCTCAGGGTTTTGGATGTTGATCTGCAAGAAGCCGCGGGTCTTGTAGTAGTACTTGAGCCGCTCCACATCGGTCTGAAAGTTCATCTCTTTAAAATTGCCCGAGCCCGAGAGGAAAGAGAAGTAGGTCTCCTCGCGGGTTTGCATGAACCCTTTGAGTTCTTCGTCGGTGAGCTGCTTGTTACCGAGGAAAGTGAGTTTCTTCACCCGAACCTTATCCCACTCCTTGATGTTGAAGCGGACGTCCACAGAACCGTTCTTGTTATCGGTCAGGGTGTAGGAGCCGAGGGCGAGGAAGAAGCCCTTCTCCTCGTAGTGCTTCTGGAGGAGGAGCACATCGTTTTTCAGCGTGGAGACGTCGAGGATGTTGAACTCTTTCGTCTTGATCTGTTCCTTCAGGTCATCGTCGTTGATCTCGTCGTTGCCCGCGAAGGAAATCTTACTGATGATGGGCTTCTCGCGGAGCTTGAATAAGAGGATGTTCTTGCTTCCGGAAACCTTGTGGTAAGCTTCGACCTCTTCGAAGTACTTCATGTCGTAGATCCGGGAGAGATCTTTTCGCAGAAGGTAATTATCCAGCACCATGTCCTGTCGGGTCCCGAGCTTCTCGAGGATCGCCTCGGACTCCACTTTCCGATTTCCAGTGAACTCGATGCCATCGACCCGGAACATCTCGTTAATAGGGCCGATCATTTCTTGCGCAAAGACAGACTTTATCTGAATCAGAAAGGCTATAAAAACGACAAGAAGGTGCGCTATTTTCAAAATAGAAATTCCTTAGCCATCTACGACGCAAAAGGCTATGTAATTAATTTTATTTGCAGTCGAAAATTCTAGCCAATTATCTGACCATCTTCAATGACTATTTTGCGTGGAAAGAAAGAAGCCACTTTATCGTCGTGAGTCACAACTAACAGCGTAGCTCCGAAATCTGCTGCGAGAGTTTTGAGGAGTGTGGCCACTTTCTCAGAGTTCTTCGAGTCAAGATTCCCAGTTGGCTCGTCGCAGAGAAGAATTTTTGGCCGTAACGACAAGGCACGGATGATGTTAATGCGTTGCTGCTCCCCTCCCGAAATCTCAAAGGGAAACTTGTCCAAGCAGTGGGTGACCCCAAGGTGCTTGGCCAGCTCATTCATGTCCCTTTCGACGGGGGTCCTGTCCTGGCCTCCGATCCGAGCGGGAAGAAGGATGTTGTCTCGAGAGGTCATAGAAGGGAGGAGAAAATGAAACTGGAAAACGAATCCCACATTGGCGTTTCGGAACTGGGCCAGCTCTTCGTCGCCCATGGCGGAAAGGTTCTTGCCGCCGATCATCACTTTGCCGGAGGTGGGCTGATCAAGGCCTCCGAGGAGGTAGAGGAGGGTCGACTTTCCCGAACCTGAGGCGCCTCGGATCGCCACCGATTCTCGGTCATCGATCTTAAAATTGATGCCTCGAAGGACCTTCGTTTGGCCAAAGGACTTTTCGACATTCGAGAGGACGATGAAACTCATGAACTAAACTCCTGACGAAGGCCCTGAATGATCGGTCGCCGCTTCAGGCGCAAGAACCCGATGAACGCAGCGATGAGGATCCAGAGCAGTGAGACGCCGTAGACCGTAACGTAGGCCATGCGGTCGAGCCTGAGGTCCAGGGACGAGAGGACGTAGATCTCCCCAGGGATCTGCAGAAACGAAACGTGCTTGAGCGCCCAGTTAAAAGCGAGGGAGATGAGGTACGCGCCGGCACAGGACACCGACCAGATCACGAGGACGGAAACGAACCAAAATCGCGTCAAGGCCTTGAGCGAAAGACCGACCGCGCGGAGGAAGAAGAATTCCTGAGATTTCTTTTCCATGATGTAGATCACGAAGGCGATGATGTTGAAGATCGCCACGACGACGATGAGCTGAAGCACCAACGAGATGGAAAACTTCTCCACTTTCACGGCCTCCAGAAGGAAGTCGTATTCGTTCCAGAACGGCTTCACCAGGAAGCTCGGGTCTAACTGGCGCCGGAGAAGATCCTGATCTTCCCGGATGGACTCAAGACTCTCCAGAGGTTTTGTGGGATCCCGGGAAGTGACGATGACGAGATTCACTCGGTCCCCCAAGCCCAGGAGTGCCGCGACGTCAGTTCTCGGGACGTAGATGTAACGCAGATCCTTTTGGTAAATCCCGTGGCGCACGATACTGTGAACGGTGACCGGCCGGATGAGCGGAAGCGAGTCTAGGGATTCGTTCCCTTTTCCAAAGGTGAGCGCCATGCCATCCCCCACCTTCAGCCGGAGCTGCCGAGCGAGCTCCTCTCCGATCACAACACCGTCCGGGGGAATGGCGAGCTCAAGGCCCGTGGCCCGAGCGAAGCTTTCGTCGTCGATGCCTCGGACGAGGACACCGCGGCTCTCCTCGCCGGCCATGGCAAAGGCTTCCGTCTGAATGACCTGGGCCACCGCCAGAGGGGCGACTCCCTGGATCTGCTCCCGGAGGTCTTCTGAGAGCGGAAAGAACCCTTTCCGGTTCGTAATCAAGAGGTCACCCGAGGCATTCCGCAGGCCCGATTTTAGAAGATGATCAAAGCCGTCCATGAGGCCAAAAGTGCAGAGGATGACCGAGATCGAGAACGTAAAACTCAACACCGTGGCCAGCAGGATTTTCCCCGCTGACCGCCCGTGGAGAACGATCCGAAGGATCGACCGATAGGAATGCATTACTCTTCGTCAGGGAAGAAATGCTCTTTCTTCAGCAGCGGAAAGAGGATCACGTCACGGATGGTGTGGCTATCCGTCAGAATCATGACCAAGCGATCGATCCCAATCCCCTGCCCTGCTGTGGGAGGCATGCCGTACTCGAGGGCCCGGACGAAGTCGTAGTCAACGTCGCTCGCCTCATCATCGCCGGCCTCCTTGGCCAGGGCCTGGTCAGCGAACCGGTCTAGCTGGTCGGTCGGGTTGTTGAGCTCCGAGAACGCGTTCGCAACTTCCCAGCCATTCATGAAAAACTCGAAGCGGTCGACGAACTCCGGGTTCTGATCGTTGCGCCGAGAGAGCGGCGAAACTTCTGTCGGATACTCGGTGATGAACGTTGGCTGGATGAGCTGAGCTTCCACGAGCTCCTCGAAGCAGTGGACGAGGAGTTTTCCCCAGCTCGTCGCGGCGAGCTTTTTTTGGTCCAGGGACGTCGTCTTCAGAAGGCCCAGGAGGTGGGAGCGGTCATTGACTTGCTCCATCGCGGAGCCGGTGAACTTGGCCACCGCTTCTCGCATGGTAAGCCGAGCATAGGGCCCACGGAGATTGATGTCATGGGTGCCGAACCGAACGATGTCGGTTTTAAGCACATCGCGGGAGATGCCCGTCAGCAGGGCTTCGGTGAAGTCCATGAGGTCGTGGTAGGTCGCGTAGGCCCAGTAAAACTCGATGGAAGTGAACTCGGGGTTGTGCTTCAGAGAAAGGCCTTCGTTCCGGAAACACCGGTTCATCTCGAAGACTTTGTTGTATCCACCGACGATGAGCCGCTTCAAGTGGAGCTCCGGCGCGATCCGCATGAAGAGTTCCATGTTCAGGGCATTGTGGTGGGTCCGGAAGGGACGAGCAGCAGCGCCTCCAGCGATCGAATGCATCATGGGGGTTTCGACTTCGAGGAAGTCGGCCTTGTAGAAGTGCTCGCGGATGTAGCGGATGATCTCGGAGCGCTTCCGGAGCTTGTCCCGGGTCTCCGGGTTCATGATCATGTCCACGTAGCGCATGCGGTACTTCAGCTCCTGGTCCGTCAGACCATGGAACTTTTCCGGAAGGGGGCGGATGGACTTCGTCACGATCGTGAGTTCCCGGGCGTTCAGGGCGAGCTCACCTTTCATGGTCTTGAAAACGTCTCCCTCACAGTAGACGATGTCACCGTAGTCCAGGAGTTTGTATTCGGCGAAGCCTTTCTCTGAGGTGACTTGCTTATTCACGTACAACTGGAAGCGGCCCGTGCCGTCGTCGCACTGGAGGAACGCGGCCTTCCCGAAGTCCCGGATCATGAGCACGCGGGCCGCCACATGGTACCGTGGAGTCTCTCCAATTTCTTCCTTGGAGTACGGCTCGTAGCGGTGATTAAGGTACTCGAACGTCGTATTCGGCTTGACGTCGTTCTTGTAAGGATTCGACCCCATTTCCTCGAGCTTCCGGCGCTTTTCCAAACGGACCGTCATCTGCTCTGAGAACTGTTCGATCCATCGCCGCACGTGCTTGTCTTTCATGATTTTCCCCGAAGCTGTTAGTTTGTCATCATTCATAGGTCGTCCGCTCCTGTATCTTTGATCTCTCCGCCCAGGGATTTCCACTGGAGGTAGGCCTTCATAAAATCATCCAAGTCTCCCTCGAGCACGGGCTCCGCTTGAGACGAAGTGAATCCGGTGCGATGGTCCTTCACGAGTTTGTACGGATGCAACACGTAGGAGCGGATCTGCGAGCCCCAGGCGATGTCTTTTTTCCCGGCCTCGACCTTATCCTGGGCCTCTCTGCGCCGCTGGAGCTCAAGATCGTAGAGGCGGGACTTGAGGATCTTCATCGCCATGGCCCGGTTCTGAATCTGCGACCGCTCGTTCTGGCACGCGACCACGATCCCGCTCGGAAGGTGGGTTAGCCGAACCGCAGAGTCCGTGGTGTTCACGGACTGGCCTCCGGCACCCCCAGAGCGGTACACGTCGATCCGAAGGTCCTTGTCGAGGACCTCGATCTCGATGGAGTCATCGATCTCTGCGGAAACGAAGATCGAAGAGAAGGACGTGTGCCGTCGAGCGTTCGAGTCGAACGGAGAGATCCGGACCAGACGGTGGACGCCGGACTCGGACTTCAGGAGACCGAACGCGTAACTGCCTTGCACCAGGAGTGTGGCCGACTTGATTCCGGCGCTATCTCCGTACTGGAAGTCCGTGACCTGTGCCTTGAATCCCTTGGCGTCGCACCAGCGCTGAACCATCCGAAGAAGCATCCCGGCCCAGTCACAGGACTCGGTTCCACCGGCCCCCGCGTTGATCGTCACGATCGCATTGTTGGAATCGGTCTCGCCAGACAGGAGGGCCTTCTTCTCTGCTTCGTCGACGGCCAGCTTGAGTTTTGGAAAGAGCTCAAGGGCTTCCTGCGCTGAGGCCCCGTCGCCTTCGTCGGCCATCTCGCTCAGGACCTCGAAGTCATCGGAGAGGGCCTTCACAGAATTATAGAGTTTGAGGACTTCCTCGATGAGGGAGCGCTCTTTTTGAATCTTCGTCGCGTTGGTGGAATCGTTCCAGAAGCCGTCTAGCGCCTCGAGCTCGGAAATCTCTCTGAGTCGATGTTGTTTTCGATCGACGTCAAAGCGACCTCCGAATGGTCACCAGAGAATCTTTGATCTCCCGGAATTGGGATCTGAGGTCAGCGAGCTTAAGAAACAGCGAGTCATCCATACTTTGCCTTTGGAAGACCACACTGTAACAAAGAGCTCGAAGCTTTGAAAAGCCTCACATCGTGTTATGCCGAAGGAAATTCCCCTACTCGACTTCAGCCAGGATGAGAGAGACGACGAAGGCCACTTTCTCGAGTTCCGAACCATCCGGGATGGCCGTGTTGATGCTCGCCAGTTGCTTCGGGTCATCGGCGATCCGCTGAAGAAGGCGACGGAGGTTGCGCTGGCGAACGTCTCGGATCCGCGTTACCGGTGCGCGCTCCATGTCTTCCGTGAAGAGGATGAGCTCCTCGCGGAGGGCCTGCTTCTGAGTGGTCGTGTAAGAATTCACGAGCTCAACGGTGTCGCTCAGGGTGGCGAGGATCACCCGGGGCTCCGGCCCCGGCGTTGCGCCTCCGTCTTCGGTGGGTGAAGAGCCTCGGATGATCGCGTCGGGATCTCGAAGGAGGTTACAATCGAAGCTTGGACCCGTCTGGAGCTTGCCGTTCTGGTCTGCGATGGCCCCGAGGAGGGAGACGATGGTTCGTCGAGTCGCTGGAGCTTTCTTATCGAAGCGGAGGAGGAAGCGGACGAACTTCCAGATGCTTCCGAAGTCCTTCTCGTCGGGAACCATTTCGAACTTAATCATGTACTGGAAGATCTGTTTCTTGAACCGCTTGATCAGAGGACTCTTGTCCGCCAAAAACCCATCGAGGGCCGGTGAATAGATCACGTAGGCGCGCTCGACTTCGTCCGGGTCGAGGATGTTATTCTGGTTCAAATCCCAGCGAAGGATCGTCGTCTCCGCGTGCAGGAGCGCGATGAGGATGGTCATGAAGTCGCTCTTCGCGTACGGGATCTCTTCCTTCGCTCCGTCCGTGTAGAACTTGCAGGAGCGAGCGGCCTTGATGGCCCGGTCAAGGAGCAAGTTCCCCTCCGTGCTCCCGGCCAGGTCATCGCACCTCAGCGGAGCGCCGAGCGCATCAAACATTAACGGAAAGTAGCTTCTGTACTCAGAACAAAGTCCTTTCCAAAAAGTCGCGCGGAAACAGGTCGGGTCGATGCGCTTGAACTGGTCCACGGAACAGCTCTGGTCCTCCATGTACTTGAAGAGATCTCCGGAGATGCTCAGGGAGGAGAAGAGGCTCACGACGAACTCGGTGGCTTCGTTGATGTCCATGACCTTGTTCGTATCCGATTGGTACTGGAAGAGGGTTCCTAGAAGCGAGACGTTATCGGCGGTGCCGATCGCTCGGCCCGGGAGGAGGAGGTCCAGCTCGAGGAGTTCTTTTTCGAACTTCAGGATCGCTTTCTGCATCTGTTTCTGATCGATCGAGTACCCACCGATGGCGTCGGCGTTCGGGCTCGGGCTCCCGAAGGTCACGAGTGCGAGTTTGATGCCGTATTCGTACAGGGCGATCTCGAAGAAGCCGTCCGCGTTCCGGCGGAAACCGCGCGTGTAGTACGATGACAAGAACTCGCCCTTCATGAACCGGTAGCGCTTCGCGATGCGCTCGAACTGGTCGAGTTCCGTTTGGTGCTCCGGGTACGTGTAGCGGTACTCGTTGAAATCGATCGTCTCTTCGACCGGCCGAGGGCCGTCGAGCTGGGCCCTGAACTTGTCGTAGATCCGGTGGAAGATGGTGCCGGTCTTGAGCAAGGTCTTTGCGTGGGTGAAGAGGGTCTTGAGCTCGAGGCCCTTGACCTCGGTGAGGTTCCCGTTCATTACGATTTTCTTGATCTCGGCGATCATGGCCTTGAACTTCTCGATGTCGAAGTCATCGACGTCGACGAAGAGCTTCGCCGCTGCGACCGCTTGGTCGATGGTGAAGAGGACCTCCGTGTCGCGGTTGTTCAGGGCCCCTTGCGTGATGATCTGGAACAGATCATCCACGTCCCGCTTCAGGAGCTGCAGGAGAGAGTCTTGCTTCAGGATGATGTACTTGTAGCGGTAGGCATCGAGGCCGACGAGGAGGAGCTGGTCGAAGTTCAGGATGAGCTTCTCGAGCTCGGTGTGCGTGATCACATCGGACTCGCCGCCGAGGATGACCTTCTTCAGGAAGAGCACTTTCCGGGCCTTCTCGATGTAGTCGCGGGTGGAGTCGGTGGTGAAGCTCTCGAGTAAGGAGATGATGTTGAGCTTGTGAGTGGCGCCGGCCCGGTTGGGATTGAAGATCGTGCGGAGTGACTGGATGATGGCCTTGTTCGCCCCCGAAACCCGGTCCCGGTGGTTCTGGTGAAGCGCGTAGGTCACCGGGGACTCGTTCCGGAAGATCGGCCCAAAGTTTAACGCCGCCTCTTGGTTGAACACCAGCGCGAAGTTCACGACCTTATCGACGGTGGCCTGGGAGATGAAGTTCGGATCCTCTCCGGTGATCAAGTGGCCCAGGTCGAACACCGATTTCAGTGCCTTGATCATCTCCGGCTTTACGTCGGGCCTGAACTTGGCCACGTATTCCTCGAGCTGGACCCGGGACAGGTAGCCGGGCTTTCCGGACTTCACGACCCGGATGAAAAGGTTCAGGTTCTCACCGAGGCAGCGGATCTGGCTGCTGATGTTTTCGTTCATGATTTCGCCGAACTTGTCCACATCAAGCTCGCACTCCACCGAGAACTGGGAGCCGTCGAGCTGCCGTTTCACGACCTTCGTACCGAGGAGGTCTCCGCACCCGGCGGCCGAGAGGGCAAGCACCAACAAGAGGAGGATCTGCGCCAACAGGTTAGAAGACATAGCGTAATCCTCCGTAAATGGAGTCATTATTAGTATACGGTGACCAATAAGACTTGCCGCTCACCGGCGTGCCGATCAGGTTCACACCGGCGTTCATGACGAGCGAAGAAAGGACTCTGTAGGTGGCGCGGAACATGACCAGGCGGTCGGTGGTGAGCATGTCGTACTTCGCATCTGCAGACAGGGAAACCCGTTGACCAAAATTCCGTACGGCCACCACGTTCAACGCCTGGTTCCAGCGAGGGTCCAGGGAGAGGTCATCCTTTTCGCGGTTAAACGGGGACAGCCGGGCGACGTAGTTGAACGCCAGCGTGTAGAGGTCGTTCGAGCGAGAGATCCCCCCGCCGACGTAGTCCTCGCGCTGCTTCTTATTCTTGATCTCCGTGTACCGTACTTGCTCGTCAACGTCCGGGAATTCGTTGGGCCGAACCGCCATTCCCGAGACGTACATTTCGATGTCTTTGTTACGGTACTTCAGGCTCGACCCAACAACATCGTGGTAGTAGAACCGCGGCGCGATCTGCGCGTTCACGACATTCTGAACGAAGTCGACGTTGACTTCGACGTCGGGAGTGGTGGTGTTCTCGGGTTTGCGCATGATAAAATTGTCGACGACCCAGTGCTTTGACTCAAAGCCGATGTTGGCCCCGGCGGAGTAGCGGTAAATGACGTCAGAGATCTCCGGGTAGTCGACGTCGTAGCGGATGTCCATCTGAACGCCCTCGACCTCTGCGCTGGTGGCCGGGGTGTCGGCCCAGGGATGCCGGGAAGTGATGGCCCTTTTCTTCTTATCGATGTCCAGCCCCGGGTTCATTTCCGGGACGTAAAGACCGGAGACAAAGGCGCGGTAGCGCATGCCGTTGCTCGAGCGCCGTTCATAGAGAAGACCCGTGAGGCCCTCTTGCCCGGGGGTGAAGTAATCGAAGTTCCGACGGTTGTTGAGCTTCCCAAACCCCCAGGTTTCGTCCACGGCAGACCAGGGCAACACTTGCCGGCCGAGCTTCAGCCGGTCTTTGGAGGTGAGGTTTCCTCCGACGTAGGCTTCTTGGACGGAATACATCGTGAGGTTTTGATCATTGACGAGGGAAGAGATCTGAAACCGTCGCTCGAGCTCGTTCTCCCGGAGGGTGCCGACGTTTCGGTTGTAGGAGAATTCAAAGTCGGCGTTATAGCGGTTGCCGGGGACATTCCCCACTTGGCTTGAAGCTTGGTTACTGAGCGCTCCGAAGTGACCCTGGATCGTATCAGAAACGGCGCCTTGGCAGACGCCTCCGATGACCAGTCCTCCGATTGCAAAAGTTTTAAGCGTCTTGCGCACTAACTATTCCCCAATGAAAATGGCCTCTAGTGTTATTATCCACAAAATCAACTGACATCATTAACGCATAGTATCAAGGCAAGAGGCTCCTCTAGCCCACAACGGTAAAGGTTACACGGCCTGAGTAAGAACCAAACACCTGTAAACTATCCTAATGACAGAAGTTTTCATTTGCACTCAACAACCTCAGAGGCTAGTATCCCCTCGGAATGTTTTACTCCACTATAAGGATGTGTGAGAAATGAATAAGCTAACTTCTTGTATTTTAATGGGTCTAGCACTTTTGGTGAGCGCAGCTCATGGTAGAACTCATGGGTATCACCCAAACCATCTCTTCATCAAGATGAAAGACGGCAAGGCCCTTATCGCGTCTTCATTGATCGGTGGCTCGAAGAAGCTTTTCGGTAACCTCTACCTCGTGAAGACCGCAAATGCCGATCGACTGGCGGCTTCTCTGGCCGGAGCAACCGATGTGGATTACGTCCAGCGGGACTATTTCGCAGGCCGAAGCGCACTCCCGAAGCATGAGCTTCTCACGGAGGGGGGCTTGCTCTTAAAGCGCCTCCAAAGTTTCGACTTCACGGCTTCTTTCAACGACCCGGAAGTCCGGCGCCTTTGGGCCTTCACCAACCGGAATGGTCTTGATGTGAACGGAGCCTATGATGCTCTTCCGGCGCGGACTCCGAAAGAAGTCATCGTGGCCGTGGTGGACACAGGGGTCGATCACACTCACGAAGACCTCAAAGACATCATGTGGAGAAATGACCGAGAACTCCCCGGGAACGGAAAAGATGATGACAACAACGGATACATCGATGACATCCATGGGATCAATACCCTCGTCCGCGATGCCCAGGGCCGCGCGACCATGAATACCATGGCCTCCCACTGGCACGGAACACACGTTTCCGGGACCATCGCAGCGACCCAGAACAACGGCGTCGGGATCGCGGGTGTCGCCAACAACGTTAAGATCATGGCCCTCCGGACTGTCCCTGACGATTCCGATGAGCTCGACTCCGACATCGTTGAGGCTTTCCTCTATGCTTCGAAGATGGGTGCGAAGATCATTAACTGCTCCTTCGGGAAGAAAAACAACGAGGGCGGCCTGGTGGTTCGCGACACGATCAATCAGATCGCGCGCAATGGCGTCTTAGTCGTCGTCTCCGCTGGAAACGACTCCTCCGGACCCTTTAGCTGGCATGACATCGACGTTGACGCCAAATTCCCGGCCTCCTTCGACTCCGCCAACACACTTGTGATCGCCTCCACAACTTCCGGTGGAAACCTCTCCTCGTTCTCGAACGTCGGAGCGAGAAACGTCGACGTGGCTTCTCCGGGATCTGACATTTACTCCACCATCAACGGGAACCGGTACTCCATGGCATCCGGGACATCGATGGCCGCCCCGAATGCGTCTGGGGTCGCTGCGATGATCATGGGATACTATCCACAGTTCCCCGTCGCCACGGTGAAGAAAGTCCTCATGGACAGTGTGACGAAGGTTCCGGACTACAGAGGCAAGATGGTCTCCGAAGGCCGCCTGAACCTGAAGGCCGCGCTTGAACGGGCGGCGGTCACGAAGCGAAGAAGCAGACTCTAGCGAATTCTAAAAGGGCCCGTTAAGGGCCCTTTTTTTTGGCAGAAAATTTTGACAGCGCTCGGTCTTCCCAGGCTTGCATCCGGGCCTCTTCGCGAGAAGAGACTTCGTGATCGTAGCCCATCAGGTGAAGGAGACCATGAAAAAAAAGATGGATAAACTCATCGAAGTATCCGATGCCAAAGGTCCTCGCCTGCCGCTTCGTCTGAGGGTGACAGATGGCGAGGTCCCCGAGGAACAGAGGTCCTTTGACCCGCTGGCCTCGGAGGTCTTCCTGGGCGGGGAAGGAAAGGACATCTGTGATGCGGTCTTTGTGCCGGTGTTTTCGGTTGAGCCCGCGGATCGTTGTATCGCCACAGATGAGAAGAGACACGCGTACTTCCGAAGGCCGACCTAAGATAACCCGGTCACGCACGAGGTCTCGCAGAACCTCACCTGCGATCCCGAGCCACGTCTGAAGGCGGCGCTGTTCCGCAGCAGTGAGGCGAGCGGTCGCATGGAAATCAACCACGAGGAACGGATGTGTCTTCATGGTGGCCATGGTATCTTGTTCGAAAGGAGTAAGCAATGTCAGGACACCCCGAACTCGAGCGCTGCGTTCAAGTCGTCAAGGCCCTGAGGCATCCCACGACTGGCTGCCCCTGGGACTTAGAGCAAACACACGCGAGCTTACTGAAGTACCTCATCGAAGAGGCCTACGAATTCGTCGACGCCGTCGAAACGAACGACCCCACCCTCATGGAAGAAGAAATTGGTGACGTTCTCTTTCAGGTGCTGCTCCATGCGACCATCGGGGAAGAGACCAAAAGTTTTTCTCTTGAATCCGCGGCCCGAGGGCTGGCCGATAAACTCGTGCGCCGGCACCCCCATGTGTTCGGAGCTTCGGTCGGGAAGCTCAGCCCAGAAGAGGTCGTGGAGAACTGGCAGAAGATCAAGCTCCAGGAGAAAGGTCAGAAGAAGTACGCCATCGATGAGAAGTCACTCCAGGCACCGGCCCTCGAGTCGGCGTACAAGATCGGGAAGAAGTCGACGGCGGTCAATTTCGACTGGACGGATTTCAAGGCCGTCGCCCTGAAGGTGGAAGAAGAGTGGCGGGAGGTCCAAGACGAGCTCGAGGCCGAACCGCTTGACCGGAGTCGGGTGAAAGAGGAAATTGGGGATCTCCTCTTTAGCGTTGCGCAGTTAGCGCGCCATCTCGACCTGAATCCGGAGGCCTGCCTGCGGGATGCGAACCGGAAGTTCATCCGCAGGTTCAACAAGGTCGAAGACCTCGTGCGCGCCGGAGGTAAAACCCTGGCCGAGACACCACAGGAAAAGCTCGAAGAGTTCTGGGGCCAGGTGAAAAAACTATGAAGAAGCTTCGGGATGAATTTCGAACGCTGAATGCTCGCCAGCGGCTCTACCAGCTCGAGCTTCCGATCATTGGTCTCACGGGTGGAATCGCCACAGGGAAGAGCTCCGTCACTCGTCTCCTCGAGGCCCGCGGGATTGCAGTGATTGACGCCGACAAACTCGTGAAGGAGATCTACTCCTGGGAAGAGGCGCAGGAGTTTATCCGAGTGAGGTTCCCGGGGGCTTGGGAGAACGGCATTAATTTCCGAAAGCTCCGGGACCTCGTCTTCACAGATCCGGCGACCAAGAGCGTGGTCGAAGCTTTCATCTACGAGCGGCTGCCCGTGGTTTTTAAAAAGGCCACGCAGCTTGTGACCGGACAGAATTTCTATGTCTACGACGTCCCTCTTCTCTTTGAGAGAAAACTCGAAACTCTGTTCGATGCGACCCTCGTCGTCTACGCGCCTCAAGGGGAGCAGCGGCAACGCCTCATTCAGCGTGACGGCCTGGAGGCTGAAGCCGCAGATCGCATCCTAGGCCAGCAGCTCGACGTCGAAGAGAAGAGACGCCGGGCCAACGTTGTCATTGATAACTCGGGCCCTGAGGTCAACCTCGTCTCCAGCGTCGACCGATGCCTTGCTCGCTTGCTCGACGACTAGCGCCCTCGAGTGATTCGGACTCCGGCGAGGACATTCCTCATCATGATGTTCAGAGACCCGGCCACGTCCACGGCTCCGGAGACCTGCGTCTTCAGGAAGTCTCGGTGGCAGAGCTGTGAGAGGGTACCGAGATCGACGGGCCGGCCATCGATGGTTTCCGGCAGCATGATCCGGTTGGATGTCACTTGAACAGCGTTCGAGTACTGCTTTGATACCGACGCCGAACCGCCCACTCCGAAGACGGAAAATCCTCCGGCCCCGGCGTACGTGGCACTAAAGAGCAAAGAGACCTCGCAACCAATGGTGATGGTTCTCTTCCCAGGAGTAGGAGTCCCAAACCGGTCACGTCTTCCGCGATCGAAGGTCCGATCGGTGTTGACCACGGGTGCGAGGCCTTCGGCCATCACGACCGCTTGCGTGCGGTAGGTCCTGTTGAAACTCACGGAAGGACCCGCTTCGACGGATGCTCCGAGGAAATCGGCCTTGATCTGAATGCTCACCCGTGAGTCGCCGCGAGACGCGACATCGGAGCGAACGGTAACGAAAGAACCCATTAAATACGGGGCGAGCTCTCTTTCAGACACGAGGCCCTCAAGAACTTGTTGCTTCGTGGTGTTTCGCAGTTGTGCCTGGGTGAGTTGGTGAAGCTCGGGTGTTTCAAAGAAGTGTGAAGCGTCTGGCGCTTGTGTCTGTAAGCGCTGATTCAGAAACCGGGCCCTTTGCCGAACCTGCAGCAGCATCCTCCGCTGGAGTCGAGAAAAGTCAGATCCGAATCCAGACCGACCCTCTGAAACTTCGACCAAAGCGTCTAGGGCGATGGCCCTAACCTCAGGTCTGAGCTCTCCTGCCACATGGACAAGGTCGGCTTCAATCTGCGATTGCAACTGAGCCCTCGCATCCAGGGACGCTGAAGCTTCGATCAGCTCCGCGTATTTCTTCCGAACCTGCGCCCGCAGTCGATTCGCCAAGAGCTGGGCCTCGCGCTGGGCCCGGACCTCGAGCGGCAAGCGGTCTCGCTCGTACTCTAACTCCCGCCGGTAAGGCCCGACTTCTAAAGATCCATGGAGAGAACCTAGTTTCTCAAGGAATTCTACCCGCTTGATTTTTTCATCGAACTCTACTTCCGCCAGCACTTGAAAGCTGAAGAGCGCGATGAGTGGGACGAGCCTACGCAGTTGCATGGCAGAACCCCCGCGAGAAAAACAAGTCTAACATTGAAAGTTTCAAACGCTCTCCAAGGCCCAGGTGATACCCGGATCATACAGCACCTCGAGCTTCCGAGGGTCTGACCTTGAAACTAATTCCCACCTCGGAAGAAACTCCAACAGGGGGTGTTTTTACGGGTACTCCGGATTTTAGGGAGTTGGGACTCAAGACAGGCAAGAGGAAATGCACCCCGGACATTAAGACAGGATGAGAGATGGTCCGAAGCCCATTTGAGCAGGTCCTGACAGTGGTCGTTACCGACGGCTGAAGTGCGCTTGCGAGCATGAGGTCATCGCTGTGCTGAACACAGCTGACTCGCGTGGAGTCTTTAGGAGATCAGGGTTAGGTGATCGGGAAGTTCAAACCGTCGAAGTTCCTTCGTCCACGGGTCCGTGAAGGCGAGCAGCGAAGCGACGAGCTGAAGGCCTTGCCGGTTCTTGTTTCCCTTTCCATATTTCGGATCTCCCATGACCGGGTAACCGATGAAATCAAGGTGGCGCCGAATCTGATGGAGCCGCCCGGTTTCGATGCTGACGTGAAGGAGACCCGTGCGCCACAACCAAAGTCAGCCTCGCAGGTATCAGGCTGAAGTGAGGATTCTTTCAACGGCGACTCATCACCATGTTCTATGTAAGAGTAAAGAAGAACTTTTATGAATTTAAGATCTAGGCTAAGAACTTACCTCAACGTAACAGCGTTCGGATGACAAACTTTTTTCACATAATTCAAGACCAGAGAAATCAAGCAGTCGACCCACGCTTCAAGGTGATCTTGAGAGTTCCTGCCTGGGCCTCAACAGAAGCTTAAGGCCCAGGGCAGGTGGAAAATTAAACATCTAGGTAGCAAACATGACCATTTCTACCCGAGGCCTTCAGAATGAGATAGTTCTCATTTATGCGGACCGAGAGGACATCAGGGTTGTTATTTGATTGTAAAATGATCTCATTCTGATTACTTAGGTTTATAGGGTGATAATTAGGTGAAACTCTGGTTCTGGGAATTTCCTCAGTCAATCGATGTAGGTCAAAACCATCATAGTATTCTGGAGAATAATTCACTAACCCGAACCACTCGTAACGACGAATCCGTTGGCCCAATGACCCTAACGCGCGGTTCGTTACAAGTCGAGTGTGCACCACAAGTGCCTTCGGCTCGTTCGGCTTCTCATGATAAAAGCAGCGTCCTGTAAGAACCCGGTTAAGCATTCTTGTTATTTCCGGTTTACTTCCTTGGTCATAAAGATCGGTTAGTTCATCGAAGAAAGTCCCTGCGTTAGCAGTGGGTGCGACGACGAGACATGTAAGAATCAAACTTTTGAGTAGCCCTTTCATAAAGGTCTCCTTTTAATTTTTGTTCGTTAAGTGGCACAGACAATCCGACCTCTTTTAAAGAACGATAGGCTTATTAGCAAATCTTACTACGAGTTTAGATTGTCCCAAAGAACCCCTGAAAAAATGCAATTCGATAAGATGAAGTTGATCAATGTTTAGACGATTTTCGAGCAGTCTTTTAAATAAGCATAAGCTAAGTGGTAAACTAAAAGATCAGCTAGGGACCAGCCGTTGAATGATCTCCCCGAGGAGGGAAACACTTTAGCAACATTTCTTGAACCTCAAAACTCAAGTTTTAGAAAGGTCTTTGGGCCCCGTCTACTTCAACCCGAGGTGATCGGGAAGTTCAAACCGTCGAAGTTCCTTCGTCCACGGGTCCGTGAAAGCGAGCAGTGAAGCGACGAGCTGGAGGCCCTGCCGGTTCTTGTTTCCCGTTCCATATTTCGGGTCTCCCATGACCGGGTAACCGATGAAATCAAGGTGGCGCCGGATCTGATGGAGCCGCCCGGTTTCGATGCTGACGTGAAGGAGACTCTTGCCCTTCAGGGCCTGGGCGACGTGCACGTGGGTTACGGCACTCTTGTCATCGAGGGCGGCCGAGATCGTCCGCTTCTCTCCCACGGGAAGCTCACCGAGCACGATCGCCTCGTACTCTTTGTGAATCTTGTGCTTCTGAAAGAGATCCCCGAGGGCGGCCGCAGCACTGGGGGTGTAGGCAATCAGCATGAGCCCTCGAGTCTCGCGATCAAGCCGGTGGACGAGATAGACTTCTTCTCCCTTAACTTTCTCTACGTAGCGCAGAACCGAGGCATGGTCGCTCGTTTGCGATCCCTGGGGGACTGCGCCCGCGGGCTTTATCCAGACTCCGTAATGGGCGTCTTCATACAGAGCGGTGAGATCGGCGAGGGTTGGCAAAGAAAGCACCTTCGGATCATAGTAAACGTGAACGACATCCTCCGGGGCCAGGGCTTCCCGGAGTGAGCGGATGCGAAGGATTCGACCTTGACCACGGCGCTGGATCCAGACCCCACCCTTCTCGGCCACTTCTCCGAGCTGCGTCGGCGTCAGCGGCGTGAGTTTCCGGAGAAACTCGCCCAGCGTCGTGCGCTGGGGGAAGTGAGTCTTAACCGCCGCCTTGTAGGTTCTCATTAGGACAGGAAGCTATCGAGTGTTTCCCGGGAAAGCTCGTGGGATTCGTGGACCTTCGCCAGGTCTTTTTTCATCAGCTGGTGGAGGCACTTAAAGCTCTCGACGATCTTCCCCTCTTCGCTCGATTGCAGTTTCTGCAACGACAGCAGGGTCTCTTTGAGCTCGTGATCCTTCTGCCCGGTACCGAAGTTAAACGGCACTTGTTCGGCCGGAGACTTCTCGTACATCATGTGAAGCTTGGCCAAAAGCACGTCCAACTGAGAGAGCTTCTTATCGAGCGTGGTGACGTTGAAGTCAAGGCGCGCGAGCTCGTCTTTGTACCGGTTGGCGAGCTTCTGCTGGGCTTCGTCGAAGGGTGGGAGCTGCGCGAAGAGCGTGTTCGTGATGGAGATGAGCTTCGCTTTGACCTCGAGGAGTTCGAACTTAAGTTTCTTGTAGTCGGTTTTCACGCCCTCGAGGTGGACTAAGATTTCGAGGGTCTCCCGGCCCTTCTTCGTGAAGCCCTGGGAGATCTGCTGAAGCTTTTGAGCATCCGTTCGGAGCTCGTCGTTCTGCTGGAGGATCGAGCGGTTGATCGAGAGGAGTGTGTCGGCCCGCTCGACGGCGGCGAGGAAGTTCTCTCGCAGATCATTGGCGAGCGAGACTTCCTGCCGGATGATCTCACGCTTTTCCTCCTGGATCGCCTTCATCGACAGCACCGTTTCACGAAGCCCGGCGGTGTCCTTCTCGAGACCGTTGATCGTCCGGAGGCACTCACGCTTCTCTCCGTTGACTCGTTCGAAGAGGCGGACGAGGTCCACGTAGAGGTCGGCCACGTCGTTACTTTTAAAGTCCTTCTCGAGGAGTCGGATCTGGTCTTCGTCGAGGGTGTCATCGTTCCAGTGGGTCACGAACTTCCCGAGTGTCGCGCGGGTGAGGTTCACCTGTTCGATGATCGCCTCCCGGACCGAGACCAGCGGATAGAAGAACACCATCACGCGGTCTTCGCGGTTGATCGTGATCGGAGTGACGTACATTTCGAAGGGCTGGGCGGGAGCGTACTCATCCTGCTTCACTTTCACCGGGTAGATCCCCGCCTGTTTGTGCACCAGTGCTTGGTAGACCGGGTCCTCGGCGAGGTTGAGGTAATCGCGCAGGTAGTCCCAGTTGAATCCTTCGGACAAAACTTCTTCGTCCGAGAGGTAAAACTGCTCCAGGAAAAGATGGTTGTACCACGTGAGCTTAAAGCCCGTGTCGATGAGGCACCCGGCGAACGGGAGTCCGGTATGGAGCATGGTCCCGAGGTTGAGTTTGAGCTTGAGCTCATCGAGGAGCCGGATGATGTCGGCGCGAGTGAGATCCGAGTAGTGATCGAGCATGAACCGCTGGTCCCCCATGATTCCTTTCTCAATGACACTTTTAACTTCAGTCTCGACCTGCTCCCCCATGCGGACCTTCTGCCACCGGAAGAGGTAGAGGGCGCCCACCCAGGCAAGGCCCAGGAACGCGGCCATCCCGGCAAGGAGCAGCACTAACTGGTTTTGTTTTCTAAAGCGCAGTCCCTGGAGCTCGGAGCCGCGCTTCTCCACATCCACGAGCCACTGCGAGAGTGCGAGGCTCGCCTGGGTGACATGGGCCTTCAGGTCACGGGCCTGAGAGCTCACACTTCCCAGGAGATCGATCTCGTTCCCCATCGAGGTGAATCGGCCCGCGAGGGCCTCCTTCTCTCCAGCGTCAAGCCCGGAGCTCGCGACCAGCTGCTGCAGGCGGCGAACGTCAGAGCGGAGGTTAGAAACTTGCGGAGATCCGCCGACGGTTTTCGGTGTGAGCTGGTCGATGCGATCCTGCATCCGCTGGGCGATGAGTTCGACGTTCCGGTACCGCCGTTCCCGGGCGTAGGAGATGAGGCCTGTGGTTTTTGTGCCGAGAACTTTCAGTGCGTCCGAGGGGTCCGACATGCCGGAGGTGTTGTTGATCAGTCGAAGGAAGGTCCGCACGCTGAGGGAGAGGTCCTCGGAAGCTTTGACTTCGAGGAGTTCCTCGGTCTCAGCGATCTTTTGCGAGAGCTCCCGCATTTTGTCGTTCGCCTTGTCGGACTCGGCCCAGGAGAGGAGCTTCCCGAGTTTCTCAAAGCTCATGTCTTTTTTTAAATGGTCGACGAGCGAGTTAAACCGGATGACTCGATCTTCTTCAGTGCTTTGAAGATGGTTGAGCCGGAGCGCGAAGATGGTGCAGCCGATGGCGAGACCGACACCGATGAGGAAGATTCCGTGAATCACCCACTGGCCGCGATTAAAGGTTTTTTTCCAATCCATTGAAGTCACCCTTTTAAGTCTTTTCGAATACTTAATTGTCCGACAGATCGAATGGGATTGGATAGCCCTGAGGATTTTTTTTTCACCGAACCGAAATAATCGGGTTCACGGAGTTCCACCCTCAAGTGCTAAAACGAAAAAGCCCTCGGGGTTGACCGAGGGCCTCGAGAGAAGTTCTTTTGGACTCCGCTTAGCCGGCGAGGTCTTCGTAGGACTCGAACTGGTTGCGCAGCTTCGCCTTGAGCTTGAGGATCGCTTGAGTGTGGAGCTGAGAGACCCGAGACTCTGTGACGTCGAGGACCTGGCCGATTTCTTTGAGGTTCAGATCCTCGAAGTAGTAAAGCGAGAGGACCAGGCGCTGCTTTTCCGGGAGCGTCTTGATGCCGTCCTTAATAATTTCCTGTGAGCGCTTGTAGCCCACGGCCGTCTGGGGATTTGCTCCCCGAGATGTCTCCATCAGAGAGATCATGAGCTTCTTGTCGCCCTTGCTCATCGCGGCGGCGTCCTCGATGTTCATGAGGGAGACGGACTTGGACTTATTGATGAGCTCGTGGAACTCATCCATCGAGCACTTCAGGTGCTCGCACATTTCTTCGTCTGATGCGGACCGACCGAGGTCCTTCTCGAGTTGTGCGTACGCCTTTTCGACGACCTTCGCCTTCTCCCGCACGGAGCGTGGGACCCAGTCCTGGGACCGGAGTTCATCGAGGATGGCCCCCCGGATGCGGAACTCGGCGTAGGTCTTAAACTTGTTATCTCGAGTCGGATCGAACTTTTCAATGGCGTCCATGAGCCCGATCACCCCACAGGAAATCATGTCATCGAGCTCGATGTTCGGTGGAAGCCGAGAGGCGATTTTCTGAGCGATGTAGCGCACGAGAGGAGCGTACTCAAGGATGATCTCATCCTTCACCTTCGGGTCAACGGTCGAGCGGTAATCTTTGAGGTTCTTGAGTTTCGTCGTGAGTGATGACATGGGGTGCTCTCCTGCGTTACCGGTTAATGGGCGTCGTGCTCATAGGTCCGAAGATCTGCGCCAGGGAACGGCGTAGTCCGGGGACCTCCGGCTTTTTCGGTGAACCCCGTTAAAAGTTTAACGAAGTTCCGGTTGAACTCATTACTCCCCTCGGAGAGGAAAAAAGTATCAAAACTTTCAGCGGAAACGTTGAAGCGCTGGATGCCACCGAGGATCTGGGTCCGGACGCCGAGGAAGTTCTCGATCGTTTCACTCAGTGTCAGCACGACTTTCTGGAACTGCTTCTCGGTCTGGTACATGTTGACGAGGAGATGGTTCTCGGTGATCCCGAAGCGCGTGGCGAGGAGCTTGACCAGCGAGTACGAATCGGTGATCGACGACTTGTCCGGGGTGACCACGATCCACCGGTGGTCGCAGTACGCATTGAGTGTCAGTGCTTCCCGAGAAACGCCGGCGGGACAGTCCAGGAGAATGAAGTCGTACTCGGTCTCGTGGGACCGGATGATGTCCACGATGATCTCATCGAAGTTGAGCCGTGACTCGAAGACGGCGTCGGAGCCGTTGCAGGCCGGAAGAAGGTGGAAGTTCCCGCGTCTCTGCAGGCAGTCTTCGAAGGCGGCCTCCCCGGAGAGGATCTTTTCGAACTTGTTTTCGAGCGGGAGCCCCAGTTTGATGGCCGTGTTTGAGAGGTTCGAATCGCAGTCGATGAGGAGTGTTCGGTGGCCAGCGGCGGCCAGTTCCTGAGCGGCTTTGAGGGCGATCGAGGTCTTTCCGACTCCACCTTTGCCTCCGGTGACGGAGATCTTAGTGCAGACCCGAGCATCATCGCTGCGGGGCCCGGTGGAGCTGAATGATTGAAGCCATTCGCTTGTCTTGTGCATAAACCTCCTGTTAGGTGCACGAAGAACCTCTAACCCTGGCCTGACATCCTGTCGGGCACGGTTGGCCTAGAGGCTGGGGAGCTTAGAACTGAAAGAGCCCGGCCATGAGCCTCTCAGCGGTTGCCCCTTCGATGTCATCGGGGACCACTGGGCCGGTACCAAAAAACTTCAACGGGAGCTTGTTGTGGGCCTTGTGAACATTGAAGAGGGCCCCAAAGTTCATACAGAGATCCACATGAGAAATGATAACACCGTCCACGACGTCTTTGTAACGGGCAATGATTTTCCGGTTATAAAGTTCAGAGTGAATCGCGGAAAGTGTGCACAGGATTTCGACGTGCCCGAAGCCGCGCTTGAGGGTCTCGATAAATTTTTTTGTCTCGTCGGTGTTCCGGGTATTTAGCCGGACGTCGATGAGCACGGATCGTCCAGCGTCCGTCGCCTTCCGGCAAAGGCCTATGACCTCGGCAAAATTCTGGACCTTCTCGACCTTGATCCCAAACACCTGGGCGGCGAAGTCCGTAGACCCGGAGTTCTGCGCGTCCTGCGAGAACTGGATCAGGACGACGTCTTTTTTGAGGACTGCGATTTTGGTTCCCATGGTGGACTGGCCTGACGCTGCTTCCGAAATCAGAACGGTCACCACCGGGTCCCCGGAGTCCACTTTCGAGAAGAGGGGAATGGCGGTGTTGATGGAACTGGCCATCTCCTGGAGAGCGAACTCAAAGATCACATCGGGGTTCTCCAAGTCGTCCTTGGAGAGCTGGTAGTTTGCTTTCTTGATGAGCTCGAGGATATGGACTTCGTCGACGTCGAGAGTTTTGAGCGTCGTCCGGAGCTGGTAGATGCCCTTGGCCTCGTTCAAATGCTTCTGGTTGAACTGATAGTTCTGGGACATTTCAAGGAGCTTCTGTTCCAGGAGGGCGAGCTTATGCTGGGTCGTCCGGAGCTCCTGCCGCAGTTCCGAGTAGGCTTCCCGGCTCACCGACGCAGGTGATTCTCGGAGTGACTCCCGCGGCATCGGCTCGCGCGTGGGGGCCCGGGTCGGTTCGACCGCCTCTTCTTCGACCTCTCGCCTCGGCGCGCGAGCGCGCCGCGGGGCCACCTCTTCCCGTGCCGGGGGCTCGGCGTACTTTCCCCGGGTCGGCGCTGGCCTCGGGGGGAGGTCCTCGGCGGAGTCAACGTCGAAGCTCGCTTCTTCACCGTCAGTGAGAAAATCATCGAGACTGTTTTTAATCAGAGAGGAGGTCTTCGTGGTGATGTCGGAGAGGCCCGCGGAGCCCTTGGCGAGCGTGTTCACGACTCGGTTCAGGCCGATGGTTCCGTACCCGCCGCCCGCGTTGGCTTCATTGTTATTGTACTTGGTGATGGTGTCTTTGATGACGCTCGCGGGCTTTTGGTAGAAGGCTTCTTTTTGTTCGTTGTTCAAGACTTTATCCACCTTTGCCTTCTTCTCGAAGCTCTTCTCCGAGATGGCCGCTGTGATCTCGATGCGCTTTTTTTTGAAGGCACCCTTTATTCCGTTATTCGTGACTGTCTTAAGGATGATGGCGTCTGGGCCCAGCTCGACTTTAACCGCTTTGAGGGCTTCTTCCAGAGTGTCAGCTTCGAACTTCTTGACGAACATCTACTTATAACCTCACGGTTCCGAGAGATCGTATGTTAACTTCGGGACTAAGCTCATTATGGCTTACGACTATCATGTTGGGAATGAATTTTTCCGTCAGTCGCTTGAAGTGGCGGCGGATCACCGGCGAGCAAAGAACCACCATCTTCTCGCCCTGAGAAGTGGCCTCTTCAATTTTTTCATTGAGGGATGCCAGAATCGTTTGCGTGACCTTCGGGTCGAGGTTCAGCTGGGTCCCGTGGTCTGTGCTGATGATCGCGCGAGCGACGGCCTCTTCGAGGCCCCGGTCGAGGGTGAAGAGCGGAACGTCTCCGCCCGCACCTTTGATCCGTTCGGTGATGGTCCGGTAGAGTGCCTGGCGAACGTACTCCGTGAGGGCCTCCGCGTCTTTGGTCCCGAGGCCATGCTCGGCAAGAGTCTCGAGGATGGTGCGGAGGTCTCGGATGGAGACACCCTCTCGGAGAAGGCTCTGGAGGACCTTCAGGACAGTCCCAAGCGGCGTGATGTCGGGGACAAGATCGGAGACGATTTTCGGGTTGTCTTCTTTGAAGTTATCGAGGAGCTTCGTCAGTTCCTGACGGCCCAGGAGCTCCGAGAGATTCGCTTTGAGAACTTCCGTCAAATGGGTCGCCACGATCGTCGAGAGATCCACGACGGTGTACCCGTTGTACTGCGCTTCGTCCTTCCGATCATCGGTGATCCAGAGGGCCGGGAGACCGAAGACCGGCTCCTTGGTTTCGATGCCATCCATCTGTTCGATCACGGTCCCTGGGTCCATCGCCATCATGTGATCCGGGAGAAGTTCCCCGCGCGCGATCTCGATCCCTTTGAGCTTGATCGAGTAGCCCCCCGGCTTGAGCTCCAGGTTATCCTTGATCCGGACCGACGGGATGATGATTCCCCAGTCCACAGCGAACTGCTTCCGGATGTGGGAGATCCGCTCGAGGAGGTCTCCGTTTTGTTCGGCGTCGACGATGCTCACGATGCCGTAGCCCACTTCGAGTTGCACGAGTTCCACCGGAAGGAGAGACTCGAGGGTCTCGGTTTTTGTTTTGGTGTCCTGAACTGCGTTCGTGACGGCCGCCGCAGCCGCGAGCTCTTTGTTCCGATCAATCCGGAACCCCGCGAAGCCGATGACTCCACCGATGGTGAGGAACGGGAGCGCGGGGAACCCGGGGATGAGGCCGAAGACACCGATCGCGGTGGCCGTGATGTAGAACGCCTTCGGGTGGGCGGAGAACTCCTGGTTCACTTGCTTCCCGAGGGCTTCGGAGCCCGAGTTTCGCGTGGTGATGATACCGGCGGCGGTCGAGATGATGAGCGCCGGAATCTGCGCGATGAGTCCGTCACCGACGGTGAGGAGGGTGAAGATCCGAGCGGCGTCCGCGAAGTTCATGTCCTTCTGGGCGACGCCGACGATGATACCACCGACGATGTTGATCGCCGTGATGAGGATACCGGCGATGGCGTCGCCTCGGACGAACTTCGAAGCACCGTCCATGGAACCGTAGAAGTCGGCTTCCTGGGCGACCTCGGCCCGGCGCCGTTTGGCCTCTTTCTCGTCGATGAGACCGGCGTTGAGATCGGCGTCGATCGCCATCTGTTTCCCGGGCATCGCATCGAGAGTGAACCGAGCGCTAACCTCGGCGACTCGACCGGCACCTTTGGTGATAACGATGAAGTTGATGACGACGAGGATCAAGAAGATGATGATCCCGACGGCGTAGTTACCACCGACCACGAACTCACCGAAGGCCTCAATGATGTGCCCCGCGGCTTTCGTGCCTTCGTCCGCGCCGTTTAGGAGGATGTTTCTGGTGGAGGCAACGTTCAGCGAGAGTCGCAAGAGTGTCGTGATCAAGAGGATCGATGGGAACGTGGAGAAGTCCAGAGGTTTCTTCGCGTACACGGAGAGCAGGAGGATGGCGATGGAGATCGCGATCGACAGCGCGAGGAAGAGGTCGAGGATCATGGGCGGCAGCGGGACGACCATGACGCCGAGAGTGACGATCAACCCGATGGCGACGGCGAGTTCCGAGTTCTGCGAGAAGATTTTGAGCCGAGAGAAAATTCCGTCCATGGTTCCCCTACTTCCGGACCCATCCTGGGCCCGATCCTAAATCTTTACTTCAATGCTTTCTGCCTGCGCCGGAGCTTGTAGACGAAGGCCAGGATTTCGGCGACGGCCTTGTAGAGCGTTCGCGGAACTCCGTGTCCGACTTTGACCGTCTTGTACAGCGTCCGCGCTAGCGTGATGTTCTCGACGATCGGTATATCATTTTCCTTCGCGATCTCCCGGATCCGAAGCGCTAAATGGTCGGCACCTTTTGCCGTGACCGACGGGGCCACCATGGTCGCACCGTCGTACTTTAAGGCTACACTAATGTGCGTCGGATTTGTAACAATTACGTCGGCCTTCTTGACGTCGTCCATCATCCGTTTCTGGGCCATCTGCCGCTGGATCTGGCGGATCCGGTTCTTAACCTCGGGGTTCCCGTCTCGCTCCTTCGCTTCTTCTTTGGCTTCCTGCTTGGTCATCTTCATCTTCTGAAGGTAGGACCACTTCTCCCACGCGAAGTCGGCCAGGGCGATCACGCCGAGCCCGAGGAGAATCGAAAACCCAAGCTTCACCATCAGGTACTTCCCGAAGGCCAGCGACGCCCCGGCCTCCGCGTGAAGGAACCCGAGGAAGGACCCGATGTTATCGCGCATGACAGAGTACGTGATCAGGCAGACCACGGTGATCTTAAAACAACCCTTGATGGCCTCGACGATCGCCTTCTTCGAGATGAGGCGGCCAAAGCCCTTGATCGGGTTGATCCGGTCGATGTCGATGGTCAGGATATCCGGTGAATACAGAAAACCTATCTGAACGAACTGGGCCAGAAAGCCCAAGCAGATGGAAGCCCCGAACGAGGGCCCGACGCATTTCACCAGGGTCCACGCAGTGTGCGAGATGACGTCCTGGATCTTCTCCTTGGAGTAGGCTTCGCGGAAATTCTGGAGGTAGATCCAGTCGATGTACTCGACGAAGGTTTCGTAGATGAAGACACCACAGAGGATGAACGTAAGGAGAGATCCCGAGAGGAGCAGCACCGAGGAGAGCTCTTTGGAGCTCGCGACATCACCTTTTTTCCGGGCCTCGTCGATCCGGTACTGGGAGGCTTCTTCGGTTTTTTCGTCGTCGTTTTCTTCGGCCATGGACGTCCTGTCTGCGGCTGTCGGTTACGGTGCGAGGTACTGGTACCAAGCGCCAAGGTTCTCTACGTAAAGGTCGAAGCTCACCTGAAAAAACTCTTCTGCGATCCCAAGGAACAGGAGGAGCCCGAAGCCGATGTTTACCACGAAGCTAACCATCAGCACGTTCATCTGCGGTACGGTCCTCGCGACGATCCCCATGACCAGGTTCATGAGTAGGTTCGCGAAAACGAGGGGCCCGGCGAGAAGAACCGCACCACTGAACGCCGACTTAAAGAATAGCACAAAAAACTCCGGCGATTTGAGCATTTTATCGGCGTTTAAAAAGTTTACCGAGGTGAAGGATTGGAAGACCCCTTTGAACATCGGCGCGAGGGCACCGGAGGAGAGGATCAGCATCAGAAGGGTCCACTCGACGATGCGCTCGAAGGGACCGATCTGCTGGCCCTGGCCCGGGTCGAAGTAGCTCACCGAATTGAATCCGATTTGCTGGGTCAGAATGCTACCGGTCGCCACGAAAAGGCTCATGATGCTTTTCACGAGAAACCCGATCACAAGCCCCGCGGCCACGTGGAACATGGTGAGGATCCAGATGTTCTCCACTCCCACGAGTCGAACCTCCGCCACCAGGACATCGGCGAGCGGCGGAAAGAACGCATACGTCACAAGGAAAGATGCCAGGATCTTCACCACATTCGGAACTGCGACGCTGTCGAAGAGCGGCAGCTGGGTCAGGACCGAAGACCAGCGAGCGAAGCAAAGCCAGAAAGCGAGGAAGACCGTCTGGTCCGCGATGGTTAAGTTCATCTAGCGCCTGACCAGCTCCGGGATACTGGTGATGAGGTCCTGCGTGTAGGTCACCATCGTCTCCATCATCCACGGGCTGAAGATGACGAGGGCGGCGACGATCACGAGGATCTTGGGAATGAACGAGAGGGTCTGCTCGTTGATCTGAGTCACGGCCTGAAAAATGGACACGAGCACACCGACGACGAGAGCCCCGATGAGCATCGGCGCCGACAGCATGAGGGCCACCTTGATCGCCTGGTTCACCACTTCTACCGCAAATTCGTTTTCCATGGGGACTCCTTACTAGGTGTTGAAAGACCGGAGGATGGCGCCGGTGACCAGCTGCCACCCATCGACGAGCACGAACAGCAGGAGCTTGAAGGGCATCGACACGAGCATCGGCGGGAGCATCATCATCCCCATCGCCATGAGAACGGACGCGACCACCATGTCGAGCACGATGAATGGGATGTAGAGCAGAAATCCGATTTGGAAGGCCGTCTTGAGCTCAGAGATGATGAAGGCCGGAATGAGATAGTGGGTCGGAACCGCCTTGATATCAGTGGGAGCGGCGGCGTTGGTGACGTCATAAAAAAGTCCGATGTCCGCTTTCCGGACGTGCTTTTCCATGAAGCCCCGAAGGTCCTTCTCGAGCCCCGCGAGGGCCTGGGTGCCGTCGATTTGCTTCGCCTGGTACGGCTTCAGGGAATTCTCGTAGATCGAGGTCCCGGTGGGCATCATGACGAACACCGAGAGGAAGAGAGCGAAGCCGATGAGGAGCTGGTTGGGAGGCATGTTCTGCGTTCCCAGCGCCTGTCGCATGAACGAAAGAACAACCACGATCCGAGTGAACGAAGTGCAAAGGATGATGATCGCCGGGGCCAGAGTGAGGATGGTAAAAAGGAGCAGCACCTCGAGGGTATCTACCAGGTTTGTACCGGCCCCGAAGTTGACCGAGACCCCGGGGAGATTGGTTTGCTGGGCCACCGCGGGGAGCGCGAAAAAAAGAAGGACTGCGATGGCCAGGAACTTTTTCATCAGTTGAACTCGATGGGCTTGAGTTTCTTCGCCTTCTTTCGGAGTTCATCGGAGAACTTGACGATGTCCTTGGCCGTCAGGGCCTGGATCCCGCGCTCTTCAGGGAGCGGCGCAGACTCGGCGATGTTCTCCTTGAGCTTCAGCGCCGGGGCCTCCGCGTCGGATTCTGCGACCCCGAGGTTTAGGTCAAAGTTTGTCCCGGTGACGAGCTTCTCCCCCTCTTTAATGAGGCCCGAGGTGTCCGTCATTTCAGACAGGAACTGGAGTCCGGTTTCGGAGTTGGCCACGAGGAAGATCTGCTTGTGGGCCTTGACCACGAGGAGGGAGCGCTTCGGAGCGACGTAGGTCGTGGAGAGGACCTGGATCAGCTGGGTGTTATTTAGGAACCCGAGTTTTCCTTTGTTGAAGACTCCGCGCTTTAAGAGCTGGACGACTCCGTAAAAGAGACCCAGGACGAGGGCGAGGAAGATCGTAAACTTGGCCGCGTAGCCGGCGAAGGAAAAGGTATCGGGAGTGCCTCGAGGAGTGCTCGACGTCGGCGCAAGGTCAGAGCGGTTCGCTGGCGCCGCGGCCCGCACGGAAACCTGGTCTCGCTCCACGGAATCGCCGCTCTTGAGGGACGCCTTCAGGGCAGGCTTCGGTGCCGTCTTGACGGCGTCATCCTTAATGAGCTTATTGAGGTAGTCTTCGTTCAGCGCCTCTTTCGGCACCGCCGACTCGATCTTTGCGAGCACCTTATTCTCTGACTTCATGGACGCAACAACGGGGGCCACGGCCGAGCGCTCAGCACTCCGAACTCCTCTCGGGAAGATGACTTCGATGTTGCGCCCCTTCCACCCGAGGTCAACGCCGGACTGGTTCACTTCATACGGGAGGATCGCTCGGACGATCGCCTTCCCGTTCAAAACATTGGCGGAGAGGCGAGCACCGTTGACGGTCCTAGTGATCGCGTCGAAGGGCTCCGCACCAGAGAGGGTGATCTCGATGGAGTTTCCGAAGACTCGCACATCCGGCTGCTCTCCGGAGCGTCCCTCGAGGGACACGTTGACGTAGCCATGAGGGCCATTGACCGCAAGGTCCACACTGGTCACTTTGACACCGGCGGTGGCACCGAAAGAGGCCAGAGCGATCAATCCGAAGATGGTGAGTTTAGAGATCATAGCGGTCATCCTTCCTGGTCTGCGCGGAAATCCCACGGGTTACTTAAGTGACTCGATTCGTTCGAGCGGGCTAATGATATCGGTGAGGCGGATTCCGAACTTCTCGTTCACCACCACAACCTCTCCCCTTGCAACCAGCTTGCCATTGACGAGCACTTCGAGCGGTTCGCCCGCGAGCTTATCGAGCTCCAGCACCGACCCCTGTCCTAACTGGAGGAGGTCTTTGATGATGACCTTCGCGCGCCCGAGCTCGACGCTTACTTTCAGCGGGATGTCGAGGATGAAGTCGAGGTTCTGGACCTTGAGCTTGTTAAGCCCATCGTCACCCGCTTTGATCTGGTCGGCGAGTTCGCGGATCGCATCTCTGTTATTTTCCATTTCTGGGGTGGCCATAGGTGGTGCTTCCTTTTATGTGTTACGGCGGGTGACTTGCACCGCGCGGTTTCCCTTGTATACGCCGATCAGACACTTGAGTTTTTTTGCGTCTTCGATTTCGAGGTCAAGCTCGCCGGAGACTTCTTGCGAGAGCGGGATGATGTCCCCGGGCTGGAGACCGATGAGATCCCCGATGGTCATCTCCGTTTCTCCGAGCTTCACGATGGCCGTCGCCTCCGCGTGGTGAACGTGCTCCTGCATCGACCGAGTCCAGAGCGTATCGACCACGTCGTTGTCGGTCTGGTAGCTCGATGAGAGTTTCTGTTTGATCGGCTCGATCGTCGAATACGGGATCACCACCATGATCGTGCCGGAGGCCGATTCGAACTCGACCTCGAAGGTCGTCGTAATGATCACGTCCGAGGGAGGTACGACACCGACGAACTGCGGGTTGATCTCCGTTCGAACGTACTGGGCATCGATCTTGTGCACCGGCGCCCAGGCCTCTTCGAGGTCGTTGATCGCCATGTCCATCACCCGCCGCATGAACGAGAGCTCGATGGAGGTGAATTCTTTTCCTTCGATCTTCGTGAAGGGCCGGTCCGTGCCGCCGAAGTAGGAATCGATGATCGCATAGGCGAGCTTGGACTCGAAGACGATGAGCGCCGGGCCCCGGAGCTCGTTGAAGCGCATGATGCACATGCACGACGGAATCGGGAGTGTGTTCACGAACTCTCCGAACTTCAGGAGATCCGTGGAAATCATGGAGATGGTGGAGATCTTCCGGAGACTGTTTGAGAGAGAAACCCGGAACTGTCGGATGAAGCGCTCGTAGATGATCTCGAGGATGGGCATTCGCCCGCGGATGACTCGATCCTGGTTCGTGAGGTCGTAGGGCTGGATGTTCGCGTCACTCTCTTCGACGTCCCCGAGGCCATCGGCACCGGAGTCATCTCCACTGCTATCACCGTCGTCGTTGACCGCGTTAAGGAGTGCGTCTACTTCGTCTTGGCTCAATACTTGGGCCATGTGTCTCCCCTCCTGGGATTGGAACTAAGGAGCGTCCTGCTCGTTAGTTGATCTGGAAACTAATGTAGTAAATATCCTCTACTCTGCCATCGACTAAGAATGAATTGATGGCGTTTTTAATCTCTTCTTTTAAGAAACTCTTGCCCTCTTTTTTGAGAAGGTCGTCGGCCCGTTTTGTGTTCAGGATACTGATGATCGTGTCCCGGATCTGCGGCTTGCGCGCTTCGAACTCGGGGGCTTTGGCGTCATCGCTCATCTTCAGAACGGCGTCGAGGCGAACGTAGCGCCGCGGGCCCTCGCCCTGGGCAAGGTTCACGGTGAAGCTATCGAGGGAGAGGAGATTCTCCTTCTTCACGACCTCCGTGGTCTTCTGTTCACCCTGGGCGTCGGGGGAGGCTTCCGTCGGTGCGTCCTTCTCTTTCAGGAGCTGCGTCAGATCAGGCCGCTTCGCCTCGAGTTCCATGAATTTCCATTGGAAGAAGGCAACGGTTCCCATCGCCAGGATGTTGACGATCATGAGGAGCATGAGCAGCGGGTTCTTCCCGGAGCTCGCGGGGGCCTCTGCTACCGGTCCTGGTTTGTTTTCTTCGGCCATGGTTACCTTTCTCGAAATGGACCTAATCCTTAGGTCTAGTCAAAATTATAACTTCCCTCGAGAAACGAAGCAAGGATTGACCCTTCGACGGGGTAGTTTTTGCCGTTTCTCTTGGACGATCGTCACTGCCTTGACCGTGCGGCAAGAATTTCCTGTCTGGGCCGGGAACACACAGAAAAAAAAAGCCCCGGGCAAGGCCGGGGCTCGGGGATGGTGTCTCTGGAGTTCAACTAGAGAGAGAGTTTTCCGCGCTTCTTGAGCTCTTCGATCAGACCCTCGAAGTGGGCCGTTGGGTAGGCGCCTTTCACCGGGATGCCGTTGAGAAGGAAGCCGGGAGTGCCCTGGAAGCCATACTTCGCAGCCTCGGCCATGTCTTCGTCGATGCGCTTCTGGACCTGCTCAGACTTCACGTCTTTGGCGAGCCGGTTCATGTCGACCTTCAGATCTTTGGCAATGGACTTCAAGAACGCTTCGCCGTTTTGAAGCTTGCGCTGATCTTTGTAGACCCGGTCATGGAATTCCCAGGCCTTCTCCGGGCTCTGAAGACGGATCGCCTCGTAGTACTGAGACGCCGGCATCGCTTGAGGATGGAAGCTCAGCGGGAGGTGCTTGTAAACGAAGCGGATCTTCCCGTCGTACTTCTGCATGAGCTCCATGACCGTCGAGAACCCGCGAGAACAGAACGGGCACTCGAAGTCTGAGTACTCGACGAGCGTGATCGGCGCATCTTTATTACCCCGGTAAGACTCGTCCGCCCGGAGCTGTGGCTCGAGGGGCTTATTGAACGACTCCTCGAGAGCTTTTTTCTCGTCTTCCTCCCGGCGCTTGCCCTCACCCTCTTGGGCGATCTTGACGGCATTGTTGAGGGCATCGATGAACTTCGTCGGATTCGCTTCGATGGCTTCCGTGATGATGTCCGGATTATCCTTGAGCATTTTCTTAAGGTCTTCTTTCGAGGTGGTGCATGCAGTGGCCACAACAAGAGCGGCTGCAAGAACGAGCATTCTTTTCATGTCTATCCTTTTATGGGTGAACGGTTTTCAGTACTAAATTATCACAAACTTCTAATTCTTGGACTGCTCTTTGCCAAAAATATTTTGGATGTGATCGAGGTACTTGTTGAGCTTGCGCGTGTAATCACGAAGGTAAGCGTGCCCCACCAGGTGTACCCGACTGGTATGGTTGCCTTTCATAAAGGACCGCATCGTCGAGAAGATCCCGAAGGCGGCGCCGGAAACCTTGGCATAGAGGTGAAGTCCGAGGAGCGTGTACGAGAAGGCGATCAGCACCACGGTGAGCACTACGATGTCGTCCAGGATGAAGAGCTGCTCGCTCAGGTAGCGGCTGACGGAGGTCTGGTTCTTGAGCGTCTTCGTGGCAAGCTCGACCATCGATGCGTACACCGACGACGTGTTCTCGATGATGAACACAGCGCTCGAGATCGAGATGATCACCAGGAGGATGCCGAAGTGGAGCATGAAGATCCGGTCGAACACGGGCTTGTGGATCTTGGAGTACTGCGGAGGAATGCTGTTCGAAATGATCTCGCCCCGCTTTCTTGACTCCCGAAGGAACTCGAAGAAGAACTCGGAGAAGCGAGTGAGGAGGTTGTAGGTGCTGAACTCCTCGACCCGGTAGATGGCGTTGGGGTTATCGAGGACGGCCTCGGAGTACTCGGCGATGACGCGGAAGGGCCTCAGGATGAGCCAACCGACGTAGACGCCGATGAAGAAGAGAATGATGTGGAACGCGAAGAGCACCGGGACGTTGTCGAGGGCCTCGCCCATGATCAGGTCGAGGAACGGACTCTCCTCGATCGCCGGGAACCCGTGGGCACGGAAGAAGGCGTAGTTGAGCCGCATCACCTGGAGCAAGAACCAGTAGATGAAAACGGTGACGAGGAAAGAGATCCCCGAAACCTTAAGGCCCGTCGCAAGGAGGAACCGACTGTCCTCGGTTTTAAACACGCGCTTGAGCTCCGAAAAAGGAGACTTGATTAAATTTTTCATATCCCTATTCTAAGTTATTTCTAAACCTTTAGAACTAGGCAGTTTAGGCCACCCGAGCTGAGGAGTCCGATCAACTAACAAAGAAAACACTAAAGTCAACGGTGTCCTCCGACCGATAGGTCCACAGAATCGTCTGAGACGAAGGAGTCTTGAATGAAATCTCTGGGCCATGCCCTCTTACTTCTCACGCTGCTCATCGGCTGCGGGAAAGACAACGAATCGGGGAAGAAGAGCAATCCATACACCTACGCTAATCCGTACATCAATGGGAGCCTGAACCCGGTCATCGTCAATTCTCCCTACAGCTACGGAGGCATGAGTGTGAACCAGGTCATGCAGCAGAATCCGTGCTACAACGGCTTCGGCGGTATCCCGAACTACGCTAACCAGGCCTACAACGGGCAGCGGATCCCGATCGCCATTCCGCTGACGAACTTCCCAACCATGATCGCACCGAACGAGATCTACGTCGGCGCCACGAGCTTCGGTGACGTCGCCGTCGTCGCGGGCCAGGCCGTTGGCCAACCCCCACTCTTCATCGGCTACATGTGCCCGCGCTCCTTCGCACAACAAGGGCAGGGCGGCCTCGTCGACATCGCCATCGGTGCCTATTCCAACTGCTTGTTCAAACCGATCGTTCGCGCAACGATTAACTTCCCCGGCGGCGGGAGCGCTCTCTTCCGGATGCTGGACTACGGCAACTCGCGCGGGGCAAAGTTTAGTTTCTGCCGATAACCTCATTTCAGACGACCTCTTCAGGGGACCTTCGCGGGTCCCCTTTTTTTATTTCTGAGTCTGAATGAACTTCTGCACCCCGGCCGAGATCGCCTGTGCCAGATCGTCGAGGTAGCGTTCTTGATTCATCTTTTGGAGTTCGGTGCGGTTTGAGACGAAGCCCGCCTCGATCAAAAGTCCGGGCCGCTTGGACAGCGCGAGCACGTAGAAGAGACCCGGCTTCACACCCCGGTCCGATACTTTGTGAGCGGCGATGGTCGGTCGCACACTCTCGTGGACGGCCCGGGCCAGCTGCTTCGAATGAGCGACGGTCTGTTGCACCACCAGATCCACGAGGATCTGGTTCACGATCAGTTCCTCACCCTTGAGATTCAAGTTCTCCGCACGCTCCACCTTATTGGCGGCGACGTTGGAGCTGTTATCGAGGTAGTAGATCTCGAACCCATGGCTCGTCGGATTGGTCGATGAGTTGAAGTGAATCGAGAGGAAGAGATCCGCCTTCACGATGTCCGCGAGATCCGCCCGCTCCTGAAGACTCACGGCCCGGTCGAGGCTGCGCGTGAGGTAGGCGGTGGTCGTTTTTCCGAGGTGCTCTTTCACCTTGGTCGCCAGGCGGAGGGAGAGATCTTTTTCGAAGATGGCCCGCTTCCGCTTGGGATCAAGGTGCCCGACGGCACCACTCTCCTCCCCCCCATGGCCCGGGTCGATGAGCACAACCTTCGCGGTTGCAGAGAACGACAGAAGAAAGATCAGCAGCGCACTTAGAGGGCCCATGACTAGTAGGCTTTCTTCAGCTTGTGCCGAGGGAAGTAGTAGGAAAGGATCTGCCGGTAATCGTAACCACGCTTGGCCAGCTCGAGAGCGCCGAGTTGGCACAGGCCGACGCCGTGGCCGTTGCCCGCCCCATGAATGATGAAGTCTTTGTTCTTCGCCGTCATGATGAAGTTATTTGAGGGCAACGTCTCGCGTCCGGCCAAACTCCGGAGGTAGGACTTTTTGATGATGTGCAGCCGGTCACCGACGTAGAGCCGGAGCTCCGAATTATGGAGGGAATCTGGCATGAGCCGGACGTCAGTTCCGGAGGTCTCGTCAGCGTAGTAGCGCCGGAGCACCTGATCCACCATGGACGTGAGCTTCTGGCCTCGCAACCGGTAGCGCCAGTCCTTCATCCCGGTCTTGCCACAGAAAGAGCAAGTGACCGATCGGTAGCCTTCCTCGACCCCGCCCCAGACCTGGTCGGGCCTTAAGGTTTTTCCCCCGCACTTAGCATGGAAGAAGGCCGGGGCGACTCGGCCCGAAGGTCCCATGAGGATCTCGCCCTCGGTTTCTCGGGCGGCCTGGACCGTGTTCGGCGTCACATCCCGAACAGATCCAGAGACCTGATCTTTTTCTGAGGACTCAAGGTGGTAGAGGCGGTCGTCACTCTCCAGACCCATGCCCCGCTTGAGCCGATCAAAGGCATACGTTCGGGCTGCCACCGCCTGGGCCTTGAGGGCCTCCACAGGCCAGGTGCCATTCATTTCCTTCGCTAGGAGTGTCGTGAGGTAGGCCTCCATTGGCACGAGGTTCACGAGGTCGCAGCTTTCCTTGGCCGGGTTGGTGAGAAGCTGAAGCTCGCCCTTGTACTTCTGGTCTCCCCAAGAGATGAGCCCCGTGGGGGAACTCAAGGAGGCGACTAGGAGCGGGCTCCGAGGAAACGTCTGCCGGACGGCGGAGCGAGCGGGGGCACAGTTAAACGCGATTCGCTTGCGACCGTGGTACTGCTGAGACCGATTCTGGGTGTGGATCCGCTTCTGAAGATCGACGCCCTCGACGATGATGTTCTTTAGGGACTTCGCAATCAGGACCTTGACTTCGGGAACTGCGCTGCCGGCAGTTGCTGAGAATAGCAATGAGAAGAACAAACATCCTGTTTTCGACATTAATTCCCTTTCCGTGGAAATTAAAAAAATACCCAACCCTATTTAACCACAGGTTGGAAAAATCTACGGAAGTTTTTTCAGGAGCTTCATGATTTTCTGCATGTCGGCCCAGGCCGTTTTCTTCATGTTCTGGTTCGTCTCGATGATGCTCGGATGAAAAAGAGGAACCACCTGCACAGTGTGAGAATCGGTGATTTGCCGGGCGAAAAACTGACCATGGACCAGGGATAGCCGATCAGTTGACTTGAGTACTCGGGCCGTGGCCTTGGCCCCGAGGGTTACCACGATCAGAGGCCTGAAGAACGCCGCCAGGGAAAAGATCTCTGGGGTGTAATCTACCTCCGCTGCATCCTCCACTGGGAACAGGAGGACTTCTTCTTGCGTGAGCTTCATAGCGGCGATCATGCGGCCAAAGAGCTCTGCCGTTCGAACTGGAAATCCGGCGATGAGTTCACTCTCGAGGCCGGACTTCGACTCCCCGACGACGTCGTCCCAGGGACGAAATCTCTCGGAGACGAAGAGGACCTGGACCTTGCCTGGGGTCTTCCGCGCAAGGACAAGCTCCGTTAGCCGCGGGTCGAGACGGAGACTGGCGCGAAGCTCGGCGACGCTCCCGTACGGGTCGACGAGGTTCGGGGCTGCCTCCGTGTGCACACGGAGCTCTCCTCCAGGAATTTTGAGCACGGGACTGTGTTCTTCACGGGTTTTCTCGAGCGCAAACCGCTCGAGAGATTCGAGGACATGGGACCGCTCGGAGACTTCTCCGACCGAAGCTCCCAACGCAGATGGGACGACTTCCGTTTCCGGTACCCACCAACTGGTGTCTCCGAGGAGAGCAGCGCCGAAGGTCACCGCCGGGCGAGGATGACGCAGGTCCAACAATTTTTGCTTAAAGAGTCCTTCCATGGCCCATTTCTAGCACAGACTGGCGCTTCTTTCCTAGCTCTAAAATCCGTTAAACTCCTAGGCCCAAGCGCCGAAAAATCTCATGACCAGAGGAGAACAACATGTCGGATACAGAATTTAAATTCGAGAGCTTTGAGGAATACTTCGGGGACGCGACGCAGGTGAAGAAAACCATGGACGAATGCAAGGTGTGTGGCTCCAAGCTCCTCCTATCACACATGCCAGACTACAAGAACCTCCTGGTTCAAGAGACTGCCCGGTGCATGGACTGCGGCTGCGGCAACCGGCGAGTGATTCACATCCTAAACTAAGTCATCGCTCTGCGCTTCTTCCTCATGCAAATGGGCCCAGAGGGCCTTTGCCTGGGGCCCCTTGATTCCGAAATAATTCATGAGATCGTTCACTGTGTACACCTTGAGCTCATCCCTGGTCATTGAGAGTTGGGTGAGGATCTTCCGCTTGGTCTCTTCCCCGAGCCCCTTGATCTCGTCGAGCCAGGTCGAAAGGACGCGCTTGGACTCGGCCTTGTGGTGAAGCTTCCGCGAGAATCGGTGGGCCTCGTCCCGCATGGAGACGATGATTTTGAAGAGCGGTGGGCACTTCGTGAGGATGTACGGGTTGGCACGGCCCGGGATCACGAGACGCTCTTCCGTGCGATCGATCTCCCGGGATTGGAAGGAACCGGAGACTTCGCGGCTCTTCGCAATTCCGACGACGGGGAGTTCGATCTTGAGTTCGGCCAAAACGGCAGTGACGGTGTTCACCTGGGCCACGCCACCGTCGATGACCAACACGTCCGGCAGATCTCCATTATCAAGCCTGCGCGTGATCACCTCGCGCATCATCGCAAAATCGTTATTCCCCTCAGGGCGAGTCTCCAGGTGATAGTAGCGGTACTTCTTTTTACTCGGCTTCCCCTCTTCGTAAACGATCTGGGAAGCCGTGGGAGAGAGGCCTTGCCAGATGGCCACGTCGTAGCACTCGAGGACTCGCGGGCGCTCCTTTAAGTTTAGAAGATCCTTGAGCTTGTGGAGGCCCAGGTAAACGCTATCGGCGTTCGCGATCCGAACCCGCTGCGACTCTTCCGCGTGTTTGCGGCACATCTCGATCAGAGGGGTGTACTTTTTTGAGAGCCCGGAGACGGCCTTGGCCTCGCCGAGGAGCTTCAGCGCTTCGGCGACGTCGGTGATTTGCTCCTCCTCGAAGTCGAGCACAACGAGGTCTGGGGTGAGTTCATCCTGATCTGCGTAGTACGCGAGGACCTTCTGGAGGATCTCGTCGACGAGCTCTTCGATCAGCTCCCCTTTCACGAAATGAAAGTTCTTCTGGCCCAAGAGCAGGCCGCCGCGGATCAGGTACAGCGAGAGGTCGACTTCTTCGGTGCCGTTCCAGTACGACCAGACGTCAATGTTCTTGTCGCTCTGGATGCTCTCGACTTTCTGGTCATAGCTCTTCTGGAGAAACTCCTCGAGGAGGAGCAGATGGTCACGGGTGACCGCGGCCATTTCGAATTCTTCGGCCTCGGCGTAGGCCAGCATCTTTTCTTGGAGCCGCTGGAGGGTACGTCTGGCGCGGCCGGCCCCCTGGAAGAAGCCCATCGCCGCATCTAGTTCCACCTCGTAGGCCTCGGCCGTGATGAGCTGGACGCAGGGAGCACTACATTGCTTCATCTGGTGCAGCAGACAGGGCGTTTTCCGGGATCGAAACTCGCTCAGAGAGCAGTCGCGCAGGCCAAAGGATTTCGTGAGAATCCGGAGGATCATCGAAATGTTCGACCCCGGCGGATAGGGACCGAAGAGCTTGACCCCTTTCGCCTTCTTGGGCCTTCGGACGTACTCGAGCCGAGGGAAAGGCTCGGAGCTATTAACCTGGAGGTAGGGATAGCTCTTATCGTCCCGGAGCCGGATGTTGTACTTAGGGGTGTGCTCTTTAATGAGGTTATTCTCAAGGACGAAGGACTCGGCGTCGGAGCGGGTGATGAAGAAATCGAAGTCGACTACATGACTAACCATGTAATCTGTCTTGTAGCCTTTGACCGAGTTATTAAAATAGGTTGTGACCCGGGACTTGAGCTTTTTGGCCTTCCCAACATAGATAACCCGACCATTCTTGTCCTTCATCAAATAGCACCCCGGGCCCTGGGGCAGACTATTGGCTTTCTCTAGGAGTTCGTCGGTCTTCTTCATAGGCGAGATTACTTTACGTTAGGAGACACAGTCGGTATGATAGATCAGATTGGCTGCTCTCTCGCTGATTCTAAATCAAAAGGAAAAATATGTCCCAGTTAACGGTAGGCAAGGATGTGCTCTCGTACTGCACAAAATGTAAACTCAACCTTGGTCATACCATTGTCGCGATGAAAGATGACAAGCACATCGCGAAAGTTAAGTGCAACACGTGCAACACGATCCACGCCTATAAGGACCCATCGACGTCATCAAAACAAGGGAAGACCCGGACGAAGAAGACTGAAGGCGTTCCTTCGAAAGTCATCTCCGTCTCTGACCTGTGGATGGAGAAGATGTCCAAGACTAAGAATAAGTCGACTCCTTACGCCATGGACGGTCGGTTCCACCAAGGGGATGTGATTGACCACTCAAAGTTCGGTCCTGGGATCGTTGAAAAAGTTGTCGATGATAAGATTGAAGTGATCTTCCGGCACGAGATCAAGACTCTGGTGCACAACAAGTAATTGACGAGCATTTCGAAAATAAAAAGGGCCTGGATTTTTCCAGGCCCTTTTTTATTACGAATCTCTTAAGTGTAACTTACCAGCCAACACCACCGCCCATGCCGAAGCTCGCGTTGATGCCGAAGCCCGCGTTCGCCGGATGGTAGCCAGCGCCACCGAATCCACCGCCGCCGAAACCTCCACCACCCATTCCTGCTTGGAAGGCCGTCCCTTGCTGCTGTCTCATGTAGTCTACGTTCGAAGCTTGCTGACTAGCGCCGAAGTCGTAACCTACGCCACCGCCCCCAGCGAAGCCTCCGTTGAACCCTCCGGCATATCCACCGGCCGCGTAACCGCCTTGAGCGTAGCCACCGGCCGCATACCCGCCTTGGACGTAGCCACCGGCAACATAGCCGCCTTGAGCGTAACCACCGGCCGCATAGCCGCCTTGAGCGTAGCCACCGGCCACGTATCCGCCGTTAAAGCCACCTGCCCCGTTCCAACCACCATTGAAACCGCCGGCAATTGAAATTCCGTTTACATATCCGCCGTTGAAACCACCAGCGACGTAGCCACCGTTGATGCCACCAGCGACGTAGCCACCGTTGATCCCACCAGCGACGTAACCGCCGTTGAAACCACCAGCGACATAGCCGCCGTTGATCCCACCAGCGACGTAGCCGCCGTTGATCCCACCAGCGACGTAGCCACCGTTGAAACCACCAGCTCCATTCCAGCCACCGTTCGCACCAGCGGCCAGTGAGATGCCGTTAACGAATGCACCTCCGTTGACGTAGCCTCCAGGATAACCACCCTGAGCTAACCCTCCCTGGACGTACCCACCTGCAACAGCGCCGCCGATGAGTCCGCCTACGGCGCCACCGATCAAGCCACCGCCGCCAATGCCGTAAGGGTTGTAGCCGCCGTAAGGTCCCATTGCGCCCCCAACGAAGCCCGGAGTGTAACCCGCCCCGTAGAAACCATTGAGCGCAGGATTTTGTACTCCGGCGTAGCCCCCAAGATTGAAGCCGTTACATCGCATCTGCCGCTGCTGCTCAGGGGTGAGACCCGGAAGCTCGTTGGCCGAAAGGTACTGAAGGTAATCGCCTTGAGAAAGACGGCACTGCTCGAAGCCAGCGACGGCCGCTCCCGCCCAGGCCTCGTTCGAGCGCTCGATGGCGCGAGATTGAACGTACGCAGAACCGAACATCGCTAGCGGAGGCGCAATCGCTCCGACGATTTCGGCGATGCCCGAGAGCGTGCTCTGTCTGCCACGGCTGCCGACCTGACAGTTCACGCAGTTCGAGGCGTCGTAGCGGCTAGAAACTTCTATGTCCGCTCCACCCATACAGATCGAAGGATTGGCACTCGAAGCACAGAGGAAGCGACGGTTCGTCGTCATCCACTCCTGGCAGCGATCAATGTCTCTTTGTCTTGTTGAGTTACAGTATGACGGGAGCTGTGCTCCGCCGCCACCACCCGCTCCGGCCGCGACCGAAACGGTCACGCCGCCTCCGACGCTAACTCCGCCTCCGCCACCGGCGGCCACTCCAGCGGCAACACCTGCGCCGCCACCGACTCTGACACCACCCACGGCGCCGCCGACGGATCCAGATGATGATCCGGAAGTCGTGTGCACGGTCATGCCACTCGGGCAGTTCGTCCCAGTCACAGACACAACTCTTCCGTTGGAGTCCCGACAGACGATCGTCCCAGTTCGGATCGTGACCCCTCGACCGAGGTCAACGCTCCGGTCTCCGATGATCCGGCCATCACGGTCCCGTGGAAGATGTTCGCGTCTCACGCGGTAGACGCCGGGATACTTTAACAAACATTCTACGCAAGACGCGCGCTCAAACCCTTGCCGGCGACCTTCCCAGAAGCGCCAACCGAGGCGAGGTCTACACTCACTGTAACACAGGCCTCCTGGCTCAATCCGGCCTTCGCCCTCGAGTTCCTCACAAATGATGGCGTCACCGCCTCCAGAGCCAGAGGTCGAACCGGAAGTTGAACCTGAGCTAGACCCGGAACTTGAACCCGAGCTAGACCCGGAACTTGAACCCGAGCTAGACCCGGAACTTGAACCAGAACTAGACCCGGAACTTGAACCAGAACTAGACCCGGAACTTGAACCAGAACTAGACCCGGAACTTGAGCCCGAGCTAGACCCAGAACTTGAACCTGAGCTAGACCCAGAACTCGATCCGGAAGTAGAGCCTCCCGGAGGATTAAAATTTCCATCGATGACTGATTTTGCAATACAAACTCTGCGAGTTGCCTCGACGTTTGCCTCCGGGCCCGTGGCACCGTCGGGGATCTGAAGTCGACCTCCCTCGCCGTTGGAGCGACGACAGGTGATCTGCCGGCAGTATTGATTGCCTTCTTCTACCATGCTTCCCATGGTGTATTGCCCACCTCGAGAGCGACAGAATTCTATCGCCTGGGCCGTAAAATCGTCGGCGAAAGCCCCGGAGAGAGGGAAGAGCAGACCGAGCGCAAGAGGGATAAACTTCATCATTTTGTCCTACCCGATAGTAATTCTCCCACCCAAGGGAGAACGATTCCTTATCACAATGATAGCACCTGATCAGAAGCAGACTACGTTAGGCAAAAATCTCCCGATCAAGGGTGGGCCCGTGACCCACATTCGTCTAAGTATCGGAAAGAGATTCGCAAAACTTTAGCCTTGGTAACCCTAGCGCCTTCCTCAGGAATCGTGTAATCTCGGGACCATATGGAGATCTTTACCAACAATCTCTTCGACTGGATCATTCTCATCTCCCTCCTCATCGGCGCCACCTACGCCATGAAAATCATTGGGAAGGAGAAGATCACTTTTCGCCAAGACTCCTACGAACTCCAGTTCGGCGGCCTCTCTTTCATGATCGCCAACTGGTGGACCATCGTCTCTCAGACTGAGTCGTGCGTACGGTTCGAGCGCACCGACACGAGGTACGATTGGTTCGCGACCTTTACCTACTTCCCTGACCACGGCAATCGGACTCTCCCGCAGTTACTCGAGGAGAAGCTTAACCTCGAGAACATCGAGTTCGATGAAGACGTGGTGTTTGAAACTGACTCTCGGGTCTTATTCCGAGATTCGGCGATCCAGGAATACCTACAGGAACTCATTCGTGTCGAAGGGAAAGGAACTCAGAGCGTGATCAATCGCGTTTACTACGACATCTACATCGCAAGGCCCCTCGAAGATAAGGGCTACTTCATTTTCGAGAGCTGGAGCTCAGTGCTGAATGGTTCACTGGAAGGACCGTTTTTCGAAGAAACTCTGGCGGAACTGAGTTTTATCTCAGGAGAAGAAGCCCAGACTCCAAACTCATAGAGCAGAGAATCTGGTCTAGTTTCTTTTAGGAGCGAACGAGCGGATCCGGTCGATCACGAAATCGATGAGCTCCTCATCGGAAGCGAAAACGTCTTCAATGAGATCGTTCGAAAGAAGGAAGTTCTTAACTCGAATAGAAATGTTATGCAGTGATTCCATCAGGTAGAGGCCACCGATGTTCTCGCCGTTGAAGGACTTGATGATTTCCTTCCGAGCATGGTTGAACATCTCGGTCTCTGTGATGTCCCCAGGAATATCATCACCGAATTTCTCTTCGACTTCTTCGATCGCTTGTTCCTTGATGTTCTCATCAGTCGCAAAGCTTACGCCGTATTCCGTCGCCAGTGCTTCGATCAGGTCAGCGCGGGCGTCAGCAGCGAACTCGATCATCTCCGCCTGCTTGAGGTGATTGATTGTGTATGTTGAGAGCCCCTTGAGCGTTTCAAAATCGGTTTTCATAAAAAACGTCCTTAATTAGGTATGTCCATGACAGGATAACTAAAAAGGTTGCCCGATACAAGTTAAAGCGTTGATTATTTTGAGCGCCGAAGCTTTTTTGTAACTTTATCAAGGAGCGCAGTGACAGCGCTTCGCTCTCCGAGAAGCATGAGAAAAGTTACGTAGAGCGCACCCACCGATAAAATCTGAGCGGCTAAATAAAAGCATTTATTGAAAAATGGCTGAGCGTAAAATTCGACTTTAAGAAGCACCTCTACAACCACTGCTGCCCCGAGCGTTGCCCCTACAATCTTCGCGATGCGCGCAGAAAAAAAGAAGCCCCAAGAGAGGCTTAGGTCACGCTTCAGGAACCAGCTCTGGATGACCGCGTTCACCAAGACAGACAGAGTGGTCCCGAGGGCGAGCACCTTAAAACCAAAAACGGGAGTCAACACAAGGCAGAAACCGATGTTGAGTGCGATGGATACCAAAGACGCCATCACCGGGATCTTCTGCCGGTCCAGGGCGTAGAACGTCGGAACGAGAATCTTGTAGAGGCCATAAAACGGGAGCCCGAGAGCGTACATGCGGAGTGCCTCCCCCGTCATGAGGGTGCTTTCTCGGTCAAAGCGCCCGCGCTCGAAGATAAGGTTAACGATCTCATCGGAGAGACAAAAGAGGATCACGAGGGCGGGCATGACCGTGAGGAAAGAGAGGTAGTAACTTTGCTGAAGCTGACTCTTGGCCCCCGCTTGATCCCCTTTCTTCCAGGCCTCTGAGAAATGGACTAAGTTCGAATTCCCGATGCTGACCGATAAGATCCCGACCGGAAGTTGGAAGAGCCGAAAGCTGTAGTTCAACCAAGAGGTCGCACCAACGATGGGTGTTGCCAGGATCGTCGTGATGAGAAGGTTGACCTGAGTCGCTGCGAACCCAACCAGGCCTGGGCCAATGAGCCGAACGATCTTCCGAGACCGATCGGTCCAAAACCGCTTAGGCCAGATGGGCCTGAAGCCTCGGCGCCAGATGAGGGGAAGCTGGACGGCCGCCTGCATGAAACCGCCGAGCATGGCCCCGATCCCGAGAGAATAAATCGGATGGTAGCCGTGCTGGTGAATGACCCCCGAAAGTCCGACCATGCAGAGGATGCTCATGACATTGTAGGACGCAGGTGCGAGTGCAGGAACGAAGAACACTTTCAGAGAATTGAGGGCACCCATGAACAGGGCCGCGAGGGACACGAAGGTGAGAAACGGCGCCATGATCCGAGTGAGGTTCACCGTGATGGTGAACTTCTCCGGGTCCTTCACGAAGGCCGGTGCGAAGAGCGCGATGAGTTCGGGAGCGAAGACCATGATCCCCAGGGAGATCGATCCGGTGATGAAAGTCAGGAGCCAAAAGAGCGACCACATGAGCTCCCGAGACTCTTGCTGAGAAGCTTGGTTAGCCTCAACGAAGGTGGGAACAAAGGCCGAAGAGAAGGCCCCTTCGGCGAAGAGGTCTCGAAGCAGGTTCGGAATCCGATACGCGACGAGGAACGCGTCGGTCACACCGGAGGCGCCGAAGTACGCGGCCATGACTTGCTCCCGGACGAGGCCCAGGATCCGCGAAAAAAAAGTCGCGATCGCCATCTTGATCGTGGAACGAAGAACCGACATAAAAATCCCCTAACCGCCATTGTCACCCGAGAAGAAATTTTTGCAAAGAGAAGATTCGAAGTCGTTTACTCAAACATCGGTCCCAGATCGGCCCTCTGGGGTATCGGGGCAAGAGCTCTAAACTGCTCCCGTGGGTGCTTCCTGGCCCCGATTCCCCTGACTTTCACTCTCACCCAGAGGAGCCGATGTTAGGAGAATCGCCGTTACATTTCATAGGGGCATGGGGAAAGATAAGAGAGGAAGGCCGGAGGCCACAGGTCGCCCGGGCCCTAGGACGGGGCACACACCGGACGACCTCACACACACTCCCCGAAGCTCCAAGACGGTCGCTTCGGGGAAAGACAAGCTGGAGGTCTTTATGTACTTGGCCATCGCCGTAGAAACCAAGCAGCACCCCCGCAGCCAGACCGATTACCGCGTCTGGTACCTCGAAGTTGATGCCAGCGGGACCGTCGTGAGTGTCGGAGCAAAGACGAAGCAGCAAGTCGTCGAAAGTCTCTTCGAGTGTTACCGGCGCTCAGGGCAGTCGAACTGGCGCGCCTTTCCCAAGGGGGCCGAGCGCTCAAGGCCGATTGAGCTCTTGGACTTCGTTTGTATGAATTTATTCGACAACACTCATTTCGGAGATCTCCCTACCCTATCCGAGTTTCAGGGCGTTCTTGATGCGCTCAAGCATCGCCTGGAGTTGAGATCAATCGCCTAAGAAAATCAAGTTCTTCCATGCCAGAGAGGGGGCCAGTTCCCCCTCTCTCTTGTTTATACGCATCTTGTTAAGCATTTCACAATTCCCGGATTTGAAGTTCAAATATCCCACCGCTCGGGGTATATCATCTTACTCCTTCCATTCAATTTGTTATTATCCTCGAAAGAAGAAAGGAACTCGTATGCAGACTATGGCGATCATCGGTGCTCAGTGGGGAGATGAAGGCAAAGGTAAAATCACCGACCTTCTGGCAGAAAAATGTGACCTCGTGGTCCGCTATCAAGGGGGCCACAATGCTGGGCACACCATCTGGGTCAATGGCCAAAAAACAGTCCTTCACGTGATCCCGTCTGGGGTTCTGCATCCCCACTGCCTCTCCGTCATCGGCCATGGGGTCGTGCTCGAGCCTGAGAACTTTCTGGCAGAACTTGCGAAGATCAAGGGCATCACTCCGGTCACTCCAGAGAACTTAAAAGTCTCTGCCACGGCAACTGTCATCACGAACTACCACAAGCTCCTCGACGCCGCTCGCGAGGCGCAGGGCCCAGAAAAAATAGGCACGACGGGAAAGGGCATTGGCCCCGCCTACGAAGATAAGGTCTCTCGTCGCGGGATCAAAGTGAAAGACCTCCTCGACAAAGACACTCTCGTGCGACGGCTCTCCAATGGCTACGCTGAAAAAGCGGTCCTCTTTAAGCACCTCTACCAGATTGAAATCCCTTCCATCGAAGAGGAAGTCGAGCGTCTCTACCGATTGGGCGAATCCATGAAGGATTACGTGACGGACACGTTTAGCCTCATCGACGAAAAGCTCGCCAAGGGCAAACGCGTGCTCTACGAAGGTGCGCAGGGGATTCTCCTCGACATCGACTACGGCACATACCCGTTCGTCACGTCCTCTTCTACGGCTGGCGCCGGGATCTACACGGGTGCTGGGATTCCCGGGAAGAAGCTCGAGGAGGTCATCGGCGTTGCGAAGGCCTACACCACTCGCGTCGGCGAGGGACCTTTCCCAACCGAGCTCATCGATGATCTGGGTGAAGAGATTCAGACCAAGGGCCATGAATTCGGTGCCACCACGGGCCGCAAACGCCGCTGTGGCTGGCTCGACCTTCCCCTCCTCCGGTACGCCGTGAAATGCTCGCACCTCACCAGCATTGCACTCACGAAGCTCGACATCTTAAGTAACCTCCGAGAACTCAAAGTTTGCTATGCCTACGAGGTCAATGGCCGAGTAGTTGAGTGCGCCTACCCAGGGATCAATCTCTACGGCGCAAAGCCCCTCTACAAGTCATTCACGCCATTCTCCGATGACTTCGGAGGTGGAAAACCGTCGAAGGAGTTCGAGGCTTACGTCGCCTTCATTCAAGAGTCCCTGGGCATTCCGGTGGGGATCTACGCTTACGGACCAGACCGAAATCAGGTCGTCTTTCGGCAGAAATACTCCTAGATGCCTCGAGCGCGCAGTTTTTACCGATCACGGAGTCCCGAGGAGACGGTATATGATCTTAGTGAAAGAGGTTATTCATGCGCGTTGCCCTCTCAGAGACTCGGTTCGCCCTAACAGTTCTCACGCTCCTCTGCCTCGTTGTAGTGAACGACGTACGAGCGGCGGCGTGCGCTCCGACGAATCTCATCACGCAACCCGATTCCCCGTTTAGGCAGATTCCCGTGATGGACCAAGACGGAGCTCCACTTTGTAGTGCTTATGCGGCCGCACAGCTCATGAACTACCAGCTCGTGCGCCAGGGCCTACGGCCGAGCGTAGACCCGCTCTTCATTGGACCAGAGGAATTGCGCGCAAGCGGGAATGGAACCTTCGCGGGGTCTCAGGCCGACCAGATCATCAAACACACATTAGCCTCTGGGAATTGTCCCAGGGCCCGCGTTTCGGCGGCCCTCCGCGAGTTCGTCAGGAAATCCAACGCGACCGAAGAAACCATCATCGGGTTAATCACTTTCACGTTGATGAGGTTGAGCGAAACCGGCGGGAACCGTCCTGGACCTCACGCGCCTCGAGAGATCCAGCAAGCGCTAACGAGCGTGGCGACCGATCTCGAAGGATTCTGCAGCCCCGGAACGCGACTCGACCGGATCTTTCCCGAGCTCGAGAACCTCCTCTCTGCGCTCCCGGCGGCGAACGTGATTTCGACAATCTTCGGCCCCTATTGCCAGACTGTCGAGCGGCTCGCGATTCCGAATCCGACAAGCTTTAGAGTCGCGACCCCCGAAAGCGTAGCACCGGAGCTTTCAAACCGGCTCCGGGATGGCCAAGGGCCCGTCTCAGTGGGCTTTTGCGCAAGAGTCCTCTCGGAGCCGGATTACCGGGGCATCGACTGGGAGAAGATGAGGGTCAACTCCAGCTGCACGATCGCCCACGAAGCGTTGATCGTCGGGGCCAGGCCCGTGGGCCAGAGCTGTGAATTTCTCCTCAGGAACTCCTGGGGCACGGGTTTCGGACATTCGACGGAGAACTGGAAATGCCTTTGTCGACACCGGCGCAGCGGTGCCTTCGTAGACGACTGCACCCACGCGACCCACAACGATGGCAACTACGTGGTCGAAGGGTGCTGGATCAACGCCGAGGCCCTCGCCAGAAACACCTACCGGTTGACGTCGATCGGTCCCTAAGGGATTTTGAGCAAAAGATGCCTCCTTCTCCCAGGCCTCCATTCTCCACCATAATGGTATGATGAAATGTCCTTCCACTTTTCTCATGCTGCTCTTTATTCTCACCCTCGCAGTCCGTTCAGTGGACGCTGTACAAGCGGCCGCCTGCGCACCGTTAAACCTCGTCACCCAGCCGAACTCTCCCTTTAATAGAGTTCCTGTGACCGACCAGGACGGTGTAGGTCTCTGCTACGCTTACGCAGGGGCGCAGCTCATGAACTACCAACTCGTTCGCCAGGGCAAAGAGCCGAGCGTGCATCAGCTCTACTTAGGAATGGAGTTCACGCGCTACACGAGGGGCAACATCGAATACGGAAATACTCAACAGGCCATCTCGCATCTTCTAGACAACCGGAACTGCCCGGCCCCGCGCGTGCGCGAGGCCCTCGCCTCTCTGGTTCAAAAAGCGGGCTCTAGGGAAGAAGATGTCTACGGCTTCATCATCAAAGTCTCCGAGCGCCTGGTGGAACTCCAGCGGCAGAAGACACAAACGGCAGGCGCATGGAGACCGGTCCCTCTCTCCGAGGCGGAGGTCACAAGGATTCTCACTCAAACAAACACCGAGTTTGCTCCGTACTGCCATCCAGGAACGAGACTCGAGCAGATCTTCCCAGAGATCCGGGCCCTTGGGGTCATGGCACCAGAAAATGTACTCCACGGCATCTTGTCACCTTTCTGTCAGCAGCGTGAACGGCTGAGACTTCCGACACCCAGGGGCTGGCGCTTCAGAAGCACCGAGGAATCAACCACAGCGATCTCCGACACCATCGCCCAGGGCCAGTCGCCGGTAGCGGTCTCCTTTTGCTCGCGCGCGCTCTACCAGGCCAATTACGTTGGCCTCAATCGCACGAGCATGGGTCTCGCCAGTGACTGTGGTCTCCATGAATCCTTAGTGGTTGGGCGAAGGCCCGCGGGAGCGAGCTGTGAATTCCTCCTGCGAAACTCCTGGGGTACAGGCTTCGGACGCCACACCGAAACCTCGAAGTGCCTCTGCAAACATCGGCGCACCGGCGCCTTCGTCGACGACTGCACCAATGCGACCCACAACAACGGCGAATACACCGTTGAAGCTTGCTGGATCAGTGCGGGAGCGCTGGGGGCGAACGCGGTAGAGATGACTTGGCTTTAGAGACCCCCTAAAAATCTTTCCTCCTTAGGTCTCTCGCGCGTCTGACGGATAATCATCTGTATGAAGATTGTATTCGTTGGAATCCTGGGCCTCTTGCTCGCACGCTCTAGCTTGGCGGCCACCTCCGGTTGCGAACCCATGAATCTCCTCACGGCCCGAAACTCACCGTTCGCCCGCATCCCGGTCATGGATCAAGACGGAGTTGGCCTCTGCCACGCCTACACAGCGGCACAACTCATGAACTTCCAGCTCGTCAGAGCGGGACGAGATCCTTCGGTGCATCCCTTGTGGGGAGGAGTCAAACTCGCCGAAGCGAATCGAACGGCTACTGTGCAGGTCGGAGACGTCCCGTCTACGGTCCACCATATTCTCCGGCGAGGGAACTGTCCGGTTGCGCGGATCCGGGCGGCCCTCGAGCGCTTGGTCCGTCTCGGGAACGCTCGGGAGATCGACGTCGTTGGGATCATCGATCGGTTCGCGCACCAGGTGTATCTTCGCCAAGCTCAGGAGTACCGTCTCCGACAAACCTACGATCTCACCGACCAGGAACTCCAGCGCCTGCTCCGTCGCGCGGTCGCCGAACAGGAGGACCACTGTGAAAGCGGCACTCTGCAGGAGCTGATTCCCGAGCTTCAGAATCTAGCGGTGCTCCGGTCACCGCAGATGCTCTCGAACCTGCTCCTTCCCGAGTGCCAGGGAAACCTCGAGTCCCTCGCGCTTCCTCGGTTCGAGAGTCATCACCAGGTCCCAACCGAAGAGTGGTCACAAAGGATCAGTGAAACCCTTCAGCGAACCGGTTCCCCTGTTGGCATCAGCTACTGCTCAAGGTTTCTCCTCGAGCCAGACCACGTGGGTGTCACAGACCGGAGCGATCCGGCGCGGCCTCAAACGAATCCAGAGTGTGGCCCCCATGCGTCCATCGTCGTCGGACAAAGACCAAGCGGGACGCAGTGCCAGCTCCTCATCCGGAATTCTCACGGAAATGGCTTTGGCCCAGAAACCGAGAACTGGCGCTGCCTCTGCCGTCACCGCCGCAGTGGCGCCGTCGTGGACGACTGTCAGAAGAGCACCCACGACGATGGCCAGTACTCCGTCGAAGGCTGCTGGGTCGATGGGAATCGACTGAACCGCAACATGCTCCAGACGAACTGGTTCGAGGCATCACCCTAGTTAGCAAAACTTACCCTCTACGGGACTTTGATGAATCTGTGGATAATAAAGAGAAGAGGATTCCCGGCCATGAGCATGTCCAAGATCTGCACCCTGATCATTTTTTACTTTCTCTCCCGTCTGGCGGTCGCAGGTCCCTGTGAACCCTTCAGCGGCTACACCATCAAAGAGCAGCTGTGCTGGGACGACCAACTTAAGAGCTGGCTGTCGGAGTCTTGTCTGAAAAAAAAATGCGAGGCCCGGGCGTTCCTCGAGCGCCCAGCGCCGAAGGTCACAACCGAAGCCCCAGTCGGCGGCCAAAACCCGGCGACCCTCTTCTGTCACACGCTTAAGCTTCCGGTGGTGATCCTCCGGGACGCACGCGGAAACGAACAGTCGTTTTGCACGTTCAAAGACGGCTCCCTTGCCGATCCCAACGCCATCGAGCGGCACATCCGGAAGTGATCTAGAGAGCGACGGTTCCCGTGAGCCAGGTCGATCGCGCGGCCTGGGAATGGCCTTCGATCCTCACCCTTCGAATTTCATTTTTAAGGAGCTCGTCACTCCGGACTTTGACTCGAAGGAACGTCGAGCTGTATCCCTCCCAGAATCCATCGACTTCGTTTTCGAAGAGAACTTCTGTGGTCCCGCCCACACTGTTGGCGGCGAAGTCCGCGAGCTTCGCATCTCCAAGCATCACCAGAGTTCGAACCCGGTCTTTCTTCACGGAGCTCTGGATCTGAGACTCGAGCTTCGCGGCCGTGGTCCCCTTTCGTTTTGAGAACGGAAACACATGGAAATGAGTGATGGGTTGAGTCCGGAGAAAGTTAAACGTCTGGAGGAACTGTTCTTCTGTTTCGCCGGGATACCCAACGATCACATCCGCCCCGAAGGCCGCTGCTGGGAAGATCGCTCGAACCTGGGCGAGAAGATCTTGGTACTGGGCGCTCGTGTACTTGCGCCGCATGGAAGTCAGAATCGCGTCGCAGCCGCTTTGAAGCGGGATATGGAAATGATCCTGGTACTTCCCCGTTGCCTTGAGGGTCTCCAGTAACTCGCGAGTCACAGTGTTCGGCTCAACGGAGCCAAGGCGGAGCCGCTTGATCTCCGGGATGTCTGCGATGCGCTTCACTAAGTTAGTGAGGCGCTCGCCACTGCTCGCTTCGTACTCTCCGATGTTGACGCCGGTGAAAACGATTTCCTTAAAACCTTGAGCGGCCAATCCTTTCGCCTCAGCGACGGCGTCAGCGACGGAGATCGTCCGGGAGCGGCCCCGAGCAAACGGAATGATGCAAAAAGAGCAGACATAGTTGCAGCCGTCCTGGATCTTTAAAAAGGCCCGCGTGCGCGAATCCGCCAAGGTCGTTGCGGCCCCCCAAAACTCGGAGGATTTATCGATGTGAATCTCTTGCGCTGATTCCGAGTCCAGGTAATCAAAGACTTTATACTTCTCAGATGTTCCGAGGATCAGGTCGACGCCTTGCATGGCCTTGATCTTTTCCGACTCCATCTGGGCGTAGCAGCCAGCGACGACGATCTTCGCTTCCGGCGAAGAAACCTGCGCCTTCCGGATCAGGTTCCGGCAAGCAGAGTCCGCTCCGTCGGTGACAGTGCAGGTGTTGAGAAAAACCACATCCGCTTGGTCCCCGAACTCCACAACTTCGTAACCACGCTCAACAAATCCCTGCGCGATGGAGCCGGATTCAGAAAAATTCAAGCGACAGCCGAGAGTGTGGAAGGCCACTTTTTTGGAGGAGAGCGAAGATATTTCCATGACCGTGGAATCTAGTGGATCACCAAGTAATTGTCTAATAACAGGATAAAAAAATCTTAGTTACCGTCTAAAAAAAGCGGGCATTCTCCTTTTTTGTGTTTGACAGAATTCTTCTGAAACATTACTTTGGAGACCTTCGAATGGCTTAGTGGTCTCGTAGCTCAGTTGGTTAGAGCACCTCACTTTTAATGAGGGGGTCC
>JAIYDL010000002.1 GCA_027487515.1 Pseudomonadota bacterium
ATGGCTAAGAAAGCAGCGAAGAAAGCTACAAAGAAAGTTGCAAAGAAAGCAACAAAGAAAGTAGCAAAGAAAGCAACTAAGAAAGTAGCTAAGAAAGCTACAAAGAAAGCAGCTACTAAAAAAGCTCCGGCCAAAAAGCCAGCAGCTTAGCTAAAAAAGCCCTCGAAAGAGGGCTTTTTTTTTGCCTTTTTTTTAAGCCCACATCGTTTCTTCCTACCGCTTCCCATTCCCAAGAAAAAGTCTCGAAAGTGTTGTGAGTGCCGGCCTCAAGCTGAGCGGAACCAGCTGCGGCAGCTGACCACGGAAATTCACTTGAGGGGCGAAGACCACCAAACTCAGGCGCAGGACCGTCGATGCCACAAAGAGTGTGATGTAGACATCCCATTCCACCGGCAAAATTTTCATCACCAGCGCCCCCAGCATGGAGCCCAAGAGCATGCCCGTCGTGTTCAGGAGAGCGATGTAGGTGATGACGCTGGTCCGTTCCCGGTCGTTGATTTTCTGATAGTAGAGGAGGATGGTGGACAGCTCAAACGCGGCCCAGAAGCAACCGGAGAGGAATTCGATCCCGGCGATCCACCAGTAGGCCTGAGAAATGGCCCAGAGGAGAGGATTGAGAGAAATGCCCACCGTTGCCACGAGGAGGAGCTTATCGATCCGACTGGCCCGGGCCCGCTTTTGCAGGAGCCGGAACATGAGCATCCGTCCGAAGTAGGAAAACGAGGTGATGGCCATGAACTCCAGGTAATTGAAGCGGAGTCTCCCCAGCATGTAGGGGCCAAAGTAGGGGGCCGAGAAATGGACCGCAACGAAAAACAAGAAGAGAAAGGTAATGAGCTTTCCCTGTTCTGTCCCTCTGAGCCTTCCGAGGAACTCAGAGAGCGGCAGTCTCTCTTCGGAGCCGGGGGCCAGGTCGTAGTCTTGATGGTTGGCATGGACCTCATGGATCGAAAGGCACTTGAGCACAAACCCCAGGGCGAAGATCCCAACATAAACAGTCAGCTCCTGGCCCTCGCCCCTCGCCCAATAGAGAGTGACCCCACTTGCGATGAGGCCCAGGAACACCGCCAACTGGGCGAACTGCCCCCGGATCGCGAAGAACCGCGAACGAAAGGGCGCGGGAACCGTGTGACCGATCAGTCGATTCCACGGAGGATTTAGGGAGAGAAGGCTTGCCCAGTAGAGTCCGAGAATTCCGATGATGAGGACTGGCGAATTCCAGCGGAGAGTTCCCGCCAGGATCAAGGGGATGAGGGAGAGGGCCTGGAGCGACAGGAAGAGGATCATGCGTCGTTTGAGTGAGTAGCGGGTGAAGAAGCTCCGGATGCTCAAGAGCTGGACCAAGACTCCGAGGAACTGCGGGATGACCGTCCCGAGTCCGGCGGTCACCTCCGACATGCCCAGGGCCAGCATGAACGCTCCGAAGTAGCTCTCGGCCATCCCGATGTTGAGGTTCGTGTACGCGGCGTCTCGGAAGGAGGCGCGGACGTGCTGTTTGGTTGTGATGGTGTTTTTGCTCATCGGCCGGGCCTGTGTTATCCTCGGGAGAACTCCAAGGATACCAAAACCACTCCCCATGAAATACGTAAATCAGATCTTTTTTAAAGGCCTCATCGTCGTTCTCCCGATCACTCTGACTTTTTACCTCCTGGTCTGGGCGAGCTACAAGATCGAATCGCTCTTTGGCTCCACGGTCGAATGGCTGGTGGGCCAGTGGCTCTACATCCCTGGCCTCGGGATCGCCGTCAGCTTGGTGTTCATTTTCTTCGTAGGCCTTCTGGTCAACAACTACATCACGGGTCGGTTTTTTTCCTGGCTCACGGCCACTCTGGAACGAGTCCCGCTCATCAAGGTGATCTACAATCCGCTCAAAGACCTCATGGCCCTCCTTCCAGGGCGAAGTTCGGAAAAGGACAAACCGCAACGGGTGGTTCTGGTGCCACTGGAACAGTTAGGCGTAAATGCTCTAGGTATCGTGACCCGCGAAGAGCTAGAGACGGAACTTCCAGGAACGAATCTCATCCCCGTGTACATCCCTCTGAGTTACATGCTCGGGGGCATCACGGTGTTGATTGACCGGGAGAAGGTTCAGAAGGTGGACATCCCGGTGGATCAGGCCCTCAAGTTGTCAGTGACGGCCTGGATCAAGGCCCGGGAAAGCGAATAGACTTACTTCGGGATCACGGCCGAGATGTAGGCCGTGAACTGCTCCACGGTTTCGTGCCGGAGCTTGAGCTCCCGGTACGTGACTCCGCTCATGTCAAAGATGCGTTTAGCGATTTGATTTTCCACCGAGTCACTGTACTTATCCGAGAGGAACACCACCTCGCGCACTTTCAAGGTTGCGATCATCTTGGCGCATTCGTGGCACGGGAAGAGCGTCACGTAGCAGCGAGAGTGGGAGAGGTCGGCCTTCGCATGGAGAATGGCGTTGGCCTCTGAGTGGACGACGTAGGCATACTTCTGCTGATCCAAGGGGACAGCGCGGTTGTTCCCCCACGGAGTCTTGGTTTCGTCGATTCCGGCGATCTGACCGTTGTAACCCATGGATAGCTGGTGATTGTTATCGTCCACAAAGACGCAGCCGACCTTCGTGTTGGGGTCCTTACTTTTGAAAGATGCCATGACCGCTTGGAGCATGAAGTACTCGTCCCAATTGATGTGGGAAGCGACCGTTAGGAAGTTCACCTTTTGATCCATAAAACGCGACCTCTCAGAAGAAAAAACCTAAACTTTTTGGTGTCCCGGGAGTATTCTTTAAGGGTCAAAAACTGTCAATCCAAGGTGCCCAAATGAAATACGAGATTCCCCGTGAAGCGTTCAAACAGCGTCTAGAAGACCGCCTGAGTTTCGTCTTCGTCGACCTCCTCCCCAAGGATCGGACCCCGGTGAAGTTTCAGAACGTCACCCACATCAACTACTCTTCCCAGTTCAAGGCCCAGTTTGCGGAACAGTTTCCGAACAAAAATCAGAACGTCATTGTGTACAGTCTTGCGATCGGGGATGATGCCCCCGCCCGGGCGGCCAACGACCTGGCAGAAGCGGGTTACAACTTTGTGTATTTTTACAACGGAAGCCCGGAAGATGTTGTGCTCGATAAGGGTCTCAACTAAACGACAGAGAAAAGATCAAAAAAAAGCCCTCGGAAGAGGGCTTTTTTAGTTTAGAGGTAGTTGCACCAGATCTGGGCCCGGCCATACCCTGGGACGAACGGATCGAAGCGGTTGGTGTACACATAGGCTTCCCGGAACTGCCCCATGGGAACGACGTCCCGGAAATACGCCGAGTACCAGCGTCCACTCGAGGTCATCGCGGCGACATCGCCCTGACAGAAGACGGGGCGTCCCCAGAAATTATGGACCCGGGCGACGGTGACCTCCGGGGTGACATAGATTTCCGGCTGAACGAACCACTGAGCGAAGACCGATGAGGTCGAGGCGAGGGCGAGAGCAAAAACAAGCGACTTAAGTTTCATGCAAGACTCCCTTGAGCGAATAAAATTTGATCCCGCATGTAACATCAACAAAAGCTGTTTTCAAGGGTTAGTTTAAGGACAGGCAGAAGCGTGGTCATTCCTACAGGCCATGTTTAACTCGAGGCCACAAGTAACCGCTATACATGGGGTCACCGATTATGGAATCTTAAGGCTCAAATCCACCAAAGGGGGGCCTCTGCCATGATTACCTATGAAAACTATAAAGTTATCCACCTCACGTCGATCATGATTCTTTTCACCGGACTTGCGATCAGCTTCTATGGAGTGAACCAGCGGCACATCAAAATGCTGACGGGGATCGGGACCCTGCTCACGCTGGTGGGTGGGATGGGTCTCATGGCCCGGATTGGGATCGGCCATGGCACCGGTTGGCCCCTTTGGATCAAGCTCAAGTTTGCGATCTGGTTCCTGATCGGGATCGGTGGCGCCGTCGTTGCCCGGCGGTTCCCGGCCTACGGCAAACTTGCATACTTCGCGAGTCTCGTGCTCTTCGCCGTCGCAGCACTGGTTGCCAACTACAAGTTCTGAAATCTCGCGGGGCCAACGGAATAGGCCCCGCGGTGTTTTTTCCTTTCCAATTCTCTTGATTGCAATCAAAATCATCTTATGGTTCACGTCCTGTTGCAGCTTCTCATCTATGTCATCATCGTCGATGTGCTCTTAAGCTACATGCCGCAGTTCCGTTCCCAGAAATGGGCCGAGCTCGTTCATAAGATCGCGGATGCTCCGCAGAAGCCAATTCGAGAACTCTTGCCGGAGGGCCTTCCGTTTGATCCGGCCCCGATGATCGTGATCCTCCTGATTCAGATGCTGATGTACGTACTCTAAGGATAATCTTCATGGATGAGATTGAGCACCTGGTAGACGAAACCTACCGCCACTACTACGAGCACTTCGAACCCGCGCCGAAGGTGCCGGCCCCAGCGGAGGACGCGGATGCGGAGGCCAATTATCCGGCGGCCCCGGGGCTCATTTACCACATCCAGAAAACAGCTTCGGTGTTCGTCATCCGGACTCTGATCTCAAGTAACATTCGGACCGACTTCGAGCGGATCCTCGCTGCTCCTGAAGACTACCCAAGCTTGCGCCTCCTCGAAGGCGGGGATGGTCAGCTCGGAGGCCAGTTGAAGTTCTTCATGGTCGAAAATCCGAGCGAAGCTGAGATCATTCACGATCAGCTCCATAACCGCCGGTTCCCGGTGGTCGAAGAACTCCTGTGTAATCTCTCAGACCCTGGCTTTAGCTGGTGGTTAACGACCAAGGACTCGGGGTTTCAGATCGCCTTTACCATGTCCGTCACCGCGAGTGACCAGACGGTGAAGCTCGGGCCCCTGGGAGACCGAGAGCTCGCCCTCCGGAACTTCCAGCGCTTCGCCGAGCTGGTCAATCAAGCGGGGATTGAGATGAACATCCAAAACGAGGTCAACCGCGTTCAGTTCAACGACTGCGAGGAGTTCATCCTCGAGGAACTCAAAGACGTCTTCGAGTTCGGGGTCATCACTCAGACCTTCAAGGACATCTTTAAGATCCTGGCCCGGAAAACCTACGATTTCACCCGGCTGGAAGAAACCTGGTACTACCTCCATGAGCTCGCGGCCGTGCGGCGCTTCTGGATTCAAGTGCAGTTTGATTTGAATGCGGCCGAAGCCTAGTGCTGAGGGCCCTTTAAGCTTTCTTCATGTTTGGCAGCGAGGAATCCCGTCACCATCAGCTGGGCCAACATCCCAAGTTCCTCGTCGTCGCTGATGCCGTAGAACGTTTCGATGTGCTGGACAAAGATTTCGACGTCCTCATCCGAAAGATGCTTCTCGACCATGGCCATCATGTCATCGGACTGCATTTTCTCTAAAGATTGGAAGAAAGAAGTAAGGATTTGATGCTTTTCTGATTTCATGAACATGCCTTTTGGTGTCACTATTGCACCACGAAATTTTGAGGTTGTCATTTAGTAAACTACATGCGAACTAAGGATAATTGTTGGAGTTCTAGGTAGAATTACTTAGAATAAAAACTTATTGATAAAAACGATTGATCTACGAAAGGCAACTGAACCATGAAAGTGACGCTTCTCTTCTTTTCCCTCCTGACCTTCTCGGCTTCTGTTGCTCTGGCGCAGGTGTCGACCATGCCGAGCCCGAAGGACGCAGAAGCGGATCGGAACAAGACCAGCTTTCAGAAGTTTCATGACCGGTTAAAGATTGGGGTCTTCTCCGTTTTTACGTCGCCGACCATGTCCGACATCGAGAAGGGGAACTTCCACTACGGCGCGACCTCTCCAAAAACGAAGAGCTTTCCTGGAAACCGGGACTCTCTTCCGATGACGTTCTGGAACCAGGTAAGTTTTAACTACAATTTCGGTGCGAAGCTCAACTTCGTCTTCAACCCTCGTTTCTCAATCTGGCCTCTTCGGGGGAAAGATACGACTCTGAATCCAGAGGCTTCAACGATTCAGATCGAAGATTTCCTCCTGGGCTTTCAGGGAGTTGCTTTTAGTTCGACGGACAAGAAGTTCAATCTCTGGATTCGACCAGGTGTGCGACTTCCGACTAGCCGTGCGTCTCGGAACGCAACCAACGCCGGTTTCGGAACCACGTCCTACCAGTATGAACTCGCTTACCTTCCGACCTATGACTTTGATAAGACCTGGCAGATCGGTATCTTTGGTCAGTTCCGTCAGTGGATCTTCAATGACCGCTACAGCTACGCGCGGTTCAGGTTTTACACCGCTCCCTACGTTCAATACACGATCAATGACACCAACCGCATTCAATTCTACTTCGAGAGCATGGTTGAGAACAATAAGAGGTGGGAGACGATCAACGACAAGTCTCCGGTCTTCAAGGACATCTGGCAGAACTTCTTCGTAGGAGTGAGCCACGATGTGACTCCGAAGTTTAACGTGTTCCCCTTCATTGGCATGTTCCCAGATGATCCCGAGGGTCTCTCCAACAAGTCCGTCTGGCTCGGGGCTTGGATTTCTTACCAGATCAAGTAAGGCATCCTCTCACTCGGTCCGCACCAAGGCCTGGTAATTTAGCAGCGTATTCATGAACGTTAACCGTGCCTCGTGAAAGGATGCTTCTGCGTTGGCCTGAGTTTCTTCCCTCAGGTTCACGAGGAAGAGGTTGCCCCCGCCGGTTTGAAACTTCATGATCTCGGCCTCTACGAGTTCCTTGGCCTTGGTGTACTCGATCCTCCGCTGGGCGACCTGCTCCAGGCGCAGCTGAAGAGAGCGCCGAAGGGCGGTGACCTCGAATCCATAGGTTTGGTGGCGCAGCTGCAGCTCTTTTTCCGCGGCCGTTTTCCGCGCTCGAGCAGCGGCAATATTCCCTTGCCCCAAATTCCTTTCGATGGGAACACTGACCTGCGCCATGACCATGAGGTAATCAAGCGGCATCTGGGGTCTGTGATCGACTGTTCGCTTGAAATATTCACTTGTGACATCGAGCCGGGGTCTCAGGTCCTGTTTGGCGAGTTCCAGATCCACATCAAGCTTGGCCACATTCAAAGATAGGTTCGCCAGGTCGGGCCGCTTTATTTTGAGCCGCTCGACATCAGAGTCGAGATCCAGCCGGGCCAAGAATCCTGTGAGATCCTCGGGGTAATCTTCGAATGGTTCCTCCGCACCTGGGAAAATGGGTGTCCCTTCTGCGTCCCGGTAGAAGAGGGCGAGGGCGTACTCGGCGCGCAGGAGTCGCTCCATGGCCGCCTGGAGTCCACCTTTTCTGTTCGCGACGTACTGCTCGTTCTCGGTGACGATGATGTTCGCGATGTCACCTTTCTTACTTCGGGCCACGAGGAAGTCATTCCGAGTCACCCCATTCTGGAGAAGCTTCTCGTAGATCTTATGGATCTGCTTCGCCGTCACCCACTCCCAGTAGGCGATCTGGCTCAGCCGAGTGATTTCCCAATCTGTTAGCTTCTTCTCAGCGCTGGCGATCTTCGCGTTATACTTCGCGCTCTGAAGGGCCGCACGGTCTGGATCTGTGGTTAAGTTTTTCCAGAGTGAGAGCTTCACTCCAAGGAGCGTGTAGTTCCCGGTTTGCGTCGTCGGGTTCCCCGTGTGGTAGATCGGTGCCAGGAACCCTTTGGGGTTACTTATTTGCTCTGCTCCCGCGTAGATTTTGGAGTTCGCAAACCGCAGGGGCTTTTCAAGTTGCGTCCGGGAGAGAGTCGTATTGTGGTCGTGCTTCGTCTGCCGCTTGTAGTCCGAGACGATCTTCGCGTCGAACGCACCCCGAGCTCCGTCCACCGCAAATTCTCCGGCGTTGAGCCGCTCGATGGCTGCTTGAACGGAGGGATGATGCTTGAGGGCACTTTCCTTAACCACTTCGGGAGAGATGGCGGCCAGGAGCGGAAACGAAACTAGGGTTAGAAGAGGAAAAATCATCATACTCACTCTGGGATCTCCTGTGTCGAGGCCTCGAGGCTACCGGGAGCAGCGTCGAGGGATGGAGGGAATCCATTGAACTGCCGCCAGAGCTCGTAGCCGAGAGAAACCTTGTTGAGGAGAATCCAGCCGTTGACTCGGGTCCCTTGGCGGATGAACCGGGACTCGGGCCATCGCTCACCCTTCTCCGGAAGAACGATGACTCGGAAAAGTCCTTCTGGAGTTGCCGTCTGATCGACGAAGGAGACGACGCCGCCGAACGTGCCCACGGCGACCGAAGGCCAGCCAGAGAACTGAATCGCGGGCCATCCCTCGAACTGAAGCCGGACCTGTCTGCCTTCGTGGACGAGCGGAAGGTCATTCCCACGGATGAAAACTTGTGCCGAAAGCTGACCACTTTTTGGGACGAAGATCGCCACGACCTGCCCCTGGTTTATGACCACAGAACTCGTCCCGACGAGAAGACGGACGATGGTTCCGTCGCTCGGGGCAAGGACGAGCTGTGATTGTTGGCGGGTGAGTTTGGACTGCATCTGGGTGTAGGTAGCGAGTGCCTGCGCCTCGGACGACTGGGCATTCTTATACGCAATGATCGCTTGCTCCATCTCCTTCCTCGAGCTGATCCCCTTGGCGTAGAGTTCCTGCTGCCGGTCGTAATCGTAGCGCGCGGTCCGGACGACGGCGACGGCGGCTTCGTACTGACTCTTGACGGCGTCGAACTCCGTCGTCAGTCGCGCCATGTAGTTCGGGTCGATGTCCACGATCTCCATCACGGGCTCTCCTTTCTTGACGAAAGAGCCCTCCTTCACAAACCACTTCTTGATCCGGCCCGAGACCGTCGCGTGGATGTTCTGGACTCGGTCCTGAGGGAGGTAGGCCATCACTTTCCCTGAGCCATCGGCGGTCTGCTGCCAGGGGATCGCGATCAGAAAGACCAGCATGAAGAGAAAGAAGATCACAAGAAGCCGAGTCACGAGCTTCGCGGGCTCTGGCAGATCGTGGAGCTTCAGCATCTCTTTCGGCGTCGCTGCGTACTCTTCTTGGTAGTCGATCGGGATCACCGAGTAGGCGATCGAGGGATCAGTTTTTTCTTTCTTAAGCTCGGCCATAATTTTCAATTTCCTTCAGAAGGTCTGCGGGCCCGGTGAGTTCCGTCATCATCGAGCGCTCGAGCATCCGGTAGCTCTCGAAGTCGCCCTGGTAGTAGCGCTGGGTGAAGAAGAGGAGCGTCCAGCCCTGAGATCTATCGAGAAGCTCGTTGAAGACGAGCCGACGTTTAAACGTCGAGATCTGTTCGAAGTCCGGGGTCACGAGAAGGATCCTCGGCTTGAGGAGGAGGGCCCGGGCCACTTGGAGTGCTAGCAGCTGAGACTTTGAAAGTGGGTAGCCGTTGGGCCTGATCTCCGTGTCTAGGCCCTTGGGAAACTTCGCGATGTTCTCGTCGAGGCCCAGGCGTTTCAGGACCGAGACGATCTCGGTCTCCGTGAAATGACGAAGGCCCAGCCCCACCAAGTTTTCGCGGATGGTTCCCGCGAAGAACTGGTCGTGGCGGATGATCTGCACGTGGTTCCTGATGGCGCCGATGTCCAGGTCCTGAAGCAGAAGGCCTTCGTACTTTATCGTCCCCCCAGTATTCTCTGCGAACCCCATGAGGGAGTCGTAGAAGAGCTGGATCGACGAGAAGCTCTTCACGAAGATGAGGTTGCGCGAGCCCTCCTGGTAGGCGAAGTCAAACCGGTAGTTGGGCTCGAAGGTGAGTCCTTCGAACTGGAAATCGAGGCGCTTCGGAAGGAGTGCGTTTTCTTTGGGCTGCTCGAGCGGGTAGTCGTAGAACCGGGCGATCATGTCGAGGGAGGTACTGTAGTTGTACACACTCAGGAAGAAGTTCTGGAGGTTCGGGAGACCGGCGATGATGCTGTTGACGACGAGGGCCGCGGCCACGAGCTGGCCCACGGAGAGCTCCTTCTTGAGCACGAGGAACCCGCCCATCCCAAGGAGGAGAACGTTCATGATGACACCGAAGATCTGGAGCCCGATGTGCTGCCGGAACTGAAAGTTAAACAGAGTGTTCCGGACCCCCAGCCATTCGTTAAAGAGATGCGTGATCTTCGCGTTCGAGAAGTCTTTGCCAACGTCCGAGCTAAAGATGTTTCTCGCTCGGCTCAGTTCCTCGACCCACGCCACCACCTTGTATTTCCCGTCGGCTTCCGGGGATCCGGCCTTGACTCCGTCGGGCCCAAAGAGAATCCAGTTTAAGATGAGAAACTGGGCCATGAATCCAGCGAACCCGAGGAAGTAGGGATGATAGAAGGCCAGGAGGGTGAACCCGATGACGAACTGGATGATGAAGCCAAAGCCACTGACGAAGAAGGTCACCATGCTCGATTGCATGATGATGATGTCAAAGTACCGGTTGATGAGATCCGGGGAATTGGCACTCCGAAAGTAGCGGTCCTGGTAGTGTGTCAGGCGCTCACTGATGATGAGGCCATAGCGGACGAACAACCGGCGCTGGAGGATTTCCACGGTGTGGGTCTGGATCGCCTGAAGCGTACCGCTACAGGAGAGGATGAAGAGGAGGAGGAAGCAGAGCACCACCAGGGGCTGGGTCATCGTCCGGACACCGATGTTGTTGATGATCATCTGGACGGCGAGCGGCACTCCGAGGCTCAGGAGTCCTGCAGCGAGGGTTGTGATCACGATGGACTTCACGAACCCCGTCTCGGGTTTTGACATGAGCCGGAGGTTGTCGCGGAAGCGTTCCCCGGAGCGGATGAGGTCGTCGGTTTTGAGATGGAACTGAAGCTTTCTACTCATAGGTGTTCTCTTTCGGGGTGTTTGAAAATTCTGTCAGTCTTGAATAGATCCACATGAAAATGATCGTCGTTAGGATCCCGAAGAGGATCGTCAGGTGCGGATTGAACCCGAAGGTGAACTGGTTGAGTGCCATCCCCAGGAACCCCGTGAAGATCGTGAGGATCACGAGTGAGGAGCTGAAGGAAAGCCGGATCCAGCGATCGAGGAGCATCCGGCAGATGAAAAACGATAACAAGGGGCCGGTTGAAAGGTAGGCGAAGTGAATCCCGAACCTCGAGGCTCCAGGGATGATGGAGAAGAGGTGGGCACACAGGACGATGGAAACCGTGATGATGAAGTTATCCAGATTAATGTAGATCCGAAAGAGCTTCGAGCGGTCCCCCGCCATCAGATCGTTCCAGAAGACCGCACTCATCGCATTGATGGAGGAGTCGAGGGTTGACATGGAGGCCGCGAGGATGCTCGCGACCATGAGCCCTTTGAGGGGGGTCGGGAAGTGGTTTTCGATCAGCGATGAGAAAAGTTTCTCCGGCTCGGGGACCGGAAGTCCCTGCTTCGTGTAGAACGACCAGATCACGACTCCCAGAGAAAGGAAGAGGAGGTTCACGAGAAACGAGCCGAGCGCCGACCAACCGAGGGCCCGCTGTGCGGTGCGGACGTCTTTGGCGCCGAGGAGCTTCTGCGCAAGGTCCTGGTCAACCCCGTGAGTGGCGGCGTCGTAGGCGATCCCTGCGAGGATGCCGTAGAGGAAGCTCACCAGTTCTCCGCCGGAGCTCCAGAAGCTAAACTTCCCGTTGTCGTAGCCAAAGGAGATGAGCTCCCCCCACGTGAGGTAGCTCATCTTTCCCACCACGTAGTGGGCGGCAATCCCGCCGATCACGAAGATCAGGGCCTGGAGCATGTCCGTGCGGACCACGGCCTTGAGGCCCCCGAGGATGATGTATAAGAATGTCATGAGGGCGATCACGATCATGGCGAAGAAGAGCGAAATGCCAAAGAACTCCGAGATGAGAATCGATCCACCTAGGAGCTTCACACTAACGCCGATGAGCTTGGTGAAGATGTAGAAAAACGCAAAGGTTCTTTTCCCGGAGTGACCCTCTTTCCGGATGTTCGTGTACCCGAAGACTCCTCTGGCCAGGACCTCGAAGATCGTCAGTCCTTTGCCGTAGATCTTCGGAATAAAGTACCAAGAAATGAAACAGCGGCTGATGACCGCACCGATCACGAAGCGGATGTAGGAGAGATTGTCGATGTAGACGTAGGTCGGGATGATCAGGAACGCCATCGCTGAGAATTCCGTCGCGATGATGGAAAGCACGGCTTCGGAGAACGTGATACTCCGGCCCGCGAGGTAGTGGTTTTCGATGGGCTTCAGACCCTCTTTCCTCCGACCATGAAAGTGTCGCTTCATGTACACGTTCGCAGAGAGGGCGATCGAAAAAATTAAAATAATGTAGGCCAACACGACGGCCACATCCAACGGACTGAGCTGCATTCATCTTTCCTTGATGCGTTTGATCTAAGTTTAAGGCGTAAGGCCCCTAAATCAAAAGGAAGTACTCTTTTTGCCGATGGAGGTCGTAGAGGGGGAGGTAGTGGTGGAAATTCGATTCGGCATCAGTCGGTTCCGCAAGGACGACGATGGGAAGAAAATCTTGCGCAATGACGTGGGTTGATTTCGAGTGCCGCTCGCTCTGGGCGTAGAACATCGTTCCTTCTTCCCAAAGAGACTTCAGTTGAGTTTCTGCGTCGAGGTTTACCCCTTGGTAGGAAACCGAATCCCGCAGATCGACCACATGGGAAGATACGGCAAGAAGGACGGCGAAGAGGTTTAACCAAATGAAGTTCATTTCTTAAATACTATGAGGATTTCAATTTTTCACAACAGCTTTTCCGTCAAAACTCCTCATTTCGACCACTAATTGCCCGAAACTTTGTCGATCAAAGAAGTTTTTTGACGCGCTATTTACATTGTCTTTGATTCCATGTTACACGATTCACAGCCGTATATTTGTACCTTTTCCCACCCGGATCTATCGTCTATTCCCTCTAGGTCTAAGTGGTTCTTAAGGTTGTTTTTCGAGACCACTTAGGATCAGGCCTCACTGACATTCAAAATGCGCACCACACTTACTTTCTCGAAAGGAGAAAACGCATGTCTTTTACCGACCTCGGACTCAAAGAGTCTTCACTCAAGGCCATCGCCAAGATGGGATTCGAATCCCCGTCTGAAATTCAGACCCAGGCCATTCCCGTCCTCTTAGGGGGCGACGTCGACTTCATCGGTCAGGCCCAGACTGGCTCCGGGAAAACCGCAGCCTTCGTCCTTCCCCTCCTCGAAAAGCTCGACTTCAAATCCCCAGCACTCCAGACGCTGATCCTCGCCCCAACACGCGAGCTTGCTAACCAGATCCACGAAGAAATCCAAAAGCTCTCAAGCTTTGAGCCGATTCGTTCCATGTCTGTTTACGGTGGAACATCCATCGGGCTTCAGATCAAGGACTTCAAATCGAAGAAGCCGCAGATCGTGGCCGGAACCCCGGGCCGTGTGATGGACCTCATCGAGCGCGGTGTGCTTAAATTCGACCAAACTCGCTTCGTCGTCCTCGACGAGGCCGACGAGATGCTCGACATGGGCTTCTTCGACGATGTCACAAACATCATCGCCGGCATCCCAGAAAAGAAAATTTGGATGTTCTCGGCGACCCTGCCGGGCCCCATCGCTGACCTCGTGAACAAGGAGTTCTCCAATCCGGTCACTGTTCGGGTCACGAAGAAAGTCCTCACCGCTGACTCCGTCGAGCAGAAGTGCGTCGTCGTCCGTCGCGAAAACCAGATCGAATCGCTTTGCCGGTACATGGATTACTCCGACGCGATGTACGCGATCATCTTCACCAAGACGAAGATCGGTGCAAAGGAGCTCACCGATGAGCTGAACGCACGGGGATATCCGACCGACGCCCTTCACGGGGACATGGACCAGGCCTCGCGTGACATGACCATGAGAAAGTTCAAAGAGAAGAAAATTAACCTTCTTGTTTGTACCGATGTCGCGGCCCGCGGGATCGACGTCAATAACCTCACCCACGTGATTAACTTCGGTCTGCCGCAGGATAACGAATCCTACGTTCACCGGATCGGTCGAACCGGTCGGGGCGGATCGAAAGGTATCTCACTTTCCATCATTGAGCCCTCCGAGCAAGGACGAGTAGGTCAGATCGAACGGCTAACCAAGGCTAAGATCGAGCGCGTGCAGCTGCCACGGGTGACGGAAATCCGGGAGAAGATCCTCGAGAAATCCCTCAAGCGCTTCACCGACCATATCGCTTCTTTTCAGAATGAAGACGTTCTTCAGTACGATGCCTTCAAGGCCAAGTTCGACGCTCTAGAGAAAGAAGAGATCATCAAGGGGATCTACGGCTTCATGTTCGAAAACACTCTGAAGCGCTACCAGAAAGCCCAGGAGATCGACGTGGCCGCAAGAACCCAGGGTGATCGCCCTCAGGGTGTCCGCGTCTCTGCCGGGATGCAGAAGTTTTTCATCAACCTTGGGACGATGGACGGAGCTGGCCCGGGCGAGCTCTTAAAGTTCGTGGCCACGGCCGCGGGCATCGCAGGTCGCAACATCGGCCGCATCGAGACGAAGGAAAAGTTTGCCTTCTTCGAGGTTTCCTCTGAGTTCACCGACGCCGTCATGAATCTTAAGGGCGAAATGTTCGGCGGTCGTCGCGTGTCGATCGAACTCGCCACAGCTCCTGTTCCAGGGGCCGGGGCCGGCGGACGCAGCTTCGGTGGGGGCACCGGTGGTGCCTACCGCGGAAATCGCGGGAGCTACGGCGGTGGCAGTAGCGCCGGCAAGAGCTTCGGCCGAGGTCCTCGCTACTGATCTAAGGGGAAAATAATTCCTCCGTCATATTAAGTACTTGTAGCATCATGCTTCCCATGTCACACTGGAATAACACACCAAGGTAGACATGGGCAGCAGTTGCCCAAAATACAGGATGTATTTTGCGTGGAATTTAGAATGAATCACTCAGCTCAAGACGAGTTCGAAGAAGTCGAATCTCCGTTTGCAGCAAAAACTCCTGAAACCGCCACCCCTCAAAGAGAGAGGCTCCGGACCCGGAAGAACGTGTTCAACCGTCCTTTTGCCGCTGACTCTACCAACGCTCCGACCTACTATGAACCGGCCTCGCCTCGTCGGTCGATCGGAACTGTGGATAACACAGAACTCATCGAGCGTCGGAAAAGCGCGCTCCACGAGACACAGATCGACTACCTCGAGGATGAAGAGGGTGAGGAAGAAGTAGAAGAGGTTCAGAAAAAACCTTTCCGCTCCTCCGTCAGCTCATCGAAGAAGAAAGTGAAGGGCCGACAGAACGTCCTGGCCAAGCTCGGTTGGGCCGCGATCGGATTACTCGTCCTCCGGTTGATCTGCATGGACCGTGGGGTCTGGGATTACTTTTCAACGGAAGCCGATATCCGAGGGAAGCAGAATGAGTTGAAAACGATTCTGACTGAGAACCGAGAGATCCAGGCCGAAGTCGGGCGGATCCAGCTCGATCGGAACTACCAAAAGCAACTCGCCAAAGAGCACCTCGGGGTGATCGCTGCGGATGAGTTTCTGATCCTCTTCGCCGGTGAAACACCGGAGCAGACAGACCCCGACCGCTCACTCTAGTTCGACCGAGGCCCCTGCAGAAGCTGGTCTTCAGTCTCTTTTAGAGAAGGGGTTCCCTTCCATTTGAGGATGTCACCAGTTTTCAGACGCTGGGCCACGCCCGAAGTGGACTTCATCTCGAGCACGTGCCGCGCCCAAACCCCCCGTGCTCGCGGAATGAGCTCCGGGTTCGATCGACCCACGTAGTGCGGTAGACGCCGGATGATGTCCGTGATCCGGAGGTCCTTATCCAGGTAAAAGAGGTCAAGGTCAAAGTAGGTATCCGGCATCCAGAAATGCCGCTCATCATCGCCCAGGTAAAAAAAGAGCATGCCCTCGTCGGCCCCGAATTCATTCTCTCGTTTTCCGGATAGCCCTCTCTCCTGATCGGCTGGGTCGATCGCTAGGGTCGTTTGTATCGCCTCGCCCCCCGGAGTCAGAAGTTCAATTCTCAGTGAGGGCCGACCGGTTCGTGACTCACTTTGGCAAGCGGCGAGGCCACAGAGAAGGAGCAGTGCGAGCAGTTTTCTCATGAAGTTTATCTCGTGATCGGGTATGATTTTAGGGACTTCAATTAGAGATACGATAGGAGCCTTCAAATGTCATCGGTTAAAAATCTCCCCGGTTCTATG
>JAIYDL010000027.1 GCA_027487515.1 Pseudomonadota bacterium
CCCCCCAGCTCTGCAAAGGGGCGACCTCTCTGTTAAAAGCTAAGCCTTAAGAAACTCGTCGACGCCGACACAGGTGGCTAAATATTGTGCTCAGGGGAAAAGTCCTTTGGCAAAGGAGCTTCCACCAATTTAAAAGGGCAGTTACAAGTTCTTTCCCGGGCACTAAGGCTTCTGCGGAACCATCCGCAGCTTTGAAACATCGAACTGCTGCTCTCGAAGCTTTGTGAGGATCTCCGCATAGGTAGCGTCGGGGAGGGTCTTCCCCCGGGCCATGATCCACACGTAGTCCCGGTTCGGGACTCCGATGACGGTGTAACTGTAGTCCGGAGCGAGGTCGATCACGAGGTAGGGGAACTTAAATGGCCACAGGAACTGGATCCGCCACTCGTTTCCGCTGGGGTCATGGACCCAGGCCTTCTGGGTGTAAACTTTCTTAGGCCCGTTCGTCGCTCCGTTGTTGAAGCGGTAGACCACGTCGATTCTCTTCTCGCCCGTGTTCCAGGTGTACGTTTCGACCGCATTAAATGCTTCGTCTTCGATGAAGGTCGGAATGTGCGAAATGACGTGCCAGTCTCCCATGAAGCGCTGAACGTCAACACTCGGGACCTTTCGGAGCTCGGGCCGGTCGCTGGCGCAGGATACGAACAAGAGAAGAAAAGAAGGGATTAAAATTTTCATGACTTAAGTGTATCGAGCTCGCTTGAAATAGGCACTAGAAAAGCCCTCTACACGGGCGTTGTCCGCTTAAGCTTCCCTAAGGCCGTGCGCTCGAACTCACGAACGGTGCGATGCTCATCAATCTTCACGGGGTGAAGGCGCTGAGCAAGCTCCCGAACTCGGGCCTCATTCAGTGCCCCAGGGAGAGTGAGGAGCACGAGCTTTTTCCCCTTTCGCACATTGTCTTCGAGGCTCAGCTCGGCCTGACCAAAAAGGCCCAGCGGGAAAAGGTACGAGGCCAGCTCATCTCTAAGATGATTAAAACTCACGAGGTGGCCCGCGATCTTGACGGCGTCCCCGAGGCGCCCTTGAGGCAAGATCTCGTTGCCCTGTAGAACCGCGCTGTCCTGGGTCCGGTAAAATCCTTCGGGGGTGCAGAGAGTCCGCGCTTGTGTGACCTTCAAGGAGGTTCCCAGTTCAAACTGCAGCGTGAAGAGGGCGGGGCTTCTTACTAAAAGGCGGCCGTCATCGATCCGGACCTCATGCAATGGTAGGACTCGCAAAGGGGCCTCTCCCGGAAGCTCTGCCGAGGCGAGCTGCGAAGAGACCTCGCTCATGCCGAAGGTTCGAGTCAAGGGCCAGCCGAGGTTCAAGCCCTGGGCCAGGAGCGCCTGACTAAGGAAATCACCTCCCACGATCGCCCAGCGCAGAGCTTCTGGAGAGCGAATTCCTCGGGAGACCAGATCAAAGACTTGGGTCGGAACAATGGTCGTGACGGTGGCGCCTCGGATGTCCTGGGCCCAGGTCTCTGGGGCGCGGCCTCGAGCATCGATGACTCTATTCCCGAGGAGGTGGGCCCGGGCGAGAACGGCGAGACCCCCCACGTGATACACCGGGAGCGAGAGTGCCCAGACGTCTGAACTGGTGAGGCCAAAGTGTTGGTTCACGGCCTTGGCGTTGGCGAAGAGAGCGGCTTGAGAGAGGGCGTAACCCTTAAGCGCTCCGCCGGAGGTCCCAGAGGAGAATAGGATGAAGTGGTTCCGAAGGTCATAGGTCTCAAGGCCCCGGAGGAGCTGTGGGATATGCTTTCGGTACTCCGGATGGCAGAGCACTTGAGCTTCTTCGGCATCGAAGTTCACATCGAACATAGAACCTTCCAGTTCCGGTGTTCAAGCTCTCGGTAAAGTCGCCGAACGGTGGCGGCATCCGGAGTAAACCCATCCCGGTAGGTCCCCCGGAAGAGGGGAAGTTCCTCGTCGTAGAAATTCTCCGTGACGATCCCATGGGTTTCGGCCAAATCACCGTGGGCCAGGAGCTCTCCGTAGGTGTGCCAGCGCCCGAGGTCGCTTCCGAGGTAGGAGCTCACCACCACCTTCGCTTCAGTCACGGGCCGCTCTTCGCGGTTCGGCTTGTAGATGTAGTAGGCGTGAGGGGTCCCTGGGATAAAGTCCCGGGCCGCGGGGAAGGGAAGTGCGCTCCAGTCCAGGTCTGGAGTCGGGTCCTCAACGTACTCCACGAAGGCAAGGTTCTCCTTGGGGAGAGCTCCTGCGAAGGTGGTGAGGGACTGCCGGTCGAAGCACCCATTGGCGTCAAGCCGCAGGCGCTGGCCGCGCTCCAGGAGCGGAAGGAAGGAGAAGTCATCCGGGCCCTGGAGTTTGTACTTCAGCACGGCCGCTTGGGCGCCGTCGTGGGGAGTCCACAGCTGGTGATTCCGAAAGAGAGTTCCGGGAGAGCGCTGGAACTCCCCGTCCTTCAGGAGAAGGGCAAAGACCTTCCGATCGTACCCGTGCTGCTGGAATTTAAAACTTTCGAGAAACTCCTCACAGCTGCGATCACCCAGCGCCTCGTGGGGGAAGTAGTCCGCGAAGAGCACCTTCCGTCCAAGAGTTCCTTGCAGGTAGACGCCGGACTTTGGCTTCAGATCACTCAGGCGGTTGGCCTTCTTGCGCGGGGTGAGCTTGTACGGGCTATAGGTAATTTTCATAGACTAGCGCCGTAGCGAGGGTGACCGAGAAAACGATCAAATGAACGCCCGAAAATTTCAGGCCCTCGTTTAAGTTGGGACCCTTCTCAGTGAGAACAATCCGTGTGAGTTTGAAGGCCGGGAGAAGACCGAGGAAGACCCAGTAAATGAGTGCGAGATCTCGGAAGTAGTGGAGAAGGAGATACGGCGCAAAGATCGTCAGGAGGATCAGCGCCTGGTAGGCCCGGGGGCCCATCTTGGTGGCGAGAGTGCGCTTTCCTACTTCTTGATCAGTCTCCCGATCTCGAAGGTTATTGACACAGATGAAGGTGGTGGTGAGAAGACCAAAGGCCGAGGCCAGAACGAACGAGCCCGCGTCTAGGCGGAGGGCGAAGAGGTAATAGGAACCCATCACGGAGAAGAGGCCAAAGAAGAGGAAGACAAAAAGTTCCCCGAGACCATGGTAGGCGAGGGAGATCTTCCCCCCGGTGTAGCCATAGGTTAAGTAGAGCGAGATCAGACCGAGGACCAAAAAGGGCCATCCTCCTCGTAGGATAAGAGGAATTCCGCATAATGCACCGGCGGCGACACACGTGAGTGCCCAGCGGCGGACGGTGGCCACGGGGACAAGGCCCGACGCCGAAACTCTCGTTGGCCCCACGCGCTTCTTATCGGCACCCTTCTCATGGTCGATGACGTCGTTGAAGAAGTTGGTGGCGATCTGAATGAAGAGGGCGCCGAACACGGCCAGGGCCAGGTACAAGACCTGCGACTCTCGCCCGGGGGAGACATAGTAGGCGTACGCCACCAGTGGCGGAAGCACACCGGCCAGCAGGGTCTTGGGTCTCGTGGCGAGGATAAAGTTTTTCATAAGATCCCTTCTTCTCTTAGGAGGTCCCCGAGGGCCACGGGGTGCTGAAAGAGTCGGTGGCCTCCGGGGATGCCCTTCACCGTGAGCTCCCTGGGGAGGAGGACCTCACTCACGAGGTCCAGGTACTTCTCATCTTGAAGACCTACTACGTAGAGCACCTTCTCCCGATGGAGTTCGAGCTCTGCGAGGTAATTTTTTTGTTCCGAGAGCCGGTGCCGACGGAAGAGGTCCGCCGATCGACGAAAGACTTCTTCACTCGGCGAGATCGGCGCATCATGCTCGAAGATCGGAAGAGCATTCCACCAGAGCAGGAAGTCGCTTCGGTCAAGGCCCTCGAGCTTCTCGAGGACGCTCTCCTCAAAGCTCCGGCGCTGGAGCCGTTCCTCTTCGGTCGAGGGCCCTGGATGAGCACTGATCAGCACCAGGCGCTGGAGGTTAAATCCCGCTGCACCTGCGAGCTCAAGGGCGATGCGGCCCCCCATCGAATAACCGATGAGCGTGTCTTCTGGATTGAGACTTAAGGTGTCAGTCTTCGCATAGAGATCGTGGAACGTAATCCCAGGACCCAGGAAGGAGAAATCTTGGGGTGACCCGAGGAAGCCATGAAACACATGAATCACTGGCCCCACTCCTTTAAGAAGCGCTTCCCTTCATCCCCGTCAGGAAAGAGTTCAAGGACCTGCACCTGTCCGAAGTCGTTCATGTCATTGCTGTAGCTCAGGCCAAACCCCTGGGCGATGGCGCGGAAATCATTGGTGTGCTCGAGGACGATCCGCTTGTCGAGGTTCAAGAGATCGAAGATGCGTCCTCCGCGATTGTTCATGATGATCAGGTTCAGATTCGAGGGGAGATCCCGGAGGCTCGAGAGGTCGTAGAAGGTCGTGACGTCTCCCAGGATACAGGTGATGCGCTTCGTGGTCCCCGTTGCGAGCCCGATCGCCGAGGCGAGCTGGCCATCGATCCCGTTGACGCCACGGTTACCAAACACCGACAGGCGCTTGGTTTGGGTGAGCTCGAAGAAGCGCACCACCAGCGAATTCCCGACGTAGACGGAGTCGCCGTCGGAGAACCTCTCCTGCAGCTTCTGAAAGTGGGCGACTTCGGAGCGTGGGTAGCGCGCAGTAAGGGCCTCAAGGCTTTCGAGCGTCTGATCGGAAAAAGTATACGAAGGAATCGAGCGGAGCACATCCCAGAAGCCCGGAGACTCGAGGAGCGCATCGGAGCTCATCGGGACAACTTCCCCGAAGGAGAGGGCCGGAAGATTCCGGGAGTCAAAGCTCAGCACGGGGAGCGGTCTCTTCTCAAGGAGGCGCCAGACTTTCGAGAGGGGTGTGTGCCCCACTCGGACCACGCCGTCGAAGCCTCCCGAGTGGAAGAGTTCCACCAGGTGCTTTTCCGTTTTGAGGGTTGAGCGTTCGCGCCCTCCGCTGAGGGTTTCGGCGTAAAAGGGGAGGCCCGTCGCGGCGAACTTTTCCACGAAGGAGGCCATGGATCGCCGTTCGTGGGAGAAGAGGAAGAGCGGCTTCTTCACTCGTTCGAAAAAAGCCGCTACGCTGTCCAGGTTCGGATGAAACGTGAGGGGGAGGTCATGGGCCACCGTATCGTCTACGAGCACATTCACATGAACCGGGAACTTTGCTCCTTCGAGAGATAACTCCGGGAGGTCTCGGAGATCGACTTCGATGTAGCTTCCGCGGCAGGATCTGGTGAGGGCTTCGTGCTCGATGGTCTGCGGTGAACCCGTGCCATGGAGTTTCTTTGGCCTGTCTCCGGTGATCAAGACCAAGGGCAGCTCGGAGTAGTGGGCCTCGAGCATGGCGGAAACGCATTCGGCGACGGCGGTGCCGGAAGTCGTACACACTGCCACAGGATGAGGAGCAATCTTTGCGAGCCCCAGTGCCTTGAAGCTCGCCACCCGTTCGTCGTACTCGAAGCTCAGAAGGTTCTCCGGGAAGAACTTCAGGAGGTCGTGGTTTCTGGCGCCGGTGCAGAAGTAGATTTTCTCGAGATGAAGTTTCATAGGTAATGCTTTCGGATAGTATTCCGCTTCAGGCGGAACTCTTCAACTTCTTTCACTAATTCTGACTCCTCCACCACGCCGCCTCCAGATTCGATGAAGAGCTGAGACCCCTCCCATTGGACGTTTCGGATCGAGACCACGAAGTGCCGGCGCTCCGGAGTCACCACCCCGAAGGCCGAACCGAAGGTTCGGTGCGGGTACTTCTTCGCGTAGGCCGTCTGTTTTAAAAATTGGAGGGCAAGATCCTTGGGATACCCACCTAAGGCCGCCGTCGGTGAAAGAAGGTTCGTTACTGCCGTGAGGTCAACGGCGGAGGAAACCCGGGCCTCGATGTCGGTCTTCAGATGCACCAGTGCCTTGTACGGAAGGAGGTGGGTGGCGCCGACTCGGACATCCGGGGAGAAGATCGATAGTTTCTCCCGAATGTCGGTGACCACCAGATCGTGCTCGTGGCGGTCCTTCGGGGAGCGCAGGAGGTCTTCTTCAAGCCCCTGGCGGGCAGTGCCTGCCAGGGCGAAGGTGCGAAGGATGTCCCCTTGGATGTTGAAAAGAAGCTCCGGAGTACTTCCGATCACGCCACGGCCAGGCCCCCAGAGCCCGTAGGGAGTTCCGGTGCCGAAGGTGAACGCTCTCTTCAGGAGCGTCCGAGGGGTGTCCGAGGGAGAAAAGGGCGCGAAGGTCTCTCTTGAAATGAGGACAACTTTTTGCAGACCATCGCCGAAGGAGCGCTTGAGGCGAAGGAAATCAGATTCATACAGATCGTCGTCACTCCCCAGCTCTCTGAGGGCCGGTTGGGTGTCAGAGGTACCCTCCAGCCACTCGATGACCGTTTCTCTAGAAACGGTCATGACCTCTGCGGGGAGGTAGGCGAGGTAGTCTGCTGAATAGAAATCTTTTAGGTAGAACACCGGGGAGGGACCAGGAAAAAAGCTCTCGGTGGCCACCGATGTTCCTCCCTTACCGAAAGTAACAACTGAGCCATCGTCGGAGGCCAGGAAAGCTCCGGTCTCCCAGAAGTTACGGTCGGCCCAGTTCTGGAGAGAGGACGCTGCCTTGATCATCTAGTACATCCAGGGAAACTTCTCGAAGTCGGCGGAGCGTTTTTCCAAGAAAGAGTTGCGGCCTTCTTGGGCCTCATCGGTCCCGTAGGCGAGGCGAGTCGCCTCGCCGGCGAAGACCTGCTGGCCCACCAGTCCGTCATCGATGAGGTTGAAGCTGAACTTAAGCATCCGGATCGCCGTCGGAGATTTGGAGCAAATCATCTTCGCCCACTCAAGGCCCGTGGCCTCGAGGTCGGCGTGGGGCACGACTTTATTCACCATCCCCATCTCGTAGGCGTCCTGGGCAGAGTACTTCTGCTCGAGGAAAAACACCTCCCGGGCGCGCTTCTGCCCCACCTGCCGGGCCAGGTACGCTGAGCCGAAGCCACCGTCGAAACTCGCAACGCGGGCGTCGGTTTGCATGAACACGGCGTGCTCCTTCGAAGCGATCGTCAGGTCGCAGACTACGTGAAGCGAGTGTCCGCCACCTACCGCCCAGCCGGGCACGAGGGCGATCACGACCTTCGGCATGAAGCGGATCATCCGCTGAACTTCGAGGATGTGGAGGCGCCCATGGGCGACGGGCATGCCCGGTTTCGTGTCTTTGTATTCGTAGCCGGCCTTTCCTCTGACCGTTTGATCTCCGCCGGAGCAAAACGCCCAGCCACCGTCCTTCGGCGAAGGACCGTTGCCGGTGAGAAGGACCACGCCCACATCGTTGTTCCGGTGAGACCACTCGAAGGCCGTGAGAAGCTCATCCACGGTCTGCGGGCGGAACGCATTCCGGAGCTCGGGGCGGTTAAACGCGATCCTCACGGCTCCCGTGTTGCGGGCGCGGTGAAACGTGATGTCTTCGAACTTCGTGTCGGTGATTTCGGTCCACTCGTTGGGGTCAAAGATGGGGGAGATCATGAGAACCTCGCGCTAATTGTGAGCGTAGTAAATGTAGGCAATTCCGCCGAAGACCGGGACGTGACCGAAGGTCTTGAAGGTCATGTTCCGGCGCATGATTTCCACGAACGTTTCCGCCGAGGGGAACGCTTCCGAAGAAGCGATGAGGTACTCGTAGGCATCTTTGCGCTTGGAGATGAGCCCGAAGATAGGAACGTAGAGGCGCAGGAGGCCGAAGTAGAGGGATTTGAAGAATCGATTCTTCGGCTGGCCAAACTCCAGGACGAAGACACCGTTGGACACGCGACCAAGTTCGCGCAACCCGAGCTCCAGGTTCTCGACGTTACGGATCCCGAAGGAGATAGTGGTCACATCGAAGGCCTTGTCAGAGAAGGGGAGCTTCTGAATATCGGCGACCTTGAATTCAACCGGCAGAGGGTTGGCCTTCGCGCGCTCGAGGGCGTGGTCGATCATGCCGGGAGAGAAGTCGATCCCGACGACCTGGCCCGGGCACGAAGCCTTGAGTTTGAAGGCGATGTCTCCCGTACCGGTGGCGCAGTCCAGGGCGGTCTTCGGGTTCTGGCGGAGAGCAAACTTGATGAACTTGCGCTTCCAGAGCCGGTGAGTTCCCACCGAAAGGATGTCATTCAGGAGGTCATACTTGTGGGCGATGTCGTTGAACATGACCCGAACGAAATCGGCTTTAGCCATGGTTTAAATCCTCAGTTCTTTTTGGAAGACCGGAGCGAGTGTGCGGAGTTTTTTTACCAGTTCGTCGTACTGCGGGAGGTTCAGGGCCTGCTGCCCATCCGAGAGGGCGCAAGCGGGGTCTGGGTGAACCTCGACGATGAGCCCGTCGGCACCGGCGGCCACGGCCGCGTAGGCGGCGTCTGCGACATACGGAGTGAGGCCCATGCTGTGGGAAGGGTCGACGATGATTTTAAAAGTGGTGTTCTTTTTTAGGTAGATCACGGAACCGAGGTCGAGGAGGTTTCGAAGCTTATTGTCGAAGGATCGCACCCCGCGCTCGCAGAGGATGATGTTCTCCTCACCAAGATTGGAGAGGTACTCCGCGGCCCCGAGCCACTCCGAGATCGTCGCCGAAAATGCACGCTTAAGGATCACGGGCCTGTCGTAGCGGGACAGTTCTTTGAGCAGCTCGTAGTTGTACATGTTGCGGGCGCCGACCTGAAAAACGGACGTCACCGGAAGGAGCGTTTCGATCTGCCGAACGTCAGTAACCTCGGTGATGAAATCGAACGGAGATTCCTGCTTGAGCTTTTTGATGATCCCTAGGCCCTCGTCGCCGATGCCCTGGAAGGACTTCGCGTTCGTTCGCATCTTGTGGATGCCGCCTCGGATGAGCGTTGGGCGATGTTCATGCCCGAGGATCGCCCGCATCTGGGTTTCTGACTCTACGGCACAAGGGCCGACGATCAGAAACAGTTCGTTAGCGCTGAAGTTTAAAGGGTTCGGGTGCATGGTCGGTCACCTTTGAGGGGTGGGGGATGTTCTCTCGGGAACGGTATTTTTTAGCCCTTACCTTAATTCAATTCTACCTCTAATGGAAAGCGTAATCATCCCGAAATCCCTAGACATTCGACCCCAGTTTGGCTATCCAAGACTTTTCTAACCACAAGCGGATTTCTATGGCTTTTCCAGTCCCCTGTTACCTCGGTTTGGTCCACGGGCCCATCCTCTCGAAAGAGGGCTCTGTCATCACCACTTCTGTCACGAATCTTGACATCCACGACATCTCGCGGACCGCCCGAACTTTCGGATTCAAGCGGTATTTTTTAATCACGCCGATCAAGAACCAGCAGGGCATGGTACGGAAGATCCTTGGCTTTTGGGAAGCGGACTCTGGACTCATCTACAACCCCGACCGCCGGGAGGCCCTGGCCGAGGCCGAGGTCATCGATACGATCGAGGACGTGGTTCAGAAAATTACTGATATTGAGGGGCGGAAGCCTTGCGTTGTAGTCACTGGTGCTAACTTTAAAAGCTACGATGGCAAAGAAATTGATCTCTTGCAGAAGATAAGCGTTGACGGTACCCCTATGCTCCTGTTATTTGGTACAGGATGGGGATTAACTGCTCCGGTTGTTGAACAGGCCGATTTTCGGCTAGAGCCTATATTTGGCATAGCAGATGACGGATATAATCATCTGTC
>JAIYDL010000006.1 GCA_027487515.1 Pseudomonadota bacterium
CCGAGCGAAGCATGAAACGTTTTTGAGTGAGCGCGCCTGCGTGGCGGGGCAAGGGGAACTCAAGAAGCTGCGCTTCGACCCGCTCTTTATGGTGAATCACACGTGTGCGACTCTTCGAGCGAATGTTAACCGCTTGATCCGAAAGACGTGGTGCACGACCAAAGACCCTCTGAGACTCCAGGACCACCTGGACATCTTTATGTACTACTACAACGCCGTTCTGTTGCCGCAGGAGAATCACCAATCTTAGAGGGCAGTTTGGATTGAACCGACAAGACCTGACGAGCGCGAACACCCCACATCCCCCGCCCCACCATCGACATTAAGATTTAAAAGAGTAAACGTTCCCCCGGTGTAAACACTAATCGTCCCCCCATCCCCACCGTCCCGGCAGGACCCGGTAGCGGCGGCGCCACCAGCAGCAGAGGCGGTGTTCACCGTTCCCGTCGAGCGGACCAGGATCCGGCCACCTTTGCCAGCTGCGGTGGCGGAACTCGAAGTATCGCCACCCACCGCAAGAATGGTGTCTGAGACAGTGCCATAGATATCAATCAAGGCCGCGGTGCCAGGTAAACAAGCCGCACTCCCACCAGAGGCATAGATGTTCCGGGCCACGGCACCGGCCCGAATGGTCACTGAGGCCGCGGCCCCGCTTCCACAGGCGGTGTTCGAGTAGTTCGCTTCGATGTCTCTTGCCGTTCCGTAGACATTGACTCGACCAGCTCCGCTTCCAAGGCCTGGGCCGGAGTTCACATGAATGTCTTGGGCGGTTCCGTAGACCGTAACGGTGCCGGCGGCACCTCCAGGGCCGGTATTTGTGGTGGTTCCACTTTCGGCAGTGATCTGGCCTGTCACGACACCGGTGCTTTCGACCAGGACCGTTCCCCCTTGTCCGACGGTTGAGTCGTAAGTGTTTCCTCCTGAGGCCGTGAGACTTCCGCTCACGCTACCGGCGACGCGAATACTTCCACCGATCCCAGCTTTTTGGATTCCAACTGTCACGAGGCCTTTGCTTTCAGATCCTGTCACGGTGATGTTTCCGGAAACGACGGCCCCGGATTCAATGACGACTGTTCCCCCTGCTCTTCCGTCTACCGTCGTTGCGCAGGAGAGCGCGAGCGTGCACCGGTCTAGACCTCCCGAGGCAGTGATCCCGACCGAGGTAGAATAACTCTTGAGCGTTACTTGACCGCCAGCGCCTCCCGCGAAGCCATCGCCACCGAGAGCGGAGATCACTTGGAAGTGTCCCTTGAGGGTTGCGCTCCCCCCGTTCCCGGGAACGCCGGGCCTTGGAACAAAAGACAGGTCCGGAGTATGGAGGCCTCCGTCACCGCCGTCAACGGTGATGTTTCCAAAACTCAAAGTGTATTGGGAGCTGGCGGTATCAAATTCAGAAGAAATGGTTAACCCAAACCCGTTCTGACCACTGCTTCCGTTCCAGGCCCCGGTGAGTGGATCGCCAATCCCTGAGCTGTCGGCACCACTCGTGCCACTGGCCGTGATGTTGCCGATGATCGAGGCCGTTGAGGAGACACCCGCCCAGGTGATGTTTGTTCCAAAGTTGGAGCTCACCGTGGCGTCGCCGAAAGTTCCTGTCCCTACCTCGATCTGCAGAGGCTTACTCACCGTCGGCGCAAACGCGATGGCGGCATCGACCACGGCCTGGGTGGTAAGGAAGGGCTTGGTGGGATCGTTCAGCGTGGCGGTGGAATCATTGCCGGTTGTCGAGAGGTAGTAGGTTGCGGGGCCGACGGTGATTTGCACACTGGTGGACGAGGAGGTTAATCCTAACTCATCGATGGCCACGAAGGTGAGGTTGATTGTCCCGAGGAAAGCTTGCAGTGGTGTGTAAGTGACCTGGTTGCCAATCAACGTAAGCGTTCCACTCGGTGGGGACGAAATCTGATAAGTGAGGTCATCCCCATTCGGGTCAGTCGCCGAGAGTGAGAAGGTCACCGGCACGCCCTGGTAAGCAGTAACTGTGGATGGGGTTGCGACGGGAGGGAGATTATTCCGCACCAATGAAATATCCACTCGTCCGATTCCCGAGGTGGAGGTCCCGTCACTCACTTGGTAGGTGAAAAAGAGTTCCCCCACATCATTGGTGACAGGGACATAACTAAAAGAGCAGTTCGAGTTCAGGGTGAGGGTCCCGCGGGCCGGGCTCAGGACCCTGGTACAGGTGAGAGTTCCTCCGTCTGGGTCAGTTGCCGGGAGGTTCGGTTTTAGGGGGCTTCCGGTGCCCGAGGTGTAGGTCGTGTTCTGTAATAGAGAGAATGAATGATCCGGGGCCCTGGGCGGATCCTGGGCCGAGATGACGGTTAGTGTAACCGGAGCAGAAAGAGAGGCAAGGTTATTGGCCCTGACAGAAAACTTAAAAGAAGCTGGCCCATGGTAATCCAAGATGGGCTTCACACGCACGCGGCAGATACCAAAGCTGTTGCACGAACAGGGTGTCGTGACTGTCACGTAGCTGCGCTGGGAGATCTCGCAAGAGGTCGCCTTATCGCCGTCGGGATCGGTGTAAAGTAAAGTGATGAGTCCTGACTGCGTGTCTTCCAAAACGGACCCGGCCGTGAATCCTGTCACTTCCGGAGGTGAGTCCAAACTCTGCTGGGGCCTGGTGGCAGTTTGTCCTTCGGACACAGAGGCTTGCTCGGTCTTGCAGGCCGAGAGCACGAGGAGGAGAGTGAGAACGACAAGACGGGTGATGTCACACATACTTCAGTTAACTTATCGGTCTAAGGAGAGGAAATCTTAGAACCTGAGCTTTTCACTTCCCCTCTGGATCGCTCCTGATACCTGACTTGCTCCAGTTTCACCGGGCGAAGCATGATCTGAGCTGTGAAGGTTGCTAGGATGGGCGCATGGACACAACACACGACAAGAAGTTCTCCGTTAATTTCTATCACCTCTTCCTGGCACTCGTGGTTTTTTTTCTGGTCCGGAGCTGCCTCCAGGACGCCTCTCAGAAACGGATCGGGACCAGTGAGTTCAAGCAGCATCTCGAGCGCGGCGCTGTGAAGAGCGTGGTCATCCAGGGAGAGAAGGTCAGCGGTATCTTCGTGCGGCCGGTGAAAGGTGAGACCACCTTCACCACCACTCTCGTGGGCCCAGAGGTTGCGGCACAATTTGATAAATACAAGGTCCCCTACAACGGGCTGGAGGCTTCTTCAGCCATGGGGAGTCTGGCCCTCTTCCTCCTACCAACGCTGATTCTCATCGGTTTTTGGTACTTTGTCCTTCGGCGCGGCCTCAAGGGGATGGGAGGCGGTGGTGGGTCCTTCATGTCCGTTGGAAAAAGCAAGGCGAAAATTTACGTGGAGACCGACACCAAAACCACCTTCCGCGATGTGGCCGGAGCGGACGAAGCGCTCGAGGAACTACGCGAAGTCACGACATTTCTAAAGAACGCAGACAAGACGAGTGCTCTCGGTGGAAAGATGCCTAAAGGGATTCTCCTGGTCGGCTCCCCGGGGACCGGCAAGACCCTGATCGCAAAAGCGATCGCCGGAGAGGCCGGAGTTCCCTTCTTCTCGACCAGCGGGGCCGAGTTTGTGGAGATGTTCGTCGGCGTCGGAGCGGCCCGAGTTCGGGACCTCTTTGAGCAGGCCAAAAAAGCCTCTCCGTGCATCATCTTCATCGACGAGCTCGATGCCATGGGAAAAACTCGCCACTCGAGCATCATGGGTGGGAACGACGAGAAAGAACAAACCCTGAACCAGCTCCTGGTCGAAATGGATGGGTTCGATACCCAAGGCGGAATCATCATCCTGGCGGCCACGAACCGGCCTGAGATGATTGACCCCGCCCTGCTTCGGGCCGGGCGATTTGACCGACAGGTTGTGGTGGATAGGCCCGATCGAAAAGGCCGCATCGACATCCTGAGCATCCACTTGAGAAAAGTGAAGGCGAGTACTGCGGTGAACGTCGATTCCTTGGCGGGACTCACCCCAGGGTTCAGCGGAGCGGACCTTGCCAACCTCGTCAACGAAGCGGCCCTCATCGCAACCCGAGAAGATTCGCCGGCGGTGGAGATGGATCACTTCACGCGAGCGATGGAGCGGATGGTGGCCGGGATAGAAAAAAAGAGTAAGGTCCTTCTCCCCAAAGAAAAAGAGATCGTCTCCTACCACGAAATGGGCCATGCTCTGGTGGGCCACGGCTTTAGTCACAACGATAGGGTTCACAAAGTTTCGATCATCCCGCACGGGTTCGGGGCGATGGGGTATACGATTCAGCATCCCACCGAAGAGCGCTACCTCATGACCAAGGAAGACCTCGAGAACAAAATGACTGTCCTCCTCGCAGGCCGAGCTTCAGAGACGCTGGTCTTCGGGAACCTCTCCACCGGTGCTAGCGATGACCTCGCGAGGGCCACCACCATCGCCCGGGAAATGGTGATGCGTTTCGGGATGACCAACGAGCTTGGCTTTGTCTCGTATGAGGCGCCGACCAGTCCATTCCTAGATGCCAAGGAGTCCTTCGGAAGGCCAGGTTTTTCGAATGAAACTGCGCGCGAAATAGACGAGGCAGTGAAGACCATGGTCATGGCAGCGTATCGACGCGCGCTTGACTTTCTCGGTGCTCGGCGCCCGCTCTTAGATTGCGCGGCCCATACGCTCATGGAACGAGAGACCTTGAACGAAGAGGAGCTGAAGGAATTTTTTGCCCAGCTCGGGCCAGGTCCGAACGCACGATCCACCGAAATCGTTTCGATCCACCACTGAACCGCCAAATTCTAGGGTCACCGATGAAGAAAGTATAGTATCCTAACCGGAGACTCTGTTTCCCTTCCTCCAGCTTGGAGCATCGATGATTCATATCTTGACCTTCATTCTCACGGGCCTTGTTCTTCTTGGTTGCGATTCGAAAAAAACCTCGAGTTCTAAGATCTTGAGCCGATCACCCGTCTCAGAGTCGATCTCCCCGGCGACACCTTTTCAGATCAATCAGCAGATCATCAATGGCGGCGATTACTTAGATTTTCTCATCTCGGACGTCTGCGTCGATGCGAATGATGTTCCCGTTTCCGGAGATCCCTACACCTGCGCCACTCATCGGAACATTCGCATCGGGGAGCGGCTCCCCTACATCGTGACGGACCTCGACCAAGGTCTGAACATTCGCTATCAAATGCTTTCGAGTATCCCGGTCGTCGGCACGGATGAGAAACTCAAAATCCTTGTCACAAAGAACGGCCATGGCAACTTGGGTCCCAACTTTCGCTACAACTTAAACGGCGCCGTCGCCTATGACTTGATTGACCCCAACAGTACCGTCGCCTCGATCATCCGGACCTACGACGGAGGCTGCTTCGATCAGCTCATCTACCATGATGACACCAAACGCCAAGGCGGCTGGCCGTTGTTTTCCCAGGGCCTTTTCGACGGAAGCTTTCGGCATAGTATCTTAATGCGAAGGATTCAGCCGTCGCTCCCAGCGACCTGCCCACGGATCGGTCGATCTGTCGGCGATACGTTAAGCGTTTGGAACAGGCCGGTTTCCGTGCGTTTTGAATCCGGAAAGACCATGAACTCCATCGTGACCTATCACTTCGGCCACTACTCCCTTGGGAGGGTCAACAATGCACTGGAGCGCTTCTATTTCACGAAGGAATACGGCTTCACCCGATGGGAGGCCTGGATCCCCAAACAAAAATGCCTCGACGAGGGCGGTGACCTCTCCCGCTGCGATCCCCTCGCGTCGAACAACTCCCTTCGGCAACGCTGCAACCCTACGTCACCGATCCCAGGAGTGGACTCCTGGGGTGGGAAGGAATGGGTCAGAGTCGACTGCCGAGACAGCACCTTCGAAGTCATCCTCACGAAGCCGTTCATCCACGTGGATTTCACCCAGGCCACAACAAACGGCGTGAAGGATATCGACGTCGCCTACAACTTTCTCCTGGACTCTGAGGTGTTCAACGCTCAGTGGTACCTGAACCGGTATCCCGAGCTTCTGGCGGCGTTCGGACGGGGTAATCTCCAGGCAGCGACGGGACACTGGTTACAGTTTGGAATCGCCGAAGGTCGCGTGGCCCATCCGCAGTTTTCTGTGCGCTCCTATCTCTCGAGTGATCCTGGACTTCAGCAGATGTTTGGCACCCGTTACCGGGACGCAATCATTCACTACGTAACAGAAAGTTCCCAGAGATAAGACCTCCGGCTTCAGGGGCCCTCGAGTCGACCTCGTAGGAACATGTGAAATGATTAGAAGGAGGGGGAGCTCCGGGCATTTTTTGCCCAGCTGGAACCGACTCCAGCGCTGCAGGCACAAGCGGTTATCTCCCTCCCTCACTGAGGAGCTAAATCTTGTGCCTGCAGTTGTCGAAATCGAAGTACAATGGACGGGTAGTTAGTGGAACCTCATCCCTTCCGGAGCTTCGATGATTCACACATTGACCCTCTTGTTCACAATCTCCTTTCTCTTTGGCTGCGACTCGAAGAAAACTTCGAGTTCCAAGATCTTGGCCCGAACACCCGTCTCCGAGGCCCTCTCCCTCGCGAAGCCGTTTGAGCTCAATGCGCAGATCATCAACGGTGGAGACTACTTAGACTATCTCATCTCGGACGTCTGTGTGAACGCCAACGATGTTCCGATTTCCGGAGACCCCTACACCTGCCCGATCCATCGGAACATTCGCATCGGCGAACGGCTCCCGTACCTCATCACCGACCTCGACTCCGGAAGGAACGTTCGCTACCAACTGCTCTCGAGCATCCCGGTGGTTGGGACCGACGGGAAACTCAAAGTTCTCGTGACGAAAAATGGCCAGGGGAATTTCACCGCGAACTACCGCTACAACATGGTCTTCACCAACGCCTCCATCGCCTATGACCTGATCGACCCGAATGGGAACGCGGCGTCGGTCATTCGGACTTTCGACGGAGGTTGCTTCGATCAACTGATCTACCAAGATTCGACCAAGCGCCACGGCGGCTGGCCGCTGTTTGCGCCCAGTCTCCTTGACGGGAGCCTTCGGCACAGCATCTTCATGCGAAGGATTGAGCCAGAGCTTCCGGCAAACTGCCCGCGGACCGGTCAGTCCAGTGGGACAACTTTGAGCGTCTGGAACAGGCCCGTCCCCGTCCGGTTTGAATCCGGGAAGACCATGAATGCCATCGTCACCTACCACTTCTCACACTATTCCCTCGATCGAGTGAGCAACGCGCTGGAGCGCTTCTACTTCACCAAAGAATACGGCTTCACCCGCTGGGAGGCCTGGATTCCGAAGCAAAAATGCCTCGACCAAGGCGGCGACCTCTCGCGCTGCGATCCGCGGGGGTCAGATAATTCTCTCCGACAGCGCTGTAATCCTACCTCCCCCATTCCCGGAGTCGACTTCTGGGGCGGAAAGGAATGGGTGCGCGTCGACTGCCGGGACAGCACTTTTGAAATCCTGCTGACGAAGAGTATCACTCCCCTCGACTTCACCCAGGGCACAGGGAACAACGTGAAAGACATCGATGTCTCTTACAACTTTCTCCTGGATTCCGAAGTCTTCGACCCTGACTGGTACCTGGCCAATCACCCCGATCTCCTAGCGGCGTTCGGCCGCAGCAATCGACAAGCAGCGACAGGGCACTGGTTAGAGCAAGGAATCATAGAGGGCCGCGCCGGACATCCGCAGTTTTCTGTCCGGACTTATCTTGCAGGAGATGCCCAACTTCGAGAGATGTTCGGGACCCGGTACCGTGACGCCATCATTCATTACGTAAAACAGCGAATCTTGGAATAGCAACCAGGGGCTTCGAAGGAGGACAGAGCGCCGCTCGGACGCCCTGGCCTTCGAGGAGACCTTAGTGCTTAAACGGCATCTCTCCGAGATAGTCTTTCTTCCCGACCTCGACGCCGTTGTGCCGAAGGATGGCGTAGGCGGTGGTCACGTGGAAGTAGATATTCGGAAGGGCGTGCTCGCGGAGGAACTCTTTCCCGAGGAGATACTTCCCTTCCCAGCGAGGCTGGGTGATGTGCCGCTCTTCCGATCCGGCGAAGTCCGCGGCCGTGAAGGTTTCTAGGTAGGTCACTGTCTGCTTAATGCGCTCTTTCAACTCCGGCAGGGACTTCTCCCCATCGTCGTTCACGGGAGCTGTCTTTCCGGCGAGCCGCGCGGCGCCGAGCTTTGCGGTGTCACAGGCGATCTGCACCTGGCGAATGAGAGGAAACATGTCCGGTGAAAGGCGGTCATTCAGGAGGATCGAAACGTCAAACTTCTTGGCCGCGGCGTGGGCGTCGGCCTTGTCGAGGATCGCTGAGAGATTTCGAAGGATCTTCAGAAACGGAGGGATGGTCTGATCAAATAGCATAAGGACTCCTATGGGTAATTAAACGCCTGCGATGGAGAGATCATGGAAGACAAGGGGTACGCTAAAAAACGAACGGTCAGTGGAGGCCGTGAGTCCGGACCCAGAAACCTCCGCACTCTGAAGCAGCCGCAACAGATTGCCAGAGAGGGTGCACTTTCCAACCGTCTGCGTGCGCTCACCGTTGTCCCAGAGGTATCCTTTCACAGCGACCGAGAAGTTCCCGGTCACGCGATTGGCACCTGAATAGAGCCCATCCATCTGGATCACCTCGAGGTAGCGCGATGGTCGTGGCTTCGGATGTTTGCCCGTGAGAACGAGGTGCGTGCCGGCAACGGAGATGGAGCTCGTTGCCCCTCGCGCCGCGTGGCCCGTCGTGACGGTGTTCAACTTCCGAGCGGTCACGGAGTTCTGGTAGAGGTTCGTGAGCACTCCGTCTTGAATGAGAACGAGGCGCTTCTGCTCAACCCCTTCAGCGTCAAACAGAGACCGCCGGAAGGCCCCCGGGTGCTGGGGCTCATCTGCCAACGTGAGCTCCGCCGCGGACACGGTCGTTCCCAGTTTATCGGCCCAGGGATTTAACTTATCCAGGGCAGCCTTGGCCGAGGTGAAGTTTGAGAAGCAGCCGAGGAGACTTTGGAGGCAGTCCGGGGAGAAGACCACGGCGTACTTTCCCGTCGCAATCGGTGCCTCCGTCAGGAGGTTTGCGGCGTGCTCCAGCGCCGTCCGGATGACTTTCTCCCACTGGAGGTCTCCGAACGTGTGGGCGACGTCGTAGTCATGGTAGCTCGATTTCACACCCCCGGACTCCATCACCGCCGAAGAAGTAATGGAGTATGACTTATCGGCGTAGGCCGTGTAGCGCCCCCGGGAACTCAGGTAGGAAGACTCGTAGTCATTCTCGGAGAAAGAGTTATAGGGCACAGCACTCACCCGGGAATCGGCCGCGCGAACGGCCGTCTCGAGGGAGATCGCTCGGCGAGTTTTTTCTTCGATCGAAACTTCGGCCTCGGGGTACGTGAGTTCGTCGGCGAGACCCCCCGACAGATCGAGGAGGCGCTCGAAGGGATTCTCTTCACTGTGTTCGGCGTTGGCGAGAGCTTGCTGGACCATGAGGTCCAGAGATCCTTCATCCAGGGCCTCGCTGAAGGCGATCCCGACTCGGCCCTCTTTCATGGCGCGGACTCCGACGATCCGGGACCCCGTTACCTTGTACTCGGCGATGCTCCCCTTCTGAGAACTGAGCTTGAGCGAGCGGCCCCCCGAGTAGATGACGTCTCCCTCGGCCTTGGCGTCCACGAGCTTTCCGACAACTTTTTCAAGCAGGGTCCTCACGCTTCACCTCCGACCAGGATCTCATCCACTTTAACCGGAGGCTGACCGACCGTCGTGGGAATGCTTCCGCTGACGGAGCCGCACATCCCGGCCATGAGCTGAAGGTCTCGGCCCACCATGCTGATTTTGGTCATGATGTCCGGGCCCGTTCCAATCAGCGTCGCCCCCTTCACCGGGCGAGAGATCTTGCCGTCCTCGATCAAGTAGGCTTCTTGCACGGAGAAGTTAAACTGTCCGGTCGACGGATCCACGGAGCCGCCTCCCATTTTCTTGGCGTAGAGACCGCGCGGGACACTGGCGATGAGGTCTTCAAACGCATGGGGCCCGCGCTCGATGTAGGTGTTCCGCATCCGTGAGGCCGGAGCAAATTTATAGGACTGCCGGCGGGCCGACCCCGTGCGCTTATGGCCCGTCTTCAGTTCTCCAAGGCGGTCGGAGATGAAGCGCTTGAGCTTTCCGTTCTCGATCAACACGGTCCGCTCGGTCGGCATCCCCTCGTCATCGATCGAGAGCGAGCCCCAGGCACCGTCCACGGTGCCGTCATCGATCGCCGTCAGGGCCGAGTGAGCGATCGACTCGCCCATCTTATCCCAGAAGACACTCGCCTTTTTTTCAACCGAGGTTGTCTCAAGCAAGTGGCCGCAGGCCTCGTGGAAGATCACACCGCCGAACCCGTTGTCGATCACCACGGGCATCTTTCCGGCCGGGCACGGATCGGCATAGAGCATGGTCGAGGCCTGTCGCAGAAGGCCCTCGACGACCGCACCTCGATCAAGGGACTCGACGAACTCCCAGCCTCCGACCGCCCCAGGACCGTGAAACGCCTGGGCCTGGTGTTCGCCGTCCTTCATCACGACTTGATGAAAGAGCCGGATGTAGGGCCGCTCTTCGGTCGCGAAGAGGCCCTCGGAATTATACACCTCGATGAGCTGCTTTTTTCGAATGTAGTTCAACGTCACCTGAGAGACGCGAGCATCGGTCCGAAGTTTCTCGTCGATGTCCCGCAGAACCGAGAGCCGGTACTTCGCCTCCACGGTCCGATCCGGAATCGCATGAACTTTGGGGTAGCTGAGCTGCTCGAAGTTGATGGGGCCTGGAGAAGCCCTCTTGCCGATCCGGGCCCCAAGGAGACTCGTGATGCGAAGGAGCTCTTCTCGGTCGGTGGCATTCGTGTGCCCGTAGAGAGACTGCTCGCCGAAGATGAGTCGGATCCCGATCCCGAAGATGATGCCGGATTGGGTATCCTCGACGCGACGGTTTCGGAAGTCGAGGTTCTCCGACTGCGTCCGCTCGATGAAGACGTCAACGAAGTCGGCACCGAGGGAGAGGCCGTGGTGAATGACGTCGCGGGCGACGTCGGATGAGAGTAGTTGCATGAGTTCCCCTTAGTGTTGGGATTATAGCTGAACAATTGGGCGACAGCACCGCTGTTTTACTCTGGCGTTTCGCTCAACTAATTCCCTGTGTAAGGATTCAACCACGGTTCCTCCACTTCCCGTTCAAAGCGAGGAACCGATTTAGTGACGCCGGAGCCAAAACTTCAGGGTCTCAAGGCCGTCATCGAGATCTTTGGCGTTCAAACCCACACGCCGGAGGAGTTCATCCGGGGAACAGCGCTCCCCTCGGACCGTTTGAAGAATCTTCTGCCCTTTCGGCGAGAGAGTTTCAGGGCTCGGAACACCGGCACCGAGCCGGTCGAGTTCCCGGTACACATCGCGGAGAAGAAAATCGATAGGATCAACCGGTTGGAGTGACTTTGCCCCGAGACTCAGGACCGGGGGCACTTTCGGCTTTGGGGTAAAAGTGTCAATCGCCTTAAACCTTCGAAGCGTCTCCAGGTAGCGGTCTCGGAACTGAAGTTCGTTCACTCCGCCCAGGTCAATCAGGACCTCATCGAACTTGTTTAAAAGGTCGTTGAGGTAGGTCACCTGAAAGGGATTCGACTCAAAGAACGGAAGGTTCTCGATCACCAGGGTGGACCGACAGCGCTCGAAGAAGGCCCGCTGATCTTCTTCCCTTTCGGCATCGGGGTAGAAGTCATCGAACGCTACGTCGAGCATGGGCTGGGCCGAAACCGCAGCGATCGCTTCGAGCTTGGCCTCTAAGGCCAGGAGTTCGTCGTCAGTGAAGAGCTCGGCTAGGTAGTGGTCGAAGTCTTCTTGGTAAGCCGATAGGAGGGACTCGAGAGTCTTCACCTCTAGGGGGAGAAAACAGGTCAAGGAACCGGACATGAGGTCTCCGGGCAAGAAAAAAGGGCCTTCCGGCCCTTTGGGAATAACAAAAAATTAGTGAAGATGCTTTCCGAGGATCCCGGTGAGTTCGAACATCGTGACTTCTTCTTTGCCGAAGACCTTCGTGAGCTTCGCGTCGCCCAGGATGTTTCGCTTGTTCTTCGGGTTCTGAAGATTGTTGGCCTTGATGTAGTCCCACACGAGTTTCACGGCTTCTGTCCGCGGGATGGGAGTTTCGCCGATCACCGCTGCGAGTTCCGCAGATGGGGTCAACACTTTCATGAACGCCGCGTTCGGTTTGCGCGCTGGTTTTTTTGCCGATGCTGTTTTTTCCATAAAACCTCCTGTTAATAAATTTAGTCTTCCCGATCCGTCACCGGATGGCAACGGTTAATTACCCGCAGGGCAGCAAACTCCTCACGCTTTCCAGTTTTATTGCCTTACAAAAGGCCAAAAATTCACTAAGATCATGGTCATGAAATCTCAAGACAAACCAAGCATCCTCCTGGTCGAAAACATTCACCCTGTGGCCAAAGAGTTCCTCGAAGGCCATGGTTACCAAGTCGATCTCCTGTCTCACGCGCCCGACGAGGCCGAGCTCATCCAGCTTCTGCCGCGCTACTGCGCCATCGGGATCCGCTCCAAGAGTGAACTCACGGCGAAGGTCCTTACCCACGCCGCACCGACGCTGGCGATCGGCGCATTCTGCATCGGCACTAACCAGATCGACCTCGCGGCGGCGCGGAAGATGGGGGTCGCCGTCTTCAACGCTCCTCACTCGAACACCCGAAGCGTCGCCGAACTCGTCATCGCCGAAATGATTGCTCTCTCCCGGCAGCTCGGTGACCGGAACAGCAAGGCCCACCAAGGAGACTGGGTGAAATCCGCTGAAGGCTCCCGGGAAGTCCGAGGGAAGGTTCTCGGCATCGTCGGCTACGGTCACATCGGAAGCCAGGTGAGTATCCTCGCCGAGAGCATGGGCCTCCAGGTTGTCTTCTACGACGCCGTTAAAAAGCTTCCTCTCGGAAACGCTCGCGCCACGACATCTCTCGACGAGCTCTTAAGCGTCTCCGATTTCGTGACACTTCATGTTCCGGAGATCCCCGAGACCATGAACATGATCGGGGCAAGAGAACTTCGCCGCATGAAGAAGGGCTCCTACCTCATCAACGCTTCTCGGGGAACGGTGGTGGTGATCGATGACCTCGTGGCAAGTCTGCGTGAAAAGCACCTCGCTGGCTGCGCCGTCGACGTCTTTCCGGTCGAGCCGGCCTCGAACAAAGAAAAATTTGTGACGCCCCTTCAGAATCTTCCGAACGTCATCCTCACCCCGCACATCGGCGGCAGCACCGAGGAGGCCCAGCGGGCGATCGGCCTCGAGGTCGCCGAGAGTTTCCGGCGCTTCTTAAAGATCGGCTCTTCCAGCGGTGCGGTCAATTTCCCGAATGTGGATCTTCCGGTGAAGCAGGGCACGTCGAGGATCTTGAACGTCCACCGAAATGAACCCGGGGTTCTCGGAGAGATCAACACCATCATCTCTCAGGCCGGGGCCAACATCGAGGCCCAGTTCCTCTCCACCGACGCCGAGATCGGCTACCTGGTGATGGACGTGCACTACTCCCACGCGGACGACCTCGCTTCCCGCATCGCTCAACTCCAACGCTCAATCCGCACCAGGGTGGTCTACTAGTGAACTTCACTCCGATCTGCAAGACCTGCAAGAAACCCAAGGCCAACTTCGTCTGTGGCCAGTGTAGCGAACCCGTTTGTAAATCCTGCGGCCAGTTCATGAACGACGCCTTCTCGTTCCGGAAGGAAGTCCCGAAGGAACTCGCGCATCCTGTTTACTGTGGCCAGTGCTTCGACGAGACCGTCGCGGCCCCCCTCGCAGAATACGAGGCGAACCTCGAGCGCGCACGAGACATGATCGTTTTCACCAAGGCAGAGACTAAGAAGACCGGGCATCTGAAGCGCAAAGAACTGCCCCTCACCGTCACGGACTGTGAAGACGAAATCGAGACCGTCATACGACTCGCCTACTTCGCCGTCGAGGCCGGCCACAACTGCCTCTTAGACGTGGACGTTACTCACCGCAAGATCATCGTCGGCTCCCACAAGAAGACCATCTTCTCTGGGACTGCGATCCCGACCACCATCGACCCCTCCGCTGTCCGCGAGTACTAAAGGGTTCCAACGTGTTTGGAACCCTTCTAGAATCTATACTTCAAACCAAGTGAAGCGATTCCACTATTGTCAGTTCTTATTCTTCCGTCGAGCACGAGACCGAGTTCTTGTGTTAGATTCACCGCCAAGCGAGGGCCGAGGTATGGGACAACGATCTTACTCTTGTTCTTAAAGGTACCTTCACCTGCATCGAATTTTTCAAAGAGCTCGAACTTCGTTTGAGTCATGAGCCCCCCAAGAACACCGATCTCGATGAGCTCGTAACCAAAGAAATTGATATGGATAGGTGTGAGCGCGATACCGAGGTTTCCATCGAGATCAACTCCTTTCCCCATCCCACGGATCAGCGGATCTGAGTTCTTCCAACTTGTCGAATACGTTAACCCGAAATCCGAAGCAACAAAACGATTGAAGCGGTACGAAAGCACGAGGGAATAGGCATCTCGTGCTTCAACACCCTTGTACTTATCGTTATACAAATTATCCTCAGTGACCTGATAGGTGGTCACAGTAGGAGATATGACTTGTGCCTTCGCAACGGTGACGTCGAACCTACGAAAATCAGCCTTCACCGGAGACAACCTTTTTACGTCGGTCTGAACCGTCGTCGCTGGCAGCTGTGTTGGTAGAGGAGCCGCGGATTGCGAAGATGACCCGGTTGCCGGCGTTGTCACTAATGGTCCTAGTGGTGCTTGAGCAGCAGTATTTTTCTGAAAGTAAAAGTTGTAAACATCCTGGGCACGACTCTCAGTTGCGCCGATACATACAGCAGCGAGAGAAAGAAGAATAAGGATATGCGTTGGCACAAGTAACTCCTTAGAACCAATTTAGAAACTCTTTTAGAACCGATACCTAATGCCCAGGGAAGCAATCCCCCCACCGCTAGATTTAGGCTTCATTCGTCCGTCGAGAACGACTCCAAGCTCGGGCGTTAGGTTGATTGCTAAGCGGGGGCCTAGGTAGGGTGCAATGACCTTTTCTTTATCGCTGGAAGCATTTCCCTTACGATCGATATCGACTTCAAACTTTGTTTGGGTGAAAACGCCCGCGAGAACGCCGATTTCTAGGAGCTCGTAACCGAAGACGTTTATGTGAATCGGAGTCAAGGCAATGCCTAAGCTTCCGTCGATATCTTTTCCATCTCCGAGGCCTTCTTTCTCCGGGGTATCAGACAGCCACTTTGTGGAATAAGTTACACCCACCTCTGTCGCAACGAAGCGATTGAAGCGGTATGAGCCAATAAGAGAATAAGCATCTCGCGCGTAAACATCGTCATACGACTCACTTCCAACCGTCTCATATTCACTCGGATCAAGCCCATAGGCATTTCTATCCGTCACAACACCCGGTGACCCTACCGAAGACTTAGAGAAAGAAACGTCGTATTTGCGAAAATCACTCTTGGATTCAGAGACAGGTTTAATGCTGTTCTGGACCGTCGTTGGCGCTACCGGAGGAGATAACGGGGCCTGGGATTCAGTTACTTGCCCGGGAACAGGCGACGGCCCTTGTGGTCCCAGTGCCGCTTGAGCTCCAGTATTTTTCTGAAAATAAAAGTTGTAGAAGTCCTGGGCGTGACTCTCGGTTGAACCGATAAGAATGGCGGCGAGTGAAAAGACAATGAGGATAAGAAAGCGCAAAGGTAGCTCCTTGTTTGTTGTGGATACTTTCCCTATTCCACAAGGCAGGCCAACCTGAGCTCGAGCTAAACTACTGACTTTCCATCCCTCGTTATCGTTTTGAGCTGACACTTCTGTCAGTCCCCATGACACGGTCGTCATAACTCCTCTCGCATATCTTCCAAATACCGGAAGAGCGTTCGCTGATTCACTCCCAAAAGATCAGACGCATTTTTCCGATTCCCCCCGGTAAGCTTCAGCGCGATCCGAATCTTCTCCCGCTGAAAGTCTCGGACCGCCTCATCGAGAGTCAAGGCCCCAAGCCAGGACCTCTCTTTCGTCCCAGATCCAGGGCCGACGAAATCCCCGACCTCAATTTCCTTTCCCAGTGAAAGCAGGGAAGCGCGCCGGAGCGAGCTCAGAAGTTCGCGGACGTTTCCTGTCCAGCGCTGGGTCGGGAGCCACTCCCAAGCCGCAATCGAGAGCTTTTTATCGATCTTATTCTCTTGGAGATACTGCTGGCAGATCAAGAGCACGTCCTCTGGCCTCTCCCGGAGCGGAGGAATCTCAAAAGTCACCTCGGCTAGACGGTAGTAAAGATCCTCCCGGAACTTGCCGTCCAAAACTAGCTGGCGAAGATTTTTATGAGAGGCGCAGAGAACTCGGACGTGGATCGAAATGGGCTTCGACGCACCAACGGGCTCGACCTCCCGCTCTTGCAGAACTCGGAGGAGCTTTCCCTGAACGGTCAGGGGAAGATCGGCGACCTCATCGAGGAAGAGTGTCCCCCCGTGGGCGAGGACGAACTTTCCGGTCTGATCGGCGACGGCGCCCGTGAAGGCCCCGCGCTTGTGCCCAAAAAGAATGCTCTCAATGAGGTTCTCCGGGATCGCGCCACAATTGACGGCGACGAAGGCCCCCTTGGCGCTCCCACTCTTCTGATGAAGCCACTTGGCCAGAACTTCCTTCCCCACACCCGTTTCGCCTTGAATGAGGACGGAGAGGTCCGACGGAGCTAGCTTTCGAGAGAGGTCGAGAACTCTCCGAAGCTCCGGTGACTCGGTCAAAAAAGGAGCATCGTCAGTCTTATCAAGCCGGCCCTGGAGGCGTTCTTCGAGGGCCTTCTCCTTGACCCAAGCGGCGACGTATTGAGCGACGAGAGGACTCAGGAGAGCGGGAATCGGATTGCGAAGCTCTTTCTCGGCCTGAGGGATCGCAGACCCCGCAATGATCGCACCAACGGTCTCGCCACCCCAAAGGAGAGGCCACGCGGCCACCGACAGGAACCCCGTTCCAATGAGACTCTGATTCCGCTCAAAGCGGCTGCCAAAAACGTTGGGGACAACAACGGACCTGCGATTCGCCAGCGTCTCCGCCAAAAGAGACTCGGAAAGCCAGGGAGCGGACGGATCCGTGCCCTGATGGGCGACGACCCGGAATGTTCCGCTCCCATCTTTGGCGATGACCAGGCCTCGATCAAAACCACAGCTCGCAATCACATGGCGCAGGACAATCGCCGTTATCGCGGCCCCGTTCGGGGCCTGTGAAACTTCTGCCAAAGCCTCTTCTAGGTGACCAAGGGGAAAAACCTCGGCTTCGGCCGAGGGCCCGAAGATCGGAAGAGGGACAACGATGAGGTCTTCGATCTCGGTCCGCGACAATGGACCCAGTTCGCTGCGGCCTTTGGTTTTCCCTTTCAACGGCACCATCGTGACTCCGCCCGCGTTCGGCGAGAGCACGATGTAGTCGTCCGCCTTCGCCAACCCTTCCAGGCGGACTCCACCGGAGCTAGCGCCACCGACGGCCACGAGATTTGTGACATCGATGATCACGGAGGCCTTCGGTGAGAGGAGCAGAACTTTCATAGCGCCCCCACTCTCACCACACTCGTTTCACCAGAAAGAACGGTGACGCTTCCGATGATCGGCGAATAGCCCTCTCTGAAAAGCTCAATCCGATGGGTTCCCGGACGAACCTCCCAGCGCTTCAATAAGTCCCTCGGGACATCTGCTCCTTCGACGACGACCTTTACGTCTTCCGGAACCTCAAAGCGAATGAAGCCGAAATCAGTTTTAGTTTTAGTTTTAGTTTCAGTTTTAGTTTTAGCTGGAGCTTCAATGGGAGCAGGAATCGACGCCTTCGCTATGGGCGTGGCCACTGGTTCCGAAGGCCTTGTGGTCACCCGAGGCGCGACAGGAATCTTGTTGACCGCCACCGGTGGCGAGGTCCAATCGGCGTAGTAAGTCCAGAGGCAGAACGGAGACAGGAGTCCCAAGAGAAGGACCACGATCGCCCACCGCCGTCGCCGAGGTTGCGCCTCATCTTCTGAGGAGAAGTCCATGAGCGTGGGAAGGGCCTCAGAATGGGGAAAGATCGAGCGAAGTGCATTGATCGCGTTCACTTTGTCCCCGACCGAAGTCGCAGCATTGGCGTCGCTCACGAGGGAGGCGTGCTTAAGCCGAAGCGCCTCTGCAAGAGCTTTCTCGGAGGGCGGCGTTCGCACCAGATCCTCTAAGAAGGGCAGGAGCCCCGATTCCTGAAGTTCAAGCATGATCTCAGCGTACACATGCCACGCACTGGCCGGTCTTCCCGCGGAATCTCGGGAGAGGCAGGACATGATCAATGAATTCATCCGAGGAGAGACGCCCGGAACCATGGCGACTGGTGGGACAATCATGTCTTCACCGATCTGCCGGATGAGGGCATGCGGACTATCGGCCTTGTGCGGGAGATCCCCCGAAAGTAACTGGTAAGCGATGACACCAAAAGAATAAAGGTCCGAGGCCGGGGTCGCGTCCTCAAGCTTTAAGACCTCCGGGGGCATGAACGCCAGTGACCCAAGGAGAACTCCAGAGCGCGTGATCGTCGCACGGGTCATCGTCCGCGCAAGTCCGAAGTCCGCGAGCTTCACCTCCCCGGAGCGGGAGATGAGAATATTCTCCGGCTTCAGATCCCGGTGAATGATTCCCTGTCCGTGTGCGGTCGCGAGGGCCTCGGCGACCTTGGCGAGAAGCCAGAGTCTCGGCTCAAGGAGCACTAAGGCATGAGAAGCTCTCCAGGCCGGCATCGCAGGGCCATCGACGAGCTCGAGCTCAAGCCCCCACGTTTCTCCGTCTTGAAAGATGCCTCGCAATTGAACGATGTTCTTATGGGTCAGCTTCCGGAGTGTCTCCACTTCGAGCTCGAGGCGCTGTTTCATCTCCGGATCGTGGGCGATGAGCGGGTTAAAGCGTTTCAAGGCGACTGGATCACCGTTGTCCAGGCGGATCGCTCCTAGAACTTCACTTGTCGCTCCAACGCCTAAGCGCTGCTGTATTGAATACCCTCGAATTTCCATGAGGCTCTATACATGACAATTATGTCAGTTTGAAAGCCAAGTCTAAAATTTTTATGGGGTTTTAAGCGGCTTGGCCTTCAACCTCTTTGAATTCTTGCCGGGACTTTTTGAGGACCTTTATCACCTTCGCCATCGTCACACTCTGCTTGAGGCTTTTAAACTGAAAGCGCAGCCCGTAGCCTGGAGCTCCGTTCGTGACGTGACGGGAAACCACCTCGGCCGGAACTGCGATGGTCTGGCCCAGGAAATTGAACTCTACCATCAGCATGTCTCCGGGGCGGAGGAACTTCGAGTCCTGCACGAAGGCCCCGCCCTGAGAAAGGTTCAGGATCTGTGAAGGGAACGTGAGGTTCGTCGTCTGAAGCTTACAGGAGATGTTGACAGCGTACCGGGACTTCGGCTCCCACCAGCGCACACGGCGGTCGAAGAAGGGCTCTCGCACGGCCGGTGAGAGGAAGTACATAAACACCGCGACCGAGAGCAGAGAAACAGCGTAGTTGTAAAAAAACGGTGAGTCGCTGTTGTAGGGCCAGGTGTATTTCTCGTAGGTGAAGATCGTATAGTTGATGTAGAGGAGCACTCCAAGGAACGCAAAGTACGTCCACTTCCGAAGCTTCAGGATCAGGAGACCCGCCAGCGGGAAGACCAGCCAAAAGTCCACCACTTCTCGGAACGTATCCCGCGCCAGGAGGTTCGCGAAGATCACCAAGAAATCAAAGTCCGTGATCGCCTTGAAGTAGAGAACCTTGATCAGGGGCTCCACGAGACAGAGGAGCGAGAGGAGAGAAAAGACAAATGGCTTGTTCTTCATGCCCCTATCCTAGCACGTCGAGAAAACTTCGCAACACGCCCGGGAGCGGAGAAGTCGTTGATTTCAATCGCTGCCAAGAACCGTTTGCACTCACCGGATCGATGCCGCCAATTTGCCCGGGCACAACACGCTCCCCTTCCTCAAGGTCACAGCGGATGCTCAGCCTGCGGTTCCCTCTCTGGACGAGGGGAGATCGTCCAGCGACCGGGCCGTAATTCTTTCCTACCACGAACGCTTTCTCACCCCCGCATCCAAATCAGGAGTATGAAAGACCCCCAGAAGAATCACCAAGGGTACCACGTGCGGATTGCGGTTTTAATCATCCTCTTCTCCCTGAGCGCATCGGGGAGGGCCCTCGCCCTCGAGACGGACAATTACTTGGCCTGGGAAGTGACGCTGCCGGATTCCGGTGAGGAGTTTAACAAATTCTTCGGAGAGCGGATTGAGCACGCGCTGGCCGAAGTGAACTCGCTCAATCGACCCGTGAGCTGCGAGGCCATGAGCTACCGGATTGCGGCCGAGTTTAAAACGATCCTTGGAACCAATCCGATTGAAGACTTTGCTCACACCGAACTCACGGGGATGGTTTTCCCGGTGGAGGAAAAGTTCGTTCAAGAGAGTATCCTGAATGAGACTCGGTTCTACCTGCAGTTCACGGGCCTTGCTCCGAACGTCCAGATCAACGGAGTCTACCTAGGCCTCGACAAGCTCGCCCACTTCGCTTCCACGGGCCGCCGGTATTTTAAGCGCTACTTAAAGCGTCTGCGCGCCGGAGACACCGAAACCGAGGCGACTCAATCGGCCATCCGCTATGGTCTCCTGAACGAAGCCTCGGTCCTCGGGTGGTGGGCCAGTGGTGTGTTTAGCTACGGCGACATGGAGGCCAACTACCAGGGTCTTCGCTTCTATCAGAAACTCTGCTTCGACCAGAAAGACCCCTACCTGTCCCAAGACGAGCGCGGGAAATGGTCCGTGGCCAAGAAGCTTGACCTCAAAGCCTTCGTTAACCCTTACTGGGATGAGAGCTACAATCCTTCGTTCTACACGCGCTCTTCCTGGCCCCTTGTCCGTGCGGCGATCGTCCGCCGGTACTGCGCGATCAAAAGTTCAACGAGAGTGCAGGAGCGGATGCGCCACTACGACAGCTTTGCGCACCGGAGCTTCTCCCTCGACTACATCCGCGAGCTTCAGGAAGCTGGGCATCGGCATGCGCCGATTCCGGCCCAGCAGACCACACCGACTCTCTGCGAAGATGCAGGGTTCTTGAACACTCCCCTCTAAGTCCGCCTGCGGCACCGCCGCCGCACCATGGCCTCTGGCCCGCGAGGTGACAACCCCCGAAACTCATTTAAGATGAGCGCTCCCTCACCTTTCACCCACCTCGAGGAGCCCATGAAAAAAATTCTTCTTCCGTTCTTTCCCATCCTCAGTTTCTCATTCCTCACGGCCTGCGCGGGGTCTGGGAATTCCACCAGTGACCCTCAGCCTCGGATCGCCGTAGGCCCTGACCAAAACGAAGTCATCGCTGCCGATGGCTCAAACGTCCAAGGAAACTACGGGGCCGAAATCTGGCCCATGAACACCAACCTGCACTTCCAGAGCATCGGTCACGTGGGAATCACACGAAACGGGGATGACTTCAGGGCCTTCGTGGGCCTGAAGTATGGGCCCAAGGGCACTCGGATCAAACAGGCGCTTTACAGTGCCCGCCGCTGCCCAACGCTTAAGGATGACCTGAACCAGGATGCCTACATCGACATCCAGGAGGCACGCGCCGCCATCGGCAAGATGCTCATTCCTCTCGATGGAGACCTAGGCACTCAGCTGGGCGGAAGCGGAGATTTTCCGACCGTGGGCCCGGGGGGTGAGCTCACTTGGTCTGGTGAAACAAGCTTTACTCGGCTCTTCGACGATCTCAAGTCACCGGACGTGGACCCAGCGGATGAGCTGATGAAGCTTGGGGATGCGGGACTCACACTCCCGGGTCGCATCGTCCTCTTTCAGGGAGTCCCGGAGACGGTCGCCTTACCAGAGACCGTGGAAGCTGGAGACGGCGAGACTCCGGCCGAGTCGGTGCCCGTTGGCTGCGCTGTTTTGTGGAAAGTGGAGAAGCTTCCAGGTGGCCTTGGGGCCCAGTGAGGCAGGAAAAGAATTCTGAAAGTGCCCTGACCGAATAAACCGGCCAGGGCAAAGAGGCATTACTTGAGGTGTTTGCCGATCAGAGAAGCGAGTTCGAACATAGAAACTTCTTTCTTGCCGAAGACCTTAGAAAGCTTGTCATCAGCGAGGATGTTGCGCTTGTTCTTTGGGTTCTGAAGATTGTGCTTCTTGATGTAGGCCCAGAGCTTCTTCACGACTTCCGTCCGTGCAGCAGCAGCGGCGCCGATGACAGCAGCGAGCTCCGCAGATGGAGTGAAGGCCTGCATGAACGCAGCGTTTGGCTTGCGAGCAGTCTTCTTCTTCGGAGCGGCGGCTTTCTTCGGAGCAGCGGCTTTCTTAACCGTTGCTTTCTTCGCCGGAGCAGCTTTCTTCGCAGTCGCCTTCTTCGGTGATGCTTTCTTCACTGTTGCCTTCTTTGCGGGTGCTTTTTTCGTAGCTTTCTTAGCCATGATGATCCTCCAGAGGATGTTATTCGGAATACTTTCCTACGCTAATACTAATACTCTTTACC
>JAIYDL010000025.1 GCA_027487515.1 Pseudomonadota bacterium
AAGAGCGGCGCCCGGAGCGCTGGTGTAGCTAAGAACGAACTGCAGGTTCACCGGTCCCGCGACCGGTGAACCGTTGGAGTTCACCAGACGACCGGAATAGCTAAGGGCATCCATTGCCAAAGCGGCACCGGATGAACTCATTAAGATTAGGAACATAGCTGTTTGAGTTCTTAGACCCATAGTCGCTATATCGGCGATATTCAGACAATAATTACCACGGTCTTGTGGGCGGACTAATCTAAGTGGCCAAAATGACCGACAAGAACACTATGTTAAAAGAGTTCGCGCCTTTACTCACGGTGGTCGTTGTTTTTGCTGCTGCCAACCTTGTGATCAAGCTCAAAAGTGAGCCCGACGCACCAGCGGAGGAGGAAGCGTTAGAAACGGCCTTTTCCCAAACCCGATTGTCTCGGAAACCGGCCAGCGTCACTCCGTCGCCGGCGAAGATCACGAGGCCCTACGAAGCCTCCATTTGGGCCTCTGAAAAGTCATCCCCTGGATCGCCTCCGCCCGATGAAGAATCAGATGCACCCTCAGCTGGAGCACAAGCTCCCAGCAAAAACGTAGAGTCTGGCCCGGTTGCCCCGCGCCAGGGACCCTATGCCGCCGACCGACCCCAAGCTCCGAGTAAAACGAAATCGGCCGATGCCACTGGAAACACTAGCAAGGCCCAGACCTTTAGAGGAGGACCTGGCGCATTTCCTGCCGGAGTTACGGCACCTAAAACTCCAAGTACCGATTCTGGAAGTCAGTACTACTGCGAGGTCTCCGCACCCCCCGGAGAATACCGGACCCCGCTCACACTCACTCTGAGTTGTTCGGCACCCTCGAAGATCCGCTACTGTGTCTCGAAGGGAAGATGCTGCGATCCGGAGAACGGCGCCACCTACAGAGGTCCCTTCAGGTTCGCTCCCGGTGCCGGGAGCTACTGCGTAAGTGTTGTGGGCGAGCACAAGAGTACCGGAGAAAATTTTGAGCTTTCGAAAACCTACTCGTTTAATCCTGATCTCCCTGACCTCGGGATTCCTACCCAAAAATTATTCTTCCAGACGACCGAACTGAACGCATCATTTCAGATCGAAAGTCAGGACTTCGGGACGCCAGATCGGGGGATCGAGGTCGTGAACCTCGGGGCCCACGATCCAGGGACTTCGGGACTGAACTGGAGCTGTGCCGAGGTCGCAGAAAATTACACTACTCTCACGGCACCAATTCCTCTAGTGGCCTTGCCCCTCTACGACACGTCGACGACGTCTCCAACCTCCGCACTCAATCTCCTCCTCTCATCCGCAAACCTCTTCTATGGACAAAACCACCTGGCCGTCATGTTTAAGAACATCGGCGGGGGCGCAGAATTCGGCTCCTGCGCTACCGAAAGGATCACCCTCGAAGACTTCCTCTACTTTCAGGAACTCCCCGCACACTCGGCGACCGTCGCCGCTGACGGGAGCGAGCTCGTCGGAGGCTTCACCGCAGTCGGGTTCTTCGCAGACCCAAGCGGCCCAGCGTCACCGGACTCATGGGACCCGGTGTTCAGCGCTCAGTACCCAGAGATCGAAGTGACCACTACGGAGATTTACTATTAGCCGTAACTCTGAAGCCGATGGCGAATCCTACTCCGATATGCTGACCTACGATCATCTACGACAGGGTAGAGTCGACCTCGCGGCGACTGACCCGATCATCTGGAGGAACTGATGCTCAGGCTCATCGGTCTTTGCCTGGTTCTTATCACCGCAGGATTGGTTCACCTGCTCGATCCGTTTTCATTCATCAATGCGCTTCCCCTTTGGGTTCCCTTCAAACTTGAACTCATCTTCTGGACAGGAATCTTCGAGTTTAACCTAGCGATCGGACTGATGGTCCGGCGAACCCGTCTGGCCACAGCGATGGTCACCGCGGCTTATTTTACTCTTCTTGTGCCCGTCCATGTGTATGTCAGCTGGTTCGCTATCCCGATGTTCGGCGTCCAAGACCCTTCCCTTCTTTGGGCCAGGACCGCCTTTCAAGCTGTTTTCATCGCTTGGGCCTGGTCACTAAGGAAAATGTAATTTGTTCACGCTTTGAGTTTCAATAAAATCAATTCTCTCTAAAGACAATTCAGAGTTGGTTGACTTCGCGGGCCAGGCTTGTTACTGGATGCGCCATATTATTAACAGGTACCAAACGGTCCATAAACTCGAGGAGTTTAAATGAAAGGCTTTAGTTTTTTATTCCTAGTAACGGCAACTCTTTCTACTAATCTTGCTGCAAGCTGCCTTGAAATCAATCTGGCAGATCTCTCTGGCTCGATTGTTTCAAAAGTTGAAGGCAGAGCAACAATCACAAACAATTCAAAAACTTGTGACTATTTGATCGGATTAGCTTCTTACTCAAAGTTCGGTCGTGAACTGGTCCAGCAAAAGCTTTTCGACTCTCAGCGCGTCGTTATCTTAGCAGGACAGACCCTCGATTTACAGGTCAAAATGCCGCCATGCGCAGCGCAGTTGGATTTAGTCGCAGGAGAGGTCCTTGAGAACTTTGAAACCTCTACTTACGGAAAGAACTGGGGCGATAAAGATCGGAAGATCGATTACGCTAACCTCTGGCGCCTCCCACTCTGCAAATAAGCATTTCTTGTTCATGACTCTGTATCCATGCGGATTCCTCCGCATGGATATAGAGTTGATCGTCACTCCGGATCCTCCCGCCGACCAACATTCTCATCAAAGATTAACTTTCGCACCGCTCGAAGGGCTGACCTTCCTAGCTCCCTTCTGATACCTTTAGGTGTCTCACTGAAAGAAGGAAGCATGCAAAAAAAACTCGTCCCGGATTACATCGAAAAGCTTGAGGTCTATCAGGCGGGAAAACCCATCGAAGAACTCGCCCGAGAGAAGAACCTCACTCGGATCTCCAAGCTCGCGAGTAACGAAAATCCTCTCGGACCCTCGCCGTTTGCGATCCGAGAGATGACCCATGCTCTCTGGGACGTGCACCGCTACCCCGACATGTTTGCCCATCAGTTAAAGAGTGCTCTCTGCGACCTGTATCACCTGAAGCCCCAGAACATTATCCTCGGGAACGGTTCCGAGGGAATCATGGGGTACATCGTCCGTGCCTTCCTCCGACCGAACGAAGAAGTGGTCACTTCCGAGAACACCTTCATCGGGTTCTTGATCCTCGCAAAGTCCGTTGGCGCGAAGCTCATCCAAGTCCCTCGCCGCTCGGACTACAAATACGACGTTGAGGCCATGGCAAAGCAGATCACCGAGAACACGAAGATCGTCTACCTCGCAAACCCCGATAATCCGACCGGTACCTACATCACCCGAGAAGAGTTCGACTTCCTCATGACCCATGTCCCGGCCCACACCATCGTGATTCTCGACGAAGCTTACTTCGAGTTCGCTCAGTCCCACTGGGACTACCCGGACTCCATGACCTACCGCTATGACAACGTGATCACTCTTCGAACTTTCTCCAAGGCCTACGGGATCTCCGGCGTCCGGTGTGGCTATGGCTTTGGCCATGACTACCTGATCGGAAACCTGCATAAAGTGAAGCTTCCGTTTGAGCCCGGACTCATTGCTCAAAAGGGTGCCTACGGAGCGCTTCAGGACTATCCGCACCTGCAGCGGACCCTCGAGAACAACAAGGAGCGCTACCGAGAGCTGTTCACCTACCTCACGGAGCAGGGATTCCATCCGATCCCTTCAGTGACGAACTTCATCACCTTCAAAACTGGCTCAGAGGCGGCGAGCCTCTTACTGTACAACGAACTCCTCAATCACGGTGTCATCATCCGCCCGCTGCGGGCCAACCTCATGCCCGACCACATCCGGATCTCCCTCGGCACGAAGGAAGAAATGGCCCATTTCTACCAGGCCATGGAAGAAGTTCTGCCCCGCTACCAGAAAACCTATGGAGTCCGCACATGAAAGTTTGCACCTTCCGGCGTCCTTCTCCCATTGGTCCCTTAAAGCGCTTAGGCCTTTTCGCTGATGAGAAAACGATCATCGACGTCAATCTCCTTTGGGAATTCGAGTTTGGCCGACAGGGCTTCTACGCTCCGGAAAAACGCGCTCTGCTCTTCGCCCCTCCCTCACTCGCACAGTTCCTCAGACTTCATCAGGATGCGTCCATCACGATGCTGATGCATACGATGGATCTCTACGCGAAGCTCCTTAAGGAGGGAGTCACTCACATCGGGTTTCATCTCGGTGGCGAAAGAGACGTGAAGTTCGACGCTCCCCTCGATGAGATCGGCATGTACCGAGACTTCTACGCCCATGAAAAACACGTTAAGAAGGGCTTCGAAAAACGTGGCGAGCCGGTGCCTCCGGCCTGGTACGAAATCCCCGCCTACTATAAGGGCGGGAACACGGGCTTCATCGGCCCAGAGGACACCATCCCTTGGCCCTACTACTCTCAGCAGCTCGACTACGAACTCGAGCTGGGCGTGGTCATCGGCCGGGACGGCAGGAACGTGAAAGCGAAAGACCTCCGGAAGCACGTTTTCGGTTTCACCATCTTAAACGATGTCTCCGCCCGCGATATCCAGCGCAAAGAAATGTCCATCCGGCTGGGGCCCGCGAAAGGGAAGGACTGGTGCTCCGTCATGGGCCCTGTCATCGTGACGTTTGATGAGTTCAACTACGAGGAGCCGAACCTCCTCATGACCGCGGCCGTCAACGGCGAGGAATGGTCCCGGGGGTACTCCGGTGACTCCCACTACTCCTGGGGCGAGATGCTCGAACACTTGGGCATGGAAGAGTGGATCCGCGCCACCGATTTCATCGGCTCCGGAACCGTCGGCACCGGTTGTGGGCTCGAACTTGACCGCTGGATCCAACCCGGGGATCTGGTCGAACTCGAGATCGAACGCATCGGAAAACTCCGAAACACTGTTGGTACTCCCAACGCCAAACCATAGGATCACGGATTATGGAAAATTTTCTCGCCAGTGGCGTCTACACGAAGCAGGCCCACGTCAAGATCCCCGAGGGTCTCTTCGAAGAGGAGCACGGTCGCAAGGGCTTCTTCGGCCGGGTCTCACACCTCTACCACCAGCACAAGCCGACGGACTGGAGCAACATCGTTGGAGACCTCAAGCCCCGGAACCTTCCACCGTTGTTCGAAGAGAAGGCCCTGCAGAATCGGTTTGTGAAAATGCTCCACAATAATGACCTCGAGGTGTACCTCGGGACTCTCGCAGAAACGCCCCAGAGTTTCTTCCGGAACGCGGACTTCGATGAGCTCTTCTTCATCCACGACGGGGAGGGCCGGATGGAAACAATCTACGGCCACATCCCCCTGAAGAAAGGAGACTACGTCATCGTCCCCCGGGGAACCACGTACAAGACTTTTGTCTCGACGCCCCTCAAGATCCTCAAGGTCGAGTCTCGCTCCGAGTTCGAGGAGCCCTCGCGAGGGATCCTCGGGCCAAATGCGCTCTATGATCAAACAGCAAAGTTTGTTCCGGAAGCGGCCCTCGGTTCGGAGCAAAACCTCCGCGACTATCCGGTAGATGTTAAGCACCGAGGTGCCCTCACGCGCGTGACGTACCCCTTCAATCCCCTCGACTGCCTGGGTTGGAAGGGCTCCCTCTACGCTTGGAAGATCTCCATCTACGACTACTGCCCGATCAATTCACACCGCTACCACATCCCCCCGAGCGGGCACACCATGTTCGTCGCCCAGAACTTCGTCGTCTGCTCGTTCGTCGCGAGACCCCTCGAACACACCTCCGAGGGCGTGCTGAAGGTTCCCTTCTTCCACTCGAACATCGACTACGACGAGATCCTCTTTTACCACCAAGGAAATTTTTTCTCCCGGGACAACATCGACGCCGGGGCGCTCACCTTCCACCCTCGGGGAGTGCATCACGGGCCTCACCCGAAAGCGTTTAAGAAGGCCAACGAGAACGAATTCACTGACGAGTTTGCTGTGATGATCGACGCGCGAAACGACCTCCAGCGAACCAAGGAATTTGAGGCCTTCGAAAACACCGAGTACTGGAAGAGCTGGATGGCAACCTAGGCCGGGAAGCTTTTTCCTCTCTCGGCGAAACGCCGAGGATCGAGGACAATCAATGCATCACTTCTTTAAGGATGCCCATGAAAAAGCTCGCCCTGGCCCTCGCCCTCACTGGTTCTCTTCCGGCGCTCGCCGATGGCCCCCAGTTCAGTAACCTCTCGAAGAACGACGTGGAAGATGTTACCCGTGAATTCGGGGCGAATTTCACGCACACCGTGGTGGCAGCGCCGGAAACCGATGGGCTCTGGGGAATTGAAGTCGGTCTCGTCGCAGGCCAGACAGCGTCGCCAGACTTTAAGGGCGTGATCGAAGACTCGGGCGGGTCCGGATCAGATTTTAATCACATCTACCACGCCGGCGCCATGGCGCGGGTCCACCTCCCGTTCGACGTCTTCGCCGAGGTTAACCTCCTCCCCGATCAAGAGATCAGTGACGTCTCCATCGGAAACCGATCCTACGGCATCGGCTGGAACGTCGGCGGCTTCATCGGCCTTCCTCTCGATGTCGCCGTGGGTGCGGGACGTGGGAGCACCGAAATCTCCTTCAAACAAACAACACCCATCAACGCCGACGTGAAGCTCGAAACCACAACGACGAACTACTGGGTCGGTGTGAGCAAGACCATCCTCTTCTTTACTCCGTACGCGAAGTTCGGGACGTCGACGATCGACGGAGACCTCCGGGCGACCGGACAGATCTTCGGCTACACGGCTTCCACCAAGGAAGACGTGTCCCTCAGCGGGAACTACCTGGCCGTCGGTGCGAACTTCCAGCTCCTCTTCCTCAAACTTGGCGTCGAGCACACCCAAACCCACGGCACTCAACGAGTCTCAGGAAAACTCTCCTTTGACATCTAGCACTTCCGCCTTTCTCTTTCTCCGTTGGGGATGCTAAGCTTTGGCATGAACACCTATCACACCACCGGCGCTTTCGCAGACAACTACAAGTTCCTCATCGGATCCATCATCCCGCGACCCATCGCGGTGGTCTCGACCAGAAACGTCGACGGCTCAAATAATCTGGCCCCGTTTTCCTTCTTCACGGCGGTGTCAGCGAGCCCCATGATCATCGCCTTCTGTCCCTTGATCCGGAGCTCCGATTCGAGCTTCAAGGACACGGTGAAAAACATCCTCCGGGAGCGCGAGTTCGTCGTGAACTTCTGTACGGAGGACAATTTTCAAAAAGTGAACCTGGCCTCGACGGAACTGCCCTACGGTCAAGATGAGTTTGCATTCGCAGGGCTGACACCGGTGGATGCGCAGACCGTGAAGGCCCGGCGCCTGCGAGAGTCACCGGTCCAGTTTGAGTGTGTCTTCCGCGACATGCTCTGCTACGGACAAACACCCGGTGCGGGATCCCTGATCACCGGGGAAGTGAAGCTCGTTCACGTCGACGAAGCTGTCATGCGCGACGGAAAGATCGCGACGGACCTTCTGAAGGCCGTGGGCCGTGGCGCTGGGAATGACTGGTTCAAAACCGACAGTCGCTTCCAGCTCGAGCGTCTCACGAAAGCACAGATCCAGAACTAGTGACACCGGAGGTCTGTGAGCGGAACTCGTCCGTTTGGCAGGATCAGCTGAATCACGCCGCTCACCTGCCCGTTCCGTTCAACCAGTGTGACCTCTGCCAGCTCTGAAGACGCCACGACGTAGTCTCCTGCGTCCTCGACGATGGAGATTTTCCCGGCCGAGTCAGTGACGACACCCAAAGAGTTAAACGCCGTGACCGCGGCGAGCTGCTCCTGAGCGAGAGTTGGTCGGCGAAGGTTAGTCCCGCACGTGATCCCGAGTGTCGACACTTGTGCTCCTGCGTTGAGTTCGACCTCGCAGGTCATGGCCGCCAGGAATGAGCCCGTACACGTGAACTTCTTCTCGAGCTTCCGAGGAGTAATGACGATTCGGCACGATCCTCGGGCCCCACGCAGGCGGATGACGTCAGGTCGGTCACAGAGTTTACCCCCGTCGGTGGCAACCTGCGCACCGACGGGGGTCGAAAGGATCAAACAGCATAAAACGAGCAGAGGCATTTTCACAGGGAGAGTATATGCGGAGCTCCCCCGAATCGGTCTCGGCGTGAAAAAATGACATCCCTACGGGTCAGCTCCGCCGCTTAACTCCCCGTTAAGCTCAAAGGCTTCATTGTCATGGGGGATCGGTGGAGGCTGGGGGACCCCAGTCAGCTCACCGCGCCCAAGGCCCACGCCTCGGGTGGAGCGGGCCATCGCGGCCACCGGGAACTTCGGGGTTCTGTCTGCTTTAAAGAGCCCGTTCGCTTCCTGGAAGGTATCCGTGAACTGGGTGTAGCAGAATCCTGCGAAGAGTTCGATCCGATGAATCGCGCTCATGAGTTCCTCAAACCGACGCCAGAATTCTTTGGAACTCGTCGTTGCCGAGTAGCCCCAGGTCTTGGTGATGGCATCGTTGGGGTCCACGAACGAGATCCCACCGAACTCCGTCAGCATCACCGGCTGACCATTGTGAGCGTAGCCTTCGAGCGTAATCGCCCGACCTCCAGGGCGGTAGCGATTGAGAATCTCCGTGACACTCATGTGTCCGGATGTGGCGTATTTCTTGAGAAGCCGATCCGGCTGGTCATCGTAGTCATGGACTCCGATGATGTCCGTTGACACCGCCTCCCAGCCATCGTTTCCGATGCAGGGCCTGGTCGGATCAAGCGTCTTCGTCAAATGAAACAGGGCCTGGACACAGTGTTGATGGGGAACTTTCTCCGCCAGATCAGGGACCCCCCAGGATTCGTTGAAGGGAACCCAGACGACGATGCAGGGGTGATTGATGTCACGGTTTATGACCTCGAGCCATTCCCGAGTGATGCGCTGAACGGACTCATGGGTGAAGCGGTACGCACTCGGCATTTCCTCCCAAACAAGAAGGCCCAGTTTATCGGCCCAGTAAAGGAACTCCGGATCCTCGATCTTCTGATGCTTCCGGACTCCGTTGAATCCTGCGGCTTTGATGAGCTCGATGTCCTTCCGAATGGCCTCGGAACTTGGCGGGGTCATGAAAGTCTCAGGCCAGTAGCCCTGATCGAGGACTAACCGCATGTAGTAGGGGCGTCCATTCAAAAGGAACCGGTCGCGATTATAGGTGACTGAACGGAGCGCAGTGTAGGAGGTGACCTGATCAAGTTTCCGGTGCCCACACCAGAGTTCAAGGGAGAGGTCGATGAGGGTTGGCTTCTCTGGGCTCCAGAGGAGTTCGTTCCGGAAGTCATCAATCCCAGGATCGGACATCGCGATCCGGCGGTGGACTTCATGATGAATCACAGCGTACCGGTCCTTCGCGAGAATCTGAGTGCCAAGGGAGAGCGTGATTCTGAGTTCCATCTCGACGTCGCAGTTCCCCTGGATGAACACTTCGCAGCCGATCTCCCAGCGCTCGAGGAGCGGAGAGCAGCGGAAGCGGTCGATGAACGTCTCACCCACTTCCTCGAGCCAGACCGTCTGCCAGATTCCAGTGGTGCGCGGGTACCAGATACTGTGAGGATCCGGCTGCCAGTCCTGCTTTCCCCGAGGTTTCGTGAGGTCCATCGGATCGTCATCAGCGCAAACAGTGAGCACCTGCTCACCCTCCTGCAGGTAGGTTGTGACATCGAAGCTAAACGGCGTGTGCCCGCCCTCATGGATCCCCAGATACGCATCGTTGATCCAGACTCTGGCCTGGTAGTCCACCGCCCCGAAGTGGAGGATGAGCCGGGCCTCAGAGCGCTCGATCGAGAAGCGGCGCTGGTACCAACACCTTAAGTGGTAGCCTTGGTCGTTGATCCCACTTGCGCGAGTCTCGGGGGCGTAGGGAACGAGAATCTTCAGCGGCCAAGAGGTCACGTCCTTGGGTCGAGAGAACTTGTGCTGATCATCAAACGCGAAGAGCCACTCTCCATTCAGCGACATCCACTTCTCACGCCGGAAGATCTTCTGCGGGTGATTTGCCCCGCCTTCGTCCAATCCTGCCTCTGTCATCATCTCGTCGCCCCTTAGTATATCAGCTCTCTTGTCATTGGTAGTCTTCCTGGGTTCAAAATCCATGCCTTCAGGCACCAAAGAAGGGTTGGCACCCATTTGGCATAAGCGTCGGCAGTCAGCATGACGTTCCACCTTACTTAGAGACTTAACCTTTGCCCCTCCTGGAGTTACGCGATGAACACTATCTGTGAGACCACTGATCTTCTCGTCTTCTCCCACCTGCGGTGGGACTTTGTTTTTCAGCGACCACAACACTTGCTCTCACGGCACGCCAAACACCGCCGGGTCTTCTACGTGGAAGAGCCCGTCTTTGGCATGACCGAACTCCCTCGTCTCCATCTTCGAGAAACCAGTGAAAACGTCACGGTCATCGTTCCCTACCTTCCGTCTGGGATTGCGCCTGAAAACTTCGAAGTCGCGATGACGGACCTCGTGGATGAGCTCGTCTTCGAAGAGGAGATCAACGAGTATACAGCGTGGTACTACACACCGATGGCGCTCGCCTTCACCCGACACCTGAAGCCCCGGGCCACGATCTTCGATTGCATGGACGAACTCTCGCTCTTCAAGGGGGCACCTCAGACTCTGGTCGATCTTGAGCGAGAACTGCTCGCTCGAGCAGACCTCGTTACCACTGGAGGCCAATCGCTGTTCGAAGCGAAGAAGCACACTCATCACAACATTCATCCCCTCCCCAGTAGCATCGACATTGAGCATTTCGCGCGCGCCCGCCGCCGGCTCCCAACGCCCGCTGCTCAGGGCCATATTCCTCACCCACAGATTGGCTTCTACGGGGTCATCGACGAGCGCTTCGATCACGAACTCCTCCTCGGGATCGCTGACCTCAGGCCCGAGTATCAGTTCGTCATCATAGGCCCGGTCGTGAAGATTGATCCAGCGGGACTGCCGACGCGCCCGAACATTCACTACCTCGGGAAAAAAGAATACCAGGAACTCCCGCTCTATGTTTCGAGCTGGGACTGCGCGATGATGCCCTTCGAACGAAACGAAGCGACTCGGTACATCTCCCCGACCAAGACCCCAGAGTACCTCGCCGCTGGAAGGCCCGTGGTCTCGACCTCGATCCGTGACGTCGTGTACCCCTACTTAGAGAAGGGTCTCGTCCACATCGCTGACACACCCCGGGCCTTCGTCGACGCCATCGACCGGGCCATGGCCGAGCGGCATTCGCCGGATTGGATCGACCGCGTTGATCACTTCCTCCGGGATACTTCTTGGGACATGACCTTTCACAAGATGGCAACACTCGAACTCCAGGTGACGAGACCCAAGGAGCAACGGAGGGCTTCCGCCCTGGGCCCAATGACCCTCAGTGCGGGGGGGCAAATCTAGTGAAGGCCCTCGAAATGTGGGCCGGGATTGAGTGCACACTGAATCGGGTTGAGGACCGCTACGCCAATCAGTGTGAGAAGAATGGACATACCCAGCGTCTCGGAGACCTTGCCCTTTTTCATGGCCTCGGGATCCAGAAGTTGCGCTACCCCTGCCTCTGGGAATTGGTAGCACCGCAGGACCTGGATCACTGCGACTGGGGCTTCCTCGACGAACGATTGGGCGAATTAAAAAACCTTGGCCAGAGCATCATCGCTGGACTTCTCCATCATGGCTCGGGCCCTCGCTACACCAGTTTGATTGACCCAGACTTTCCCACCAAATTCGCAACCTACGCTCGACTTTTTGTGACTCGGTATCCGTGGGTCACAGACTTCACTCCGATCAATGAAATCAACACGACCGCTCGCTTCAGCATGCTCTACGGTCACTGGTATCCTCACCTCAAAGACGAGGCCCTGTACCTCCGGTCGCTTCTCCTCCAGTGCCGAGGAACGATCCTTTCGATGCGCGAGATCAGATCGGTAAACCCCGCTGCTCGGTTGATTCAAACTGATGACCTTGGGAAATGTCAAAGTACGCCGGAGCTCGTCCATCAACGAGACTTCGATAACGAGCGCCGGTGGCTCTCCTGGGACCTCCTCTGCGGCCGGGTCACACCAGCGCATGCTCTTTATGAATGGTTCCTTCAGTGTAAGATTCATCCCCGCGACCTCGCGTGGTTTGAAGAAAACGCCTGTCCCCCGGATGTCATTGGCATCAATCACTATCACCTGAGTAACCGATACCTCGATCAGCGGCTGGAGCTTTTTCCTGCTTGGTCCCATGGAGGTAATGGGAGGGACGCCTACGCTGATGTCGGAGCCGTTGATACGGGCCTCGTGACACCCGTCGGAATCGACACTCTCCTTCGGGAGACGTGGGAGCGCTACCACATTCCGATTGCGGTTACCGAATGCCACGCTCGGGGTCGCCGGGAGGCCCAGATGCGGTGGTTGGACGAAGTCTGGAAAACCTGCCAATCCCTCCGAGCTGAATCCATCCCCATCGAGGCCGTCACGGCCTGGAGTCTTCTGGGAACATACGACTGGCACAACCTCTGCACCAACTGCGAATTCTTCTACGAGTCCGGGGTCTTCGACCTAAGAAACGCGGAGAGAGTTCCCCAGGAGACGGGACTTTCGAAGATGGTCCGCGCCCTCGCCAACACCGGTGACTTCCAAGCTCCCATCCTCGGCTCCCCCGGGATCTGGAAAACCGGTCGGCGCATCCTCTTCAACGCTCAGCTCGAGCAACAGAGTTCCCTCGAGCATGACCCGTCCGTGAGGCCCGTGCTTATCATCGGTGCCAGTGGCACCCTTGGCCGGGCCTTCGCTCGGACCTGTGGGGCGCGGAACATCAAATACCTTCTTCTTCCACGGAACCAACTCGAACTCACCGATCTCAACTCCATAAAGACACTCATCCAAGAGCTCAGGCCCTGGGCGATCATCAACGCCGCCGGATACGTCCGGGTCGAGGCGGCCGAAACAGACTACGAAACGTGTTACCAGACTAACGTCGTTGGCGCGGTCAACCTCGCGTCCGTCTGCCGGGAGGAGGGAGTCTCTCTCGTTAACTTTTCTTCGGACCTTGTCTTCGATGGCACCGCTCTTTCACCCTCGGGAGAGAGCACTCCGGTGAGGCCACTGAATAACTACGGAAAGTCCAAGGCCGCCTGTGAGGAGCAAGTGCTGGAAATTGACCCGCGCTCCCTCATGATTCGAACCAGTGCCTTCTTCGGGCCCTGGGATGAGCATAACTTCGTGACCCAGACTCTGCGCACCCTCGGAGCGCAGAGCGAGGTTCACGCAGCGAGTGATCAAATCGTCTCACCGACGTATGTTCCCGATCTCACCAACGAGACCCTTGATCTTCTGATCGACGGCGAGTGCGGCCTGATTCACCTGGCGAACGTCGGGGAAGTCTCCTGGGAAGAGTTTGCCTGGAAAGCGGTGAACTATGCTCCCGAGTCACTTCGCCTTGATCCTTCCCTCATCCGCGGAGTCATCACAGATCGTCTGGGCCACCAAGCGCGGATGCCCCGGCGATCCTCCCTTACCTCGGAACGGCAGCAGCGCCTCCCCAGTTTGGAAGATGCACTGGCGCGCTACTTTTTAGACGTCGAAGTTTCCCTCACAAAAAAACAGGAGCACGAGTCATGAAACAGCACATCGGAATCGCCGGCGCGGGTTTCGCCGGAGCAGTCATCGCTCGTGAGCTCGCAGACACTGGTCGCTTCCGGATCAGCGTCTACGACGAGCGCTCCCACGTCGCAGGGAACTGTCACACGGCCAGAGACGAAGAGACGGGAGTCATGGTTCACCAGTACGGCCCCCACATCTTTAACACCAACCGAGAAGATGTCTGGAACTACGTCGGCCAGTGGGGAAAGTTCGAACCCTTCGTGAACCGGGTCAAGGCCCACACCAAGCGCGGAGTCTTCTCACTTCCGATCAACCTCCTCACGATCAATCAGTTCTTCGGGAAAAAACTGAGCCCCCAAGAGGCCCGGGACTTTGTGGGCGGCCTCGCTGACACAACGATCCGCGAGCCCCAGAACTTCGAAGAGCAGGCGATGAAGTTTCTAGGCCAGGACTTTTATGACAACTTCTTCTACGGCTACACTAAAAAACAGTGGGGGGTAGAACCCTCGGAGCTCCCGGCCTCGATCCTCCGGCGGCTTCCCGTTCGGTTCAACTACGACGATAACTACTACAGCCACAAGTACCAAGGGATCCCCGTGAGCGGATACACGGAGATCGTTAAACGGATTCTCGATCACGCTGCGATCGACGTGCGCCTCGGGCAACGCCTTGAAGCTGAGCGGAAGCGGGACTTCGATCATGTGTTCTGGAGCGGTCCGATGGATGGGTACTTCAAGTATCGCTTCGGCCGACTCGGATACCGGACCTTGAGCTTCGAGCGCTTCGTCGAGGCCGGAGATCACCAGGGGAACCCCGTCATCAACTACTGTGAGGAGGAGGTCCCCTTCACTCGCATCTCCGAGCACAAGCACTTCGCCCCCTGGGAGGAGCATCAGCAAACGGTTTGCTTCAAAGAATACTCCAAGCTCTGTGGCGAATCCGATACACCGTACTATCCGCTACGGCTAACCCAGGACAAGGCGCTCCTCGAACGCTACGCAAGACTGGCGGAAAAAGAAGAGGGGGTCACCTTCGTCGGACGCCTCGGCACTTACCGGTACCTTGACATGCATGCGGTGATCGGGGAATCCCTCGACCTGGCCCAACTGTGCCTGCGCTCTGCCATCGAAGCCTGGCCACGCTTCAGTGCTCATCCCCTTGTCTCTGCGAACTAAAAAGGATCCCCCATGAAAGTCCTCGTGACGGGTGGCGCCGGGTACATCGGAAGCCATACAGTAAGAGAACTCATCAACAGCGGCCACAGAGTCACAGTCATCGACGATCTCTCGAAGGGCCATGCCCTGGCGGTAGATCCGAGAGCGACACTCTTCCGAGGGTCCACCGGAGACAGCGCCCTGTTGCGGCGCTGCCTGGATGCGGAGCAGATTGAGGCCGTCCTGCACTTCGCGGCCAACATCGAGGTGAGCGAGAGCGTCCTCGATCCCGTTCGGTACTACCGGAATAACTTCGCAAACACCCTAAGTCTTCTCGGAGCGATGGTCAGTGCTGGGGTGAAGCGCTTCGTGTTCTCTTCCACCGCAGCGGTCTACGGCAACCCCGTTGAAACGCCCATCGATGAGCTGCACCCGTCGCAGCCCATCAGTCCTTATGGGCGGAGTAAGATGATGGCAGAGCTCGCGATCAAAGACGTCTGTCATGCCCATGGTCTCTCGGCAACCATCCTTCGCTATTTTAACGTCGCCGGTGCAGGCCCGGACGGGAGCATCGGAGAAGACCATCACCCGGAGAGCCATCTGATCCCAAGGATCCTTCGTGCCGCAAGAGACGTCACAGACATTCAAATCTTTGGCACAGACTACGACACACCGGACGGCACGTGCATCCGAGACTACGTCCACGTCGTCGACCTCGCTCATGCCCACGTTCTGGCCCTCGAGAAGCTCAAAGAGGGATCCTGTCAGGTCCTTAACATCGGGAGCGAAACTGGCTTCTCAGTCCGCGAAGTCATCACCGCTTGTGAGCAAGTTGTAGGAACGAAACTGGGTGTGATCGAGGGCCATCGCCGGGACGGCGATCCAGCGATCCTCGTCGCCAGCTCACGCCGGATTCGAGAGGACCTCGGTTGGCGAGCTCGGTACCCGGAGATCCGGACCATCGTCCAGCACGCCTGGCACTGGCATTCGACACATCCCTTAGGCTTCCGAGGAAAAATCAATCCCAGCGTCGAGGCCCATTCCTCCACCCTTGAGATCTAAGCGTCCGTCGGTTGACTCGTGTTCTCAATTTCACAATCCACAAAAAACGATGCCCCTATGGGGCCACCCCTAAAGTTCATTAGCAATGACGCCACGCTCGTTCATAAACTATTTGCTATTCATGTTTTTGTAAGGAGTGGCCATGGGATTAATCCTCAAACAGCTGTTCGCGTTCATCAAGCTTCTCAATTCCGACACGGGGAATATCTCTCTCGCCGCAGGGATGACCTGTGGGTTCATTCTCGGGATGACTCCCGTGCTCTCGCTCCATAGCCTGATTGTGTTTCTGATCCTCTTCTTTTTCAGGATTCAAATCGGTGCTGCCCTTGTCACGGCGTTCTTCTTTAAGTTCATCGCCTTCCTCTTGGATCCGGTCTTTGACGCCGTCGGATCCCGGTTCCTCGAGATCGCGTCCCTCCAGAGTGCCTTCACCACGCTCTACAACATGCCTATCATCCCGTTCACCCGGTTTAATAACTCGATTGTCATGGGCTCGGCCGTGGTGACCTTCACGCTCTCTCCGCTCGTGTTCATCGCCAGTCAGTTCTTCATTGTGAAGTACCGCGAGATCGTCGTCACGCGCTTCCGGTCCACGCGCTTCTGGAAGGCCATCGAGGCGACGAAGTTCTACCAGTGGTACTACAAGTACGACCAATATTCTTGGAAATAACCGGAGCCACCCATGTCTGAAACTCAAGAACCGAAAGACCAGAAAAAAGTTAAGGCCAAGGGGCCAATCCGTTTCGAGGCGATCGTTCCCGTGCTGGTGCTATCCCTCCTCACGTACTGCTACTTCTCCTTCTACTTCGACCGACACATGAAGACCCTCGTGGAGTACGTCGGCACCCAGGCCAACGGCGCCGAAGTCAACGTGGACTCCGTTCGGACGAGCTTCCTCCGCGGCTCCTTCGATCTCGATCGGCTCCAGGTGACGGACGCCGAGAGACCGACTCATAACACTCTCGAGATCGGGAACGTTCACTTCTCCTACCTCTGGGATGCACTCCTTCGGATGAAGTTCGTGGTCACCGAGGCCAGCATCAACAGCATCATGCTCGCAAGCCCTCGGTCAAAACCAGGTCACGTGCTCCCGCCGAAACCTGCCTCCCCGAGTAAGCTCGAAGCCCTCCAGCAACAGGTCATGGCCCAGGTGAAGAACCGCTACGGTGGGAACGTCCTCGGTGATGCTCTCGCACTCCTCGAGGGGGGAGATTACAAGGATCAACTTCAGGAGATCCGCGACACTCTAAAGTCCGAGGCCCGGGTCAAAGGCATGATCCAAGAGGTTACCGGGAAAAAAGAGTTCTGGGATAAGCGAGTCAAAGAGCTCTCCGATACGTCGAAGGTTAAAGAGATCGAAAAAACATTCGCCGCCGTTCGTTCAGAAAAGAACGTCCTCCAGCAGGCCCAGGGCGTGAAGAAACTGAGTGACCTCTTAGGCGATGTGCAGAAACAGTACAAGGAGATTGAAAAGTCTTCGAAGCAGCTCGAAACCGAAGTGAAGGCCATCACCAGGTATCCCGAGGAGCTCCAAGAGCTCGTGAACCAAGACATCGCAACGCTTAAAAGCCGGTTTGCCATTCCTCAGGTTGACTTCCAAGACATGGCGATGCATCTCTTCGCGGGCCAGTTCGCCGAGTACATTGCCAAAGCACGGAAGTACCAGGCCCTGGCCGAGCAGTACCTCCCCGAGAAGAAGACCCAGGAAAACGAAGTCATTCCACCGAAACGGGCCGAAGGGAAGAACTATCAATTCCCTATCACCGCCGGGTATCCACTCTTCTGGCTCAAGAAAGCGGCCCTTAGCTCAAAGGGGACTAAAGATTCTTACTCGGGCCAGGTGTCCGGTGAGCTCACCAACGTAACGACTTCCCCGTCCCAGATTGGAAAACCAGTCGTCTTAGACTTAAACGGCGATTTCCCGGCCTCGAACATCAACGGAGTCCGAGCGGTCTTCACGGCAGACTTCACGAAGGCGGTCGGTCGGCAGTCGGCCATGATACAGGTCAATTCGTTCAAAGTTCCTGAGCGCCTCTTCGTGAATGATTCGAAGCTAAAGTTCGGATTCCTAAGTGCCGTGGGCTCGACGACCTTCACCGCGAACCTCCAAGAGCAGCAGCTCAAGATGAACTGGAGCTCCGCACTCACGAAGCCACAGTTCTTGGTCGAGACCTCGAACAAGCTCGCCAAGGAGATGCTCACGAACATCGTCAACGGCATCCCCGTGATCACGATCAACGGAAATGCTCAGGGCACCTTTGCAAACTTTTCTATGGACATCTCCTCCAACCTTGGGTCCGAGCTCAGCCAAGGGTTCACCCGCGAGATCGGAGCAAAAGTGGCCCAAGCTCAGGAGAAGATCAACGCACTGGTTGAAGAAAAAATCCTCCGTCCGAAACAGGAGCTGATGTCCGCCATCGGTGGGAGCGGCTCGAACCTCAAAAACCTCGGGAATCTTCAAAAGCTCTACAAGGATAACGAAGACAAGATCAAGGCAGAGATTGCCAAGCTTAAGTCCGGCGGTGGCATGAAAGACCTCAAGGAGCGCGGGAAAAAGCTCCTCAAGGGAATCAAGTTTTGAGATTATCGGTTACCGTGAGGCGCCGAAGGTTCAACGATTTTTCGATTTACCTTTCGGGGGCTTAGCGAGTGCGAGTATTTTTAAACTAAATATTTCTCGCCGAATACCGATGTGTTCTCATGGATTTAAAGAGTACTCGGTGTCTGTGTATCGTCTTTGTGCTCAATATTGCTTGGGGTAATCTGGCGTACGGAATGGATTTTTCCTGCCTCCGGAGACAACTGCGGGCCCTGATCCCGGAAGGCCAACGGTCTGAGCTGCCATCGGGCATGACCGTAATAGGACCATCACCCGCTGACTTCTTATCCCAGATGAGATCAATGAACGAAAGCTGGGACCGGACGAGTCGCATCGAAACCTACTTGCGAAGCAACCCGGCGCTCGATCCGAGCTGGGCCATCAGGCTTTCCGACCTCGTGCAATCGGGACCTCCACGGAACATCATGATCAGACGCTTCTTCGACGCCTACCCGGCCCAGCTAGATCCCAATCAGGTGCTCGATCTGGCGAAGGTTATTCCTCGTAGTAACGAACGAGATAGCCTCATTAGTGCCTTCATAGAAAAGAATCCGACGCTCGACCCGAGCTCGGCGGTGAAGCTCGCCGAAGCAGTCTCGACAGAAATTCCACGGAACATCTTAATTCGCCGGTACTTCGACGCATACACCTCCCCGATGCCCCCGCAACAGTTTTTCGATCTCGCTAATACCATGAACCGCAGCTACGAGCGGAACAGCATCATCGAGGCGTACGTGAGGCAGAACCCCTCCCTCGATCCGAGTCAGGTCGTGCGACTCTCCGATCTTGTCTTAACCGGTCACCCGCGGAACATTTTCATCCGGACCTACATCGAAGCCTACCCATCGAGTTTAACCCGGGACCAGATCTTAGACCTCGTGAACGCGATGTCCAGTGGCGGCGACAAAAACGGGATCATCTCTAACTATTTGAACAGAGCTCCAGCAACAAACCCTAGGACCCCGTAACAGCTCCCCTCCCACGAAACGATCGACTTTCGGCGCAACACCCGACTGCTCCGGAGTGGGTTAGATCGATCCGGGAGTTCGGCAATAGCAACCCCCCCGGACCGACGCAGCTTAGTACGCCAGGAGTTTCCGCAGCGCCTCGACGACGTCGCTCGTTTGCGGAAGGATAACCTCTTCAAGATCCGGGCAATAGGCCACATGCGTGTCCTTAGAACACACCCGTAGAATGGGAGCGTCGAGCGCCTCGAAGGCCTCTTCATTCACCCGTGCAGCGATCTCCCCCGCGTACCCAGAGGTCTTGTGTTCCTCGTGGCAAATCAGGAGCCTGTGAGTTTTCCGAAGGGATTTAAAGACCGCCTCAAAGTCAAACGGTGCGATCGTCCGAGCATCGAGGACCTCAACCGAGAAGCCTTCCTTCTCGAGTTCCTTGGCGGCCTCAACAGATTTCTGAACCAGCGCACCCCAGGCGACGATGGTCGCGTCCTTGCCTTCCCTCACCAATCGCGCTTTCCCGAAAGGAATCATGTACTCCTCACCCGGATCAGCGCAGCGGTTGTAGCCTTGGTAGTAAAGATGCTTGTGCTCGAGGAACATTACGGGGTCATCGCAGCGGATGGCGGTCCGGAGAAGGCCAATGGCGTCCAAGGCGTTAGATGGGTAAACCACCCGGATGCCAGGGTTGTGAGTGAAGAGTGATTCACCACTCTGAGAGTGATACATGGCCCCGCCGCGGAGGTAGCCACCGATCGGAACCCGCACCACCATCGGACACTTAAAGTCTCCACCAGAGCGGTAGCGCGTGGTCGCCATCTCGTTTTTGAGCTGCATGTACGCGGTCCAGATGTAGTCAAAAAACTGGATCTCGACGACCGGTTTAAGACCCCGCATCGCCATCCCGATGGCCCGGCCAATGATGTTCGCCTCGGCCAGTGGCGAATTGAAGACCTGCCCAGGCTTCGCCGCCTTCTGAACTCCGTGCGTGACTTTGAAAACGCCGCCCTTACCTTTCAGGTCCGGGTTCTCGTATTTCTCAACCTCCGTAAAGTCGGCGACGTCTTCTCCGAAGACCATCATGAGAGGGTTCCGCCGGATCTCTGACTTCAGCGTCATGTTGATCGCGGTCGCGAGAGGCACATCTTCTTTCCCGGAGAAGCTCGGCGGTGTTTCGAACTCCGCCGACGTCGGGTCAACGTCCGGAGAATAGAGATGATCCTCGAAGGTCGACTTCGAAGGCCAGGCCGTCTCGAGCGCTCGGGCCATGGCCTCGCGCACTTCTTTCGTCGTCTCATCGAGGACGGTCTTGACTTCCTCGGAGGACATGAGACCTGTTTCGGTCAGAAACTTCGGGTAGGAGTTAAAGACGTCTCTCGTCGCTTCGTCGGCGAGATCTTCCTTCGTGCGGTAGTACGAGTGATCGTCGGACAGAGAGTGAGAGTAGGGCCTCGTCACCGTCGCGTGGACGAGGACCGGACCGTTTCCGGCCCGCAGGTACTTTTCCGCTTCCACGAGAGTCGCGTAAGACTCGACCGGACAGTTCCCGTCGCAGTTGAAGATCTTGAGGCCCGGGAAGTTGGCCAGGGCCACTGAAATCGATGCGCCCGGAGTCTGGACTCGGACCGGAACCGAAATCGCATACCCGTTGTCTTCGACCATAAACATGACCGGAAACTTATTCACGCACGCGGTGGTGATGGCTTCCCAGAACTCCCCTTGAGACGTCGTTCCGTCGCCGCAGGAGACGTAGACGATTTCTCGTTCGTGATAGACCGGGGAGTCTTTGAGGCCCATCTGTTTGAGATGAAGGCCTGCCTCGGCGATGCCGACGGCCTGAAGGAACTGGGTTCCCGTGCACGAAGATTTTGAGACGATGTTGAGCTTCACGTTACCCCAGTGCGCCGGCATCTGCCGGCCATGCGACGCCGTGTCTCCGGTGTTTCCATTTGCTTGGCAGAGCATCTCAAAGGGAGTGACTCCGAGGCCAAGGCACAAAGCGCGGTCACGGTAGTAGGGAATAAAGTAGTCATGCTTCGGCTTCAGAACCTTGGCGGTCGCCGAGAGAATTCCCTCATGGCCCGCACCGGAGATCTGGAAAAAAGCCTTGTTCTGCTTTTTCATCGTGATCTCTGCGTCGTCGGTCTTCCGCGAAACGAAAACGTTTTTAAGGAACCATGCGAGGTCCGCTTTGGTGAGTTTGTATTTCTTTATCAGGTCGAGCTTTCGGTTATAGGCAGAGTTAGCTTTGGAGTTCACGGACGTTGCCTCATTTTCTGATATGTTTGTGCGCATGGTAATTCCCCTGAAATAGTGGGGTCATCTTACCCTTAGGGATCAAGAAAATCTACCGGCCTAATTCTCTATGTGTTGATGGCGGAGAAGATTCGGAAGCACAGTCCCCATGGCCCGAACGGAAAAGTAGAGGATACAGTTATCCTGGGGGTAAAGCATTACGACTTTCCAGACCCCCTCACCGAGGTGCTCGATGGATTCAAGTTGAGTCACATCGTCATGGAGAATTTCCGGGGCCTCCGGCAACTCAACCGGTCGCCCCTTCTCATCTCTAAGTTCAAGTCGAAGCGTGAGGCGATTATTCGCATTTTCCATCACCTTGAGGCCTGAGGTTGAGCGGTAGGGGCGCGCGAGGTGGAGTTTGACTTGCTGCTTTAGTGGTCTTTCATCCAGGTAAAGGTCAATCTCGGAGGATTTTATTCCCTCCGTTTTATCGATCAGAAGATAGTAACGACCGGTCAGCATGCGCTCGAGGCCAAAAGAAATGTTCTCCCCTTTCTTCCCCTGGATTCGAAAACCCTCGGGATCGGCGTCGACGTAATTTCCTTCGACATCACGGAGCTGCACATAGAGGTAAGCCGCCACTGTTGCCCCTGCATCACCTGGGAAAATCTGCGCCAAACTCTTCCTGTAATCAATTTCTAATGCCTTCACCGGAGCAATCGAGGCAGGTGCACGCTCAACCTTTTGTTGAGAAGCGCAGGAAATAAGAAAAAATAAAGACAAGGTAATCAACCAGCTCATTACTTGAGCTTATCGGTTGGTTTTTCTGAATCTAAAGAGGAGTTTTAAGAAAAAGCCCCTGGATAACCAGGGGCCAAAAAAGAAAGTTATTTCAATGCTTTAGTAGCTTCCAGTACATCCGTAACAGAGCCATAAACCGAGAGAGAGCTGAAAAGCACAGGTGTTTCAGTTCCTGGCAAGTGAACCCTCAGTTTCGGATAGCGGCGGGAGGTATCGATCATCAGTGAGCGGACCGCCTGAGCATCCATCGATGAGTCATAGGAGAGAATCAGAGTTGCGACCCCGGCCGCCGTCGGTGACGCCATGGAAGTTCCCGAGTATGTGTCGTACGTGTTGTCCGGTGTGGTCGAGAGGATGTCGACTCCAGGAGCGAAGAAATCCACAGACCTTTTCCCGTAGTTTGAGAAGTCCGCTGGGAGGGAGAGGCCTTTTTCGAAAGATGAGGCACCGATTTCGAGCCAGTTCGTGAACTCTTGCCCGCGGGCTCGGTCGTTCCGGTTCGGGAAGTTCCGGGCCACGTCGTTATTCTGGTTCGAATTCCCAGCGGCGTGAACGAGAAGCACGCCCTTGGACTCCGCGTATCTCACGGCCTCATCCACCACCCGCTTGAACGGGGAGTAGGACTTACCGAAGCTCATGTTGATGACTTTCGCACCATTATCGACGGCGTAGCGGATGCCATTGGCAACGTCCTTATCACGCTCGTCTCCGTTGGGAACAACTCTGATGGCCATGATCTTGACGTTGGTTGCAACGCCCTTCATGCCCAGGGCATTGTCCCGAACTGCAGCGATGATGCCGGAGACGTGAGTGCCGTGAGAAGAATCCGCTCCGATGACATCGTTGTTTCCGTAGAAGCGCTCCGATTGATCGGCGTAGTTGTCTCCGACGATAGTCCGAGGGTTAAACTCTTCGTTGTACATGAACTCAAGCCGCTCACCGTAAGCCTTGATGATCCGGTTCATCCGGGCCTCAGTCATGTTCGTCGAAAGAAGCGTGATCATGGCCGTCTTGGCTTCGAGAACGGCGGGGTCATTCGACTCGAGGGCGCGCACGGCTTCGATGCTCATGGTGGAGACACCAGCAGAGCGAAGCACGGCTTCTGCGGCTTTGTAGGCCTTCAGGCTGTTCGTGAATCGGGCCACGACAGTTCTGGCCTCGACCACAGCGTCACCAACTTCTTTAGAAAGCGCTTGGAGATACTCCTCCTGCTGAGCAGAGAGCTCTTCACCGAGCTCAGCTAAGCGGAGCTTCAGTTTTTTCATTCGGACGAGTTCGCGGGTGACTTCGAGTGTATCGGCCTCCACCTGCGCGGCCGGGTTCCCTTTCACGAGCCGGATACCGTTCCCGAGGGAAGCATCCTGAACGATGGTGGCCATGCCGTGTGCGCCACCGATGAAGTTCCAACCGAAGACGTCATCGGCGTAGCCGTTGCCGTCGTTGTCGATCCCGTCGTTCGCGATCTCGGCCTGGTTGATCCAGATTTTTCCCTGGAGATCTTCGTGGTTCACATCGACGCCTGAGTCAATCACGGCAACGATCACGTCCTCGGACTGCGGTACGCCGAAGGTGCGGTAAGTTTCTTCTGTCCGGACCCCTTCGGCCCCGTCGGCCGGCGAGAGGTTGAACCAGTTCTCTGGGCGCAGGTTCAGGAGGGCACTCGCGGAGAGGAGGGTGCCTTTCGCGTTTTTAAGAACGAACCGAGATTCGTTTTTCCGGAGGAGCTTAAGGTCGAGCTCTGCCTTTGGAATCTGGAGTGTGCGGGCGAAAGCGGTGGAGAATGAAAGCGGAAGGGCGAGCACGAGGAGTGCTTTTTTGGACATCATGGGACTTCTTCCTTTTGTTGATGAACTCGGGGAAGATTTAAACCCTAAACGGGAACACTAGACAAGGTCCATGGACACACTGTCAGACTATTTAAACAAAGTGGTGTAAAAGTTACACCACTTTGGGACGGTTCACAGAGGTTAGCCGAGGCCTATCGGAAAAAATGATTCCCCCTTCAAGCCCACCCTCTCAAGCGTTTAACTCGATGCCTACTTTTATGGGTCTTTCCACTTCGAGCCCTCGAGAGACCAAGAGCTCCGTCAACTCCGATGGCCTTACTCCGGATCCCTGCTTCACGGCGGTCGTGACATAGATCCCCGCACTCCGGCAGGGAGAAACCTCGTCGATGATCTCGAGCTCTCGCTCCGAAAGCATGAGCTTACCGATGGAAAAATCAACGATCATGGGCCGGATGTCCTTATCCAGAAGCTTCTCTTCTTTCTTCGAGTAGGACTTGATGATGATCTGCTCCTGCCCTTTGAGTTCACCGACAACGCTCTCCATCTGCGCCGTCGAGCGGACCGGAATGAAATACGTAAACGCCTTGGCCGAATCCTGGATCGACGGCGTCTTGTTGGTGATGACTGAGACGCCCTTGAAGTGGATCCCTGGCTCCGAGTGGGACTGAAGCCGGGCCATGACATCCGCGAAGTCCGTCCACGGGGCCGGGACTCGGACGTCGAAGTACTCAGTCAGTGAACTGATCCCGAGCGTGAGCGCGGGTCCAAACGAAAGAAGGGGCCGGATGTTGTAGCCTTCAGAGTGGAGCGTATCAAGTGCCGCACGCTTAAAGATCCGCGACATCACCTTCTGAAGATCAAGGTGGGAAATGAAAGTGATCGGACCGATCTTCGAGAACTCAATCCGGTAGCGGTACCCGACTTCCTGGTTACGCTTCTCGCGCAGCTCGACGATGTCTTTCTTGAGGATCTCTGGTTGCACGTACGGTTTGTCTTCGATCGAATTCATCCCTTTGAGGAAGTCCCGGCGCTCTTCGACCATGCCCTTCAGGTCACAGGCGACACCGCAGTGGTAGCAAACGAGTTTTTTCTTATCGATGTCGAAGGTCTTCTCCAAGGCTTCAAGGTTCGAGTGGTGAACGATCATTCCGTAGACTTTCCCACACGGAGGGGACAATCGGTTATGCGTCGCCTTCTTCCACTCGATCTCGAGGAAGCGCTCCGTGAGGCCCACGTCGATGTGGTCCCAGGCGAGCTTTCCGTTCATCGGGATGGTTCCCAGGAAGACCTGAGTATCAAGGCCCGAGTCCTCGACGCACTTGACCCAGAGGTCATACTTAAACGTCTCATCCCACCCGTCGAAGCGAGCTCCACCCTTCCAGGCATTGTAAATGATGTTCGCGATCCGCCGGTCTCCCCGAGCGACGATCCCCTCAAGAGCGGAGATCTTCGAGAAGTGCTTCCGGAAGTTCAGGCGATGCTTTTCCGCATGGTCCTTCAGGAGGTTCTGCTTGCGCTCAATTTCCGGTAACGTGATCATGGCCGCCCACTGGAACGGCGTATGCGGTTTCGGGACGAAGGAAGAGACCGAAACGGTCACCGTCGGATTCCGAACACCGCACTCCATCGCCTTCCGCCGGGCCTTGCCGGCCGTCTCCATGATCGCGACAACGTCGTCGTCTTCTTCCGTCGGAAGACCGATCATGAAGTAGAGCTTCATCTTCGTCCAACCGCGAGAGAACACATTCTCCGCCGTCTTCAGGAGATCCTCCTCGGAGATGTTCTTGTTGATCACGTCCCGCATCCGCTGAGAGCCGGCCTCGGGGGCAAAGGTCAACGAGGTGTTTTTCACTTCAGAGAGCTTATCGAGGATTTTTTCGTCGAGGCCATAGGCCCGGAGGGACGAGATCCCGAGAGTGGCATTCTCTTTCTGGAGCTTATCTAGAAGCTCGATCACCAGGGGTGTCACGGCCGAATAATCTGCCGTCGAAAGGCACGTGAGTGAAGCCTCATCGAAGCCCCCGTTCTTGAGCCCATCCATCATCATCTGCACCACGTTCTCAGGATTGCGCTCTCTGACTGGCCGGTAGATCATCCCGGCTTGACAGAACCGGCAACCTTCGGTGCAACCCCGGGCCAGTTCCACAGAGAAGCGGTCGAAGATAGCCGTCATATGGGGAATCGGAGACCGTGTTGGGAACGGGTAATTTGCGAGGTTATCCACAAAGTAGCGCTGGACTCGGTCCGGAATCACGCCCGCGAACTCTGGTTTGGGTCCGGTGACGACTTCCATCTGAGTCATCGGATCAATGGCGGTCTCGTAGAACTTTGGAACGTAAATCCCCTTCCACTTCGCGAGCTCGAAAAGGATCGCATCGCGCTTCAGCCCCTGGGCCCGGGCCTCGCCGATGAAGTGCGTGATTCTGGCGAAGAGCTTTTCCCCGTCGCCGACCACGACGAAGTCCATGAACGGTGCCAGGGGCTCCGGGTGCGTGGCACACGGACCGCCGCAGATCACAAACGGCTCGTCTTCTCCGCGCTCTTCGCTCCAAAGCGAGACGCCGCCGAGGTCGAGCATGTTCAAAATATTGGAATAGCTCATCTCGTACTGGAGTGAAAAGCCGACGATGTGGAAGTCTTTCAGGGGCCTAAAGTTCTCAAGAGAGACGAGCTTCAGGTCCCGGGCGCGGATCTCTTTTTCCATGTCGACCCAGGGAGCGAACACGCGCTCCGCGAGCATCCCCGGGTGCTGGTTGATCTCATCGTAGAGGATCTTCATCCCGAGATGACTCATCCCGATCTCGTAGGTATCCGGGAAGCAAAGGGCGACGCGCGAGAGGCAATCGTCCCAGTTCTTCCGGACAACGAAGTGCTCACCGCCGATGTAGCGCGCGGGCTTTTCAACTTTTTCTAAGAATGCGGCGTAGGGATTATGAGATGCCACTGCGGACTCCTGATCATGTGTTTGTTTCACTCTCCTGAGGAGGAGCGGAAGGATTAGAACCTTCTAAAAGAATGGGTCTTTTTAGCAGAAGTACCGATCAAAGAAAAGTCTTAAAGGTCGACGGTTTAGCTCCCGTCCAGCGCTTAAAGTTCTCGATGAATGGCGATAACGAGTTGTAACCACACTCGAAGGCGATCGCAAGGAGACCCTCTTCCCCGGCATGCATCATCGCGATGGCCTTCTTGATCCGATAAAACGTGTGGAGTTCGTGGGGGGTGAGGCCCGCCTCGGCCTTCGCCAACCGACCCATGGACCGGAGGGACATCCCCGAGCGCTCCGCTACCTCGGCCAGTGAAAGATCGAGGTTGGCCTCGAGGATTGAGATGACCTTCCGGAGGTCCGCGTCCCGGATTCCATGGAGCGTCTGCTGCGTTAGAAAAAGCTTATTCTGGGCCTTGGCTTCGCGTCCAAGGTCGGTCTCGATGATTTCGAAGATGAGCTTCACCAGCGTCTCCGTGTATGCCTCCTCTGCGTGAACAAAGAGGCACACACAGAGGTCTCGCAGAAGCGGATTAAGAGGTAGCAGCGCGATCCTCGACCGATGCTTCAGGCCTTCGAGCTTCAGGATGAGTCTTTCACCGCCTTCCCCCAGTGCCGCAAAGCTGTGCTCCACCGCACTCCCGACGAACGCCATCTCACCCGCGCCGATGGAGTACTGCCCACCGGAAACGTCGAGCTCCAGTGCCCCCTCCAAAGAGATAAAGAGGTGCGCCTCTTCGTGGGCATGCTCACGCACCCGGCGCTTCGGGATATTCTGATGATAGATGGTGAGGCGCTGGCTCTTAAAAACGCGCTCGGTGCCTTTGATCATGGGTGTCTCGTTTCCGTAAAAGCTTGGCCTATTTCCGAAAGCTTCCTAACCAGGGATCGCTTATATTCACCAACGTCGCAACCACAAAGGAGCATCCCATGAAAACTTTTATGACCCTTATTTTAGCACTTTTCTCTCACCTCGCTCTCGCCGGTGAGTGGAAACATCTTACCTACCGGGTCGACGGTTATCAGATCCGCTTGAGCTACACCACCGCGGTCTCTCCGGCAACCTATGGGTCGGCCGGGGGCGCTCACGATGGCCTGTTCTACGTGGACGTCTATTCCCCGCGCGCGGCCCGGGCCCAGGAGGTTGAAATCCGGGAAGCCTCCGGGGAGAGAGGAATCGTCACTCGCTTCCCTCTCCAAGAGGAGTCCAGCACCCACGCCTTTGGCCAGAAGCCACTGGCGAGGACCTACGCCGAACGACTCTGGGTCGGGAAGCCGTTCCGGTTCATCGTCACCGTCGATGGCCGCACCATCGAAGGGCTCTTCACACTCTAGAATCCCATGGAGAGGGAGGCCACCCAGCGCCGGTCTTCCTCTTCTCGGAACCCCTCGAGGGATCGGTCAACGGCGTAGGTCGTGAGGTCGAGGATGAACTGGTCATTCCGAACACCGATGCCGCCGGAGCCCCAGCCATCACCGAAGCCTCCTCGGAGGAAGATGCGCCGGTTGAAATCGAGCTCCACTCCGGCCGCCATCCGCCGCTTAAAGTCCGTCGCGTAGGAATCGGAGGCGTCCTTGAGATTGGCTTCGAAATGGATGCGAGTTTGGTTCCCGATCTGCGGCGTGAGAGAAAAGCCCACGTCGACCGTTTGCTTGATCCGATCGGGGCTCCCCCCCATGGTCTCTCCCTCGAAGTCATTGTTCGTCGAATTCCGGAGCACCCCCGAGAACGTCGGCAACAGGGCGATGGGAAGGGTGAGTTTCGCGGAGGCCGTGACCTGAAGACCTCTGCCTTTTTTGTAATCGCTGTTATTGATGACGATCGTATCCGCCGGATCAAACGCCTTGTACAAGTCGCGCCGAGTAAGATAAACCGCTGTCGCACCGACCTTAAAAACTCCCCCGAAGAGCGAGGCCGTGAGGGACATCACAGGGCCCTGGTCTTGGCGCTCGGCGACCTCGAACTTGTTGTCGGCGTCGTTGTTAACGATGGCACGGTTTCGCTGAGAAAACATGTACCCGAGGGTTAACCCTCGGACGGTGATGTTGGGAAAAATGTTAAACCTGGAGTGAGTTAACGTTCCCTTCTTTTCGGATAACTTTTCTCGAAAGTCTTCCATGTTAAATGAATTCAACCAGTTTCCGGGGACCTTGTACGCTGGACCATTTCCGATGACATCAAGGAGACCGCTGCTGGCCTCCATGTGCGCGTTGAAGAGATGAAACTGTGCCTTCCGGACAGACCCGAGACCGGCGGGGTTATAAAACGCCGCCCACGAATCGTCGGCCTTGTTTAAGTAGGCGTTCCCCATCGCCAGGGCCCGGGCCGAAGTGACGAATTCCGGAAACGCATGGTCCTCGAAGTCAAGCTTCGCCACTGCTGTCTGGAGGGTCACTCCAAAGAGTATAAAAATTAGACAAATTCTTGCGAAAAACATTCTCACACACTTATCTTAACGAACACCTGGAACAGCTCAAACAGAGGTCAATTCTGCCCTTCTGAAATCAACACCTTAGACTTCGGAACTTTCTTGATTTTCGGAAGAATCTTCCTTTACCTCGTACACCCTAAGTTTTTAAATTTATTCAATCGTGGAGTCGATAAGACTTAAGGATGAGATTTGTTTTAATTCTCTTAATACTCCTGGGCCTTCTAGGCTGTCAGGCTTCCGGTGGCGGGGGCGGGGGCGGGATCCTGAGTCCTACCGCGAATTCGAATCAGCTCACGTTGTCCACGACCCTCAACAAAACATACAAGGCGGGAGACGCTCTTGACCTGATCGTCCGCCACTCAAGGGCGATCAATGTTTCAGGACTTCCGGCCGTGACGGTGACTCTCGGAACGAGTTCCCGTTCGGCCAGCTACGTTTCAGGATCTGGGTCCACTTCACTTTTGTTTAGGTACATCGTCGCCCCCGGAGACCTCGACCTGAACGGGATCGTGGTAAGCCCGCAGCTCGACGTTTCTGGAGGGTCAATCACGTGCACGAAGGCCGACGGCTCGTCCGAAGCTTGTCCGTCAAGTTTAACGATTTCTTCGACGACCTCCGTTCGTGTGGATGCGGATACTGCGGCCATCGTTTCAGTGACGGCGCCGACGGATGGAACCTATTACTTCGCCCAGACACTTCTCTTCCAAGTAACTTTCAGCGAACCCGTCACCGTCTCTCGGTTACCACGATTACCGCTGACGGTCGGGGGGAATGTGCGGCACGCATCCTATGTCTCCGGCTCAGGTTCGGACACTCTCAATTTTCTCTACGCCGTAGCACTCAGTGACGTCGACGCCGATGGGATTGCAGTTTCTGGGGCGATCGATCTCAACGGTGGATCTATCCGAGACGCCTCGTATCCCGCAGCGCTCACCTTCACGGCACCAGACACTTCGGCCGTCCTCGTCTCTGATGCACCGGTGATCACCTTCGTCACTCCGCCTGCGGCAGGCACGTATAACCTGGGGCAGGACCTCACCTTCCGTCTCAACTTTAGTAAGCCGGTGACGGTCTCCTCACTCCCTGGCCTCGTTCTCGACGTCGGAGGAACCACTCAGTACGCAAGCTATGTGTCCGGCTCCGGCTCCGCACTTTTGACCTTTCAATACACCGTCGCCGGCGGGGTCAGCGACACAGATGGCATCGAACTCTCCGACACTCTAGACCTCAGCACGGGCACAATCACAGATGGAAGCGGCGTCTCGGCCCGGCCCGTCTTCATGGTACCAACCCTCGCCAACGTCAATGTCCTGGGTGACGGTTCCGCCCTCATTCTGAGCGTCGCAGGCCCCCCTTCTCCTCCAGTCACCGGGTATAAAACTGGAGATTCGATTCCCTTCACAGTGACTTTCTCTCAACCAGTCACAGAGACCGGCGGAACTTCGAGACTTCTTCTAGACCTCGAGGGAAGCCCAAAATACGCAACCTATTTCGCAGGCTCCGGGTCGTCGATTCTGACCTATCGGTACGTGGTTCAAGCGGGAGACTATGACCCCAACGGCGTCACGGTGTCGAGCCCCCTTGACCTCGACGGATCGACAGTTACTTCGGGCCCTACCCCTCCGACGCTAACCTTTACTCCGCCCAACACCTCGACCGTAAAAGTCGATGCCCTCGGGCCATCTCTGCTCACGAACACTGTGCCCTCTTCTCAAACCTACACCTCGGGGGAGGACCTCGTCTTCGACGTCACCTTCGACGAGGCCGTCGTGGTCTCGGGGTCTCCGCGGCTCCAACTCGACGTCGGTGGCATCACCAAGTACGCAACTCTTCTCTCCGGTTCGGGAACCCCGACGCTGCGATTTCGCTACCAGGTCGGTGCAGCAGATGAGGATCTCGATGGCATCGGTTTGGCCGGGGCCATCGACTTAAACGGTAGCACGATTCGAGACGCGAACACCAACAGCGCTTCGCTCACCCTCCCAACGACGGACACCTCGGGCGTCCTCATCGAGTCCCCGACTCCGACCATCCTTTCCGCCTCACTCCCACCGGCGGCCAAGTATGAGACCGGAGAAGCGGTTGACCTCACCGTAACTTTCTCTGAAGCCGTGATCGTGACCTCTGTACCGCGGATCGAACTCGTCCTCGGCAGCGGGACGGTCTATGCAGACTACGTGAGCGGAGGAGGTACCAGCTCCCTCCTCTTCCGGTACACCGTCACCGCCGGTGACTACGATACGGACGGACCTTCGGTCTCATCGCCCATCGACCTCAGTGGGGGAAGCATCAAAAATGTTTCTCTCTCCGCAGACGCTCTCCTAACGTTTACTCCACCGGTGGACTCGGCCGTCCTCGTCGACGGCATCGAGCCGGTTCTTTCGAGCGTCACGGGCCCAGCGCCCGCAACGTACAAGATCGGAGATGGGCTCAATTTCAGTGTCACCTACGACCACCCAGTGACGGTTACCGGCACACCGCGGTTGGCAGCGACCATCGGAAGCGGGGCGGTCTTCGCCGACTATGTTTCCGGCTCTGGAACAACCTCCCTGACTTTTCAGTACACCGTGGCTTCCGGGGATGAGGACACAGACGGGATCAGTTGGCAGTCACCGATCGATCTCGCCGGAGGCAGCATCACGGATCTCTTCGGAGACGCAGCACCGGTTGTATTCACCGACGACACCGATCCTGCCGTTACGGTCGACGGGATTCGACCAACGATCACCAGTGTCACAGGCCCTGCCGCTGGGACCTACGATGCTCCCCAGACTCTCGACTTCACAGTGACCTTTTCGGAGCCCATCGACATCCAGGGCACACCGCGGATTGCAGTGGCCATCGGGTCCGAAGCCAGGACTGCAACCCTCGCTTCATTCACCGGAGATACGGCGACCTTCAGTTACACCTTACTCCCGAGTGACACCGATGCCGACGGTCTGTCGCTCACGGCTTCAGTCGAGCTCAACGGTGGCCAGATCACCGACGTCATCGGGAACCAATTAACGACCTTGACGTTCACGGCCCCGGACCTCTCCTCGGTGCTGGTCGCAGGGAACGTTCCCGTCGCCGCAAACTCTCAGATCACGGGTACCACCCCCGTCGTTGCCGATGGCGTCTCTGAAGCCGTGGTTACCATCGAACTTCGGAATGCTTCAAACAATCCGGTGACCGGTGTCGTTCCAACGTTCGTCGCAACCGATACCGGGTCTACCAACATCTACGGTGCCTGCTCCGTCTCCGACGGCTCCGGCATCTCGACCTGTGCGTTGAGCTCACTGGCCGCAGAGTCCAAGATCCTTGAGCTCACCTCCCCGATCTCAAAGACGGGACAAACTCTTTCGTTCACCGCTGGTAGTGCCGTGGCGTCAACCTCGACCATCACGGGCACGGGGCCCGTGGTGGCCGACGGATCGGCCGTATCAACGGTCACCATCACCCTCCGTGACGTGAACTCGAACCCCGTCGTGGGCCAGACCCCTACGTTCAGCGCCACAGACACGGGCACAACGAATAGCTACGGCGCTTGCTCAACCACGGATGCGACCGGTGCCGCAACCTGTACCCTCTCCTCAACGAAAGCCGAACTGAAGACACTGGAGCTTGTGACTCCAGTCTCGAAGACCGGTGGATCAGTCAGCTTCGTCTCCGGTCCGGCGGCCTCCGGAACGTCCACGATCACCGGTGTTTCTCCCGTCACCGCCGACGGCGTCGCAACTGGAGCCGTGTCGATCGTCCTCCTGGATGCCAACGGCAACCCTGTCAGCGGCGTGGTTCCCACGTTCAGCGCCACAGATACGGGGAGCACCAATGCTTACGGCACCTGCTCGGCGACCGACGCAACGGGAGCTTCAGCGTGCACCATTTCTTCACAGAGTGCGGAAGTAAAAACGCTCTCTCTGGTGTCCCCCCTCGCGATGGCAGGAGGAACGGTCACCTTCAGCGCGGGGCCAGTGGTCGCGAGCACTTCAACCATCACCGGTACCGGTCCGGTCGTCGCCGACGGCGTCGCCACATCGACCGTCACGGTCACGCTCAGGGATGCCTTCGGGAACCCGGTCTCCGGAATAACCCCAGATTTTTCCGCGACCGATACCGGAGGAACAAATACCTACGGGTCCTGCAGCACGACCACGCTTTCGGGGGCTTCGACCTGTACGCTTTCGTCACTCGCCGCCGAGTCGAAAACACTCTCCATCACTTCCCCGGTAACGAAGAATGATGGGACCGTCACCTTCACCGCAGGGACCGCCTCCGCCGCCAACTCCTCCATCACAGGAACGGGCCCCGTGGTGGCGAACGGGACGGCCTCTTCCACCGTCACGATTACCCTTCGAGACACCAATAACAATCCTATCACCGGCGTCGTTCCCACATTCTCAGGGACGGACACGGCCAGCGGAAACACCTACGGCCCGTGCTCAGCGACCAGCGCCACAGGCCTCTCGACGTGCCTCCTGAGATCAACGCGAGCGGAGGTTAAAACACTCCAGATCGAAACGCCGATCGTGAAGGCGGATGGCTCCGTCACGTTCACGGCCGGGTCGGCCTTCGCTGGAACTTCTTCGATCACCGGCACAGGGCCCGTCATCGCCGACGGCGTCAGTACTTCGACGGTCACGATCACACTCCGAGATAGCAATAACAATCCTGTCTCTGGAGCGACGCCGACCTTCGCTGCCACGAACTCCGGTTCTACCAATACCTACGGCACCTGTTCGGCCACCAGCGCCTCTGGTGAGTCGAGCTGCACCTTGGCGTCGACGAAAGCAGAGATCAAGACGCTGTCGATCGCGACCCCCGTCTCAAAGGCCGATGGCACTGTGACCTTCACTGCCGGAGCGCCGAGTGCCGCCAACTCCGACATCATCGGAACATCGCCCGTGAGTGCCGACGGAGTCTCCGTCTCGTTCATCACGGTTTCTCTGGCGGACGCCTTTGGAAATCCCATCGAGGGAGTCACTCCCATTTTCAATGCAACGGACACGGACTCAACTAATGCCTACGGCGCGTGCACGGCGACGACGGCGTTGGGTTCTGCCAGCTGCTCCCTCGCCGCTACCCGCGCTGAGGTGAAGACGCTCCAGATGACCTCGCCCATCGCGGTCACGGGTTCATCACCGGTAACTTTTTCCGCGCTCCTTCCAACGTCTGCCAACTCGAGCATCACCGGAACCAGTCCAGTCGTCGCGGACGGAGGCGCAAGTTCAACGGTCACCATCACACTCAGAGACTCAAGCAATAACGCCGTCGCCGGCATTGTTCCCACCTTCGACGCCACAGATACGGACTCCCGGAACGTCTACGATAGCTGCTCCATGAGCGACGCGGGCGGCGTTGCGATCTGCACCTTCGCCTCCACCCGCGCGGAAGACAAAATCCTTCGGATAACGAACCCCGTTACAAAATCAGGAAGCACGGTTACTTTCGTCGCCGGCGCGGCCATCGCAACCAATTCGAGCATCTCCGGTACCGGTCCGGTGATCGCCAACGGCACGGCGAGTTCGACGATCTCCATCAGTCTCGCCGATGCCAATAACAATCCCGTCTCTGGGGTGACTCCGACTTTCTCCGCGACCAACACAGGCACAACGAACACTCAGACCGCGTGTAGCGTCACCAATGCGGCCGGAGCCTCGACCTGCACACTATCCTCCACCAAAGCTGAGTCCAAGGTTCCGCAGCTCTTAACTCCAGTGAGTAAATCCGGCAGCAGCATCTCCTTCGTGCCGGGCCCGGCGGCGGTTGCCACATCCACCATCACTGGCACGGGCCCTGTGAACCCTGATGGGACGTCAACCTCGACGATCTCAATCACCATCAAAGACGCCTTCTCGAACCCCATCAGCTCCGTGACACCAACGTTCTCCGCCAGCGGAAGCAGTAACACCTACGGCGCTTGTTCGGCGACAGCAGCGGACGGATCTTCTACCTGTACCCTCTCCTCGAGCGTCCCAGAGACGAAAACACTCTCGATCGTGACTCCGGTTTCCAAGGCCGACGGCAGCGTGGTCTTCCAATCCGGGGCCGCTGTGGCCATCAATTCGAGCATCTCCAGCACTGGTCCCGTCCTTGCTAATGGGAGTGACACCTCTACCATCACCGTCACCCTCCGTGACTCCACGAATGCACCGGTGATCGCAAGTGTCCCAACCATCACCGCGACCGGAACCAGCAACACCATCGGTACTTGCTCCGCCACCAACGCCTCCGGCGTCTCAACCTGCACCCTAGCCTCGACCAAAGCCGAACTTAAATCCATCTCCATTTCGGCGCCGATCTCAAAGCTCGGCCCGTCGGTCGAGTTCACGCCGGGGCCCGTGTCCGCGCTCACGTCAACGATCGTCGCCACTGACCCCAACCTTGCGGATGGATCGACTCCCGCCGAAGTTACGATCACCCTCCGAGACGCCTTCGGCAACGCGATCTCTGGCCTCACGCCCACCTACTCGGTGAGTGGGACTTCCAATACGCTCGGAGACTGTACTGCAACAGACAGCGCCGGTGAAGCGGTCTGCGAGGTCACCTCAACCAAGGCCGAGGGCAAAACCTTCTCCCTCCTAACCCCGGTGGCCGTGACGGGTAACACCGTTGATTTCAATCCGTCAGGGATCGATCTCGTTGTCCCAGTGGAGATGATCGACCGGGGCCTCGCATCGAATACGACAGCGATCAACTTCCTCCGCTCCAGAACGTCGATCAATCCAGCGGACTACGTAGGCGAGTCCAGCACCTACTCCTTCGAGATCATCGCCGATAACACTAACACCACGACCGCCTATTCCGTCTCGCTCATCAATGGCGCTGGTACCACCATCTCTGACAGCACTATCTCCATTCCGCCGTCGACGAGCCAGCGCCGCTTCAGTGTGGTCTGGACTCCGTCGGTGGCCGCCGACACCTACCGTATCCGAGTTCCGGCGACGGCCGCGGCGAACCAGGTCCGGGTACACTCCGCGAAGATTCTCATTCAACAAACGAACGCCGTCGCGTCCCGGATTTACATCCCTCTGATCGGTGGTGATGTCACCGGGGAAACGAACTCTGATACGACCGGTAACGTTTCCTCTACAACCAGCACGACCTTTGTGCTGCCGACGGCCAGTAACTTTTACTTCTGGACTCGCAGCGACGCCGCCTACGATGCGATCCCATCGACTGGGACCCCGTGGACTCTGGAAACAATCTCAAGTATCTCGAACGCTGCTAGTACGGTAACGGTCGCACTCTTCGATAAGACAAACAATCTTCAAATCACCCCTGCGACAACGACCGTGACAGGAGCGACGACGGTGACCACACGGCAGGTGAACTTCGCCGGGAACGCCACAAACTTCGAGGACGGTGACGTGGTCGAAGTTCGCCTCCGCTCCAGCAACACGGCCCACACCGCGCGCTTGTTTAAAGCGGGCCTGTGGCTCAAACTGAAGTACCTCAAGAAAGCCGAGGTCTATCAACGCCTGGCCACTCGTCGGAGTGCAACTACAACGGCCACAATTCCCGATCACCGATTCCTCTGGGACGCTAGTGCTTGGCAGAATCCGACGGTCTACTTCCAGGCCTGGAGCAATACCACCACCAGCGCCATCGTGCTCATGACGAACGGGGCGGTGGACACCGGAGTGGCGACACCGACCACCGTGAGTACAATCACCCCGGCCGCAACCTACACCATGCAACGAAGCGCGGCCCTGAGTCTCACGAACCTTAACCGATACTGGGTCCAGCAGACACGCACAGCGGGAACAGCGGTGCTCGGGGGCGCATTCATGGTGATCAGGGTAACTGAGTAAGAGTCAGTTAAAGCTCAGAACGTAAAGCCCAACGCGTAGCCGATCGCGAACCGCTCCCGGTCTTTCGTATCCTCTGTTTTAAGCTGCTGATACGTTCCCTCGATCTTGAAAAACCATGCCTCATAAGATAGCTCTACCCCCCCGCTAAAGGCGCGGCTAGAGGTGATCAGATTCGGTTCTAGACCGTTCAGGGCCGTGCTTGAAGATCTCACCTTCCCCATGAAATTGTAGGTGGCCAAGGAAACGCTCGTGTACGGCATGACGTTCTCCGTAAACCGGTATCCATAGGTCAGGAGGTACTCTCTCCCGGTGAGGTCGAATTCGACCGTCTTATCATCGGTCTCATGCTCGTTCCCCCCGAGGAGGGCCCCGAGACTCGCCTTGTGGCCACTCGACTTTGCGATCCGCGGATCCCCGACGATCTGAAACTTTGCTCCCAGCATTGAATTGCCTCCACCCGCATGGGACCAGACGACGTCGAGCTTCGAGAAAAGAGAGGAAGAGAATAGGAAACCAGAACGGTTCACATCTTGATAAATCACACCCTCATCCACAGTTCCATTGCTTGTGTCCAAGGTGAGTTGGTTGGCACTGGTTTGTTGGAGCTCAACTTGCCCATGGAAAGCACCGCCCTGAACTTCCGGCGTGATAAATCGATTGCTGGCGATAATGTACTTCGTCGCACAACCGGAGAGGCCGGCCAGGATAAGAAACATGAAGGCTAGCAGCAGTAGACTTTTCATTGGTCATTAAAGTATCCGCCATCAGAGGGAAAGCTCCAAACAAGAGGCAAAAAATACCTCCTAATCATCTGAATTTACAGAGAAGATGTCCCGAATTTAAGACCCATGAGAAAAATGCCCCTGATCCAAATCTAAGTTCGAGTCCCGTTTCTGAAAATCCTGATGGTCTGCTCTCCTTTCAGGCCTAAAAACAGTGTCCTCACCGAAGCTGTCGATTCCTATAGTATCGACCTTCTCTGCATCTCGAGCGAGTGGGGAATTATCCGTATACCCATATTTAATGCCAGGTCCAGAACTCCTCGCAAGGGTCAGCGGCATATCGTCAATCCGGTGAGACTCGTAGTGATAGTTGTCAATGCGCACATCCTGCGGACTCACTTCATGGTTTCGACGCTTCTGAAACCGAGCGATGACATGAGAAAACCCTACCCGAGCAAAGTCGAAATCATGACCCCAGATCCTGCCCCAGAGACTCTGCATCACTTTCTTGAGCTGGATTGGCCGGTCTGAGAACTTAACCTTCAGCATAATCACCCCTTTTAGATCACTCGCGTGCGATATGACTGAAGAGTGGTAAGCATGAATGGTGCCGGCCTCTCCGGTCTCTAAGTCACCGGAGAGGCATCAAAGTGAAGACTATACTGGGGAAAATGTCCGGGGAATCGTCGAGGCGTGCGGTGAGGACCCCGATTCACCTCGGGGTCCCTCAAAAATTAGAATCTTCTTTTCTGGCCTGGCATCCGGTGATTGATCTTAACTCCGAGATAAGAGTTTTTGATGTTCTTCATCGAAGCAATGCGGTTTTCGGCCATGACATCCGCAGCTTTGTTCACTGGGATTTTCTGCTCATCAGAGATCGCGAAGACCTGCAGGGTCTTGTCGTAGATGGTATCGATCATTCTTCGGGATTTACTGTCGGCCCAACCTTCAAATTCGATGGAAACATTCATGACACCGCCAGCGTTAACGAGGTAATCCGGGGCATAAAGGATGCCACGCTCTTTCAACACAAGACCGTGCCGGTCTTCCTTTAACTGGTTGTTCGCAGCTCCACAGACGACCTTACACTTGAGCTGAGGGATCGTTTCGTCATTCACAGAAGCACCGAGTGCACACGGAGCATAGACGTCACAGGCCGCCGCGAAGATTTCCGCTGGTGCAACGAACTTGGCATGGGGGAATGCTTCTCGCATCTTCTGGATGCCTCTCTCGCTCACGTCTGTGTAAACGATGCTGGCCCCCGCCTCCGTGAGGAGCTTAGCAAGCTCGAAACCAACTGAGCCGACTCCCTGAATGGCGACTGTCTTCCCTTTGAGTGAGCGAGTACCAAAGGCCTTCGTGGCCGAAGCCTCAATTCCTCGGAACACTCCGAGAGCAGTGTACGGCGCCGGATTCCCCGATCCACCATACTGCTGAGCTACACCTGTCACGTAATTCGTTTCGGTAAAAATGTGCTCGATGTCCTCGACCGTCGTATTGACGTCCTCGGCCGTGATGTAGCGTCCGTTCAGAGACTCAACGAAGCGACCAAAAGAACGAAAGAGAGCTTCTGACTTGTCTTTTTTCGGGTCACCGATGATGACCGCCTTTCCGCCTCCGAGATTGAGACCGGAGATCGCATTTTTGTAGGTCATCCCACGGGACAACCGGAGCACGTCGATCAGAGCTTCCTCTTCGTTGGCGTAGGGGTACATGCGCGTCCCTCCGAGTGCAGGACCAAGAGTCGTATCGTGGATCCCGACGATGGCCTTCAGGCCACAGGTCTTATCCTGGAAGAACACGACTTCTTCATGACCCATAGAATACATTTTTTCGAGAGTTAGCATCTGATGCTCCTTACTGCAGGATTTCCCTGATGACCAAAATTTGGACATGGTTTAGACTGAATCTTATGGCGAGAAGTTTCTTAAACTCTAGCGTTTTTGACAAGGAAGAATCTTATGCCCAATGTGTCAATAGCGGGTACGACAAAACAATTCGAAGTTAAAGAGGGAGGTATTCTTTACGACTCTCTTTACGATCAGGGCGAGGTTCTCCCCCACGGGTGCCTATCGGGATCTTGCGGGGCCTGTCGAATCGTCGTCGTAGAGGGAAAAGAGAATTTGATGCCGGCAGGTGTGATTGAAAAGAATACGGTGGACGCAGTGAAAGCCGATATGGATCTCAGCTCGCTTCAAGGGATCGAGATCAGGTTAGCGTGCCGGGCGAAAGTCACCGGGCACGTAACAATTAAACCACTCAAGTAATTAGCGCTTACCGCCACCGTTCGGATCTTGGGTCTCATCTCCCGGATCTTTACCACCGTTTGGCGTGTAACCACAGGCCCGACCGTCGAACGGTGAATAGTTAACCTGACCGCCTGAGACTCCCGCCTCATTTCCATCAAGATCTTTAACGAAGATACTACCTGTGATGAGGGCTTCAATAAACGTAGCCTTGGCCTGCGGTGCCAAGAACACGCCCGGGAGTCCGATCCCACGATTGTTCACGACTTCACTGGTACCAGAGAAACGAATGTCGAGCTCACTTGCCTCGAACATGTTCCAGATCAAGCGGCGGATGTTGGTCTGGTTAACTCTCATCCCTACGCGCTGGAATTCTACTCTCGAACCTCGGATGTTAATCACTGTCGTTGAGAGCGGAGCGAGATCAAAAACAATGGTCCTCGCCTTAGACAGCTCTACCGCGTCTACGGTGAAGACGTTCATCTCAAGGTTTCCAGCAAAAGTGAGAACGCGGCCGTGGGCCTTAACTTCTTTTCCCGGGAGCTGGCGACATTTAGTAGATAACTCGTCCATGGAGGTAGAAAGGTGAGAAAGTTTAGAATTGAGCTCAACCCGACGCGCTTCACTCGCCCTGCGCGAGATGACTCTGACGCTTTCGTACCCTGCAGTCGGGTAGCCGTTGCGCCCGATCGTCCGGTGCACGTCGAAAGCCGTGATGTGTCCGACGCCAGCGTGGTTCAGGTACACTTCGTGGGCAGAGATCCTGCCGGTGTGACGGAGCTCAGAGATCTCCGCTGTCGATCCAACTTGGAGATTGTGATCTAGGATTCCCCCTCTATTGTGTGAGAGGTTCTCCCCAACCAGAACGCCGCTCGCTGAAGGCTTACCGACGAAGGAGAAGTCTTCGACCCGGACAGAGCTTCCAGCACCGACGAGCCCCTCGAAGTCACTTCGAGAGTAATCGATGTCGGTCTTCGAGAAGACTGAAAAATCAGTTAGCTCCTGAGCATGGGAAAAAGTAGTAATGCTTAGTAGTGCAATAGCGACGTATGTATTTTTCATAACCGGCAACCTAGCAAAACAATCGTGGAAAATGAATCATTTGTAGCTAGTCGTGAAGAAATTATATGAGCCGGACCCTGCGGCTTACTCTGAGCTTAAGGTTGATCGAGTTTGCTGCGTTAACGGCATGATCCCAGGCCGTGTAGATCTGCTTTTTTGTGTTCGCTTTTAGGTCTCCCGCGACATAAAGACCAGGGACCGAGGTGAGGCCCGAGTCGTCGGCCTGAACAAAGCCACGACCGTCCAGGTCTGCGCCCACCTGTCGAGCAAGCTCGTTGTACACTATGAGACCCAGGGAGACGAAACAGATATCTGCCTCAACTGTGGCCCCATTGTTGAGGCGGAAGCCCTGGAGCACCTTCCCCTTTTCTTGGCCTAGGATTTCAGAGATCGAATCCTCCACGACCCTGATCCCATAGCTCGTTAGAAGTGCCGAAGTCTCGGGGGTAAACTCGGGGACTTTTCCGTTCGTCAAGATGCTCATCTCCGGTGGGGCGTAGCGCTCAAAGAGCATGATGGCCGCCCAGGCAGCGCCAAGGCCGTGACCGATGATCGCAGTCCTCTTTCCGAGGACATGGTGTCCGTCGCAGATGAGACAGTAGTCGATCGTTTGAGCGTTGGCGTAGTCGAACACTCTGTCGATCGAGCCGCCGATCTCAGGCTGGACATCCATCACCCCGGTGCAGAGGATCACGAAGCTTGCCAGATAGGACTGCCCTTTCGAATCAGTAACATGGAAGAGATCGCCATCCTTTCGAAGCGCGACGACGCCGGTATTCTTGTGAATCACGAGCTTGTCCCGAAAGGGTGATTCGGAGATCCACTTCAACGTTTCCGCGTTCGGGTCCTCGATGCCTCGCTTGTAGCCTAGGTGCGCCGGCATGTTCTCCACTTTCCGCACCCAGAGTGCCCGAGATTTTTTCTTTTCCTTAGGACCGCCAGGAAAAAACAAACATTCGTCGTTGTTCAGCACAGTTCGGAGAACTGCCATGGTGCCCGCGGAACCTCCACCGATGACGCAAACCGGGTAGATCTTCTGCTCCATGGGCCTACTTCGCAGTGAGGGACTTCATTTCGTCATGGTCCCCGGTGTCGCTCGTGTCTTGGACGTTCGAATCCCGGAGGTGGTGACCCGTTGTGGATTTGATTTTTACATCCTTGATCTCGGAGCTCTTAACCCGGACGAGCTCGAAAGAGAATCCGTCCCAGATGATGATGTGACCCTTCTTCGGGAAGCTGTTGCCGAGCTGATCCATCAAGAAGCCATTGAGGGTTGAGTAGTTGTCGTTGAGCGGGATCTCGATGTCGTATTCGTTGTAGAGATCTCGGAGAGAGATCGTCGACGGCACTAGAACCCCCTCCTCGCTCTCCACACCGGGGACGAGGTCGTCGTCGTCATCGTGCTCATCTTGGATAGACCCGAAGATTTCTTCCATGATATCTTCGAGGGTCAGCATCCCCACGACCATCCCGTTCTCGTCCTTCACGAGGGCCAGGTGAACCTTCTTCCGATTCATGTGATCGAACACGGCCTGGATCTTCATGTGCTCGTAGACGAAGAAGGGAGGCTTCAGGTACTTCGAGATGTCGAACTGCGTTTGCTCTTCGGGCTGCATGAAGGCAAGATCCTTCACATGCAAGAAGCCGAGAACGTCGTCCAGGTCTTCGTCGTAGACGGGGTAGCGGCTGTGGGCGACCTCTCGGACGATGCGGATGACTTCAGGAAAGGTCGCAGTTTTCTTCACGCCCTCGATCGCGGTTCGAGGCACCATGATGTCCTTGACCTTGATAGATGGGAACTCAAGGATCGAGTTCAACAGGTCGAGTTGCTTCGAGTCTATCGTCCGGTCCTCTTCGGCCATCTCCACCATCACTTCGATGTCGTCTCGGGTGACCGCGCGACTCCGAACATTGGCATTTTTCCCAAGGACGAGCTGGATGATCTTCGTAAAGGCCTTAACGATGGGCCACATCCCGTAGTAGAAAACCGAAAGCCCCAAGAGGGCCAGCGGTGCGAGCTTCTCCGCACGACCGCGCGCAAAGGTCTTCGGTGCGATCTCTCCGAAGAGGAGGATCACCATGGTCGACACACCAACGCTGATGGCGAGGGAGTCGTTGGAGAGGTACCGCTCGGCGATGTTCGTCGAGAGCGAGGCGATGAGAATGTTAACGAAGTTATTGCCGACGAGGATCGTCGTCAGAATTTCGTTCGGCTGCGTGAGCCACTTATTCATGGCCCAGGAGTCCATCCCGTGTTCCTCAGCGATTTGCTTCGCCTTTTCGTGGGGCAGAGAAAGGAGCGCTGCCTCAGAGCCCGAGAAGAATCCAGACAAAAGAAGTGACAGGGATAGGACGAGTATCTCTTGGTCAGTGCTCATAGTTTAGTTTCTTTGGGAGTTTGATACGGAATTTAAAGAAGGACCGGCCGGGGGTTCTATAAAAATAGACTCCTGTTTACGTTTAATGATTAAGCAGAGTTATTATACCCGTTCACGTTCAAAAGATCAAAACATAAACAAAATACATTGACCATGGTCAAGTTTTTAGTGAGATAGCGGCTTACCTTTGAAGTCATGGTCCGAGTACACAATCCGATCGTTCATTTCGTGGTCGTATTCCCTGATGGCGCTCAGGTTAGCGAGCTTGCGAAAATTGGTCCGGCACTTGTAGCAGATCGCAACGACTGCGAGCTTCCGAAAGAGAAACAAATCCACCAAGTAGAGACCCACGAGACTTAACCCATACGTCCAGATAGAAAGGATGGCCGCAATCAAAAACAGGGTCACGCCGATTTTGCGATTGAAGTCTTTTTGCTTGTAGAAGTCCATCCGGCTGCAAACCGGGCACTCGGAAAGATTCCCGGCCTCATGATCCGCTGTGAACTTGACTGGTTGGACGTGCTTGCAAACGTCGCACTCGACTTTGGTCGCGTTGTGGTCAGGCAGAACCTCAATGCTCGAACCGCAACTAGTGCAAGTGATTTGGACTTCCATCATAGGGGTAACCTGTACTTCGCCATGAGATAAATGGATATGAGTTCGCCCACAATAACAAAAAACTCTACGATGTAAAGTACGCCGGTAGCGCTCTGAATTGACCTAAGCCTGCACAGGCGGAATGTGAAAAAGCTCAGGATCAGAGGGGCAACGAACCCCCAAAGGTAGCGCATGCTTATGAAGAGCCAATTAAAGAGATAGCCATCCCCTAAGACTGAGCCCTCTTGCAGGTAGGGTGCACCAAGAGAAAGGGCGACGGCAACGGAGGAAGCAATCTTCAGGAACATCACCACCCAAAAAATGTAGATCGCGTAGATGAGTGGTTCCTCCGAGAGCTTAGGCACAACGAGGTAGTAGTGCCCGAGAATCATCGCGTAGTTACTGATTCCGAAGAGGGCCATGCTCACGAAAAAGAAGATAATCCAGAGTGGGTCTAGCGAGAACACAGAGAAGGTGAGGCCGGAGAAGGTTAAAACTTGGGTGACGTAGAGGCCCCACATCCACGGTCCCTTGGCGTCTCGATGGAAGGCGTAACCGACAGCGTTCGTCACGATCAGGATGCCGTAGGCCAAGAGCTCAAACTGACTCAGGCCACCCGCCATGAAGGAATCTACCCCCAGGGCCAGGACAAGACTCGCGAGAACGATGGACGTCCCAAGCTTATAAAAGCCAACTCCGGTAAGCCGCGTGCTCACGACGGGACCAAAGAACTGAGTGCCGAACGCTAAGGACAGGAGGAAGAAGTGGACAATGATTTGGGTAACACTATTCATAGGTGCGGATCCTCGAGGAGCCTAACTATATAGTGCTCGGAAGAGATCATCAATGATCAGGTGGTTCGGGGCAGGAATCTTCCCGCGGTAAGGGGCACTCAAGAGAGTTGCCTCGATCGGTAGCCATTCCCCTCGGCCCTGAAGTGAAGGCTGGTCGAGGAAGAGAAAAACATTGAGTAGGATCACTCGGCCCGGGAGCTCATTAGGATAGAGGCCAAAGAGCCTCCCCTGGGATGGGTCAACGACGATGCCCACTTCCTCATGCACCTCTCGGACTGCCGCAGCGACTGGGGTCTCGCCTTGTTCAATCTTCCCCCCGGGGAACTCCAGAAGACCATGGTAGATGCCATCGTCAGTTCGTCGCTGAGTCCAAACTTCGAGGTTTGACCCTGTAAAACGATGGAAGACCGCTAGGGCGACCGGAAGAAGCTTCACCGCAGTTCTCCGGAGTCGGGCACAGGCCGAAGCATCAACTGAAAAAGCTCGAAAGTGAAACTTCCAAGGAAGGTAAACCACCAGGGCATGGCACTGTCATTGATCATCACGACGATCCACCAAAAAGTCCCTGCCGGGAAGAGACCGATGAAGCGCCGGAGGATCTCCGGCGCGCCGAGGAACGGCCTCTCGACGAACCGCTGAAGAGCGATCACCGTGGCGAGCATGGAGAAGCGAAAGCGACGATTTTCAAAGAGCGGGCCGGGATCGATGCTCGCGGCCCAGTTCCACACAAACCCGGAGATAAATAGTACCACCGCATCGATGCTGGGATACAAAAGATAGACGGCCCCAGCAACCATCAGCGAAGCGAGGAGTTCACCCAGCTTTCGCCGGGAAGGAACGAAGCTACTCAAGGTAGCCCTCGCGGTGAAGGAAAGTGACCTCTGGGAATTGAATGACCGCGGGCGCTTGGACGAGGAAATCAAAGACGGCCATGAAGTCCTCCGGACGAAGCATCTTGTCCCGGGAGAACTTCGTGCCGAGCTTATCCCAGAGAGGCGTATCGATCGCGCCCGGGAAAAGATTCGTAAACCGAACTCTGTGATCCTTCCACTCCTTCTTCAAACTTTCGATGAGACCAAGCTGACCGAACTTCGACGCGTTGTAGGCGGCGACGTTCGGGTATCCGTAGTGAGCAGCTGTGGAGAGGATGGAAATGATGTGGGTCTCGTGTTTCACGAGGAAGGCTTCGAGGCCCTGAAACAAAAGAAAGGGTCCGAGCGTATTGGTCGTGAGGTGCTGCTCGAAAACTTCAGCGGAGGTTTCGTTCAGGGGTGCCATTTCGCAGATCCCTGCGTTGTTCACCACCAGATGGACCTGTGCTGTAAACTCCCGTACGGTTTCGTAGAACTCATCCACTGACGCTGGCACGGAGATATCGAGCTCTACGTCGTAGAAGTTCTCATGCTCTAATTCTGTCCCCGTCCGGGAACCTCCGAAAACGGTGAAACCGGACGTTAGCAAAGATTTCGAAATCTCAAGGCCCAGGCCTGAGGAGGAGCCAGTTACGATCGCACAGCGGCTATCCATCTGCTTCCTCCCCGAGTCCAGAATTACTTGGCAATACCAACGGCGCGCGTTTCGCGAATCACAGAAACCTTGATCGTGCCCGGATAGGACATCTCTTGCTCGATCTTCCGAGCGATGTCGCGAGAAAGCATGATTGTCTGTTCGTCGGAAACCTTTTCGTTCTCAACCAGAACGCGGACCTCGCGGCCCGCAGAGATGGCGTACGAGCGATGAACGCCTTCGAAGCTATTTACAATTTTCTCAATGTCGGAGAGCCGAGAGACGTAAGACTCTTTGAGTGCTTTCCGTGCCCCGGGCCGTGCTCCAGAGAGAGCATCGGCGGCGGCCACGAGATGCGCGAGGACCGACTCCGGTTTCTCATCATCATGGTGGGCGCGGATCGCATGGACGATGTCCGGCGACTCTCCGTATTTTTTGGCAAAGTCCGCCCCGATCACAGCATGAGATCCCTCCGCTGAAGCGTCGAGGACTTTACCGATATCGTGCATGAGCCCAGCGCGACGCGCTTGTTTCACATTGAGTCCGAGTTCCGCGGCCATGTTGCCGGCGAGGAACGCGGCCTCGAGGGCGTGCTGGTACTGGTTCTGGGTGTAGGAAGTGCGCCAGTTCAGGGCCCCGATGAGCTTCAAGATCTCCGGATGGATCCCGTGGACCCCGATTTCCATCTGGGCCTTCTCGCCGAGCTCCCGAAGGCGGGACTCGAACTCGTGCTTACACTTGTCGTAAAACTCCTCGATCTTCGCCGGGTGGATTCGGCCGTCGGCGATGAGGCGCTCGATCGTCATCCGAGAAATCTCTTTTCTCACGACGTTAAAGGAGGAAATGGTGACGACACCGGGAGTGTCATCGATGATCAAATCGACTCCACAGATTTGCTCGAAGGCGCGGATGTTCCGGCCTTCACGTCCGATGAGCCGTCCTTTAACTCCGTCGTCGGAGATTTCTACGGACGAAATGGTTTGCTCGGCCACGTACTCACCGGCGAACCGTTGGATCGCGATCCCTACGATCCGCTTGGCGCGCTTCTCCGACTCTTCGTTCGCCTCTTCTTCCACTCGCTTGATTCGTTTCGCTGCGTCCAGCCTCGCCTCTTCTTCTACCTGGGCGATGAGCTCGTTTTTAGCTTGGTCTTTCGTGAGTCCCGCAACCTGGGTGAGCTTGTTCGCGAGTTCCTCTTGAATCTCAGAGTTTTTCTTGAGTTCAACGTCGAGTTTCAGGACGCGAGTTTCGATCTCCGATTCTTTGGCCTTCACTCGCTCGGTGTCTTTTTGGATTTGCTCTGTCTTCTGCTCCAGAGCAACTTCTTTCTTCGTTAAGCCACGTTCGAAATCCGTGAGGTGCTTCTTTTTCTTCTCCATCTCGTCCTCGAGACGGCTTCGCTCTTCTCGGACGATCTGTTTGCCGCGTTCGTCAGCTTTTTTCTTTATTTCTTCGGCCTGGGCCTCGGCGCGCTTGAGGATGTCCTGGGCCGCCCCCTCTTTAGACTTGTGTGCTGCTGCGATCTTCATGCTTACCAGCAGGTAGGCGATGACCGCACCAACGATTACGCCCGCAACGGCCATAACGATCGGATTCATGTTTATTCCCCTTAAAACTTTTCCTGCTGAGCAACGTCCCAGCAGAAATTCTCTGTTATTATAAAATCCATGTGGCAGTCATGTCGCTCCACCGGAATACGTTCAAAAATTTGCTCAGTCCACGCGAGGCCAATCGTGAGTGCACCCCTTCCTTCAAGATACCGATCGTAGAATCCTTTCCCTCGCCCAAGCCTAGCCCCTTTCAAGTCAAACCCAACACCCGGAACAAAAAACCAACTCGGCTCGGCTAGATGGTACGGAGCTTCCAGCCAAGTGGACCCACGGGGCATGCCATTCGGGAGTCCGAAGTGCATTTGCCCCTCGATCAAGACAGGGAAGGCCAGGTCCAAGGGCACCTGTTTAAGAAGCTCTTGGTATGCCGGGGCCATCTCCGCTTTCAGCGGGAGGTACGCACCACCGATCTGATCCTTAAGCTCAGGAATGGATGAGAAAAACTTGATAAGCTGGTTCGTTAACTTAAAACTCAACGACTGGGATTCGTCGTAGGAGAGAGATGCTAGCTTGCCAAGGATAACCTGGCGCAGAAGATCTTTATCCACAACTAATTCGCCTGGGAGTTTTTTGCTCCGAGGGCGGATTCCAGAGAAGCTTCGAGCTTGAGGATATTCATTCTGTATTCGTCCTCAATCTGCATTCGCTCCGTCGCGAGCTTTAGGGCCACTAAAACTGCGACGTCAGTATCTTTTAGCATTGGCCTTTTTAGTTTCAAATCTTCGACTTCCCGAAGGACAGTGTCGATGACGGCCTTTGCGTTCTGACTATCGTTTTGTTCAGGTCGGTACTTCACCTTGCAACCTAAAACGTTAAACTCTTCTTCCTGACTTTTGGTCATGAAGTTAGGGTAAGGGAGACCCCAATAAAAGTCAATGAAGACGCTGAGTGTACCGGCGTAAAATCAATATCTTAAGTAGTCTCTAATCCAACTAAACTTTTGAGGTAAATTTCGAGATCAAAAGTGAGTAGGTCATCGACTGATTCACCAACACCGATGAATGTAATGGGGACTTTTAGTTGATCAACGATTCCAACCGCGCTACCGGCCTTCGCTGACCCATCACACTTAGTAAATATGATTCCAGTTAGTTGAAGTGCTTTATTGAACTCTTGGGCCTGCTTTAGTGCGTTCTGACCAGTGATGGCATCAAGGACCAAGAGAACATCATGGGGAGCGTCAACATTGAGCTTACTCATCACACGCTTGGTTTTCGTTAACTCATCCATGAGATTCTGATTGGTATGTAAACGTCCAGCTGTGTCAATTAGGCAGTAATCGTAACTCTCTGCGTAGGCACGTGCTACCGTATCGTAGGCCACACCACTCGGATCTGCCCCATCTTTGGCCCGAACCATGTCAACTCCTGCTCGATCACACCAGACTTGAAGCTGGTCCACTGCCGCCGCACGGAATGTGTCACAGGCGCCGACGATCACTTTCGCGCCTTGAGACTTTAGTTTCGTCGCAAGTTTCCCGATGGTCGTGGTTTTGCCAGCTCCGTTGACTCCGACAATCATTAACACACGAGTTCTTTTAACGTCCGATCTAAACTCGAAGCCGTCTTTGTGAAGCGAGTGTTGCACGGGTCCCATTTTATCTTTCATGAAGCCGTAGACGAGATGCTGAATCCCTTGCGAACTCTGTCCCTTGCCTTCGCGATCGAGTTTTAACAAGAGTTCTTGCACCATCCCGGTGGGGATGTCCGCGCTGTAGAGAACTTCTTCAATCTCATCGAGCTTCGGTGCCGGTCCGGAGAATAAATTTCCGATTTTTCCCCACACATCTGTCCGCGATTTTGAGAGTCCAAGGCTTAGGCGGTCTTTCCAATTGGCGCGCGGTGGTTCGCGAGGAATCTCGGTAGGCTTTGCGCTAAGCTCGACCTGTGGTTCGCTTCCAGTTGGTCGCTGTTCACGGCGTTTTTGCTGGAAAAAATAATACAAAGCTCCCGTTACAACGATGAAACCGCTGACGTAGACTTCGATGTTCTCAAGTACGAGTTGCTGCAACTGATCCATTCGAACTTCCTTTAAACTTTTCGGTCCGGAATAGGGCTAAGTATTAACGTTGCGAATGGCCATAGTAAAGTCGTAAGAAATCCCAAACCATCGCTGCCGTCGCACCCCACAGGAGGTGGGTATGAAAATCCTGAGTTTTAGGAATGAATGACCCTTGCCTCAAAGTGTGGAAAAGCACTGGCCCAAGCCCATGACCGTGACGCCAACCAAACTCCCAACTCGATTCCACGGCCAGCTCTGTCCAGGGATATGCTAAACAATCAACCCACTCTCCGTTGCTCGTCGCCGAATGAAGGAACTCTTCCGAGGTCATCAGAAGTTTTCCCATCACAGGAACAATCGGCTGGAGTCTCGCGGTCATGACGGCTGGCAGGTACCCTAGGAAATCAATGGTCAGAGGGGCGAGTCCAGTCTCCTCCTGATACTCACGCTGGGCGACAACCCAGGGGTTGGTTTCTTGTTCTTGCCTGTGGCCACCAATGAATGCCAATTGACCACCGTGAGTTGGCATCATTTCCGAGCGCTTTATGAAGAATACATGCTCTTCGTTACATAAAAAAAGGACCGCCCCTTTCCACTCGTTAGGGGCGAGGGTATGCTCTCTTTGAATAGTCTGTCTTACCTGATGGAAGTCCATGCGTCGTCGTCACCTTTTCGAACTCATCCAGATTATGCGAAACTTTTTCGGGGAGCAAGGCTTCCTCGACGTTCTCACCCCTCCCGCAGTCGAGAATCCAGGGATGGAGGTTCACATCCACCCCTTTCAGCTCTACTCGGCGCAGAAGCGACAGCCGGTGCCGCTCTATCTTCACACCTCCCCCGAGTTCTGCATGAAGGAACTCCTTTCCGAGGGCTTCGAAAAAATCTTTTCCATTTCCTACTGCTTCCGCGATGAACCCGAGTCACCGATTCACCGGCCACAGTTCCTGATGCTAGAGTGGTATCGAGTGCGCGAGCGCTACGAAGCCATCATGCAAGACACGGAGGCCCTGATAGAGTACGTGATCCAGCGTGGCCCACGGCGAGGGCTAAAGCTCAGACCCGAGGTCGCGGGCCAAAAGCTTGTGAGAAAAACGATGCAGGAAGTTTTTCAAGAATGTCTTGGTGTCGAAATCCTCGACTTCCTTGAAACCGATGCCATCAAGGAGCTCTTGGCGCGCTACCCAGAAGTCCCAGTCCCCCCGAGCGAGCTCGAGTGGGACGACTACTTCTTCCTTCTCTACCTGAATAAAATCGAACCTCACATCTCCCGGTACCCGCTCCTCCTCATCTCTGAGTTCCCCGCTCCGCTTGCAGCGCTCTCAACGCTCAAGGTGAGTGATCCTCGCGTCTCCGAACGGTTCGAGGTCTACGTCAATGGGATCGAGCTCTGCAACTGCTTCAACGAGCTCACGAATCCCGGGGAGCAGCGCCAGCGCTTCGATGGACAGAATCGGCTGAAGCGCAAACTCTACGGCTACGAACTGCCAGCGCCTCGACGATTCTACCGCAGCCTCGATGAGGGCTTGCCGGAGAGCGCCGGCATCGCCCTCGGAGTCGAGCGACTCCTGCATGCGCTCTTCGAAGTCGAGAATCCCTTCTTCTACTGATTCTGCAACTGCAACGCATTCATCACGAGATGGAGCTTGATGATGTACTCCGATTTGATGTGCTGAACCGGCATGCCTTTTGCCCACTCGTAGTGGTATGCCGCCGAAGACTCCTGGCGTATGGAAGACTGGAGGAGTGCTCCATGGTCCCGGGCGATTTCTGCGGAGAAGAGCGCGTACCAGCGGTAGAGGGAATCCAGATCCTGGACCTCATAGTACTCCAGAAGATCCAGGCCCCTCTCCGTAAAGATTCTTTTGAGAGAGTAGAGGTTGAGCTTGAGAAGTCCTTCGGGTTTAAAGGTCTGAGCTAAATACGTTTGACTGTACTTGAGGCAAAAGTCGAGGAGTTTCGTCGAAGGTCGCTCTTCCATGCCCTCGAGACCAGCGTAAACTTCGTCGAGAACTAGGCCCTGGTACACTCCCTCGCGAGACCCGCCTTGTTCCAAGGTATTGAGCCAGTTGGCGAGGTCCTCATCCTTCGGTGCAGTTTTGCGAGTCACCTGGTAAAGCTCCTCGAGGAATTTGTAGTTAAACTGTCGCTTCCGTTCAACGGGGAGCTTGTCAAACTCGGTGGGTCCCTTCGTCTTCTTCGTGTAGGACCCGACGTCCGTTGACTTCTTCACCACCGCCGGAATCTCCGGCATCGGGAACTCTGGGGCCGGCTCTGGTGGCTGCCCAAAGATCTTCGTGCTCCACTCGACTCCGGCAACCTGTGAGACCAAGTCTCGGAGCTTGACCTTCCAGGTTGACTCGGATGCAGGCGCGGCCCCCGCGGACAGGGAAATGCAAAAGCCGAGCAAGATGATCGTTTTTTTCACGGGGGCAACTCCTTAAATATGCATAAAGTTTAAAGTTAATCCTTGGACAAACATACTAGGTGTTTCTTGCCTCGGCAGACCACGCCCGTCATTTTGCTCTATGATAGGAGCTAAGGAGTCCCGATGCTACGTAGGTTTTGGAAAAAGAAGAGAGAGATTGCCGACGACGTCATTGTCCATGCCGTCGTCACCCAGACAGCTGCCTTGATCACAGATCTGCAGCGTCAAATTGAGCTTCGGTTCAAGGAACTCTCCTCCCAGCTCCGAGAAGTAGAGCTAGGACTCGAGCAACTCGAGACAAAGCTTCTCACGAAGGATTTGAAAGATAAGCAGGCCTACGGGCTTCTTCACTACAAGCTCCACGAGGCCAAGAGCAGCAAGCTCGCCGACGAAATCAAAGACCTCGAAGCATCACTGACCTCCAAGAAGGGCGAACTCAAGGATCACTAAGACTGTCGCAGCCGTGCACGAGCCGAGTTCGAGCTCTCCCAGGTGATCGACCAGAGTCATTCCGACAAAATGGAGTCGATTAAACGATCCGGCCTACGAGGTCATAGTCGAGGACATCTGTGATCTCCACTCGTACGATCTCCCCAGCTTTGGCGAAGCCATCATTGATGATGACCTTCCCATCGATGTCCGGAGCCTGGCCCGCGTGGCGTCCCTGAAGGAGAAGCTCAGTCTCTTCGTGTTGACCCTCAACGAGCACCTCGATCACTTTCCCAAGATACGACTGATTGAGCTCGCGGGCGATCTCGCGCTGGGCCTCATAAAGTTGCTCAAACCGAGCGTCGATGACGTCCTGAGAAACTTTATTCTTGAGCCTCACGGCCGGAGTGCCTTCCTCATCGGAGTACTTGAAGACGCCGAGATGATTGAACTTCGCCCCTTTTACTCCCTCGAGCAGGGCCTGAAAATCTTCCTCGGTTTCCCCCGGGAAGCCGACGATGATGGAGGTCCGGAGAACGATGCCCGGGATCTTCTCCCGGAGCAAACGGATCTTTTCGTGGATGACCTCCCCGGTCACACGCCGGTTCATCCGCTTCAGCACACCATCCGCGAAATGCTGCACCGGCATGTCGAGGTACTTCGTGATTTTCTGAGACTTCGCCATCAAATCCATCACGTCTTCCGTGAGATCATCTGGGTAGAAGTAGAAAACCCGTACCCAGTCGATGCCCTCAACTTTCTCGAGCCGCGAAAGAAGCTCATAGATCATCGGGTTTTTTCCGTCGCTCTTCCCGCCGCCTTCAAGGTCCACTCCGTAGTCTGAAAAATCTTGGGAAATAAGGTTGAGCTCACGGACCCCCGTGGCAACCAGCTGCTCGGCTTCCCGGACCAGAGAGTCCACGGTCCGGGACCGAAGTTTTCCTCGAAGAGTAGGGATGATGCAGAAGGTGCAGTTTCGGTTACAGCCCTCGGAGATCTTCAACCAGGCCATGTAAAAAGGGGACGTATTCAGACGAGGATCGAATTCAGTGTGGATGAACCTCGGGATCTCAACGAAGGACTTCTTTTCGAGCTTTCCGTCCTCCATTGCCTTCAAGAGAGGAACGATCTTATGGTACTCGCCCGTTCCGATGAACATGTCGATCTCTGGCATTTCCTGCTCAAGCTCACCCGCGTACCGCTGGGCCATGCAGCCTGACATCACGAGGGCCTGGCACTTTCCGTCTTCCTTGTAGGTCGCAAGATCGAGGACGGTCTCGATGGACTCAACCTTCGCAGCTTCCACGAACGAGCACGTGTTGACGATGATGACTTCTGCATCTTGTGGTTCTTGGGCGATCGTAAACCCATCGAGCTTTAAGTGCCCGAGCATCACTTGCGAGTCGACGAGGTTTTTAGAGCATCCCAGAGAGGTAAAATAGATCGATTTATCCTGGAACTTCTTTATCTCAACATTCATTTTTCACCTATAAGTCTTTAAGGTCGTTCTAAGGGATGGAGGTCGAAAAGTCATTCGACTTACTCTTAAAGCCTGTAAAATAATCAGGGTGTTCATGCTGTTTTGACACTTGGTGGCGAAGGAGGCCATATTCGAGTCAGTTTTGTTATTGATGGGCAAAAACCTAGGACAGACGTACAATAAACACATCGAGTAATATAATTGAATTAATTGAGATATTCGTCCCATGGGCTACATAAGAAGAGGGTTTTACAAGGCGCTGCCAGTAGTACGGACTTTCAAAAAGATCGTGCTGTGGAGCATTCTTGCCTTCTTCACTCTAAGCTTTCTTACGGTTGCTCTCTATCGGTGGGTACCAGTTTATGTCACTCCACTGGTCGCCCTGAGAGTGATCGAATACGGGCTGGCCGGCAAATGGGTTCCGGTCAACAAAGACTGGGTCTCCATCGACGACATCTCTCCGGACCTGCAAAGAGCGGTCATTGCCTCCGAGGACCCGAAGTTTCTGGAGCACAATGGTTTTGATTTCGAGGCCATCCTGAGAGCACTCGATGCCAATAAACGTCGGAAGATTAAAATGGGCGCGTCTACGATCAGTCAGCAGACGGCGAAGAACGTCTTTCTTTATCCCTCCCGGACCTATCTCCGGAAGGGGCTTGAAGCCTACTTCACGCTCCTCATCGAAACTCTCTGGAACAAGAAAAGGATCCTCGAGGTTTATTTGAATGTCATCGAGCTTGGACCTGGGATCTACGGTGCCGAAGCCGCTGCCAAACACTACTGGAACAGGCCCGCGAGTAAACTCTCCCTCGGAGAGGCACAACTCTTCGCGGCTATTCTGCCGAACCCACGGCGCTGGAACCCAAAACGGCCAACGAACTTCGTCCTCCGGAGACGAAACTTCATCCGTCGGAACCTTGTTCTCCTTGGCCGAAACTACTTTAAGCCCCTCAACGACACCTAGTCGGGGGCGCCTAGTCTTTAAGATAGAAACATCCAACGGATTTCTTGTTCCTCAGTGAGGCATTGAGCACCATGAAGGCAACTTCAACGCTGTTTCGTAATCCGATGAGTTCGTCGTGCATCTGGGCGTTCTTGTAGAACTTAGAAATCTCATCCTGGAGCTCAATGAACATGGCCCGGGCCCGATTGAGGCGATTCTTTGACCTCGAGAGGCCAACGTAGTTCCACATCGTCTGCTTCACGGTCATGAGGTCTTGGGTGATTAGTGCAAGGTCGACTTCTTCGTGACCTTGGGCCCAGTCTTTTATCTTTTCTTGGTCATAATCGGAGACCTCGCCGATGGAGGCCAGCATGTCTTCAGCAGCAATGTAACCCCAGGTGAGCCCCTCGAGCAGCGAAGTGGAGGCCAGACGGTTGGCACCATGAAGTCCTGTGCATGCAACCTCCCCGACGGCGTAGAGCCGCTTGAGATTCGTCCGTCCTTTCAGGTCCGTCTTCACGCCACCGCAGGTGTAGTGTGCGGCAGGCACAACGGGGATCGGCTCTCTGGCCAAGTCGACTTTGTTCTCCAGGCAATAGGCATTGATCGTAGGGAACCGATTCCGGAGGTACTCTTCGTTCTTGTGAGAAATATCGAGGTAAACGCAGTCCTCTTTCTCCGCAATCATTTCTTCCAGAATTGCGCGGGCAACGATATCCCTAGGGGCAAGCTCCGCATCTGGGTGGTACTTCGTCATGAACGCTTCACCCTTGGAGTTAATAAGGCGCCCCCCCTCCCCGCGAACGGCTTCAGAGATCAAAAAGCGCCGGTGGGAGGATCGGTTATAAAACGTCGTCGGATGGAACTGAATGAATTCCATATTGGTGACGTAGGCCCCTGCTCGGTGTGCCATCGCATGGCCGTCACCTCGCGCGCCTTCCGAATTTGAGTGGTGGAGATAGAGTGCACCAATTCCACCGGTGGCGAGCACAGTCATCTTGGCCAAAACTTTCCTAACATCCTTCGACCGTTGGTCTAGAAGGTAGGCGCCAAGAACTTGATTCTCTTCGTAGCGCTGAGTGATGTCTACGCCGTGATGATTCGGCGTGATAAGATCGATGGCCGTGTGCGAAGTGAGAAATGTCACGTTCGGAAATTTTTCGCCGTCGCCGAGATAGTTCAGGAGAGAGAGCTGGATCGCTTTGCCAGTCATGTCGCCATTGTAAATGATCCGATCGCGCGAATGGGCAGCCTCTTTCGTGAAAAGTAACTCTCCCTCCGCGTCTTTTGCAAAATCGGTATGGGATTTATGAATCAGTATCTCGTCGATGATCTCGGCTGAGCGCTGGGAGAGAATCTTGGCCGCTTCATGGTTTGAGGTATAGGCAGAAGCCTTAAGGATGTCCTGCACCAGATCTTCCTGGTCATTCAAATCCTTAGGACTGTAGATGATTCCGCCCTGGGCCCAGAATGTGTTCGTGATCTCCGGACGCTTCTCACGGGTGACGATAGTGATCTTGAGTTTTCTTTCTGCCAACTTTATCGCTGCCACAAGACCAGAAATGCCGGAGCCTAGAATGAGAACGTCAGTGTTAAAGTCTTTCATAGTGTTTGAAACTTTAGTGATAGGTCGACTCGAGGAGCGCCGTACGTTAACGATCCAAGGCTGAGCGCATCGACTCCGGTGATGAGGTAGCTGCTCATGGTCTGAAGATTGATGCCACCAGATACTTCATAGGTCATACCGGGTCGTTTGAGTTCGACCGCCCGCCGTATGTCATCCGGTGAAAAGTTATCCAACATCACATGCGTACAGCCGAGATCGATCGCCTGGCGGAGTTCATCAATCGAATGGATTTCAACCACGACATTGTTATAGAAAGTTCCTTGGTCTTTAAAAAATTTCCAAGCACCAGAGAGTCCTCCAAGCGAGGACTTGTGATTGTCTTTAATCATCCAAGTATCGGCTTGGCCAAGCCGATGATTAAGGCCTCCGCCAAGGCGTACCGCGTATTTCTCAATGGAACGAAGACCTGGAGTGGTTTTGCGGGTGTCGAGGATCTTTATCCCAAAAGGAGCAGCGAGGGCCACGTGTTGAGAAGTCCACGTCGCAATCGAGCTCGCATGCTGGACCAAGTTCAAGGCAAGACGCTCACCGGTGACAGCGATGTTAAACGGGAGTGGCTCTGGAAAATCGATGGAACTGACCTCGAAGCGCTCTCCCTCGTATTTCGAGAGGAAAGAAAAGTCACAACTAGCGCCAAGTTGCGTAAAAACAGCGGCCATGTAGTCAGTCCCGGCCAGGACCAAGGGTGACTTAATCTTTAGGACTACCTTCACCGGATGCGTTGGTAGGGACCTCGTGTAGTAGTAGTTCCGAGTGAGATCATCCTCGGAGAGCCACTCTTGGATTTGGGGCAAGAGACTTTTTATGCTCATATCCATCATAAGATCTGAATATCCCAAGTCGCTGCATCCTGCAAGGAAATCAATTTTAAGCAACGCCTAAAAAACTAATCATTCCTTAGACTTAGGAACTCTGAGACAGGCCTTAGAATTGCAAACTTCTTAGTATGGCGAAACGCTGGATATACGTCATCTTCTTGATTTCTTCGGGTCTTCTGTGTTGCCTCAAATCCCAAGAGGTCAGGAGTCGTCAAACCTTCTTCAAAGGCGAGAGAGTTCTCAAGCTTCAAAACTTCTCAGCGGCACAAAAGCGAGTGGAGAAAAAAGACCTCGAGCTATTGAAGCTATGGGAGTCAATCCTGACGGGACGGTCTGCCCCTCTCTCTCGTGTTCTGAAGATGCAATACAGAACCTTGGGTCTCAACCATGTCTTTACTCCCTCCGGGTTTCACCTGAGCGCAGTCTTACTTCCCATACTCCTCCTCGTTAGGGGTTGGAGGACCCAGCTTCTTTTGCTCGCAGTGATCGGAGGTGGCACCTGTATGCTTTCAGGCTTTTCTGCGCTCAAGCGCATGATACTCATCAAAATCTTCCAGCGGCTCATTAATCTTAAACTAGGCTTTTGCCTCGCACTTGTCCTCGACATCATGGTGGGTACATTTCAAACCAACACGCTAAGCTTCACATACAGCTTCCTCTTTCTGGGAATCATCTACGCCGGTTTCTCCGGGCTCCGCTTGGTCATTTGGTTCTTCATCGCTCAACTCCTGCTCGCCTATTTCCAGGGCCAACAAGTCTCGCCTCTGCTACTTCTGTTTTCACCAGCTCTTAATCTCATCTTCACTGGAGTCATGCCCCTGCTCCTCGTACTCGCAATCCCGTTGGCGAACTGGCAGCTCGACACAGGAATCACCATCCTCCGGTGGGTGCAGCAAATTGTGTCTTGGGCCGCAGACTGCGCTCTGCAGGTTCCAACGATCGAAGTCAACGCCGTTTCCCTGGTCGGAATTGGGTTACTTGTCTTTGGAAAACGAAGGATTCTTCCTGCGCTCTTACTGGTTTTTTGTGCAAGCCTCAACACGGAGAGCGCACGCGAGCCGGGTGCGCCTGCTAAGGAATTCTCTCCCCTTGGAGGAATGGAGAAAGTTGTTTATGGAGAGAGAGAAGTTAGAATCCAGTTCAGTGACGGGAAGTGCCGTTCAAGGCTAGTGCGGGGATACTGGTATCAGAGCTGCTCTCCTCGAAAGAAGAGCAGCCGTAGAAAAAGAGTTTAAGATACTTTCATATCTTTCATGAGAGCGACGAAGGTCTTTTCTTCACGAATTGCGTACATGAGATTGCGTTTTACGTTATCGTTAGATTTATAAAACTTTGCGATCTCTTCTTTCTTCATATCCGATTGAGCGACCATTTCTTCGATCTTCGCATCTAGGTCAGATTCAGTTGCTTCGATATTGTATCTTCGCGCAAGCTTATCAAGGATGAGTCCAGAGCGAACCTGGAAAGTAGCTTTTTGAGTAACATCGCTATCCCAACGCTCGAAGTAAAGACCGATCATCTGGTCATTGAATCCTTGCTGCTTTAAGTTCCGTGAGAGCTCAGCCTTGACCGATTCTTTTTGGTCATCAACGAGGGCCTTTGGCACATCGAAGCTATTCTCTTCGATTAATTTCTCAAGAATCTCTTGCTGCAATTTGGTCTGGACCTCCCGTTTCTTCTGAAGAGTCATGCGCTCTTTGTTTTTGGTATTGAAGTCCGTAACGGATTCAAAGCCGAACTCTTTGGCAAGCTCATCGGAGAATACAGGGAAGGTCTTTTGCTTAATCTCGAGAAGCTCGACGTGAAAGACCACGGGAGCATTCTTTAGTTCTTCTTCGTGGTAGTCAGCAGGGAAGGTAACTCTTACGTCTCGCTTCTCACCTTTCTTAAGTCCGATCATGCCATCCTCAAAGCCCGGGATGAACTGACCCGAACCGATCTCAAGCATATATTCCTGGGCCTTCATGTTCTCAGGCTTCGTTCCGTCGGACTTCTCTCCTTCAAAATTAAACACTGCGAAGTCACCTTTGGCGAGCGCGTGACCGGTGTCTTGAACCTCTGCAATTTCAGCCTTGTTTGAAAGGTAGTTTTTCTTAAGAGTTTCGAAGTCCTCTTCGGTCACAACCTCCGACCCTTTTTTGAAACTAAGTTTAGAATAATCCTTGATCTCAATCTCTGGGATAATCTCAACAGTTGCTTCGAAGGCGACATGGATGCCCGACTCGTATTTCGTGTTTCCGAACTGCGGATACCCCACAGCTCGAAGGTTCTCTTTCTTCACTGCCTGGTAGTATTGGTCGGAGATGAAACGGTAGAGAGCATCGTTTTCGACTTGAGGACCAAAAAGTTTCTGAACCATCTCCAGGGGAGCTTTCCCTTTGCGGAAGCCTTTGAGATTGGCACTCGCTTGTTTAGCGATGAGAGCTTCCTTGATCTCTTTCGTAAGATCTACTTTATCAAAGTTGAAGACTAACTTCTTCGTACAGCTGTTTACGTTCTCAATGATGTAAGACATTAAAAATCTCTCTTGTTCTCGAATGAAAATTGATTCGAACTTTTTAACATAAAGCCCCAAGATGTCAAAGACTTCAGTAATTGACGCGAACCATATAGAGGCCACAAGCAGGGGCAACGGGACCCAGTCTTGGTACTCTTTCAGGGGAGAGAGCCGCTTTAAATTCCGAGAGTGAAATTTTACCTCGTCCTACATTCCAGACTGCACCAACTAAAAGTCTGACCATTTGCTTAAGGAAGCCACTACCGACAATTCGAAAAATAAAATGTGCCGGCAGCATCCACTGATTCCGAGCAACTTCAACAATTTCGCACTCAAAAATCTCACGAACTTTGTGTTTCACTTCAGTGCCTTCACAATAAAAGTTTGAGAAGTCATGGACCCCAACGAGTGCCTGGCAGGCCTCGCGCATTCGATCCACATCAACTTCGAAAGAATAATTAGCAATGAGTTCCGTTTGGAGGGCGGCAACTTCTCGATGCAGAGTGAACCGGTAATGGTACTCTTTAGACCGTGCGTGGACGGTCGGCATAAACTCTTCAGTCGAAGGTTGACAGTCAAGAACTCGAATATCGCCAGGCAGATGTGCGTTAAGTGCCCTCTTCAGCCCATCCGCAGGAATGGCCAGCTCGATGCTTACCTTTGCAACCTGGCCTAGCGCATGAACACCGGCATCAGTTCGACCTGCGCCGAGAGACTTAACCATGGTGGATTTTGAGATGGCACAAAGAGAACGATTTAATTCACCCTGGACCGTCACCCCATCAGGTTGGACCTGCCATCCGAGATAGTGGGTCCCTTTATATTGCAGAAGAAGACGGTAGTGATGAATCACTTCAGGTCGTTCTCAAGTTCTTCGGACCAGTCGAAGATTCCTTCAAACTTTTTCAGGTGAGTTAACCAGTAAGTCAGTGATGCCGTAACGTAAGTTGTAATAATCGCAGGAATCATGATCTCTTCGTAGATGAAAAGTGAGGCGATGATGAGAAAGATTACCATCAGAACTTGTTTCTTATGGTGCTTTACCCACTCCGACTTCTTGAAGCTAGGAAACGGGATGTTTGAAACCATAAGTGCGGCGTAAAATAGGAGGTAAGCGACGGTGAGTGGCTTATACTCAGCAATGACCGGAAAGTTGAAAGAGAGAAAGATTAAACTAATCGCAGCCGTTGCACCGGCCGGGATAGGTAAGCCCTGGAAATAATCCGTCTTATTTTTGTCAATTGTAGCATTGAATCTAGCCAGACGAAGGGCCCCGCAGAGCATGAAGAAAAAGCATGCGACCATGCCCGGCCTTCCGGCATCTGTCAGAAATCGAAAATAGTAAACGATCGCCGGAGAAACGCCGAACGAAACTAAGTCACTAAGCGAGTCGAACTGCTCCCCGAAAGTCGACTGTGTGTTTGTGAGTCTGGCGATGCGTCCGTCAACGCTGTCAAAAATAGCTCCCAAAACGATGAACATACAAGCTTTGTAATACTCTCCGTGGAAGGCGAAGAGTATCGCGATGAAACCACAGCCCATGTTCAGCGCCGTGAAAGTGTTTGGAATAAAATAAGCGAGGCGACGATTCTCTAAAAGCATGTTAACCCTTCGGTTGGTCTTTAAGTGCGGCGATGACAGTTTGTCCCGGAGAAATCTTCTCTTTCTCGTAGACTAAAACATCGCTTGTGGCTGGCAGGTAGAGTAGCAGAGTCCCACCGAAAGGATAATACCCAAAACAGGCAGCTCCTCTGCCTCGGTCACCGGATTTCAGCCAGATGCTAGGCTGAAGACCCATCGGACAATTAATGAAGCGAATTAATGTTTGGGCATTGTTCTTTGACACCAATGTGAGGTCAGTGTGGGAGACATCTTCAAGGGAACCATAGAAAAAATGACTCGGGGCCCGCCGGGATAGTCTTAAACCCTTTGACGCTTTAAGATAAGAGGATTCAGCATTAGTCGGTAAGTAGAGACCTTTCTCGTCCCAGAATGAGACTGAGACTCTGACCTCATGACACGGATAGGAAAAGACTGTATCCAGAACGGAATGTCGAACAGACTCAACTGTTCCATGCACAGGCGATAGGTACATTTCTCCTTCAACCTTTGCCGTTTCTCGGTAAGGTATCTGGCCCCGCCGGAAAAGGAAGAGCACAAGTGACGCAACTAGCAGCACAATAATTTCAAGCCAAAGAGGAAGCTTAAAAAATGCGTAAACGCTAGCCCCGAAGAGGAGGTAAGTGATCTCACTCGGGAGGAAAAAAAGTCTCTTCACGGGTTGACCCTAAATTCATCCTCGGGTGCCCGGAAATAGAAGGGCTCACGTGTCTGGCCCTTCAATACTTCAGCAAAAACACTCCTGGGAGCCTCTCGGATCAACACTGACGTGGCAACTGGGTTGAGGATTAGAGGAGTACTGATTGAATCTAACGAAGCATTTGAATGAATGAAGAATTGAGTTCCCGTGAGCGCTCCAGCTAAATCACTCGCGGAAACAAGCTCATTTGACCATGTCGAGCCTTCCCATCTGTGAATGAAGTACTCTCCACGATACGCCTTGGTGAACCAAGTGCCCTGCTGGAATCCAGACCACAGAGGAACTTCGTAGGAATAAAAGGAATAAAGCCTCACTCCAAAAAAACCGAGCACATCCGCAAATCCTTCCGAGAGCCGAAGACCAGTGTAAAAGCCGGGCCCAGACACGGAAATGACTCCCGCGAGGTTAGGGATCTTCAGATCCAATTGGTGAAGCAAATGTGCCGTCCGATCTTGAATGATCGCCGAGGCTTTTACGCCCGAATGAGACTCAAAAGCGAGCCAGTTTAAGTCGTCATCCAAAACACCCAAAGACAGGTCGTATGTCGAATCGACGTATAAATAACTCAAGGCTTAGAACAACCGGGTGATGTCGTTAAAGAGCGCAACAAAAATAAGTAAGAAGAGGATGGACACTCCAAACCTTTGAGCGATTTCAAGTTTGCGCCGCGAAAGGGGGCCACCGTTGAAAGTCTCAAAGATAAGAAACATGATGTGTCCGCCATCGAGGACAGGGATAGGAAAGAGATTGATCACGCCCAAGTTAATACTGATGATTGCCATCAGCCTAAAAAACATCGAAAGACTTATGTTCAATGAGTCTGAGGCCACTTTACCAATTGCCAGCGGTCCACCGATATTATTCAAAGAGACTTCTCGAGTTAGAAGCTTCTTATAACCGCTAAACGTTTTGACTACCCCATCCCAGGTCCGTCCCAGCGCTCCTGCAAGTGCGTCTCCGAAGCTCTCCGCCTTGGCGACGAAAAGCTTAGGCTGGACAAACTCAACGGCACTCTCGATTCCGATGATCTTAGTTTTTTTCTTATCAATTTCCCGGACCTCGGGGATCAAGACTTTAGTAATTCTCTTACCGCCAGAAAACACCTCGACGTTAACCTCCACTCCATCGGGCACGGCCTGGAGATTTTGCCGCAGATCCTCGAAGCTCTTGAGGGCGGTTCCGTTTACAGTCAAGAGGATGTCGCCCTTCTTAAACTGCGCCTTGTCAGCTGGAGAAGACATGACCACATTCCTAACCACCAGGTCCACAGAAATGAAATCAAGCTTCAGGAGGAGGGACTGAAGAGATTCTCCAGGAGTGCCTACGAGCTCACTCTCCGACTTCGGATCAATTGCTAGAGCGCCGTCTCTCTCTAGGGTCTTGTAGATGAATGCTTTCCCTTTGAACCCCCTCGAAAGTTCCTCGATCGACTGATCGAAATCAGTAGGGTTCTTTGCCAAAGTAACAACGAAACGCTCCCCGGTGCGAGTCACATAGACAGGTTTTTTTAGAAGGGAGACGATCTCGATAAATTGATTAATGAAGGGCTCAAGCTTCATACCAATAGGGAGATCGATGAGCTCCTTGTCCCGCCTAACTTTTATCGTTTCAACGCTGGACCCCTTAATATTCAGGTCATCAAAGCTCATGACTTTTTCATCATTGATTCCGACCAGAATGTCGCCAGTGCGCAGGCCTCTCGTATAGAGGATCGACTTCTCAGACACCAACCCAACTTTTGTTTCAGGAACCTTCTCCCCCCCAACGAGGAGACCGACATAGAGGAAGTACGCGAGAATGAGATTTGCGAGAGGTCCACCAAAAACAATCCAAAAGCGAGCGTGCTTACTCTTGTGATTGAATGCGACCTTCCTCTCTTCCTCTGTGAGCGGGACCTCCGAGAAAGGGTCATCTCCAAACATCTTGACGTAGCCACCAAGTGGGATGATCGATATCGCGTACTCCGTTCCGTTCCGAAGAAACTTAAAGATCTTAGGCCCAAAGCCGATTGAAAAAACTTCCACGCGCACACCAAAGAGACGAGCGAAGAAAAAGTGCCCAAGCTCATGAAAGAATATCAGTGGTGCCAGGAAAACAACGAAGATCAAAATTTTTTCAAACATACTTTCCCTTAGCGGAAGTTCGCCATCAGATAGAACGCATAAAGTGGAGCTACGAACATGAGACTATCTACCCGGTCATAAACTCCCCCATGTCCGGGGATCAAGGAGGAGCTATCCTTGATCTCAAACTGTCGCTTGAGCTTAGACTGGGCGAGGTCACCAAGCTGCGAACAGCCGGCGACAATTGTGAAGAAGCAAATCGTAAGGACTGTGATCTCTTCGATGAAGAAATTCCAATAGATGCTTGTTGCAAGAACGGAGAAAAAAATACCCCCAATCAAACCCTCGATCGTTTTCTTGGGGCTCACGGCTTCCCAGAGCTTGTGCCGACCAAACTTTTTCCCTGTGAAGTAGGCAGCTGTGTCGACCATGAAATTGAGTATGATCAGACCTACAAAAAGAAAGAGCCAATTCGGAAAATGAATGATGTACCCAAGGCATATCATCGGGATCACGACAAAAAAACCTGCCCCCCAGGAAGTCGCACGAAAGACTCGAAGCAAAATCTCAGACTTTCGGTACACGATGAAAAGGTAAAGAAAAAGAAGAAGGTTTAAGACCACCCCTGCGGATATCCAAAAACTAAAGGACGATTGGCTGATCTGATAAAAATTAAAAAACCAATAGCAGATCACATACAGTGCCTGGGCGGAAAGGTAGCGGAGGGAGATGCGACTTTGGTGGTAAAAATTCGTGATGATTTCATCAATGATTAGAGGACCAATTGCCCCAATGGCTATGAGACTCGTTCGTTGTCCGAAGTATAGACAAACACCCACGAGGCTTAGAAGGATCACTCCAGATATGATTCTAGTGGTGTTGTTAGACATTAAAAGTCACTCCTTGAAAATAAGCCGACTTGTTTGTGTCTGCTCTTTCAACGGAAGAGTTCAACCCAACCTGTTCACAAATGCTCCCAAATCGACGCTCCCGAGAGGAGACGTGTTCAATGATCTTACAGAATTCACGGGGGGTAAAATCTGGCCACTTTGTTGGGGTAAAATACATCTCGGCGTAGGCCATCTGCCAGAGTAGAAAATTTGATATCCTCTGTTCTCCGCCAGTCCGAATCATCAGGTCCACATCCCCGGTTTCCGGCCGGTACATTAGTTCACTGAGGTCTGCCTCCGTCATGAGGCGCTCTGGATTAGTGACTTGAAAAGTGTTAATGGCCCTAAGTATCTCTGCACGGCCGCCGTAATTGAACGCGAAGGTGAGATGAAGACCAGTAGCACCTGAAGTCAGGGATTCAATCTCATTGATGAGCTCGACCGTCTCGTGCGGCAAGGACTGCAGCTCACCGATGACGCGGAACTTGATATTATTCTGAAGGATTCGTGTCCTTTCCTTAATGATAAATTTCCGCAGAAGCCGAAAGAGTGTCGATACTTCATCAAGAGGACGGGACCAGTTTTCTGTAGAAAACGCGTACATCGTCAAGGCCTTGAGGCCAAGGTCATCAGCAGACCGCACGATCTCAGACACGACCGAAGACCCGCGAACGTGCCCCCAGATTCGAGGACGAAAACGCCGTTTAGCCCAGCGCCCATTCCCGTCCATGATGATGGCTACATGCTTTATAGAAGACATAGAAACCTTAAACGGTTAGAAGCTCTTTCTCTTTGGCATCAACGACCTTATCAACTTCCTTGATAAAATTATCCGTGATCTTCTGGATGTCTTCTTGAATCTTTTTCGATTCATCCTCGGAGACTTTCTTATCCTTTTCAGCGAGCTTGACCTTGTCATTTTGCTCTCTACGGATGTTACGGATAGCAACCTTGGCGTCTTCACCCAACTTCTTGACGTCTTTTACGAATGATTTCCGCTTATCCTCTGTGAGAGCAGGAAATTGGATGCGGATCAAATTTCCGTCGTTCCCTGGGGTGAGGCCTATGTTTGCTGCAAGGATTGCCTTTTCGATGGCTCCGATAGCGGATTTGTCAAACGGCTGAATCTGCAGAAGCCGAGCCTCGGGAGTTGATATCTGGCCGAGATTTTTTATTGGAGTTGGGGTGCCATAGTAATCAGCCGAAATCCCTTCGAGAACAGAGGCGCTGGCACGCCCAGTTCGCACCTTTGTCATCTGGTTTTGGAGTGCCTTAACCGCCTTGTTCATGTGATCTTCAAGAATAGGCTTCAGCTCTTTTATCATAATCTGATTCTCCTTAAATTTTCTTAGTTACAACTGTGCCGATGTTTTCGCCATTCACGACCCGAGCGATATTACCGCTCTCGAACATATTGAACACGACGATGTCCATGTCATTGTCCATGCAAAGGGTGATTGCCGTCGAGTCCATAACTTTAAGATCCTTATTGAGAACCTCTATGTACGACAAACGATCAAATTTTTTAGCATCTTTATGGTGCATCGGATCTTTATCATAGATCCCATCGACCTTAGTTGCCTTCATGATGAGATCTGCGTGGATCTCATTGGCCCTTAGAGCTGCAGTGGTATCCGTAGTGAAGTAAGGATTTCCAGTTCCTGCTGCGAAGATGATTACACGCTTCTTCTCAAGGTGACGAACGGCACGACGGCGGATGTAGGGTTCCGCAACTTCCTGCATAGCAATCGCAGACAAAACGCGGGTGTAGACATCTTTTCTTTCAAGAGCATCTTGGAGCGCTAGAGAGTTGATCACAGTTGCCATCATTCCCATGTAGTCCGAAGTGGCCCTGTCCATTCCCGAGGTTGCCCCGGCAACACCTCGATGTATGTTACCACCACCGACCACAATCGCAATCTCACAGCCTGTTTCGTGAAGGGCTTTGATCTCTGAGCTAATTTTATTCAGAATTTCACCTGAGATCCCAGTCCCCTGATCGCCCGCGAGCGCTTCACCACTGAGCTTAATAAGAACACGTTTATACTTCATGGCACCCTTTAAAAGGAAAAGGGGACTCCTAAAAGTCCCCTTCTCTTTAATCTTGTTTGGGATTAGTTCTTCCCGGTAAGTTTGGCGATTTCTTCGGCAAAGTTCTCCGACTTCTTTTCGATGCCTTCACCAAGGTTTAACTTGATGAATTTCGTAACTCTTATCGAAGCCCCGGCATCCTTGGAGACTTTCTCGATGAGCTTACCAACAGTAACGTCGCTATCTTTCACAAAAGACTGCTCATAGAGGCAAACCTCTGAAGCTAGTTTGTTCAGCTTACCCTTAACGATGTTAGGAATCATCGCCTCGGCTTTGCCCTGTTCTCGAAGCTGTGCAGCGTAGATCTCTGCCTCTTTCGCTTTGTACGTCTCATCAATTTCACTTGCGTTCAAAAACTTTGGGTCTGCAGCTGCAATTTGCATACAAAGATCTTTAACCAGTTCACGGAAACCCTCGTGACCCGTGAGGTCCTTATCTGTTTCAACACGGGTAAGGACACCGATCTTACCAGAGTGCACATACGAACCAATCATCCCATGTCCATCGAGAGCAACTGTCTCAAGTCGACGCACATCAATTTTCTCACCGATTTTAATCGTAAGCTCAGAGATGTTATCTTTAATCGTCAGACCGTTAGAAGATTTTGCAGACAAGAGCGCTTCTACAGAGCTCAAGTGCGCATCTACAGCGACGTTCGCAGCGGAGCTGGCGAACGCTTGAAATGCATCATTCTTTGCAAAGAAGTCTGTCTCACAGTTGACTTCAACTAGAGCGGCAAGCTTCCCTTTGACGGCAACCGCGATTGTACCTTCGGCAGCGACGCGAGACTGTTTCTTGGCGGCGGCCGCAAGCCCTTTCGCACGTAAGTAGTCCACCGCTTTTTGAAAATCACCGGTCTCGTCGAGGGCTTTTTTACAATCCATCATCCCCGCGCCAGTTGTTTCGCGAAGGTTTTTTACATCAGCAGCTGTATATGCCATGGTCTGTATCCTTATCTAAAGTTAAAAATATTATGCGTCTTCTTCACCCTGAAGATCGATGTCCTTTTCATACTTTGCAAGGATCTCAGTCTCAAGGTCCATATCTCGACCAGATTCTTCTCCAGCATCCTTACGTGCCTTAGATCCCCCCTCTACAATTGCGTTAGAAAAGTAATCAAGGAAGAGTGTGATAGACTTAAGTGCATCGTCGTTACCAGGAACAACAAAATCCACTCCTGTCGGATCACAGTTCGTGTCCGTCACCGCAACTACCGGGATACCAAGTACGTTCGCCTCTTTAACGGCGATGTGTTCATTATTAGGGTCGATGATGAAGATCGCGCCTGGCAGTTTTCTCATGTTCTTAATACCACCGAGGTTCTTCTCAAGTTTTTCAACTTCTTTCTCGATGTTAGACTGCTCTTTTTTTGTAAGGAGTTTGAAGTCGCCGTTCTCTTTCATCTTCTCAACTTTTCGTAGCTTATCGATGGAGAGAGCAATCGTCTTATAGTTGGTGAGCATTCCGCCGAGCCAGCGAGAAGTGACGTGGAAGGATCCACACTCTTCAGCCGTTTTCTTCACCATGTCTGCTGCTTGACGTTTAGTTCCTACGAAAAGCACAGACTTTCCTTGCTGGGCCGTTTTCTTAAGGAACTCGTATGCTTTTTCGGCCATCGGAAGAGTCTGTTGGAGATCGATAATGTAAATCCCGTTTCGCTCTCCGTAGACGTATTTTTTCATCTTTGGATTCCACTTGTGTGTTTGGTGACCGAAGTGGGCGCCGGCCTCAAGCAACTGCTTGACGTTTAACTTAGACATGGAAACTCCTTGGTGGTTACATCGAATCACTTCCAGCCACCGATACGGTGGACCAACCAATTAAAGTGATTAGATTTGTCCTCTTGGGACAGTATTTTAATGGTATTGTGTAGATAGCACGCTGACTCAGTTAGGGCAAGATTTTTGAGAATGAAATCAAGGCTTTGACATGTCATATCAGGTCAAATTACCCACTCTCGTTTAAGCGCCAATATCCGCCGGAGGAGGAACCAAAACTTTCCGTGGCTTAGATCCCTGAGCGGGTCCAACAACGGCGTGACGCTCCATTTCTTCAATAAGATTCGCTGCCCTGTTGTAGCCAACACCCAGTCTTCTCTGAAGGAATGAAGCACTGGCAACTCTGTGCGTAGCAACACATCTAACTGCTTCTTCATACTTATCGTCTTTTAAGTTATTACCTTCAGAATCTGTCGTAATGCCGTCGACATCAGTGTCAACCGTGCCATTGCTTTCCAAGAACTCCATTGCCCCATCATCGTATTGAGCAGGAAGCGTTGCAAGCTTATCAACAAGAGCTTCAATCTCATCTTCATTAACGTAGGCAGAGTGCATACGAAGAATGTCTATGCCTTGTTTGAAAAGCATATCACCTTTCCCCAAAAGCTTTTCTGCGCCGACACCATCCAGGATTACTCTTGAATCGATATTAGTGAAAACCCGGAAAGAGACTCGAGTCGGGAAATTTGCCTTAATCACACCAGTTATAATGTCAGTCGACGGACGCTGGGTCGCTAGGACTATGTGAATACCTGATGCGCGTGCTTTCGCTGCTAACCTTGAGATTGAAGTTTCAATTGCTTTCCCAGATTTCGAGAGCATTAAGTCTGCAAACTCATCAACCACAACTACAAGGTATGGCAGTTCAAATCCTTGAACTTCGGCGTCGGGATAGTATTTATTGATTCTTGCGGTGAGATCGGTTCCAGCACCGGCCAGCTTAACATTGAATCCCTCTATATTTTTGACGGCAAAATCTTTTAGTAACGAGTACCGCCTTTCCATTTCATCGATGACCCAAAGAAGAGCGGCGGATGCAATCGAAGCATCAGTCACAACTGGCATAATCAGATGCGGGAGGCGTTGATAAAGGGCCAATTCAAGTTGCTTAGGATCTAGCATTATCAAGCGTAATTTTTTGGGAGAAAATTTTATGACCAGAGAAACTAAGAGCGTGTTTATGAAAACGGACTTCCCCGCCCCCGTTGTGCCGGCGACCAAAAGATGGGGCGTAGAAGCAAGATCTATGACCGCAGCGTCTCCGTAAGCATCTTTTCCCATCGCGATCGGTAGCTTGAAGGTGGAGTTATTGAAATTGGGAGATCTAAGGACCTCGTCCAGATAAATGACATCCCTAGGGTTTCGAGGCACCTCAATGCCGATGGTTGACTTGCCTTTCATTGGATAGACCATTCTGATGGGCGCACCCATGAGTGCGAGCGACAAATCATCGACTCGATTGGTAACTCCTGCGACTTTCACTCCAGCGCCAAGCTCAAGTTCAAACGTATCTACGACGGGACCCTTCAGGACGTTAATCACATTTGAGCTAATGTTGAATTCTTTTAACTTTTCTTCAATGGCGCGAGCAATTGTGGTGAAGTAGTTGTCCGATGGATCCGTGGATTTATTGGTTTGATTCTTAGGTTTTAGACAACCGATCAACTCTTCGCTATCAAAAAAAGTGGCTGTCATACCAGCTTCAGAATCGCTTGAGTCATAGGTTTCCTGATCTAAACAAATACCAGGCGATGCACCATCAGCACAGTTAAAATCGTCAGTCAGCTCTGAGCCATCTTCTGTAATAAGATCTTCATCTTCATGATTGGACATGGAAACAATATCATTCACTGGCAAATCGCTCTCGTGAGTCGTTAGAGGCTCGGAGGAAATTGCTCTTAGTGCACCAATCGGTTTTAACTTTAGCTGTGGAATCTGAGTCTGCGAATCACTAACTTGTGATGAGTCGGTAGTTGCCTTTAACTTTAAGGTGAATTGGGAGGCGGAGTTAAGTAAGTTTTGGATTGGCTTAGTGAGTTTTTGAATATCAACTGACCTAAAATCGAGTTCCGCTAAATATGAAAAGAGGTTCAACCCAGTTGCTTTTATCGAATTGCAGAATCTAAAAAAAGTTCTATCCGAAATGAGATAAAATACACCAACTCCTAAAATCAGCGAAGTTAAAGCCAAAGTCAGCTTGCTGAAGTTTTCATTTATAAGATGATATAAGCCTTCTCCCAAAGTCTCGGGAAAAACAAAGAAACAAAGACATAGAGTAAGAGGAAGGAGAGCGACGATGACGACCCTATTCTTGTAGTCGTCATTCTTATTGAAAATAAGAGACTGTAACAAAGCGAAAAGCAGAAAGGAGATTGTCACCCATATGCCGCACCAGTATCCAAATGTGGCCAGGATGCTAAAAAACCAATAACTAACTATCCCGACCGACTGATTCCTAAACGCAATCTCAAAATAATGATCTGGAAGAACATCTCTATAATAAAAATAAACCAAATTGAGAGATGTAAGGACAAATAACAAAAGAAGTTGAATTTTAAGCGTTCTTTTTTCCATACATAAATTGTAAGGAGCAGCGTAGCAAAGTGCAAGCGAATGGAATTTATAAGCGGGAAGTTTAAGGACTGTAGTGAATAAAAAAAGCCCTCTTTCGAGGGCTTTTTTATAAATAGAGGGTGCATCTTGCTATTCTGACACCAAGTTCCCCTGGCACTACCTTCGCCGCAAGTGAGCTTGACTTCCAGGTTCGAGATG
>JAIYDL010000009.1 GCA_027487515.1 Pseudomonadota bacterium
CATAAAAAAAGGGAGCCCCTGCTTGGCTCCCTTCTTTTCGGCATCTTGCCTTTGAGAGTGACATCCTGTCACATCTTAGAATCATTATACCTAAAGTTTTTTTCGAACAAAGAAAAATATCGGGAGGAAAGTTTTTCCAACCGAATCTATTTAAGATGAAAAAGAACCGCTCAACATTTCACACCGGAGTGGCCTACAATCATTGTAGCTATGACATTAAGGCATGGAAACTTTAAGATTACCGGAGCGAAGCAGATGAGTAGCAGATCAGTCAGATCAGGAAAGAGAGTGTACCGAACGACCTTCACCTTTTTCATTCCGGCCCCGCCCCTACGTAAGAGCGGATACCGGGAGGTCGAATTCGATAAGATCATGCGCGGGATTTTAGACTCCGGCTTCGAACTCGAGGAACTCAACACGGTCCCGAGCACGAACGGCATCTTCTTAATTGGCGTCCTGCGAACGACGAATAAGAAAGTCTTCGAGAGCGATGCCCAACTGGACATCCACGAGCGCTTCAAACTCTCCCACATGCATTCTTCTCCGGACATCGTGCTCGACGAGGAACAGGATGTCTAAGTCCGTTCTCCTCCTCCTGCTCGGTCTCTCTTCCTGTGCCTACTTCATTGAGAGAATCGACACTCCGCTGGTGAGAAACAGCGACGCCATCCGCAGACCCCCGGAGACGCCGGGCCACTGCGCCCTCGACGGCAAGGGCGACTTTCTTCTCACCGGCACCAACGACAAAGCGCAGGTGGTCTACACCGAGTTCACGAAGGCACTCGGTCAGCGCCTCGACTTCCTCGATCATTTCGCGCTCTGGAACCTCTTTCAACTTTCGATCCGCCCTGACCAGTCTTCTCCGACGTCACGCCTTCAGGTCCTGCTCTCCAAAGACGGATCTAGTCACTACTTCGACTTTTTTTCGGAAGCTCCGGAGGAGCAGTACCCGTACCTCTACGGGATTGAGTGGGTGCTAAAAAAATTCGGAAAGAAGACTTCCCTTGAGTACTACGCCGGACTCATCATGGGCCACCTCGGAACGCGGCTTAAAATTGGCAAGGACTTCGAGCTCTTCCTGACGACGAATCTCCCGGCCATCAAGGCCGACCCGGCGGTCTCGGCCTTCTATCTGCGGGGAGCGGATGTGCTGAAAGAAGGTGAAACGTCGCCGTTCCTCGACTACAGGGCCGTCATCGGGCACTACCGGAAAGCGCAGCGGGACCAGAAGATCATCGTCAACACGGCGCTCACCCCGTTCGTGATGGAGCGCGGCCTCGGCGGCAGCTGCAACTACGACTTTAACCTCTATGACAACTCCATCTTCTTAATTGACAAGATTGTCCCCGTGGCCAACCTCTACGGTCTAGCAACTCTCTCCGGGGCCTTCCTCGCCTCGTCTTCCCAACGGCTCGATCAGGTCACTGGGCTCAAGGGATTGCCCCTCTTCAAGGGATTGTCTAAAGTGCGGAGTTCTGCGGTCTGCATGATTGAAAACAATGGCAACAAGATCTGGGCGATCTCAAACCAGAGCCGGGATCCGGGCCAGCACCTTTTCCACCTCGTCCGCTACGGGCTTCCTGGCAGTAGGTCGGTCTCCGACGTCGATAAACTCATCCGCCATTCGCGCCATTTGTTCCTCTCCGATCCCCTCCGGCTCATCATCGAGTCTGCACGGAGTTCGGAGGAGCAGATCGAGAATCTCCTTAAACTCAACCTACCGATTTACAACGCCGAGAGACTCGGGAACATTTGGGCCTACACCCAGTTTCCCGAAGGGCAGCGCTTCATCATCGACCGCAGAAACCCCGGGGCCCTGCTGTGCCGGTGATCGAAGTCAGGGGTCTCGCCTCCGGCGCCTCGACGCACTATCCGTATGGGACGATGGATCTGGGCACGAATCTTCTCACGTGGCTTCGCCGGCAGGGTGTGACCATCGCCTCGTCGTGCGACGGGGAAGGGGTTTGTAAAAGGTGCACGATCCAAAACGCGTGGACCACCTGTGAGATGACCCTAGGAGAATTTCTAGAACGCTGCCCAGAGGGAACGATCCTCGTGGGCTACCTCTAGAGCATTTTAATTTCGCCCTTCCCGGTGATGAAGAAGGACGTGGTACGCTGGAGGTTCTCGAACATGGAGCTCGTCGTGTACTGAAGAATGATCGTTGCTCCGGCGACTGGGTTCTCTTTGGTTCCCTGGTTCTGGATTCCGCCTAAGCGCATGGTAGAGTCAAGTGCCCAGCCCCAGAGGACCTTGACGAACTCCGGTACGACTTGGACCGAGGTCAAGTACGCCCCCGTGCCGTTGTACGTCCCACTGTGAGAAAAGAGGACGCTGAATTTGTACTCGACGATCACCACACCGTAGAGGTTTTCGTACTTCACCTCGTAGGTCCGTTTCTCTGGGGTCGACCACCCTTCGGTTTCGAAGATATCAACGGGCTGACCACTCACGCGCGGTAAAACGCTGATCGGAGCGTACTCGGTTTTGACTGACGGCTTGCCTTTAAGTACGAGCTGGTAGAGTGCTTCTCCGAGTGCGACTAAGTCCCTACCGAGGGCGATCACTGCGCCGACGTTGGCCAGTGGGTTGGTTCCAATTTTTGTGTTCCGACGGAACTCAGGGGCCGGGAGTTCGACGCTGGTGGCCGGAACTTCGTTGATCTGAACGGAGGCGACTTCAAAAAACTCTTTCGGTTGCTGCTGCCATTCGTCAGCGTGTGCGGTTGAACAGATCAGAAGTGCGATGGCAACAATGGATCTTTGTAGAGCGAATGACATTCCAACCCCCCATAGGCTTTTCAATACGGGGCATTAAGATCATAAGCCGACCCACAACGTCAATAGCCTTTGAAACTAACTTTTTCTGACCTCTAATCCTATGAACATATTACTTAACTGATCATAAAAATCAGATAATTTCCCTTGTCGACCGGGAATTAACTTCAGTAGGATTCATGGCGTCTGAACTATTAGAGATTCTAATGTTTTTTATTACAAGTACTAATAACAAGGAACGTTTAATGAAAGCTTGGCTATCCTCCCTCGTCCTTCTTGCGTCGCTCTCTGCCCAGGCATTGACCATCGGCGCCTACAACATCCGGAACTTCGATTACGATGAGCGCTACAAGATCCGGACGAACAAGCCTGAGCTTGCCAAGCTCCTCCGAGGCCTTAACGTAGACGTTCTGAGTGTGGAAGAGATCGGCAATACGGTCGAATGGGATCGATTCGTCGCCGGTAGCCTCCCAGGGTATGACACGGAGATCTCTCGCTGCGGAGGCCGCGGCGGCCAGCACCTGGGATTTCTTTACAACAAAAGCACCGTCGAGCTTCTCGCATTCAACGAAGACCTCTCCATCGTCGAGCCAGGCACGCCTGGATCTTGTGACGGGAGCTCCCGGCCCCTCGCTATCGGTCTTTTCCGCGTGAAGGCCACGGGCCAGCGCTTCTACGGAATGACCGCGCACCTCAAGGCCGGCTCCAACGCAGACGCCGCTTCGAAGCGCGCCAAGCAGCTCGAGGTCCTCGGACGAATCATCGACGAGCTCAAATCGAAGACGGGCGTGCAAGACTTCTACTTCGCGGGAGACCTCAATACCACTGAGTACCTGAGACGCGGCAATGACTATACCATCCTCAACCGGATGGCCCAGTCCAAGGGCATGATGGTTCTCACCGGTAACCTACCGTGCTCGGCTTATTGGTGGGGTGGGAGTGATGACGGCATCGAATCCCCAACTCTCCTCGATCACATCGTTGTGACCCCGGGTCTCTCGCGGACTCGCCAAGCGGCCCAGACCCATGGTCACTGTGCTCTCGTGAGGTGCCGAGAAGTTCCAGTGAAGGAACTGGGTGTGATCTACGAGTCCGTCTCCGATCACTGCCCGGTCACGGCCGTCCTCCAGTAAAAATCATTCCTCTGAAAAGGTCCCCTCCGGGACCTTTTCATTTCCCCCTGCCCCCTCTAGAATGATCCAGAGGTGGAAACATGAAGTACCTAAGTATAGATCTAGAGGCCACAGGACTCGCCGAGCACTGCCTGGTGATTGAGTTTGCGATGATCCCTTTCGACACGCAGCTCATGCGACTCGAGGAACCCCTCGCTCGCTCGGTCTACGTCCACTGTCCATCCTTTGAAGATCTCCGCGACTCTCTTGATCCCTGGGTGCGGGAGCATAACGAGAAGATCATCCGCAGGGCCCACGCAGAAGGTCTCATGCTCTCCGAGTTCCGCGAGTACCTCCGGAAGTACCTCGAGTCTCCCGAGGTGCGGAGCTACTTTGGGAATCAAAAGATCGTGCTCTTCGGAAAGTCCATGTCGGCCATCGACCTTCCCTTCCTGAACCGAGACCTCGGGTGGGACTTCATGCGCAAGTACTTCCACCACCGGAACCTTGACCTCTCGGGCATCGGCTATTCCTTGATCGACCTCGGCCTCCTCCCGATGGGGATGGATTCGGGATCAAACATGATGAACTACCTCGGCATGGGCGAAGTGGCACACACCGCTCTCGAAGACGCGAAGAACACCGCGATCATGTACCTGAAGCTCATCGATAAGTTCGGAGTCAAGAAGTAGCTATTCCTCGGACGCAGAGAGGTAGCGGGATGGGTTCTTAACCTTATTCTTCACTCGGATCTCAAAATGTAAGTGCGGTCCGGTCGAGCGGCCTGTGTTTCCCACTTCGGCGATGACCTGGCCTTTATCGACGCGCTCACCTTTGTCGACCTTGTTCTTCTGGTTGTGCGCATAGACGGTGAACACGTCGTCACCATGAGCGATGACAATCATGTTGCCATAGCCGCGGATGCCGTCGTCGGAGTAGATCACCACACCAGTGTCTACGGCAACCACTTGAGTCCCTCGAGGTGCTGGGATGTCGATGCCATCGTGGTGCTTTCGTCCCCGAGGACCAAAATGCGAAGAGACCTTGTAGAAATGGGGAACGGGCCAGGAGAAGCGGCCAGTGCCTAAGCCCCGGTAGTCCTCAACCACATAGGTGTCACGGAGGAAGTACGCGATGCCCACCTTGGAGGGGATGAAAAGCCACTCTCCTCCCTGGAAAGATTTATCCGGGTTATGGGCCTTGAGGTCATCCACAGAGAGACCATAGGTTTGCGCGACTTTTTTGACTTGGGTCGGTGTCTCTACGTAAACGTACTGCCCGCTCTTCATGGAAGCGCAGCTCGTGAGGACAAAAATTAGGACACTAAGTAAAATATTTTGCATTAAATCTTTCAACCCACCCAAGGATCTCACCATAGTCCCGATTACACCGGTCGATCAAAGCATGGGGTGTAATCGCGATGTGCCCATCCAGGACGGCTTGGCAATCCGACACGGCGTGCTCGGCGAACCCTTCGTAGCGCCCTGCGATCCAAAAGTACTCTCTGTTTCTTGTGTCAATTCTAGCATGGATTTCTTCAGAGTATCGACGAAAACCGACCTCGGACAGGCGCAGACCTCTAATTTCCTTCAGCGGGAGGTTGGGTACATTGATGTTGATCAGAGTAAGCTCCGGGATCAGGCGATGGAGCCCTTCGCGCAGGCACCAATGAACCACGGTGGCGGCGACGTCGTAGCGGTGCTCTTCCGTCAAAGAGTTCAAGACGAGACTCGTCGCGATCCCCGGCACCCCGTGAAAAGTGGCCTCGCGGGTCGCCGCGACCGTCCCGGAGTAGTAAAGGTCCTGGCCTAGGTTAGCCCCACGGTTAATCCCCGAGACCACAACGTCTGGCCTCTTGTCTTTGAGCACGTGGCCCAGACCCATGAGGACACAATCAGCGGGGTAGCCGGAGCAACCGTAGACATTCTCTTCAAATTTTTCGAGCCGCAGGGGCTTATCTAGACTCAGGCTGTGGCCCGTCGTCGAGCGCTCTTCGAGCGGAGCAATGATCGTGGTGTCAAAGGCCGGGCCCAGTTCCCGAAAGAGTGCACGGATCCCCGGCGCGGTCACGCCGTCATCATTGGCCAGCAGGATTCGCATGCACGGTTCTCCAAAGTTTCATCGTTTTGAGCCGGTCCTGATCCACCGAGCGGTAGCTCCCCTCCACTTCCCCCGTGAGGTCCACACTAAGCTTGAGGTCTCCGTGGACGTTGATGAAGAGGGACTGCTCAAAGCTCTCCGCATGAAGGTACACATCCAGCTGCCGCTCCTCGATCAGGCGCCAGAGCTCAGGAAGGCGCTGGTAGTTGGCCTGGTACCGGATGGGTAAGAGCACACCCCGTGCTGACTCGAGGGAGAGGATCCCCCGCCAGTCGGCCTCGAGATCCAGCATCCAATAAAACGCATGACCAAGGTCTCGGTAAAAACTCACCGCCTGCGCATCCCGAAAAATGAGGCCCGCCACCGGAAGCTCGGCCTGGAGGAGATTCAAGAATGACAGCACCGTCTCTCTCTTGTCGCCACCAAACGTGAGGTAAACCTCTTCGGTGCCCAGATGCTTCGAGAGGTCCTGCAACTGTCGGTACGGGATGAGGTTGGCACTTCGGCCTCGGAGGTCGAAGGCCACAGCGCGGATGCCTTTGTCTCGTAATGTCTGGAGCGTGTCTCGGTCGTAAACACCGTGAACCAGGAGGTGCTTCATTTTGGTAGTATACTACACACCACTTGCATGAACTCGGTTCGGTAAGATGTTCCTATGGATTCTGGATGAAACTGGTAGGTTACTACGTTCTTCCCGCGGGTGATGAGGATTTCGTCGCTCTGAATGAAGTTTTGAAGGAAGGGACTCCGGAAGGCCGCCTGCCCCGGGACCGCGAGGGAATTGTACCGCTGAACGAAGATCTCCCCACGGACCCCAAGCCAGTCCCGCCAATCTTGAGTGAGGTCGAGACGAATCTTTTGGCCATGGAGTGGTTCTCGGGACCGCACGACGGCCTCGTCCTGAAGCCGCCAAAAGATTTGGTGACCCAGACAAACGCCGAAGAAGGGTCGCTCTTCCGCCAGCCAGGCGCGCAGGAGCGGGAAGGTGGTTTGATAATCGTCCGGATGTCCAGGGCCCGGGCCGAAGACCAGGACTCCCCCCGTCGGGGCCCGATCAAAGTCACGCCAGTTCACGATGGATACATGGAAGCCCACCTCGGTCAGTTCCTGGATGACGTTGAACGAGAACGAGTCCTCAAAGTCGATGAACGTTGCTTCCACTAGAATCTCCGGACTGCGAAGTAGTCGTTACGGTAGCGCTCGAACCGGTCATCGCCGAAGTTGAACAGAATGTTAAACGAGTAGCGGGAGTCGACGATGGAGCGGCGGTAGTCGAGGTTAAAGATCCAGCAGTTGTTATGCGGCATGATGTCGATGGAGTACACCGTCCGGATGTCCTTCTTGGCCTCGAGGTCCATGTCTTTGACCATGGCGACACCCAGGACATCGGTGGGCCGGACCTGGCCTCCGAAAGAGATGGAATTTAGATTCGAGGACGCAAAGGAGTTGTAGCTGTAGTTGGCAAAGAGGTTCAGGTACTCGAAGCGGCGGGTGAAATTGAGGTTGAAGATGTTCTCGTTGTCGAAGTGGAAGTAATACTCCTGAAGACCCAGCGACCAGCGCTGGGCCTGGTAGCCAGCGTTGATCATGAGTCGCGTGAGCCGCTGCCGAAGATCCTCCTCCTCGCGACTGTTCAGGAGATACCCCTGGGAAACGTTGAACCAGCCGATCCGGGTGTAGGTGAAGTTATCTCGGAGGTACTTATCGTCTTCGAGGAAGTTAAAACTCTTGGGCGTTTTCCGCATGAGCGTGTTGTTCCACTGAAGCTCCAGGGTATTCTCCGGAGGCACGACCGTTCGTGTGACGTTGGCGCCGAAGAGGAACTCTTGGGAGCGGATCGCATCCTCGTAGTCGAACTGGCCGACCTGGCCTCCGGTGCCGCCCTGGCGGTTCTGGATCTGGTTGATGAAGCGCCGGTTCCCGTACTCGTTTTCTGAGGAGATGTAGTGATGTACGAACTTAAACTCCTGCGAGTGGCGGAAACTGCTTCGGACCTGGACGATGTTCTCCCGCGTGAGTTCGGATTCGAAGTCCGGAAGTGTCCCCACGAGCCGGTTCGTTTTCTCTTCTTTCCGCAGCGGAGCGAGTCCCTGTTCCTTGGACTCCCGGAGGCGCTGGAGTTCCTGTTCGGAGATCAGATTGATGGGGATCTTCTCCTCGTAGGCGAGGCCAAAAATCTTATCCATCGTAAAGCTCACTTCGGTGCGCACGAGGCCCGCGTTCTTCCCGGCCCCCGGTTCCTGGGCGGCGGCGAAGTTATAGCTCTGATGGTCGAAGACGTAGCGCGAGCGCACACTCACGGGGCCCCAGGTGAGGAAGTGCCACATGACGTAGGGCTGGAGTGAAACCCGGTCGGCGTTCCGAAGGTAGGCATCATCGATCTGGTCCCGCTGCCGGAAGCGCGTGAGCGAGCTGTCGGCGCCCACCGCAATGTGCTCGAAGAACGGAACCTTGGACTGAAGCACGGAGTAGGGAACGGTGTTCAACGACACTCGCGGAAGCACCTGGACGTAGCTTCGGTCAAATTCTGTCGGATCCGCGGAGAGCTGGTTCCGAAGGTACTGGGAGTCGACCTGGAGCGAGAAGAGCTCCTGCCGCCAGTTTACGAAGCCCGTGAAACCGAAGTCCGAACTATTCGTCCGAGGGTCCGTGTACTGGGGATAATCCCGCACGAAGTCGAGGTCCCTGACGCCCGTATACCGAAGGTGTGACGTGAGGTTCGGGGTAAAGTGCGCGTGGGTTTCGAGGTCGGCGAAGTAGCGCGAGAACTGCTCCCCGGAGGTGTCCCGGTTGAGCTTCCCCGGAAGGTAAATGGTGTCGTTGACGATCCGTGAATTGAGCTCGGTCCACGACATGTCGCTGAAGCGCTGTCGGTACTGCACATCTCCCCCGTAGCCTCGACGGGCCCAGAAGGTGGGGCTAATCGTCGCGTCCTTGTCAGGACCGATCGCCCAGAAGAAGGGTTGCTCGAACGAGAGACCTTCTCCGGTCCTGGAGGAAATCCGCGGAACAAGAATCCCGGTCTCGCGCTTCGAGAGAATCGGAAGCACGAGGTAGGGAAGATAGATGACATCGACGCCTTTGACCTTGAAGAGGCCGTGCTTTATCTGAACGTACTTCCCCACGTGGACTTTGATGTAATTCCCGTAGACGGACCAGGACTCAACGCAGTCCTTGCAGGTGGTAAACTCTGACTCCCGGGCGATGTACTCGTTCTCGTTGACCCGCAGGAGCTCCGTCGCGACCAGGTTAAAATCCGCAGTGAGGATCCGCGCGTTCCGGATCGTCGCCGCCCCGGTGGTGATGTTGTAATCGAGGTGTGAGCCAAAGAGCGTCATGTCCTTCGTGATGAGGCGGACGTTCCCTTCGATCTTCACCATCATCGTGTCTTGATCGAGGCTCGCGAGTTCACCGTAGACCGTGTCTTTGCCACTGATGATCACGACGTTTCCGACTGCCTCGAAGGAGCGGCCTTTATTTTTCCGGTAGGCCTTGTCTGAGAAAACGGAAATCTTATCGCCGAGAGTTAGCTGGGGATTATCGGCAGCACGGGAGAGATTTAACGTGGCCCAGGAAATAATAAGAACCAGTAACCAGGATGCTCTGGCCCTTGTTCCGTCCCTGAACAAATGCGTCGATGTCACTAACAAATTTAGACCCTTCTTCTCGAGCGAGGACCTCCATCTCCCCTGCGTCGGCCGCCTTCGGATGGTCGAAAGTGGTTACCACGAGCTCTCCGAGGTGCGCCCGCTTAAGCATCTTGAGCATGACTCGGAGGTCCTCGAGGCTTCGCTTCGAGAAAGCGATGATAATGGCATCGTAGGGAGGTCTCTTAAAATTATAGGTCCCATGGTGCAAAAATTGAATAAGTTTTCGAAGGCCATCCACATTGTGCGACCCGAAGAAAAGCCACTGGTTCTCTCCTCGGATGAATTCGCCGCGGTTCTCGAGCTGGGCCTCGGGGGAAGGCCAGGCTTCGGGGTGGAACGGACGATCGTCTAGCCCGCAGTACCCGGCCGCCGCCAGCAGGTGGTTTCGGAGCGAGAACTCGAAGGCCGGCAGCGGCACCAGCTCCCGAAGGGCGAGGGCCTCTGCCCCTATCCGCGCGGCATGGGCGTGAGCGCGCTCCACGAGGTACTGACTGTCTAAGAAGTGGATCAGCTTAGTTTTTTTTCGAAGCGTGCCGAGTTTTTCGGAAAGAATCTGATCGTACCTGCGGCCAAGGATTTCCTGATGGTCTCGAGAGATCGACGGGAGAAGAACCAGGTCGGCGTCGAAGACGTTGACCGCATCGAGACGACCTCCGAGCCCCACCTCCAAGAGCAGGACCTCGGGGTTAAGCTCCCGCGACCAGCTACAGAAAACGAACAAAAGAAATTCGTAGAAAGACAGTTCGAACTCCCCCTGCCGCACTTTCTCATGGCACCCAAGCACCAGGCGCTCAAGCTCTGACTCCGAGATTTCCCCGTGCTGGTCTCGAAACCGCTCCGTCAGCCGCACGATATGGGGCGAGGTCCAGGTCACATGAGAGCGGGCCTTCAAGAGACCCGAGAGCCGGAGCGTCGTTTCGCCCTTCCCGTTAGTCCCGGCGATGATGATGATCTTTTTCTTCTGGAGCTCTGGCAAGAGATCGCCCAGAGCACGGCGGATCCGATCGAGCCCGGGTCGCATTTGCTCCTGACCGTAGTGGGCCAGGAGAAATGTCAGAAGATCCGTCTTCATGCTAGGGAGTAAACATTTTCACGAAGAAAGAGAGCTCCTTCTTCATGTCCTTCCGGTGGATGATGCGGTCGATGAATCCGTGGTCCTTCAAGAACTCGGAGCGCTGAAACCCCGCAGGCAGGGTCTGGCGGATCGACTGCTCGATCACCCGAGGTCCTGCGAACCCAATGAGGGCCCGAGGTTCGGAGATGTTGAGGTCCCCGAGCATGGCAAAGCTCGCCGCCACGCCACCCGTCGTGGGATCGGAGAGGATCGAGATGTAGGGAATTCCCGCCGACTTCAGCCGGGCCCGGGAAGCAGAGGTCTTCGCCATCTGCATGAGGGAGAGAATCCCCTCCTGCATCCGGGCACCGCCGGAGCAAGAAACGACGATCACCGGGATCTTCTTCTCGAAGCCGATGTCCATGGCGAGGGCAACTTTCTCTCCGGTCACAACCCCCATAGAACCGCCCATGAATCGGAAGTCCATCACCGCGAGGGCCACGGGTTTGCCATCGATGGTCGCTGTTCCGCAGACCGTCGTGTCTTTTATTCCCGTCGTCTTGATCGCCGACCGGAGCCGCTGGACATAGGGCATCTTGTCTTGAAAGTTCAGCGGATTATTAGAAATGAGGTCGGGGCTCACTTCTTCGAAGCTATTGTCATCGGTCATCACGGCGATCCGCTCGTAAGCAGAAATCCGGTAGTGGTAATCGCAGAGGGGGCAAACACTTAAGTTTTCTTCAAGTTTATCGGCCTGAAGAATCTCTCCGCACTGATTGCATTTCTTCCAAAGTCCCACGGGTGTGTTGGAGACGATCTTTTTGACGTTCTTCAGTTTTGGGTTTTTGACCTGATGGAACCAGCCCATACTTATCCTACCGTTATGAGTAATATCATGAAGCCCCAATCTTAGACTTTACGGCGACGGGTTGAAAAGACTTATGCCACCTTATCTTGGCAGGGAAGGCCCTGTTTTTGCTCAAGAAAGTCAGGCCAATCTGCGCAAGTCTTCGGAAACGCTTAGCTCCTCTGCGTCTTCAAGAACTTCCGCGCTTGGAAATGGGGTTTGTCGTTTAGGCTATTAATGATCCCCTGGGTTTCTCCGATGAGAATCGTAAGGTAGGACCATGTTTAAACCCGCCATCCTGATCGCTCTCCTCCTGATGACTTTCGCGCCCGTGATTGCGGCGCCGGTCATGACGCACGCCCGGTTTAAACAGCTCTCGAACGAAGAGAAAGACCAGTACATCGTTCGGTTAATGGAGATGATGGTGAGTCTCGAGGGCCGCTACGAAAAGAATGTCGGGGCCAGCGGAGTCGACCAGGAGCGCTGGCGGCGCTACGTCGAGATCAAGGAGCTCTTCGAGAAGATCTTCTTAGACAGCGCCTACGCCAATGCGCCTCGCTCCGAGGCCCGGGACTGGAACGGGCTTGCGACGGATTTTCAAAACCTCATGAGTAACCGCCGCGGTGGCAGAGACAACTGCATCTTCGCAGGCTGGGTGTCTCGGACCGTCGTCTCTGGCGGTGAGACCCTTTGTAATCACCCGGATTTTGTGAATGGCTCTTCTCCGAACCGGCACCGGAGCGGCATGACCGCCGAGGCCCAGGCCTACCCGGCACCGGCCCCGAACTCCGGCTGCGGCGCAAACGATCGAACGAAGATCCAATGTAGCCCTCTCATCTTCGGGTACAAGAAAGAAGCCGATGGCTCCCTCTTCTGCGTGAGCGCTGCCAACCGGGCCCACAACTCTTCGTTCCTCTGCATGCAGGCGGCCCTCGGCTCCGGAGCGACCCCCGACTCCCAGGATTCCAAAGAAGACCGCCTGAAAGCTCTCCGGAGACGACTCACTGAAAATCCCGGTGCCTTCGAATCGGTCTGGAAGTTCGTCTACCAAACTTGCATCTGCGAAGATCCGGCGAACCGGAACGCCAACTTCAGTCAGGCCTACGCCAATTACATGCGGCCTCACCAGACCTGTTACGGGCTCATGGAAATGATGGCCGCCACCGCCCTCGACTGCCAGGAACCGGCCCTTCCGTTTCCACCGGAGGCCACCAGTGCCTTCACCGGGCTTCGGAACTTCATGCGGGGTCGGACCTTCCGCAACGGCGAAGAGTCTGGGGCGCTCTATAGCTCTTTCCTCCAGGAGCACCGCCAGGAAAATGCCCAGCAATACGCGAGCCTTTGTCGCAACGAACCAGTCCCTCCTACCGAGCCACCAGCCGAGACGCAGGCGACCTATCAGTGCCAGGCCACCTGTCAGCGTGCAGCTCCTGCGACCGGAACCGCGGCTTCCGGGACCCCTGCGCCAGCGGCCGGCCCGCTCACCTGCACCTACGCTGTGACACGAGTCCGGGGCGAGGCGAGTGAGACGGTTGACCTCTCTCCCGCACCTACTCAGGTCCCGGAGAATGATCAAGTCCGCTCCATTCGAATCACTCCAACGCAGGTTCCTGGAGGCGTCGATTGCACGGTCACTGTGAACGGCCCGGAAACTCCTCCTGCGCGCGACGAGGGACAAAGACCCGCCATCACGTTGAATCCGAACAAGCGACCGACCGATTACGAAATCAGAGCGACCATCACCAACTACACCAACGACTGGACCTTTAGGTGGGTCACCAGAGGTGGCGGAAGTTCGACCCCAACTGGCACAGAGGTTGGTGGGTCAACCACCCTGAGTGGCCTGGCCGGCAATTCAGAAGAGAGCACAGGCGGAGGCACGACCGGAGCAACGGATCGTCCAACCCGACCGGGGACGGATTCAAGACCTCCAGGTGAAACGGGGACCGACTCTCAGCGACCTCCGAGGGGAACCGGAACTGATGCGAGGCCGCCGGGCGAGTCAACGCCGGACACACCGGCCACGGGCAGTGATGATCGCACCACCACCAGACGCCGACTCCCGACGGACTATGAAGTCTGCGGTGTGCTCGAAAGAAACGGCGATAAAATCGAGGCCTGCACGAACATCGAGCGGGTCGAAGCGACGAGACCAGCGGCACCTCGCGCCGCAACTCCGTCGACGCCGTTTAACTTCTCAGCCCCTGCCCAGCAGCAGCCCCAGGTACCACAGAGACCTGCTGCGGACACCTCCGCAGTTGGGATCCGCTAGCGAGCGGACCTAGTAGTGGAAGACTTCCCCATCGCGCTCGAGGACCGTGATCCGTTCCTCCCCGAGGGCAGCGAGTTCGTCTAAGATTTCTGTTCGGTAATTGGGCTTCAGGTGTGTGAGGATCACCGGCACGTTGTCGGGCATCTTCGCGAGCTCTCGAGAGATGGAGTACGGGGTGTGGTGGTCGGAGAGCTCCGCGACGGAAGAGAGTGCATTCGGAAAGCTGACCTCCGTGAAGATCGCTTTCAGGTTCGGCACACTCTTGGCAACATCCCAAATCCGTTCGGTCGGTCCTGTGTCCAGAGTAAAGATCACCGCCGAGCCCCCGTGCTCGATGATGAACCCCATGGCATCGTAGGGATGCCGGACTTTCACCGGGGTTATTCGGTAGCCCCCGAGATCGATGGTCTTCTCATCGGTGATGGCGTTCAGAGAAATCGTCGGCCGCTCCGGGGTCGGAAGCACGGTGAAGTCAGGCCAGATGATGTCATTCAAGAGGTGGGTCTTGATCATGCGCTTCACCGTCTCATGGGTGTAGACCTGAAACGGCTTGGGCCTTAGACCAAAGCAGTTGTCACACAGGAAGGCGAGGTCCTTGGTGTGATCAAGGTGGCAGTGAGAAATCAGGATGTTCTCAATCCGAGTCTGCTGCTCGACGCTCAGGGCCCCGGCAACGGCACCGGCATCGATCAGGAGCTTCTCATCAATTAGGAAAGAAGTGGTCATGTAGCCTTTGGCCTGGCCCCCATGTCCGCCTAGTATTTCAATCTTCATCTGTTAAGTTTAATGTGGTTAAAATCATTCCTCAACTCCGTTTAACGATCCCTCTTTTGCCGGTTGAGCTCCCCGTAGATTTCTTTAGTCGGCCGGTCAAGAATCTCGGCCAGGAGTTTCGCCAGAAGCTTGGGGTTGGCACCGGTGGTGAGAATCTCCTCGGCAAGGCCTCGGAGCTCCCCGGAGGACGTCCCCAGGCTCTCCGGGTTGTAGAAGAGAACCACGAATTCTCCGCGGAAGGTCACCGACGCCTTCACGGCCTCCCAACTGCTGCCCTTGAACCGGACGACCTGCTCGAATTTTTTTGAGAGTTCTCGCACCACACAGACTTCGGCCAGGGGTCGCTCACCGCAGAGTTCCCCGAGTGTCTCCTCAACTCGCGTCGGGGCCTCGAAGAAAATGTGAGTCCCGTACCCGACCTCACGGAAGAAGCGCAGACGCTTCCCCGACTCCCGCGGCAAGAAGCCATGGAACTGAAATGGAATCGGCGGAAGTCCGGAGAGCTCGAGGGCCATGATCGGGGCCGAAACACCAGAAAATGACTCCACCGTAAAGCCCCGCGCGTAGGCGCCGAGGATCAGAGGGTAGGCCGGATCAGAGATGATCGGACTTCCGGCTTCGGAGGCGACGTAGAGGTCCGTGCTCTCGAGGACCTCCAGGAGGCGCTCGACCTGCCCTTCTCCAGACTGATCATGGAGCGAGAAAATTTTTTTTCCTAAGACGCTCACACCGAGGTGATTCAGGAGCTCTCGGAATACCCGAGTGTCTTCGACGGCGAAGGTCGTTCCACTCTTGAGCGCTTCCGCAACCCGACCGGTGACGTCACCGAGGTTGCCGATCGGCGTGTTCAAGAGAATGATTTTTCCCACTCTAAACCCCTTTTGGATCTCATGATAGATTATAAAAAGGCAAGTTGCCGAACTTTTCTTAAGGAGACCCCATGACCATGAAGGCCAATATTCTACGAGACGCGGATGGCAACATCATCGTTCACATGCAAGGGGATCTCAACTACGACCACACCCTTCCGCTGCGGAACGAACTCCAGAGTATCGCGAACGCCAATCCGAATTCAAGGATTACCATCGACCTCGGTGCCGTCGACTTCGTCGGCTCCTCCGGCATCTGCCAGTTCGTCGAGACCGTGAAGACCATCAAAGAAAGCCGCCGCCAACAGGTCAGTCTCTCGAACGTGAAGCCCGAGTTCCTGCGGATCTTCCGGCTCCTTTCGCTCAATGAAGCCGACTACGTGGCCGAACTCATGAACTTCGACACGGACGAAACCGAAACCCTCAACACTCGCTTCGGAAACCGCGGCCAGACCTTCGAAAACTAAAAATTAAACTGGAAGAGATTCATGTGAACGGGAGGCATCGCGCCTCCTTTTCTTTTTCCCCCGAGGCTAAACGCCTGGCCATGGAACTTTTCCTGGAGCACCTGGAAGCGATCGAAGAAGCCGCCGCCCGAACTCTCTCCGCTCCCCTCTCCACCGCCAGCGTCCTGTGAGTACTCGTCGCTGTAGATGTCGCTGGAGCGCTGGTAGGGTGAGCTGTTATCGTCGTAGCTACCTTGCCGGCGGTTGTGGTGGGAGACGAGGACGTAGGTCCCGAAAATAATCCCTGCGTAAAGGCCCAGAGATGCTCCCTGAGAAATGGCCCGAGAGGAAGTTCCAAAGGCCATGGTAGCAGTGCCAAGGAGTGCGCCGCTCGCAGTTCCGTACCCCACGATGGTGAGAAAAGCCTTGGCCTTGGGTGGAATCTCGGCCCGCGCCGATGTCGGAAAGACGAGAGCACTGGAAATGATGACGAAGAAAAGGAGGCAGGAAAGTTTTCTCATTTCTTAAGAGTAATGAATCTTTAAAATTTTTGCAAAAAAAGCTTACCTGACTAGTTTTCTTCTTCGTCGCCAGTGCTCTGGAACGATAGAAGAAACCTCACCGGGTGCCCGAAGACTCCTGCCAGGAAGTTGGCGGCGTGGATGATCCGGGCCCGCTGCCCCCTCAGAAGTGCCTGGCCGCCGGTCAGCGAGCTCTTGACTTCGACGACCTCAATGAGCCAGCCCTCTTCTCCCTTATGGATCCGAACCAAATCGAGCTGCCCCAGACTGCGCTCTCGCAGGAGGTGCGGTGAAACGAGGAGAGGAACTCCTCGGGCATGGAAGGTCCGAGAAATGGCCCGTTCCCGCTCAAGGCCGGAGGAACTCTCGGACACCCTTGAACGTCGTCCGGTGGATCGGTGAGGGCCCGAATTCCTGGATCGCTCTCCGGTGCTCCTTCGTCGGGTAGCCGAAGTGGGCGGCGAAGCCGTAGTGCGGGTAAAGCTCATGCATTTCTCTCATGTAACGGTCGCGCTTTTCCTTGGCGATGATGCTCGCCAGACCAATGAGCGCTGACTTCGCATCCCCTTTCACGACGGGAACCTCGGTCCAAGAAGTTGGCGCTGGTGTATCCCATCGCAGAGCGTGGGGGCCATCGATAAACAGAGTGGTGGCAAGGGCCTTCGGATCCGAAATCGCCTGGGCCGCGAGCTTCATCCCCTCTAGGCTGGCAGCGAGGATATTCATCTCATCGATCCGTTGGTGATCCATGTCCCAGGTTACGTAGTCGAGCCTTAGACCTCGGACCTCGATGGTTCCAGGCCGCCGGAATGGCAGATCGGTCACACCGAGCTTGTCGAGGAGCTGCAACCGCTCTTCGCCACTGAGGGCCTTTGAATCTCGAACGCCTCGCGCACGGAGGGTACGAAGGAGTCCAGCGAGGGCCTTCGCATCACTCACGCAGACGCGAAGCGCACCGATCACCACAGGGCCCGAGAGAGGACCTCGGCCCACTTCATCAGCGACGATCACTTCATTGGGGTACATCGAGATATGCTTGGTTTCGAACATAGGCCTCGTTAAAAATTAAAAGCTGTAACCCACGTTGACTCCTAGGAGTACAAAGGTCGGCACCCGGTTAAAGGTCCGGAGCACGTCTTTCACATCTTCTCGGTTTCCTGCAGACTCGAGGGCACCGAGGTCTCCCTGATTCACGTGAGTTTTAAGAACCGGGACACAGAGCCGAAGCCAATCCACTCCAACGGTGAGGCCCTGAGCCCACTGCCACCGGTGACCGACGCCTCCCGAGAGCCCAAGATTTTCAGCGCTCAAAGAAGAGCGCACAGGCCCACCACTGCCATCGACGAAGCTGCTCCCTGTTCGCGCTTTAAAGGTGCTAAAGGCAGCACCAAAGCTCAAGTGAAAGGAGCTTCCAAAATAGCGGCGAGCATGGAGAGTGGTGCGACGCTCTCTGATCTCATCGAGGTCAGGACCCAGGGATGTGTTGCCAAGAGTCTGGAAGGAGAATTCACCTTCAAGGGTCCAGCCCGGGGAGATGATCTGGGAATAACTCACGGTTTTCTTCGACGGCAACCAACTCGAAATCCCTTGGTAACCAACCATGACACTCCCGCGGGAAGCGTCTCTGGCAGTCGCGGAAGTTGAAGGGCGCGTCTTAATGATCGGCTCTGGCAAATTCCCCTCTGGAAGCGATCCTTCAGGTAGAGGAGCTGCGCCGCTGCCTCTGGAATCGAGGGGTGTCGGAGGAAGTCTAGAGATAGCTGGTGCTGGGGGATCACCGCGATGGGATGCAGAAGGAAGCTTCGCTTCCGTCGATTGCCCCCAAGGAGACCAAGCGGTGAGTGCGAACATCAAAACGATAGATCTCATAGTGACCGACTCAAAATAAGAAGGGCCCCTCTCGGGGCCCTTCCAACTTTAACTACGTTTGTGATTACCGAGAGTAATCGATGGCAACGCGAGCTGCTTTACCAGTTCTCTCACGGAGGTAGTTGTGCTTAGCGCGACGAGACTTCCCTTTCGAGATAATCTTGACGCCTTCAACGGCCGGTGAGTGGAACGGAAATACGCGCTCAACGCCTACGCCGTCAGAGATCTTCCGGACGCGGAAGTGACCGTTCATTTGTCCCGGGTGCTTCATAGCGATGCAAGTCCCCTGGAAAACCTGAATCCGGGTCTTCTCGCCTTCCTTAATTCGAACAGCAACTTCGACAGTGTCACCTGTCTTAAAAGCTTCGAACTTAGCAATGTTCGGGTTTGCGTGTTTCTTCTCAACAACATCGATCAAATTCATAACTTCTCCAAAACGTATCCGTCCTTGTACTTCACGTGGAGTCAGAGGGACGGGAAAAAATTAAGGGCCAGAGGCTCGGGCCAGTCGGTCACAATAGATTGCGACTGCTGAACGAACAGACAGATGATTATATCCGTCATCTGCTATGCCAAATATAGGCTCTAGCCGAAAATCGGCCTGTTCAACAACCGGAGCAGTTAATCCCCATCCTGTACC
>JAIYDL010000004.1 GCA_027487515.1 Pseudomonadota bacterium
AAGTTTTCATGTTATCCTCCTCAGGATGTTTATGATGAGAATCTTTTGATTCCCGTGTTTTGTGAGGATAATATAATCTGACTCGCCGCAGCTTTCGAGTTATATGTTTTGCGCAAGATCTCAGTCGCGGGTACGCACCTCTAGTAATTCGATCTCAAAGCTAAGGTTCGAATGGGGTCTTATCAGGGTCCCGATCTGTCGATCGCCATAGGCAAGGACTGAAGGAACGAACAGCTTACGCTTCCCCCCTTCACGCATGCCGATCAGACCGAGATCCCAACCCTTGATCACTCGTCCGGTCCCAAACACGAATTGAAAGGGCCTTCCTTTATCCAGGGAGGAATCGAACTTCGTACCGTCATCAAGAAAACCCGTATAATGCACAAAGCAGAGGGCACCCCGACTGATCTCTTTGCCTTGCCCAAGGATGAGGTCAGAAATTTCAAGCTCCTGATTTTCCATACGCTTACGATCCTCCCAGGTCACTCACCCGAGGAAGATTCAGTTCGTTCCACTGAATCATTCCCCCCGCGAGGCTGTACACTCGAGTGAAGCCGAGCTCCTGCGCTCGGCGTGCGGCCTCAAGAGAGCGCTTCCCGGATCGGCAGACGAAGACCGTTTCTAACTCCCTGCTCTCCTTCGCCAGGCGCTCGCTGAACCCTTCGCCCAAAGAAATCAGACGGGCGGTCGTGATGTGACCGAGTTCGCCATTGAATTCATCTAGCCCACGGACATCGATCACTGCGATCTGCCCCAGGCGAGACCGGATCTCTAACGCCGAGACCACGGGTACCCCTTCCAAAAGCTGAGGATCCAACGGTGCAAAAAGTTCGGGGAGTCCACAAGCGAGGTTCGCCGGAACGGCTTCCTTGATCTTCTTCGGATACGCAAGGTTGAGGTTCCCCATCAACTCGACGAACTGCTCGCGGGTCACTCCGTCCCGGAGCCTCGAATTACAAAGCCGCTCTTGCCCGACCGTTGAGAAAGTAAATCCTTTGTAATCATGACCTGGAAAAATTAGCATTTCTTCAGGCAGAGTAAAGATTTTGGTTTTGATACTCTCGAACAGGCGCTCGGAAGAGCCTCCCTGGAAGTCCGTCCGCCCACAGCCACCGATGAGAAGCGCATCACCAGTGAACACTCGATCACCGATGACGAAAGAAAGGCAGCCGCTGGTGTGACCGGGGGTTTCAAGCACTCGGATGTTCAGAGTTCCGAGTTCTAGGTTCTGACCATCGGTGAGATGAAGGTCCGCACAGGCCAAGTCATACGCGGACGAGACCCCCACTTTCGCTCCGGTCCGTCGCCGCAACTCCCCGGAGGCCGTAACGTGATCTGCATGGACATGTGTATCCAACACATACTTCAAGCGGACCCCAAGCTCCTTCACGAGGGCCAAATCTCGCTCGACCATTTCAATCACGGGGTCGATGAGAACTGCTTCCCTGGAACTCGCATCCGCAATGACATAACTGTAGGTTGAAGTCTCCGTCTCAAACAGTTGCTGGAAAATCATCGGATTCAGAGGAACCTCCGTGAAAACAGTTGAAAGACTTTCATCCCGATGATCATCGCACCGACGAAGAGGAGAAACTCTTGCTGGCCTGAAGCAACGCCAACCAGTCCCGGTCCTGGGCAAATTCCCGTCCATCCCCAGCCGATGCCAAAGAGCATGGCACCGAGAAAGAGTCGACCATCAATGACCGACTTCGTGGGGAAATCAAAGCGAGGCCCGAGGATCGGCGACGGGGCCCGACGACTCCATCGGAAAGCGATTCCGTGCACGCCGATCGCTCCGGCCATGACCCCCAGAAGTGACCAGTTCCACTGGGGCCCGAGATCGAGGAAACCTTTCACGACCTGAGGCCGTGTCATCCCTGAGAGCCCAAGACCGAGGGCGAAGATGAGGCCTGAAAAAAAAGCGACGATGGTCTTCATAGGGGCCCGTGAAACCAGTCGAAAATCTTGGAAGAAACCACCCCGAATGCGATGAACGTGCACGTCGCTACGAGGGACCGGGGAGAGAACCGGGAAATTCCACAGACTCCATGGCCAGAGGTGCAACCGTTCCCCAAGAGTGTGCCGATGCCCACGAGGAGACCGCCGGCGATGTAATCCCACGGTAAAGCGGGTCCTGCGACTCGAAGCACCTCGGGTGCGAAGACTTGCAGAATGAATCCTCCGAAGATGAGGCCTGTGAGAAACGAGAGCCGCCACCAAAATTCCCCACGCTGCGCCGAGAGCGTTCCTCCGAGGATTCCACTGACCCCTGCGATTTTTCCATTCGCTACCAGGAGAAGGCTCGCAGCCAAACCGATAAGAGCACCACCAGCCACAGCATCCATCGACGAACCTCTGTTTACAAGATTAATATATTACACTATTATAATATTATACAGTCAAGAGGAGAATGGCATGTTCGGACTCATTGGACTCATCACCGGAGGAACCATCGGGATGACCGGCGCGGGAGGAGCTCTCATCGCGATTCCACTCTTCATGAGTCTCCTCGACTCGTCCCTGCAGGACGCGACCATCCTTTCGCTCGTTGCCGTCTCGGCAGCCGCCGCGGTCAATCTGGTCCTCGAGGCCAAGCGACCTGCGCTTAGGCCTGCGCTCGCGTTGAGCGGTCTGGGAAGCCTCTCGAGTGCCCTCATACTCCCCCTGAAATCCTACCTCCCCGCCTCCGTGACGGCCGTTCTCATTCTCGTTCTCGTTGCCGCGGGTCTTAGAGAGGTTTGGGGGCCACGTCGAAACTTCTCGGACAAGACCGCTGCCGACCCTGCGCCACGTGCCCTGCTCTTGGCCGGTCTCCTCCTTGGGGTGATCACTGCCGTGACGGGACTCGGTGGGGGCGTCCTTCTGCTTCCGATGCTTCTCCGGATCACAGGGCAAAGCTTCGAAGCGGTGATCCCTACCGGACTTCTCACTATCTTCCTTGTATCGGCCGTCACCTTGGGGCTCCAGTACAGCGCGGCCTCCCGGCTCCTTTCCTGGAGCGATCTTGCAGTTCTTCTTTCTGGAACGAGTATCGCAGGCCTCTTCTCCAAGACAATCATGCAGCGCTTGAATCCAGGCCCTCGCCTCCGGTTGCGACAGGTGACGTTCACGCTCGTCGCTGTCCTGGCCGCGGCTGGCGTCATCACCACGATGGGAGGGTAGCTCATGGACATGAGACTCATGCAGAGAAAGTGCGAAGCGGTCGCCGGACTCATGAAACACTTCTCGCACCCACAGCGGCTTCTGATCCTCTGCTTCTTAAGCGACGGAGAAAAATCCGTGAGCTTCATTCAGGAAGCCGCGGGACTGTCCCAGTCTCAGACCTCACAGTTTCTTCGCAGGATGCAGGCCGAGGGAGTCTTGAAAGTTAGACGGGAGAAAAATTTTTCTTTTTATTCGATCGAAGATGAAGCGGTCAGGAAACTCCTGAAGTCCATGCACCGGATCTTTTGCTGACCATCTGTGCCAGGGATTCCTGCTGTTCACTGCCTCCGGTTCCGCCTATAATTTACCTATTAACCAGTGAGGTTCCTATGAAAGCCTTGATAACGGCCCTACTCATCTCTTCCGGTTCTACCTTCGCCGCAGAGGTTCCCTGGTCTCCACCGAATCCGTGCTACCGGGGGTGCACCCAGGCCCAGGAGCAACTCGTCTCTGAGTTCTTCGCGGTGGGAAAAGAACCTCAGAAATCCCCTGCGGTCTACAGTGGCGTGTGCAATCACATTGGCCAGTACGACCCTACCTTTGACCATCACGCTGTTGTCCTCATCGAAGAAGAAAACACTCAGAGCACCTTCGCCACAATCTTTTCCTGGTTCGGAACCGGGAACGCCTTCAAGGACTGGAACCTCGCCGTGGCCCGGCGGGAAATGAGTCCCTATTGGAGGGAGTATGGCAAGCTCTCCTTCTCCGAGCAAACCGGCCGGGTGATCGTGAACGACGACCGGGGACTCCCGGTCTACGTCTACTGGATGCGCCAGAATCCGGTCACGAAGGAACTCCTCTACATCACCTACATGGGTCAATCCAACAAGGCCTTCTGCCGTCTGCAGCAGCACGTGGAATGAGCTTACTCTGCGCTCAGCACATCCTCGTGACCCACGAATTCGAGGCTCATGACGTGATCCGAAAACTTCGTGGTGGAGAGTCCTTTGAAACCCTCGCCAAGGACTTCTCCCTCTGCCCTTCGAGCAAGGCCGGGGGGAACCTCGGTGAGTTCCCACGAGGTCGGATGGTTCCAGCGTTTGAGAAGGCCCTCCTTGCCTTGCGACCCGGGGAGGTCTCGCCTCCTGTCAAGACGGCCTTCGGGTATCACGTCATCAAGCGCCTCTAGCTACTCAGAAGCTGGTGCGCGAGGCGGACTTGTTTTTTCTTTCTGGGCCAATTCTTCACGCACCTCTTCCACATTACTTCGGAGGAAGAAGGACTTCTGAATTCCTTTGAGGGTAATCACAGACTCCGTCAAAAGCTCGATGGTCTTCTCTGATCCCACCGGCTGAAGATCTTTCACCGCCGTCGAAATCTGGGCGAGGTTTTCAATCGTTCGATTGAGGTTCTCCGTCGCCCCCGGTAACTTGGCCGTCAGTTGAGGGAGGACTCTCCGAACCTCACCGGAAGCAAAGTTTAGGTCCTCCATCGCGCGCTGGAGTTTCTTCTTATCACCAACTTGGTGGGCCAGGTCTCGGCCTATCGCTAGGGTCGCATTAAGATTAGTTAGAATGCCATCAACCTTCGCCAGGGCCGCTTCGATTTTTTTCCCCGCCAGCGCTTCTAGGATGTCCAGGGTTTCGTGGACCGGAAGCACATCGTTCGGGGCCAGCTGAGGCCCCTCAGCGCTTCCTGGAACGAGGGTGAGGATCTTGTCTCCGATGATGAAAGGTCGTGCTAACTCAACCGCTGCACCTTGGGTCAACTGGCCTGTGTATTCTTGCACCACGGTGAAGGTGACCTTCACCTTGTGTACGGGGTCGAGCTCGATTTTCTCGATCTTCCCCACGCGGAGTCCGGACATGAAGACTGAACTCCCGGCCCGGAGGTTCGCCGCCGTTTCAATGTAGGTCACGTAGGGAATGCGCTCCTCGAACCATTGCTTCTTCACTGCCACACCGATCCCCACGGCAACGGAGCCCGTGAGAGCGACAGTCAAGAAGGCGCCGACGGCGCGTTCATACGGATTAAACTTATACTTCATGTCCCGGTACTCCTGAGGGATGGAGAGATCCGAAGTTCTTGTGGTGTAACTCGGGCGACGCGGCCCCCGAGAAGATCGAGAAGTGCGAGGTCATCGCTAGAGACGATGACGTACTTAAGTCCGTGCTGAGTTCGATGCTCCCGGATGAGGTCCACCAGAACCGGGATGTGCTCGGCACTCATTCCCTGGGTCGGGTTATCGAGGATGAGGACCTCAGGGCGAAGCGCGAAGGCGCGTAGAACCGCCGCGGCTTTCCGCGCCGTGGAGGAAACGAATGCTGGTCGCAGCTGCTTGACCCCACCAAGATCGAAGCGCTCAAAGAGTCCCCCGATGAAGTCGAAACGCTCCGCTGGATCTCCGACGTCGTGGTAATCCAGAAGAAGGCGGAAATTCTCGTAAAGGGTATGGTTATTGATCAGCCCACCGATGTCCGAGGCGTAGCCGATGTTGAGCCGAAAGGGCGTAAACTCGTCGTGCCCGAGCTGGTTCACGGCCACGCCATTGATGAGGTACTGGCCAGCGGTGGGAACCTCGAGACCGAGCAAGAGGCGCAGGAGGGTGTTTTTTCCGGAACCCCGAGGTCCCTGGAGGAAGAGAATATCATGGGGAGTAAAAGTGTGGCACAGGCCCGAGAAGACAGATCCCGCGCCCTCGTAGGCAAAGGAGACATTCTCGAGGGTGATCTGCGAGATGGGAAATCGTTTCACGCGAAGGCCTTGGTAAAAAAGTACACCGAGACCGAGAGATTAAACGCGACCACCGCCATGATGCTATTCACGACGGCACGGGTGGTGGCGATCGGAACTTCATGGGGCGCCCCCTTCACTTTGAGACCCTGGAACGCGGCGATGCTAAAGATGATGAGCCCGGAGGCCCCGTTCTTGAGCACGTTGAGGATGAAGTCCTCCGGAGCGATCGCCTGGGCGAGGACTTCGATGAAGAAGGAGAAGGAGAGTTCGCTCACTAAGTTACTCACGAAGAAGCCACCCACGAGAGCGATGCAGTTAAAGTAGAAGGCGAGGCCAACGAGGCTCACGACCCCACCGAAGATCCGGGGGAACACGACGAACCCAAGCGGCTCGATGCTGAGGGTTCTGAGCGCCTCGATCTCTCGGTTCACCTGCATGGATCCGAGCTCCGTCGCCACCGCCGTGCCGGATCTCGCGATCACGGTGAAGGCGGTCAACAGCGGGCCCAGCTCTCGAATGATCGTAACGACGAGGATCTTTCCCATCATCTCTTGAGAGCCAAGGAGAGAGAGCTGCGCCGTGGACTGGAGGACGATGATGCTCCCGGAGGCGAGAGCGAGGAACGTGATCAGTGGCAGCGCCTGGTGCCCGGTGAAATAGATTTGAGACACGATGGTGAACAAGATGGGCCGAAGATTCCTGGGACCTCGACGGATGACGTCCCGGAAACTCAGGTACACGAAGATGAAAAGATCCCTGAAAGATCGGTAGTAATCGAGTGTGAATTTTCCGAGCGCATCCATCGCCTCAAGCATGGTTGACCTATCGGCGCACTCCGGGTCCGGCCCAAGGGGAGAATTAATTACTTGAGCGTGCGCGTTGGGCTTGTTCCACTCTCGAACCGCTCGAGGTACTCGCGCAGATCCTCACCGCCGTAGCGTGCGAGGAGTTCTCGGCCTTGAAGTCGGTGGCCCTCGGGGTCCGACGAAGCGTCGCTCGTGATAAAGTTGCAGACTTCGATCGACTCCGTCTCATGCGCCTTCATCCGACTAAGAAACTCCACCGCCTCCGCCCTAAGGCCAAACCGAACCAGTACAAAAATCGTCGCCCGAAGGAACTTCGGGTAGCGCTCCCCGTGGGGTGCCAGAAGGCCGAAGCAGCGAAGTGCCTCGGGGGTTCGGCCTGAGAGAAGGTAGTGCTTGCCGGAGACATAGAGTGCAGAGCCGAGGTGGTTCGTGACGTCCTCGTCGTCCTGCGCAGAGGCCACCGATTCGAGTTGGAAAATTTCATCGAAGGCACTCAAGTGGACGGCCAGGCGAAGAGTGCGCGAAATGATCCCCGGGGGAGACTGGAAGTTCCACAGGAGTCCCTTGCCGCGTCGAAAGGCGCGAGGGAAGTCCTTCAGCGCCATGAAAACTTCAAAGGATTCGCACAGGCAATCGAAGTTAGAGGGATCGGCCTCAAGACAGCGCTCAAGCCACTGGGCCGCCTCCGAGAATCGCCCTTCGCGCCGAGCGATCCGGGCGAGGTAGAACCAAGCTTCGAAGGGAGTTTTTCTAAGCTTTACCGCCGCCTCAAGACGCTCCTGAGCGGACTGGAGCTCTCCTGACTCGAACAGTTCCCGGGCCTGGGTGATGAGACCGAAGTAGGTGCTCGTGGAATCGCCAAAGGCATCAAGGCACGCCAGGATCTTCGAGGGAGGGTAGGGCCTAGAAATGAAGTACGAAACCCGGGCGTCTGCCAAGCGGTGGAGCGCCACTTCGGTGGTCGCCCCTCCGATCGCCACGAGGAAAGACCGGGGAACTTCTCGCAGGAGCTCCCAGAGGGGTTCTGCCTCCGCCAGGGGATCGAAGAACACGATGTCCCAGGCGCGGGCCCCGATTTTCTCGCGGAGCTGGGGAACTGTTGCAACCGAATCGATGGTAGCACTCGGAGCGGCCGAACGGAGGATGCCCTCTAGGCGACTTCTCCCAAGAAATGTCGGCTCGAGGATCAGCATCTGGTACGTCGGGATCGCCATGGCCTACACCCGTCTCACGGAAGAGAAGTATTCTTCGGCCTTGGCCGAAGCGGGTGCCAGCTCGATTAAGAGTTCTTCGGCCTTGCGGAGGGCCTCTCCTGAAAGGACCACGCCAAAAGCGCTTCCCCCTGGGATCTCTTCCACACTTGAGACCAAGCCCCGGAGTAGAATCTCCCTTTTCTCGAGGTTGATCTGAAGCTCAAGTTCTGCACCGGATGCCGGCGCTGGCCGATCAGTGAGGCATAAGATTTTGTCGTCAAAACAATCATAGAAAGTACACGCGAAGGTGGTACCCTTCACCGTTGCGTTCAAGACCGGGGGCGAGGAGAGCTTGGGCTTTTCAAAGGCGCTGAGTTCGGGGTCAACTTCGGGCCGTGCACTCTTGCCGGTGTAGTGACTCGTGTAGCGATCAGCGGGACGAGGGTCAGCACCTCCTTCTTGGGACTGTGCCTCGAAAAGTGCTCTCGGTTTTCGCGCAGGTGCACCCTCCTGAAACTCCGGGTGACCCGCAGAGGATCCACCCACCGATTCCTCTGGGAAGGAGGAGGGACGGTGACTTGGGTCCGGAGCATCGGAGGTCTTGTCAGGGGAGAGATCAGAGTCATCAGAAAAGACAGCCCCGTCATCAAACAAATCGTCTCCCTCGCCCTTCCCAGAGGGAGTCTTCTTTTCTTTGTGTCTTCCAGAATAATACCCGTCGATCGGAGCGTCCCGATAGCCCGGCGGTTCCCGATCCGGTTCTTGGAGCTGAGGGGTCGTGCTGCTGGTGGAGGGTGATCTCTCGGGAGAAGGAGTCCCATCGTCAAACCTCTCTTCAGGATTGGTCTCCGCCGAGGCCGTTTTGTTCTTCTGTGGGCCAGAGTAGTATCCGTCAATCGGCCCCTCCTGATACGATGGTCGTCGATGCTTCTCGTCCCGGGTCTCGGAGCTATCCGTGGAACGGGGCCCAGCGCTCTCCGGAAGGACAACGCCATCATCGAAGCCATCTTCTTCGGAACTCTCCTGAGGCCTCGGGTCGTTCGCTTTAGGCTTCCCAGAATAGTATCCGTCGATCGCCGCGTCCCGGTACTTGGGCGGGCCCCTTCGCTTCTTATCCTGGGCCTCTAGACTCTCCCCCTCCGACTCCTCCGAGAGAGCTTGATCATCGAAGAGCTCGCCAGGCCTATTCGATGGCGCAAGTGGGGCCCCATCGGGTCCCCGTTTATCGTTCACTTTGCCCTCAGGAACTTCCTCTCGGTACCGTAGCTCGAGATCCTTCGTCTCGAGCGCTTCGGCCAGGATGTCATCGCCTCCCGGAGAGGCAGACCCTTCGTCGTCGGACTTAAACACATACTTCGTCTTAAAGCTCTCCTCGATGAAGCTTCTTTTGATCTCTCCGTTCATCGAATTTTTGGCGATCAAGATCGCCTGCGCTTCAGCGCGGATCTTTGTCACCCTCACGGAAGGCGCCTCGAAGAAAAGTTCAAACTGAGATCCACGGAAGCTCCAGAACTGCCCGTCCCAGTCGATCTCCGGGATCTTCTGTCCCCGAAGTCGCCACCTTCCGCCCGACGGTGAAAAGATCTCCCGCTCTTCCTCACGAACGTCAAAGACCCAGCTCTCCTGGGAATCCCTCAACCAGCGACCGATGTTCGGGGAAGGACCTTTCACATGCAGAGTCCAACTGGAGAGGAGGTTCCGGATGGTGTGCGGGTTGTCCACGAGCCAGATGTCATCCTCGAGGTCAAGCGGAGGCCCCCAGTCGATGCGAGGGCCAGTGTCCTTCTTCCCCGCCCCCGCTGGAGCTTCGAGTTTCGCACCTCCGACCGCGAGCGTGAGAAGTTCGATCTTGTGGCGAAGGGCCTTCGGGTTAACCTCCGGATTCAGAATCTCCCGGATTCCCATCTTCAGTAAGAGCTGCTGGAAGTTGGCGTCTCGGGTGTAATCAAAAATGAGAAACTTAAAGGGGATTTTCCCGAGGAGCTTACTGTCTTTTTTCATGAACGCGGCGATCTGCGAAAGGTCGTCCTTACTCCGCAGCGACGCCAGGACGACGCCCCGTTCGGCGGCGCTCAGGATCGTCGCGAGTTCCTGGGAGATGCGGCATTCCTCGACCTCGAAGTGCTCAGGTCTCGAGCGGTAGCCGAGGAGGATCTCATCCAGCACCCGGTGCTCTTTCGTGAAAAGGAATTTGATCACAGAAACTATACCCATGAAGAGAGGATAGCAGGGAATTCGATGAAGGTGCGGAAGAAGAAAAATCCTGACCCCCACAATCAGTTAAAAACAGACGGCGTAGAATAGTCATTGAAAATTTCAAATCTAGACCTAGAATTTCTTTATTCAAAAACTAAGAGGAGATTTATGGTTTCTACCACAGTCAGAAAGTCCGTCGTCGGACTTGCCATCGTTTCAGTCGGGAATGTGTTCGCACAGGACGTCAATTTGAACGGCTTTGCGAGTGCGCATGTGACCCAGAAGCTCGGAGGGGACTCGAGCCCTGAGTACTACAATCAGAATAGTTCTCCGAATTTTTACAACTACACAAAATTCGGCTTGAACATTTCAAGCAACATCTCTGACAAGTGGACCGTTGCCTCTCAGGTCCTGGTCAGAGGCAACAAGCAGACCCCAGGGGCCGAAGAACCGCAGTGGGGGATGTACGCGAACTGGGCCTTCGTTGCCTACAAGCCCCAGGACAACTGGCGCATCCGTCTCGGCCGTCAGCTCTTCCCGGCCTGGCTGGTTTCTGAGTACATCGACGTCGGGTACATGTACCCATGGACCGAAGTTCCCCATGCTGTCTATGACTTGGCGCCGTTCAAATCTCTGAATGGTGTTTCTACAGATTACACTTTCACGCTCGGTGGAGGGGCGAAACTCGGAGTGATGTTCTTCGGTGGACAGGAATACCAAACAGTCCCACTCGCAGACGGCGGCAACGAGACCAACTCCTACGGAAACATTGTAGGATCGGAAGTCTCGCTCATGCACGAAGGTCACAAGTTTCGTTTCATGGCTGCGCAGTACAACGTCGCGAGCACCGCTGATAGCAAGACGTACACCGACAATCGAAACACGAGCTACATCGCCGGGTACAAGTACGAACTCAATAACTGGATGATCTATTCTGAAGCCGGTTTACGAGAAGGAAGCAACGGATCGACCGTGCTTCAGGCAGATACCCCAGACATGAAAAAGGATCGGACCTACAATAAGCGCGTCGTCGGTGGCTACCTGACGGCCGGTTACTGGTTTGGTAGCTACCTCCCCCATATCACAGCATCCAGCGCCACGTTCGATGCGGGAACGACACAGGGAACTCAAGATATGTACTCCCTTGGTCTTAACTGCAAAGTGGCACCGAGCATCATGATGAAAACAAGCGTTGGCTACTCGATCTCGCGGGATGGGAATGCCCACATGGATAAAGAAGGCGACGCAACAACGGCCGTGACTGGCTTCGACATGATCTTCTAATAAAGGAATCCTATGAAAATTCTAATTTTCCTTATGTTTTCAGCAAGTGCATTCTCTCAGACATGTGTTGTGGTCAAAGGAGGAAAAGAAAGTTCCTTCGACGGAAAATCAGTTGATGGCCTCTCCATCGAAAAGAAGAGCTTAAATAGCCTCAATAAAGTTTTTCCTGCCCTCGCTGTTCAAGAGAAAGTCTTCTCCGGTTCAGTTCAGACTTGTCTCAACTGCGATGACAACTACGTAAAGTGTAAGTAATGATCCTCCGGTAACCCCATCGCAAAGGTGGGGTTACCTTCTACCCCGCCTTCTCAAACTTCTTTTCGATCAGCGAGCGCAGGACCTGTGAAAGGTACTGATCACTCCCGGTTACTTGGGCGGCCCCCAGTTCGATGGCCTCCTTGGGCATCCCGTATACGATGCACGACTCCTTACTCTGCGCCATGGTGGCCGAAACACCTGATCTGCGCATCGCAAGGAGGCCGTCCGCTCCGTCTTTTCCCATCCCTGTCAGGAGAATGCCCACGCTCGGGATACTGGTCTCAGAAACAGAGAGGAAGAGCTTGTCGACGCTCGGCCTGTGGGAGTTCATCGGAGGGTCAAAGCTTGGGACGATGAACCGTTTTGAATCGATCTCTTTGACCGTGAGGTGATAGTCGCCGAGAGCTAAATAGATGCAATTCTCGAGGAGCTCAACGGCGCCATCCGTCGTGACGAGTCTCAGTCCAGAAGCGGAGGCCATGCTCCGAGCAAACCCCGTCGCAAAATCAGGATTGATGTGTTGGACGATGACGACCGGGGGACATGGGAGCGGCATGTTCTTGAGAAAGTTCCCGAGGATATTCGGGCCACCGGTACTGGCCCCGATGACGATGAGATCCGGCCGTCGGTGAAACTTCGACTGGAGAGCGACCTCGACCTGCGGATCACCTTTCCTCACCACATGCTTCGGTCGCCACTGGTACGTTGAAAACTTCTTAAGCGTGAACCCGACGTTCGTCGCGTCTATGCTTTCGCTGTGTCCGATGACAAGGTGGCCGTTGGCATTCATACACGTCGAGAAATTCTTCGCAATCTTCTCGACCTGAGGTCGGTCAAAATAGATGAGCACGTTGCGACAGAAGATGAAATCCATCTTCTCATCGATGGTGGTGGAATCCACCTCGAGGAGGCTCGCCGTGAAAAAGCTCATCCGAGATCGGATGGACTCCGAGATCTTCAGGGAATGTCCGGTTCGAGAAAAGAAGGAGTGGTACATCACAGGGATCGAGCTCAGCCCAGAGAGATCATAGGTTCCGGCCTGGGCCACGGAAACCGAGACCGGGTCGATGTCCGACGCATGAACTTTGTAATTGAGATTCGGGTACTTCAGCCGGAGCCCCTCCAGCGTCAATGCGATCGAGTAGGCTTCTTGTCCAGTGCTGCACGCCGCCGACCAAACTTGGATGAGTTGGTCGCCCTTCTTACCTTTCAGCCGTTCTTCGATGAGTGCGGCAAGGAGCTCGAAGTGCGGCATTTCTCTGAACCAGGAAGTCGTGTGGATTGTCATGAGAGACAGGAACCGGTCGTATTCGGCGTCATCCTCAGAAACCAAAAGAATGTACTCTGGAAAAGAAAGGAGTTTGAGCTCATTGAGCCGACGGACCAAGTTATTGAGAAGAAGATCCTTTTTATAAACCCCGGACTGGCAGGTGCCAGTCAGGGACTCCACGATCTTAAAAAATGCAGCTTGCTCATCGGCCGTAAGAGTAACCGTTTCCACCTAGGAGACCTTTTTGTTGTCGTTCTTCGATTTGCGCTTCTCGACCAGCGTTTGCAAGGCCTTGTCGAGGGACACGACGGAGGCGACAGGTCCAGATTTTTCTTTCTCTTGGGCGGTGTTCACCTTGAACGCCGAAGCACCATTGATCATCGTAGAGATGTGCTCTGTGACCTCACTCAACTTGACACTCTCGTCTTGTAAGAGGCGCGCAGCTTTGCTGGCATCATCTGCGTTGAGAGAATTTTTCTGCGTCGCCGAATCAATCTGGTTCATGGCCGTCGTGGTCTGCTGAATCCCGAGCTCCTGCTGTTCACAGGCATCCGTGATGCCACGAATCTGGGAGACAATTCCTTCCACATCCACCGCAATGTCTTTGAAGCTCTTCACGGCTTGGGATGAGACGGTGGAACACTTCGTGACCTTATCCTGGAGCGACGACACGATGGACTGGACTTGCTTCTGGCTATCTTTGAGCATGGACTCAATGTCCTTGGCCGCGTTCCCACTGACCTTGGCCAAGTTCCCCACCTCTTCTGCCACGACCGCGAAGCCTCTTCCGTGCTGCCCGGCCCGCGCCGCCTCGATGGAAGCGTTGAAGGAGAGGAGCTGGGTTTTAAAAACGATGTCATTGATGATGTTCGTCTTGTCCGAAACCTCGAGGATGATCTGGGACACCTTCTGGAACTGCTGGTTCGCGTCTTCGATGGTCTTGATGGCAAAGGTCATCTCCTCCATCACCCGTTCGCCGTCCTTCGTTTTCTCGTTGACTCGCTGGACGACGTCCATGGAAACTTTGGCACTGGTGGAGGTCTGGGAGATCATCGAGGCCATCTCAGACAGGGCCGAAACGGATTCTTGGATCGCCGAGGATTGCTCGATCGCCGCAGAAGCAACGGCCTCGGAGGTACTGCAGAGAGTCTGCGACAGGCTCAGGTTCGTGTCTGTGACCGCCCGCAGTTTCGATGAGTCTGCGGTGAACTGTTTCCCAATCAGCCGCACGGCGAAGTAAGAAATCAGGAGTGCCATGAACATCGTCAGAAGAATCGTCGCGAGGAAGATGTTCTCATTCTGGAGGATTGTCCCCAGCGCCTGGGACTTCCCGATGCGAACGAGGACCCCCCACTTAAAGTCGTTTACGAAGGTATCTGAATCGACGTGGCTGTGCCCCGTGAGCTCTTCGTACTTCTTCACCGGATGGGTCGAGTAGCTACTTCCTTCCTCGCCGGTGAGAAGCTTCGCTGCGCCTCGGTTCCCGGCCCCGAGGTTGAGCTTCCCGAGGAGGGCATCGTCGTAGACGAATGACTCGGTTTTTGCGACGAACGGATCATAGCTAAAAAGCAAGGTCCCGGATTTATCGAGGAGCGCGAACTCGACGGAGTTAAATCCCTGTGCCTTCAGGCCCTGGTACGCATCCTTGAAGATGTTCGAAATCCACTTCATGTTCGCCCGGCAGGTGATGACCCCGATGGTGTCTCCCTTGTCGTTCTTGAGCTTGGTTGAGAAACTTGTTCCGTAGATATTCTTCCCGATCGCGCCGGAGGTCACGGCGTCGATTTGGGCCGGCTCGACGTAGGTCCCCGAGAAGATCTTCCCCTTCGTGAACTCCCCGGCCATGGACCGCTTGAACCACTCGGCCCCTGCGTAATTCTTCTTCAGCGTACTCGGATCGTACGAGAAGCCGAAGGAGTCGGAGTCGGAGGCCGCGACGAAATCACCGTTCCGATCGACGATCATGATGACGTCGTAGACCCCGTAGGTCGCAGACAAACTGTTCAGGAGCTCTTTCATTTTCTCTTTGTACCGGAAGTCTTTTAGCCCCTGGTTTAAGGCGAAGGCCTGGACGTCGTAGTAGCGCTCGTAGAAGGCCTTCGAGATCGCGTTGGAGATGGTCTTGGAATCGGCGAAGAACTTCTGCTCCACGCTCCGGACGAGGGAGTCGTTCGACGACTTGAACTGCACGAAGGCCACGAGTCCGGACACAAAGATCATGCAGAAGATCAGAAGGTTTAACTTCTTGACGAGTGATAATTTTTTCATGCGTACTCCCTATGCTGAAACATCTAAGAATTGTTTGTCTTGCTCGGAAAGAAAGGACTTCACGTCGACGATGGTGATGATGCGGTCCTGATGGTTCACGAACCCTTTGACGTACTCGAGGGCGATCTTCCCCGCGATCTTCACGTCCTGGACCGACGCCGAGTGGATGTGGATCACGCTCTCCACGCGGTCGATGGAGGCCCCCATGATACCGGTCTCCGTTTCACAGATGAGCATCGTCTGCTTCCCCTGGTATCGTTCGCCGATCCCCATTTTCTTCCGGAGGTCAATGATCGCGACGATGACCCCTCGCAGGTTGATCATCCCCGAAAAGTGCTCCGGCATGTTCGGCACCGGCTTCGGTTTAATCATTTCGACGACCTCATGGAAATCGAGCAGCGGAGAGGCGTAGAGCTCGTCGTCGATGCAAAACACGAGGTAGCGTTCGTTTTCTAGTTCGTTCATTTAGGCGGCCTCCCCAGAAGTCTTTAGGAATTTAAAAAATCTTTGAATGATCGCGGAGATGTCGAGGATGAGGCCCGGCTCCCCGTTCGGTAAGATGGTCCCACCCGAGACGGCGAACGAGCTGTCGAAGCAGGTGTTCAAGTCTCGGACCACACTCTGGTGTCGTCCGAGGATTGCCTCCACGCCGATCGCGAGCCGACGACCGTTCACTTTTGTGACGAGCACCGGATAGTCATGCTCTGGCCGCGCAAGTGCGAGGTTGAACACCTCGCCCAGATGGATGTAGGGAATCACCTTGTCTTTCATGAGAAACTTATTCTCTTTCGGGCTACAGCTCGGACTGAGGCTAATGACTTCCTCGATGAAGCTCAAGGGCAGGACGTACTGCGTCTCGTTGACGGCAACGACCAAGGAGTCGACGATGCTCAAGCTCGTCGGGATGGTGATCCGAAACTTCGTCCCTTTCCCCTCCTCGCTTCCGATGCTTATCTTGCCGTTGACTTCTTCGATGGTTCGCATCACCACATCCATTCCAACGCCTCGGCCGGAAACGTTGGTCACCGCCTCGGCGGTCGAGAACCCAGGGATGAAGATGAGGGCGTAGACCTCCTCCCGAGGGATCACGGCAGTCGGAGCGATCAGTTTCTTCTCGATCGCCTTCTCCAGAATTCTCTTCTCCGAGAGCCCCTTCCCATCATCGCTCACTGTGATCTCGATTCCCTCTTCGATCTTGGCGACGTTGATGCTGATGACCCCGCGCTCTGCCTTTCCTGCCTCGATCCTTTTCTCCCGAGGCTCGATCCCGTGGTCTACGGAGTTTCGAACGATGTGGGTCAACGGATCAAGCATTTTATCCAAGATGGTTTTTTCAATTTCAATCTCGTGACCGCTGACTTCCACGTCGATGTCCTTCCCGAGGGAGCGCGACAGGTCCTTGATGGCCCGATCGAGCCGTTGGAAGATTCCTCCGACGGGTGTCATCCGAAACTCGAACGCAGTGTCATAGATTTCTTTGGTGATCTTGTGACTTAGGTTCAGGGAGCTGTAGATGAGCTGACCCTGGAGCTTCGTTCCACAGTTTTCAAGCGCGTTCTGCAGAATCGACTGCTGGATTGAGAGCTCTCCGATCAGGTTTATGAGCGCATCAATCTTCTTGGTACTGATGCGGAGAATTTCCTCTTTGCTCTTCTTGGCCTCGACCTCAGTGCTTGGCCTATTCTCCGTGGTCGGAAGACTACTCTCGAGGACAGCGGAGGTACTGGCAGGTGTCGCCGCGTGTTCTTCAACCGCTTCGGCAGCACTTGCCTCGCCCGCGGCCGCCTTCGGTAGGGCACTAAAGTATTCATCCATGAAAGTTTGGGGATAGTAGTCACTCCTGGGCTCGGCCTTGAGCACATCCACCCAGGCGACCATTTGAGAGTGCGCAGCCAGAAGCATCCGTAAGGTCTGGACTGAGAGATCTTGCGTCGAGTTCTTCTGCTCAACGATGACGTCCTCAACTCGATGAACGAACTGACTGAGCTTCATCAGCCCTACGGAAGCGGAGGACCCCTTGATGTTGTGGGCTATCCTCGAAAGGGAGTTGATGTGATCAGTGGTCACTTCTTTTTCTAAGCAGAGGCAGATTCCCTCCCACTTGATGAGCAACTCATCAACTTCTTCCAAGAAGAAACCCACCATTTCCAAGTCTAATTCTGACATGACTAAACCTCGCGTATCCTTCTCGAGGGTTTGTCTAAGAACTTTATTTTTTTTAAGGAAATATTAAGTTCTTCATTTCTTTACAATTTCTTGACGTTAGGTTCAAAGTTCACGGCTTGTTTTTTTTAGAGCTTGGCAAAGATACCTCAATTTAACACAGCAAATCATCTCCGTAATTTCGGGCGCAAAATCTCCGAAAAAATGATCTTCATCATATTCACGAAACGAGTTCGAAGAGATGCAACCGGAGCGTGAAAGAGGGCCAGCGATACTCCCAACAATCGAAACTGACCCTGACAGGGCAGCCGTGCCAGAGGATAAAATGAGGAACCATCGCACGGATCGGCAACGCCGCTACCCAACCAGTCTCGTCTGGTAATTTTCTGCCGTCGAAAAGGTGCCAAACCCGATAGAATAATCAGATACCGGGAGCCTTATGAAAGTTTATAAAAAAAGACTGCGCCTTCTCATCTATCCCAAGTTCCAGTTAACCCTTCTCTTTGGGAACTTTCTCCTCATGCTAACTGTACTGGGAAGCGTGTACTTCAGCGTGCACCGTTCGTTTGAAAACCTCGCAAGCAATGGTGTGAAGGCCGGACTTACTTCAGATCATCCGTACTTCCAGCTTCTCACTTATCAGTTCGAGCACATCGCAAAGAACCTCATCGGAGCGTTCTTGATCGGCGGGGCCTTATCCACAGTCTGGATGCTCATCCTGTCAAACAAGCTTGCGGGGCCCATCCTTCGCTTAAAAGGGTACTTCCAGAACCTCACCCTCTACAACTACAAGACCGTGGAATTCAGGAAAGGGGACTTCTTCACAGAACTTCCACCCCTCATCAACAGTGCCTTCGACCGCGTGATCAACAAAACCAAAGAATGATTCTCAACACGGTCAAAGTCATCGGCGCTCTCATTTGTTTGATGGGCCTCTTTCAGCTCTACACGACATCGTGGTCAGGGCCTGGCGAGGAGGAGCAAAAGGTCGTCACCCGCGTGGCGGACGAGCTTCTAAAGGACCCGTCATTCCTCGGGATGATCACCGGCCAGGCAGGCGGAAGGACCAGACCGTCGAACACCCGAACGGCTCCGCCGGGTCCAGCATCAGGCCCACCAGAAAAACAAAAATACAAAGAAAGCCTTCGTCGTTTTTTCGGTGATTCGGAAGCAGATGAGGCGATCAAAGATTTCATCGCAGAAAAGCATGCACACACTGAAGATGAAGAGGCCCTAGAGAAGCTTGCCAAAAAGCTCGCAGAGACTCCAGACACCTCCATGGAGGCCATCGAGCGAGCGTACTTCGCCATGCCGGGTGGTGTTCACGCGCAGGAGCACATCGACATGCTGGATCTAGTGTCGAGGATTTCTCTCACGGAGCACGGGAACCCGGGCCAGGCCACCGCCCTGGCAAAAGATCTCTTCAAGGGTGTCATCGATTCGAAAGTTGACCCGGTGAAAGAAGCTGATCCCCTAAGCAGCGTGGCCCTTCGGAGTTTCGTTTACCTGATGAAGATTGAGAGTGATCCGGCCGAACGGAAGAAATACGCCAACCAGTTCCTCCAGGATCACCGCAGCCCGGCGGTGAAGGCCGAACTCAAGCGGATCCTCGAGACCCACGACCCAGAGGCCAGCGATCAGTAACCGGCCGGCAGGGTGAAGAAGGACGGGTCAATCACTTCGTACCCCGCACGGAGTACGGCATTCACATCGGAGCTTCTCCCACAGAAAGGTTGTTTGACATCCGTCGGTCCATTGACCTTTTTGATGAACGTCATCAACGCAATGTGATACCTCGGGCCCTGGAAGTAATCGAGCGCGAACGGCTGTTCACCGCCTTTCGAGAGCTTGATGACCTCCGTGGCGCAGTCGAGGATGGGTGCGTGCGCCGACGGATTATTGAGGATCACTTTCCCATTTACCGTGACCCGTACGCCGTCATCACTGAGGGTGATGATGTGGTAGAATCCGCTCTCTTTATTCTCTGGGAGAGTGATGTTCCCTTTCGAAAAAATCGCGAACCATTCGATGAGCTTCTCACCGTTCTGATTCGTGAGGAATCCGTCAGAGGTTTTAAAGCCATCATCGAACGCTTGGGTCGGAGTGTTAAAGTTAGAGAAATACACCGAGCTCGGTTGCTTAAATCCGCGCGGGTAGTCATCGAGGTTGTACCAATTCTTACCCTCGTAGAGTGTCGCGATCAGACCAAGTCTGTGTTTCGGAAATAAAGGGGCCGTTGGTTCAGTGAGGACTCCCCCGTCCAGCGGATTACAAATGAAGTTCTTCCTTTTGTTGCCCTTGTGACACAGGGTTTGCCCCTCCACCACCGGTTCCGGCATGGTGATGGGAATCGCGGCCAAAACTGCGCCGCTCTTTTCCCCTTGTCCGGTTTGCCCTGAGCTGTTCTCACCTAAGCATTTCCTGATTTTCTTCTGCGTGTAACAAAGATTCAACGGAGTCACCCCAACGTCGGTGACGGCTGTGGATGCGACGAGGGCCGGGGACCCCTGTGGATTCGAACCCAGGCCCCAGCAATGAAGGTCATCTTTCACGACCGCACAGCCGCTCCCACCGGCGACACTCGCGGTCTTCACATCAGATTTAAAGAACGTGAGAAGAGCATTCTCAGAGCCGCGATTCATGGACGTGTTCTGTCCCCAGCACTTGAGGCCGCTCTTGACGATGGCGCAGGCGTTCAGGTCCTCTTCCTTGTCCACGAACACTCTCTTCGCGTGCTCCGTGATGATTGTGACCGGAGTGCCTGGATCAGCGATCACCGAGCTCTCCTTGGTCTGGACTGATCCGGCACTTCCACCACCGAAGCAGTTCACTTTTTCATGGACCACGAAGCATGCTGTATTCCTGCCGATGGAAATGTCCGTGACCCCTGAAGGAATGACTTTCATCGGAAGCGGTGTCGGCTGGAACTGGTAGGATCCGGAGTTGACGACGAAGTCCGGTTGACCCCAGCACCAGAGTTGGTCCTTGACGATCGCACAAGCGTACGACGCGCCGATCTGAACCTTTTTCGCATCGGAGGAGATCACTGTTCTTGGTTCGAAGAATACGTTTTTCTGATCTCCGTCACCGCGCAAGAATTTTTCGTTGGAGCCCCAGCACTTCACAGCGCCGTCGACCACAGCACACCCAGTGGCCCATCCGATGTCAACGTTTGTGACACGCGCAGGAATGTACGTCTTCGGGGCAATGAACTCTCCTCCGGCACTGAAGCCGGTTTTTATCGCTGCCATCGATCCCCAGCAAATGAGCTCTCCGCGGATGACGCTACAAGCGCCACCGGCAGTTACGGAGAACTTCGAGTATCGTCCGGAGCTCGACTCTGGATCTGTCGACTCTTCTGTGTCCGCTGTGTACGGGTCTTCACACCGACTAAACGCAAACGAACCGGACAACACTCCGTCGTTCGAGCACGTTCGGGACTCTTGCTCGCAAGGCTCGGCGATCGTGGCGACGCCTGTTTTCCAGGCAGTAATAATTTTTCCGCCGGGAATTTTTTGGGAATCAAAGTTACACGACGCAGGGGTTTCTAATGAGTTGGCTTCGCTAGCGGATGCTGCTGAACCAGTGAGAGATCCGCCAGAGGAATCGGCCGAACTTGCAGGCGTGCGGCCCACTTCCCCTTGGTCCGAAGCCCTTGGAGGAGACAGGGGGGTCGTCGCTGGAGGGGCCGTTCCTCCGCCCTCTGGAGTCCCGGGTAACGTTGACCCGGAAGTGGTAGACGCCACTGCGTCGGTGGCAGGAACTGTTGCTCCTCCACCTGAAGTAACTGCGCTAACGGCTTCCGACCAGGGATCCGTTGACGATGGGGCGACGGGACCTTCGCTGAGTGAGGCAACGGCTGCAGATTCTGAACCATGTCCTGGAGTTGGTTCGACGACAAGCGAAGGAGTTCCAGGGGATGCTACCGGAGGAGAAGTATGGGTGCTTGAGGGCCCTGGGGTTGAGGAGTGGGCAACAACATCTGTCCCAAGGCTTCCGGATGGAAGACCAGACGGTTGCTCCCCTTCGGCGGTAGGAAGAGATGCTAGAGCACCGGAAGGTGACCCTGCCGATGATGCGCCCGGAGCTGAAGGATTGTTCGCAACTCCATCTCCAGTGACGGATGGAACGGACCCTGCTTCTCCTGAACCATGTGTTGTTTCATCGACCCCCCTTGTCGTTTCCGGGGTGCTTGAACCTGTCACGGGACGAGGAGAAGATGAACTGACTTGGATCACGGGTGAGTTCTCGAGACCAAAGGTCGCTCCCGATTGAGCTGACTCGGAAGTGAGGGTCTCAGTGGTTGTTCCAGGAAACTCAAGGGCAGGGTCCACAGAAGACGAATCAGTCAACGGGTTCACAACTCCACTCGAGGCCACAGCGGAAGCAGAGGGCCCAGACAATTGACCAGACGTTGGGCCCGAGGATGACCCTGATGGGGTTGAACTCGACAAGGCCAGCACCGGTGAGTCCATCGCTGGCGTCGCCGCAGGGCCGCTGTTTGCCAATGGTCCAACGGCGGTCGACCAGGGATCAGTTGCTGAGGGCGCTTCGGGACTTGCACTGCCTGAACCAACCGAGGCCAGATCAGAACCATTGCCACGATTCGTTTGAACCTCGACCGAAGGTGCCCCCGGAGGATCCGTCGGGGTTGGAGAATCGGTTATTGCCCCGGCGGTAGAAGATTCGGAAGCGATGGGACCACTCGCGACATCATTCCTAGCGCCTGATGGAACTGCCACCGGGGTGTCTGTGCTCTTCGTTGCTCCTTCACCTCCAGCCACAGATTCTGAAGATGATGACGAGGGCCCTGGATTCATCGTTAGACCTGGAGCTGTGGCAGAAGTTTCATTCGGCGAGTCACCAGCCGTCGTTGAACCAATCGCTGATTCAGCTGAGGGAGAACCGGAGACTGGATCGCCCACGACTCCAGTCGCTGATCCTGGGGTTGAAGGGCGTGCAGCAGGACCAGAAGTGGTTGGGCCTGTTTCAGTCCTCGATGCTGAGGGCCCCGTCGTTGGTGTCACACCCGGAGTCGGCGCTAGAGAAGAACCTGAGGAGTCGGCAAGACCGACTTCCGCGCCGGAGATCGAGGATACGATCGTCGTTCCCAGGTCGAGCGTGGCTTCGGGGGTCGTTGAATCCGTGGCGCTCGTTGTTGCATCAGCAGGAGATAGAGAAGAACCCGAGGAGGTTGCCGAAGCAGGGTTCGTCATCGGATTTTCTGAAGGATCTCCCACCGTTCTTTCTTCGGAGGTGGCAGAAGGTGTAGTTTTCGGTGAGCTACCTCCCCCACTGCAGGCCAGGAGAGATAGCAGCGCGAGATAAAGGATGCTGTTCATTGAATCATTATCGGATCGATTAGGTCTTCTAGTGAGAAAGATCTTTCTGGCCCCGTATGCCTTTGAATCAAGGTTAACTTTTAGGCCCTGGGATTTAATATGCCAGAACGGGTTGGCGGTTCTTGAATTCGGGTCGCTCAAGTTTTGGGCATTCCTGGAACGAAGGAGGGCCGTTCAATTCTCCAACTCCAAAGTCCCTACGGCTTCCCCTCCGGCAGAGTTTGAAAGGGGTCATGACTTCGTTCGGGGAGCGGACATTTGATCATCAGCGATGAAACTATTTGACTAGCCGTAGAAGAGTTCGGTATATCAAACAACATGAAATCCTGGCGAAGTTCTCACCGCTACGTTGCTCTTCTTATTACCCTGCCGCTGCTTATGACGGTCCTGACCGGTATCGTCCTTCAGCTGAGGGATCAGTTCGAATGGATCCAACCCGCGCCGGTGAAATCACAAGCGATCGCTGGATCTTCTCTCCTAAGCTTGGAGGCCATCACGGAGCGCTTCAAGGACCAGGGTCTCGAACAGATCATCTACAAGCCGGCCAAAGGCTCGTTGGTCGTTCGGCTACGCGACGATGTCGAAGCGCACCTGCACCCCCAAACCGGTGAGATCCTCAAGCGCGCGACTCGAAGGACCACCTTTCTGATTGACCTCCACCAAGGCTCTTGGCTTGGGAAATTCGGTCAGTATGGAGTCCACGTCACAACCGGACTCGGGCTCCTCTTTCTGATCGTCTCCGGGCTCATCATCTATCCGTTCAAAAGGAAAAATTTATGACCGAAGGTTTTCGTTTTGGCCTCGAGGCCGAGTTCATGCTCGCGACGGCGACCGACTTCCGACCCCTCTGGTATAAAGATGTCACATTCAAGACTCTCGATGCCATCTTCGAGGGCATTTCTCTCGAGGGACTCCCGAGCCTAGAGGGGCTTCACGCTGAGCCTCCCCATACTAAGCTGATGCCCTTCGTGGTCGAAGGCTACGGCATCACCGACGAAGATTTAAAAGTCATCGATGCCTATCCCAAGGGAGTCGAAATTCGCACTCCGGTCTGCGGCTCTCTCCCGGAGGTTCTTCGAGTCTACGAAACCCTCTACCGCCGCTTAAAATCTGCGCTCAGTGCGTATGACCTGGTTCCAGTGGCGATCTCCCACCATCCCGTTGAATCAAAGTTTTCCGGCCCTCAAAATAAACGCCGTCACGATTACTGGCTCTGGGCGATGGAAGTCATGACGACCTATGGGCCGGACATCAACGTGAGTTTCCCGAAGGAGATCTCCGATCGACTCTTCGGAGACGTCGAAGCCCTGAACGCCAAGGTGAACTACTACGCACCGGCACTCGCCGCGATCTCCCTCGCCTCCCCGTTTTGTCAGGGCACTCCCTGGGTTCACAAGGGATCGGGTGGGAAATCCTTCCGGACCTTCAAGCGCAGCATCGTAGCACCGGCCATCGAACTCCATGCCGACGAGGATTTCCGGATCGAATTTAAAGTGTTCGAGATGACCAAAAACGTCGCCGATTTTGAGTGCTACTTCCTCCTCGTTCTGGCCCTCTTCCTAGACCAGGGACTCACTGGTAGGGCCAGTAACCAAGAACGGATCTACGACTCTGGAGCGGTCGCCCGCGCGGGCCTCCTCGCGGAAGGCATGCGGCACCGTTTCTCCGAAGTCTACAACCGGAGCTTCACAATCTTGCCTCAGTTCGGCTTCGATCCGGCGCCTCTGGAAAGAATCGCAGGAAGAATTGAAAAGAACCTCTCTCCGGCCGATGAGATGCTCGAGCTCTACCGAGAAACGGGCTCGCTCAACGCCGTTATGAAAGAGTTCTCCACGATGGTGACCCTGGCCGGTGAACGGATCTAATGCCGGGCCCCCTCGAGATCATCGGAGCGCTCGTCCTCATTGCCTTGTCGGCCCTCCTCTCTTGGATGAAGGGGCAGCAGTTGGAGAAGCCCTTAGTGATCGGTGCCCTCCGAACCCTGGTCCAATTGCTCCTCCTGGGGCACGTTCTAACCTGGGTCTTCGCCAACCGTACACTCTTGGTGATCTTACTGGTCTCTGCCATCATGACGGTGAACGCGGGCCTGCAGTCTCTCGAGCGGATCAAGGTCCGACACGCGGGTCTCCTGCTCGATAACCTGGTTGCCATCGTGCTTGCGATTTGGCCTCTGGCCCTCCTGGGGTCGGCCCTTCTCCACGCCAGGCCCCTCTGGCAGGTGGACATGCTCCTGCCCCTCCTCGGCATGCTTCTCGGCAACACCCTCAGTGGGATCTCCCTCGGAGTCGATCACCTGAATTCTGAACTCAAGGAGCGGCGTGAGGAGGTGCTCTCGACCCTGGCCCTCGGGGCGACGGCCGCGGAAGCGACGAAGGGCATCCGCAATCGCTCGCTGAAGATCGCCCTGACACCGATGCTCAACTCCCTTGCGTCGAGCGGGATCGTTTCAATCCCGGGCATGATGACCGGCCAGATCTTGGCCGGAGGCGCCCCCGGGGCCGCGGCCGTGACCCAAATCATCGTCATGCTTCTCATCGCTGCGGGAACGTACGCTGGCTCGCACCTCGCGGTGACACTTGCCCGGCGGAAGAAATTCACCGCAGAAGGGATACCGTGCTTCGCTTAAAAGACCTGCACCTTCTGAATGGGAGAGTGATCTCTCTTGACCTGAGCGCCGGCGAAAGTGTGGTGCTCCAGGGAGCGAACGGCTCAGGCAAATCCCTCTTCATGAAATCTCTGGCAAAACTGGTTCCGGCCAGTTACCAAGAGTTCACCCTCGATGGTGTCCCGGTAGACGGGCTTCGCCCCGAGGTCCTTCGCTCTCAGCTCCTCTATGTTCCAGCGGCCATTCCTGTCCCGAGTGGTCTCAGTGCGAAGGACTTTTTCCAAGTCGCTTTCGACCTCAAGATCTACCAGCACCACCGTCCTTCGTTTGCCCACTGGAACCACGTTGAGCGCTGGGGCCTCGACGTCCAGGACATTTGCCTTCTTTCGACGGGTGAGCGCCAACTGCTCAACCTCCTCCGTGCCCTTTCCCTGTCACCGAAAGTCCTTCTCTTGGATGAGCCCACCGCCAACCTCGATGGCCCCCGGACCCTCGAGGTCGAAGCCCTCCTCCAGGAATGGCAGCGCGGCACGAAGGCAAGTGTTGTCGTCAGCTCTCACTCCACGCCCCAGATCGAGCGCCTTGGTTTTCGGGTCCTTACGTTGGCCTGATCCCGAGGCAGCTTTCTCTTCCGGCCCCGGGCCTCCCAGGACTACATTTTGCAGCATCGGACCAATCAAGTTGACACGGACACGCCCTGGAGTTAGAACATTTTGCAAGTGAGGAACCCTATGAAATCGTTCTTAAAATCGACTCTCGCATTCATCGTCTTCTCCGGTGCCCTGGGAGCTCAGGTGGACTACCCACAACCGAAGAAGATCCCTCAGATCGAAACCCGTTTCGGCGAATCCATTGTGGATCCTTTCAAGTGGATGGAGAATCACTCAGACCCTGACCTCTGGAGCTGGATCGAAGAGCAAAAATCCTTCACCGCAAACTCCCTCGATACGAACCTCGGGGAAGACTTCGCGAAGCGAACCCTCGAGTACAGAAAGCTCCGGGACGAACAAACGAAGGTCACGGAAGCGGCCGCCCCGCTCTCCCCTCGCTCGGCGACCCCAGGCCTCGAAGAAGACATCAAGAACATGGGCGTGCGTGAGCAGCGATTCATCAAGTGGGATGTCCCAACCCGGTTCCAGAAATCGGTGCCGGTCAAAGCGGAGAGCACACGCTACAAGATCACTTCTCAGGCGGTCCACAACGGGGACCTCCGCCGAGTGATCGTGTCCCAGAAATCAGACAATCAAGTGGTGGACATTCTCCTGGTCAAATTCTACACCTTCATCGCTTGGCAGGACGACGAAAGTTTCTACTACGTCTCTGACTTAGACGAGCGCATCGGTGGTGGAAGGCCGGGTCTTTTCCGTCACACGGTGGGAGAAATCCAAAGCGAGGACACCCTCCTCTTGACCGGAAGATCATCCAACTCTGACCTGACCATTCACCAGCTCGGAGAGCGCTTCTTCGCCGAAGTTGACGGCACCATCGGAAGCCTTCAACTCCAGACGGGTCGCCTCACGAACCGAATTCCTGTGAATGGCGAAATCGTTGAAATGAGTTCGGGAAGTGAGATCGAGGCAACGGTCCTCAGCTTCCGGAACGCGAACTACGGAGAGTTTGAACAGCTCCGGTTGCGGGACGGGCAACGCCGCCGCCTCCTCGGGGAACAGGCGTTTGTCCTTGAGAAGACCAAGCGCATCGGCTCCAACGCAGTCCTGGTGATCGGTCTTCGTGATGGGGCACACGTTGCGGCCATCCTTTCGCCCATGGGCGAACTCGCAGTCATCCCCGGGCTCGAGGATGGAACCATTGAGTACGTCTCCCACTCTGAAGAAAGTGTGAAGCTGAGCCTCGAGACTTACGCTCAACCACGGTCGATCTACTCCTACGATCTTAAGACTGGTGACCTGAAGCTTCTGGCCCGACAGAACTACCCGATCGAAGTCGAGTCCGAGAAAATCTTTTACACCGCCAGCAACGGTCAGCGTGCCTCACTGTTCATCATGCGAAAAAAAGGTGTGACCCTCTCGTCCCGGACTCCGGTCATCCTCTTCGGCTACGGCGGATTCCGAGTGGCCATCACTCCAGCGTTTGGGATTTACGAATCCCTCTCTTGGATGGAAAAAGGTGGCGCCTTCGCCGTCGCAACACTCCCAGGGTCTCTTGACTACGGCGAGTCTTGGTATCAGCTCGCTCGGAACGCTGGTCGGACCCATTCATTCGATTCCTTTGCTTTCGCGGCTAAAGAGCTCATCGCCAGGGGGTGGACCTCCAGTGAGAACATCGGGATGATGGGAGCGAGCAACGGGGGAACACTCGTGGCGGGAACCATGCAGCGCCACCCGGAACTCTTTAAAGCGGCGGTTCCGATCGTGGGTGTGATGGACCTCCTAAACTTCCCGCTCTTCACGGCCGGAAAGTACTGGATGACAGACTACGGAAACCCGTTTAGCGAATCCGAGTTTCGGGGGATTTTCCCGCTCTCGCCGTACCACGCTCTTGAGCGCAAGGCTTACCCAGCAACCCTCGTCATGACCGCCGAATTCGACGACCGAGTTGTTCCTATGCATTCGTACAAGTACGTCGCAAGGCTTCAGGAGTACAACACCTCTAAGGCACCAGTCCTGCTCTACAACAAAGAGTGGGGAGGACACGGAAGGGCCAGTGGCTCAGCGAGAGAAAGCTCTCGGTTCGTCTCAGCTTTTTATACCTTTTTTGCTCAGCAGCTAGGGTTATAACTTAAGAGGTCCTGGAGTAAGAGCCTCCTGAATGACTTGCTCCGGACCTTTTTTAAAAGCTATTCTGCCCAAATGAAAAAGTACGCCCTCGTGACCGGTGCCAACCGGGGAATTGGCCTTGAGACCGTCCGCCAGCTGGCCCATGAGGGCACGGAAACTTTTTTAGGTTCCCGGGACCTCCAGAAAGGCCTGATCGCCAGAGACAGTTTACCCGAAGAGCTTCGGCACCGGATCCACGTCCTTAGACTCGATGTCACAGACGCCATTTCGGTCCAAGCCGCGGTTCAAACTCTTGCTGAGCGCGTGGGCCACCTTGATCTGCTCATCAACAACGCTGGGATTAACTACGATACCTGGCAAAAGGGCTCATCGGCGGATATCGACGGAGTGACGAAGGAGACCTTTGAGACTAATTTTTTCGGCGTCTGGCGCATGACCCGAGCGTTTTTACCACTCCTCCGGAAGTCCAAGTCAGCGCGGATCGTGAACGTCTCTAGCGGAGCGGGCTCTCTGACCCACATGTCGAGTGGCACGCCCGCCTATTCGACCTCCAAGGCCGCCCTGAACGCCCTTACGATCGTTCTGGCCCAAGAACTTCGAAAGGAAGAGATCCTCGTCAACGCCGTCTGCCCCGGTTGGGTTGCCACCGATATGGGTGGTTCCGGTGGTCGCTCGGTTGAGCTTGGGGCGAAGAGTGTCCTTTGGGCCGCGAACATCCCGAGTGGGGGGCCGACTGGAGGATTTTTTAGAGACGGTCGCGGTATAGACTGGTGATCTAATATTTTTTTCAACTGGGCTTAACAATTGAATTTCACCGCGATATAGATAGCTCCCTAAATAGAATTACTCATTAAGGAGTCATCATGAAAAAATCTTTGTTCGCAGCACTCGTGCTTGCATCATCCATGGCCCAAGCCGCGGAAGTTGTTGTGCTTGAAGCCGAGCTTCCTGTTGTTGCTCGCGGTCGTGAGTTCGCTAGTTCTAAGTTCCAAATGGACACAAAGACCGGTGAAGGCTTCGTGAAGACAACCGTGACTGAAGAAGTGACCGTTTGGACCACTGAAACATGGTGTACTCCTCAGTTTTGTCAATCGGGCCCTGTTGCTCGGACAGTGACGAATCAGATCTACTCTGGCAGCGCAAAGATTGCCAACCTTGTCCTCATGGGTGACGACGCCGTTTACCAGGGCGAAGAAGGGAACGTGGTTTGTGGCACAATGAAGCCAAGCCGCATCTTCCGTGTTCCAACCCTTTACCTCTCAGGGAAGTGTAAGCTCGAAACTCAGGTTCTCAGATCGAACCTTGAGGCCAAAGTTGTTGTGACCCTTCGCGCGAAGTAATCTCCTCGCAAAACGACTCACAAATAAAAAGACCGCTCTCTGAGCGGTCTTTTTATTTGTGGTTGCGGAATTCGGTCAAAAGAGCGAACGCCGCTGAAATTAATTCTGGTAGGTGATGTATTTCTTGAGGGGACCCATTTTCGGTAAGACCTCATCCCAGCTCTCTCGGATACTTGTCAGAACATCAAAGATCCGAGGATCGGCGAAGACTCCCTTCGGCTCGGTAACGAATCGGGGCGAAAGGAAATCGTACACGATTTTCTCAGTGGCCGGCTCGAACCTCGAGGAGAACTGGAGGATCTGTTCGAACCACTCAACACTCGGAAGTTTCTCGGTCTGGTAGTAAAGAGAAGCCGCTACGATCCAGGCCCGAAACTCCGCGGCGAACCCTCGATCCAGAGAGCTTAAAATTCGAGTCCTAACCTCTTCTTCATCGGCCTCGGTCCAGACCCCTTTCTTTGCCATCCGCTCGAGGTAAGGAATCAGGGGCGACTTCGCCTCATTCTCCACCGCGCTCCGAAGAGAGTCGTCGAGAGCATGAGCGAACTCATGGAAGAAGATGAGGTTCCATTGATGAGACGGCAGCTGGTTCGGGTTGATGTAGAGGCCGTTCTGACCTCGGTGGAATCCACCGAATTTTAAGGCCGTACCGCTGTTCGAGTCAGACGGGACACTGATGTCCAGAAAAGTTATGGACCCAGAGTTCAATGCTTTTTCGACATCCGTCGCAAAAAGCCTCACACTCTCGGAGGAGGAGAGCTTCAACCGACGGATGGTTCCAAAGAAAAATGCCCCGGGGAGAAGAGTTTCTAACCTTTCCACCTGGGCGGACATGTTCTTTGAGTGGAAGCAATCGGTGTAGGCCTTTGGCTTGATGTCCTGGGCGAGGTAACTGTTAAAGATCTTATCCGCCACAGCGTGGTAAACGATCCCTGCACGCTGCTGATACTCGAACAACCGCTGCCGTCCTGCGAACAAGGGGGGACGGAGCTCACGGAGTTCGGTCGCAATCTCTTTGCACAGGTTCCGAGGCGCCTGGGCAACAGCGACCGAACTTAAATTGACAAGCAGGAGCGTCAGTAAAAACTTCACGCGCGATCCCTTGGAAGCGATTTAAGGCCGGGACTTAGAAAGAATACACTGCGTGTGGAGCGAGCTGTTGATGACCACGTCTGTGTCCTCTCCAGCCGCAGTTTTTAAGACCTGAAGACCATTCACGATGGTCAGCTTCGAGTCATTCCGATTAAAGAAAGTCATCCCTTCTGGAAGAACGAAGGTCCGAGTATTAAATCGTGAAGCATTGGCGCGGATGGTAACAGGACCGCTCTCGCAGAGAGAGTAGCTGATCTGTGCATAAGAAGGAAAACCGCGGAGCCGTGCCGTGAGTATACACGTCTCAGCGTCGAAGCGGGTCACGAAAGCTTCGGGGTCATGCCACACTGTCACGTTGCCGTTATCATCCGTCTGCCGTGGCCGGTTCGCGACCACAACTTCCTGGTAGTTTGAACGGTGGACTTCGTTCCAGATGTTCTCCGAAATGGCCTCCAGGCACTCGATCGTCGACGTCTGCATCTGCTGAGCGCGAATCCGCTCTTCAGTCTGCATCGGGATTGCGTCTCCGCCGATGTACGGACCGCTGTACGAGGAGCCGTTTCCGGCGAACGAAGTAAGAGGCACGAGACTCAACGAGAACACAAATAATGACTTGATCACAAACCCTCCAGTGATAGACTTTAAGAAGTGCTAACAGGGCGCAGTTTAGTCCGTAAAATTCGATTTACAAATTTTATTTCTTGCACCAGATTGACGCTATGTAAGAAGTACAGGAACCATGACAAAATTATCTAGTCAATTTCAAGATTTAGACCAATTGATAAGGTCTGGAAAATTTTTAGAGGCTAAGAAAAAGCTTCTTGGGATGCACCTCTCGCGCACCACAGCAACTGAGGACCGAGTGACCTGTGCTTCCCTTTGGAAGCGGATCGGGGAACCCTTTCGGGCCATCAAGGTCCTGGGATCCATGGAAAAGCTTGAGCTTAAGTCACGAGGAGATCGACTCCGCTGGCTCGAGTACGCAGACTGCCTCCTCAAAATCAACGCTTCTGGAGGCGCCGGTCGAATCCTCAGCAGGAAAGACCTAGAGACGGAGACGGGTCACTTCCTCGTTAAGGCGTTTCACCACATTCACAGCTGGGACTATCAAAACGCTCTGAAAGTTCTCCGGATTTACCTCCAAAGACAGGACCCAGAGAACTACTTCTACTTCGTCGCTAAAGTGAACGAGCTCGCCTGCCTGGCGTTCCTTGAACTCGGGCGTGAAGCAAGGATCGAGGCCGAGGGCCTTCTGCCAGAACTTAAGCGCCGAGGCTTTGAGCGGCTCCGAGGGAATAGCACAGAAATTCTGATGCAAGTGATCCTCCAGAACATTGCTCCGGAGGAGCGCCGGCGGTTGGAAGACTTAATCCGGAACCACAGTAAGATTTCGTTGGAAGACACGGCCATGCTGGATAATGTCCATCTTCGAAAATGGTCGCTCTACCATAAGCTCTCAGAGAATCAGGATGAGGCCGTGAAGGGGCTCCAAACCCTTCGAGACCAGGCCTCAAGCAATGGCCTCTCCGAGGTGGTTCGGGACGTGGATCGCACGCTCGCGAGAGTGACCGGCGACGAAGAACTGGAGAATTTTGTCTTCTTCGGGACTCCCTACCCCGCGTTCCTTGCCCGCTTTAACATCCGCAACATCACGTCCCCCATCCACATTGACATCGCTAAAGATACCGGGCTCATCACGCGGCCCGGAGGAACGAAGCTCCGGGTGAAGAAGAAGAACATCTTCAACGTGGAAAGCATCTGCCAGGAGCTCGACTACTCGCTGACCTGCAAAGTGCTCATTGCCATTCTCCGTGACTTCTACCGCGCACCAACCACGGTGGAAATTTTTGACTGCGTGTACCCGGCGGAATACTTTCATCCGGTGACGTCACTGAAGAAAGTTAATCAACTCGTCTTCCGACTGAACGAACAACTCCTGGGCGCAGGGTATCCTTTCATCGTGGCCCAGAGAAAAGCGGGCTATCACATTGAGGCGTCAGAGAACCTCACTCTCGTTCTCAGTGAACCGGCCTCCCGCACACTCCAAATCTCCGATGAAGATCACCTCGCAGGGAAACTGAAGAAGCTCGTCCCGAATAAGTTCACCCTTCAAGAATTTCTTGAACAAACAGGGTACAAGCGCCGGACCGCACAGCTCGTGCTCAAGAACCTCATCGACCGCGAGCTCATCGTTCGACAAGGTCGGACGACGAAGACTTTCTACACCTGGGCCCAAAACGAAAACCGGCCGGGATAAACCCGGCCGGCCATTCTTTATGAGCTAGTGTCTGGAAGGATTAGTTCCCGCCGTTGCCACCGTTCGAGTCAGTGACCGGAGCACAAGCGTAACC
>JAIYDL010000016.1 GCA_027487515.1 Pseudomonadota bacterium
ATCGCTGGAGGATTGGGGGTCGGGGGCAGTGTGAATGCGTCGACCTTGGCGGCGGGGGATGGGACGGCGGCGCTGCCGTCGCATACGTTTACGAGTAGCACGGGGAGCGGGCTGTATTTGCCGGCGGCGAACCAGGTGGGGCTGAGTACGAATGGGGTTGAGCGAGTTCGAGTGCTGGCGGACGGAAAGGTTGGCATTGGTGCCACGAGTCCTTCAGAATCACTTCACGTGAGCGGTGGAGGTCTTCGGGTTCAGGGAGGGCTGGTGAATGCAGCGACAGCAGGTGTGCTGTTGGATTGGAACGGAGGCTCGAACCTCGCGAGGGTCATCTCGGGGAACGTCTCGAATAGTGCACTCTCTTTTTCTACGACATCCTCAGGAGCGACGAAAGAGGTGATGCGGTTATTACCTACCGGTGACGTCGGGATTGGCACCTCAACCCCGAGCGGCCCCCTTGATGTTCAAGGTGGAACGGCGTCGGCAGCGACGAACGGTAAGAGTATTTCATTAGCTTCGCAGAATGCAGGGGCCGGGAACCAGAATGGTGGACACGTTAACCTTACCCCCGGGGCAGCTGCAGGCACTGGGGTCAATGGCATGGTGATTATTAAACCTTCAGGGTCTGCCGGAGATTCCAGCATGGTACTCGAATCACCGGCGGCCGGCGGCCAGTCTCGCCTAGTGTTTAGTGATGCCGGTTCTTGGAAATGGTATTTTGGTAAAGACAACTCGAATAATTTTTTCATCTGGGATCAGGCGGGAGCTAGAAACGCCTTAGTGGCGTACCCAAGTGGAAATCTTGCACTCCTTCCTTCCGGAGGGAACGTTGGCATCGGAACGAATGCGCCCGCCCGAAGACTTGATGTCTATGCTCCTTCAGGATCATCGGCACCGGTTGCCATTCGTACGAATGACTGGGTCTCAGGATCCGTAGGGTCTAGTCTGTTCATCGATTTTGGCGCCGCCTCCGGAAATACGTTTTCTTCTATCGGTGCCTCCTCCGCTGGAGGGAGTGCCGCAAATAATTTGATCCTCCAAAATGGAGGAGGCAACGTCGGGATTGGATCAGTAAATGCGAACGCAACCCTCCATGTCTCTGGCACAACGATTCTCTCTCAAGGTAGCGCCGCGGGTGGGCTCTCCCTCGGGGCCGACGTTAACACGACGACTCGAACAAGCAACGTCCGCAAGGTGGGTGTGATCTCAGCTCCCAATTTCGCGAACAACAATTTCATAGAAATGTTTTCTCTCGATTCTCCGAGTGCGATTCGGAACACGCTTTCGTTCGGAGGCCGGCCTGGTGGCAGCTTAACCGCTGCGACGGAACTAAACTTCGTCACTGCACCTGATACTGTAACAACGGGTGGCTCGGTCAGGATGTTCATCGACTCGGACGGTGACATCGGCATCGGAACAACGTCCCCGAATCATAGGTTGATGGTTGAAAATGGAAATGTAAACGTCCAAAGAGACGACGCTCCCGCCCAGACATTCATTCGCACGAATTCTGACACGAACAGCTCCTTCTTGGCCTTCATGCGAGGCCGGAACACATCCGCAGCTCCTGGGTATCCCCAGAGCGGTGACTTCTTAGGTACGATTGGTTTCCGGAATACCACGCAAACCAGTAACGACGCCGCCAGCATCCAGTCCTTGGCGACAGAAACTCATTCAGGGACTGCCCGCGGAGCAAGCCTCGCATTCTCAACCACGGCGAACACATCAACGACGTTGTCCGAACGAATGCGCATCGACTCAACTGGCTACGTTGGGATCGGAACGACGAACCCTCTGACGCCCCTCCATGTGTCGGGGAGTGGCCGCCCTCTCGTTTTAAACTCAACCAATTCATCGCTCGTGAAAATGGTTTTCTTCGACGCCTCGGGGAGCTCCGGGTGGGGAATCGGTGGGAGCTCCGCGACTCCATTTGCGGTATCATCCCCCACTGATACGACTCGGCTGTTCACTGTTTTAAGTTCCGGTTCCGTCGGTATCGGGACGAGCTCTCCCTCCCAGAAACTCCACGTGGTTGGGAACCTCCGTGTCGAAGGTTCAACCGACTGTATCCTGGGGAATGGTTCGGGAGGTACCAGCTGCTCTTCAGATCTTCGACTCAAGGACAACGTCCGAGAAATTGATCGATCCCTCGAAAAGATCCTTTCACTTCGTGGAGTCGAGTTCGACTGGAATGATAGATCAAAAAATCCAGGGGCGCATGCCATCGGAGTTATCGCTCAGGATGTGGAAAAGGCCTTCCCAACCGCGGTGCTTCAAACCGCCGGCTCAGCGTATAAGAAAGTGGACTACGCCGTCCTCGTTGCCCCTTTGATCCAAGCCTTTAAGGAGTTGAATCAGCGGTTCACAGAGCTCTCAAAGGAATCGAAGAAACAAGCAAGAGACCTCGCCTCAGTCAAGGCAGAGGTCGACTCGAAGGATCAAGAGATTCGGAAACTACGGGCAGAGAACGAAGCCACGAAGCTCCGTTTAGAGAAGATCGAGAAGCGACTCAATTCTCTCGGACCCTAAGGTACCTAGTCGAACTCTACTGATTGATCGCTCCCGCAGCGTCGAGCCCCAGTGAAATGGTCGTTTTGTGACCACCTATTCTGTACCCCACGACCGGCAAGTGACCCTCTAGAGTCCGTTCCGTGCGACCGAAGTGGGCCGTCGCTGACTCTGTTTGGTCGATGATGGTGTTCATGTAGAGTGCCTTCTGGTCACACTCCAATCCATGGAGGACGAACTCGAGTGAGACGCGCCCCTGTTGCTCTTGGCAGCTCCACGCGAAGTGCGAGGCTTGGGCCTTCGTCGAATTGGCGATGGCCAGCGTCCCTTTCAGGAGCCAGTGGAGCGCTTCGGTCACTTTCTCTTCCGGGATGTTTACCGTTGTGCGGAAAGGTGAACGGAGTGCGGGTTCGAGGCGAAGGTTTGCGACCCTCAGGAGGTGCTTATTGTCTTCGAGAACTTTCCGGCACTGGTCTTCCACATTAACTGCGAAGGCGCTCGATCTCGGGTCCAGGGTGATCGGTGCTTCATCTAACACTGGGAGAGGGGGGAGTTCCTCAGCTACACTTGTGGCCCCCTGAGGTTCCTTGGTTCTCACTTTGATGTATTTCTTTTTCCGTGGGTAAAGGAGTCCGGCCGCAAGAGACAGGAGCGCCGTTGCAACCACGACCATCGTAGTGGTGCTATTTGATGACTGCGGACCCTCTGAAGCTTTCGGGTTTGACCTTGCGGTAACGCTGGCCCTCAGGTCTGCCCGAAGGCCTGAAAGGAACTCCCTCATCTCTGGTGTGCTTCCCGTCACTGACTGGTTCACCGCTGGCGAAGGTCTCGCCGCGCCGAGAGCGGTCACTGCTTCATTGAGCTTTAGCATTTTCTCCTTCCAGACGTCATAGAAGGCATACGGAAGACCCAGAGCGTACACGCGGTTGTTTTCTTTCTTGAGCCACGTATTAAGTGCATCGAGCCGTGCCGGATGCCCACTCTGGGCGGCCACAGCTGCGCCGTAGAGGAACTGATGCCTCACCGTTTGGTTCCTGGCCATGAGAAAATCATACGCCTCAGTGACCGCACTCCAGAAGGCACTTTCGCGCTCGTCCAGTACGCTCCACTGAATTGAGGTCGCTGCTGCACTCACCGGCATCGTTTCCTGGTCAAGCATCCGGAGTTTATCCTCAACTTTTCTGAGGGCCGTCGCGTCGGAGGCACTGATGTCAGTCGAAAGGAGAACGGTGAGAAAAGGAATCGCCAGCAGTTTCATGCTTCACTCGCTTTATTGACGGTAAATGAATAGATGGGACGGACTTTCCAACCGATGAGGTGCTGGTCTTGGTAGGGAGTGACGTTGAGAGACGCCGGTGGCTGGGTGTACGGGAAAGAGCCGGTCGTCTTATCGCAGACGATCTTCCAGCTCCGGTCGCGAGCATTTCCTTCAGCAGTGACGATGACCCGTGAAGGCGAAGGCCAATGGATACTCGTGACGATTGATTCGAGCCAGCGCTGCAGACGGGTGACAAGCACTGCCTCGTTCGGGTGCGGGGTTTCCTCACGTAGGAAGAGCCACTCTGTGTCCGGGGCAATGTCGCGCAGCCGGGAGGAGAGCGCACCCCAGCTCCTTTGCGCTGCGATTTCCTCAGGGCCAGAAGCGAGAGAGGCTTTCAGCACCATCTTCCATGGGATCTGGCGCTCGATCGTCGAGGGCGCTTTCTGGAGTAGACTCACATGACCTCCTGTCTTTGAGCACAAACACATTTTTTATTTTAGATGATTTCCGGGCGTTGCGCTCCAGCGGAAGACTTTTCTTTCTCGCTGAGTCATGCGAGATCACTTTACCATTCACGGAAAGCTGGACTGAAGAGCTTCATTTGAAAGATGATTAAGAAAAAAGGGAAATCGCCAATGACACTCTTTTCTCACAAACTCCGGAAGATCGACGGCTCTGATACAACGCTTGAGGAGTATCGAGGACATGTCCTCTTGATCGTTAACGTCGCCTCCAAGTGTGGCCTCACACCGCAGTACGAGGGCCTTGAGGAACTCTATAAACTCCACCGAGCCGAGGGGCTCGTCGTTCTCGGTTTTCCGGCCAACGAGTTCCTGGCCCAGGAGCCTGGAACAAACGCGGAGATCCAGCAGTTTTGCAGCCTGAAGTTCGGTGTCGATTTTCCTCTCTTTGAAAAGATCATCGTCAAAGGTGAGGGGCAGCACCCGCTCTACGCTTTTCTGACGGAAAAGAAACCGAGCGCCACACTCAAAGAAGGGGGCACTCTTCTCTCCCGCCTGCAAGAAAAGAACCTCCTGAGCGGGAAACCCCATGATGTGAAATGGAACTTTGAGAAATTTCTGGTGGACCGGCAGGGCGAGATCGTCGACCGCTTTGCCCCGGATGTCGAACCCATGGATCCTGTTCTCACGAGCGCTGTGAAACGTGAACTTAAGCGGCGCTAGCTTACTTTTGATCCTATTCACGGCAACTGCGACCGCGGCCCCGGTCCCGCTGAAAGACGGGGTCCTGTTCGCCTTCGAGCGGTGCAAGACGCTTTCAGTAGACCTTGATCGGGGACAGCTCAAGGAGGAAGCCGTGGAGGCTTTTGACCTCCACTGCAAGCGCACCAGTCAGGCCCTGGAGCTGAAGTGTGAGTTCTTTGAGACCGGGGGAGAGAAAGTGAAGCGGTCGGAGATTTTCACGGGCGGGTCCGATCTTGGCGTTGCCTCACTCACCACCGCAACGGGACTCAGGCTTCGGTTCCTGATTGGTAAAAGTTTTGCCGCCTACGAATCTGGGCCCGAGCAGAAAGTGTGTGCCGGAATCTATCTGTTTGAGGAAGAGGCCCGGAAGCGCAGAGGGCGCCAATGACCGACTCGCCGAGACGGGCATTAATTCCTCTCGGTTAGGATTTCTGAGCTATCAATTTTTCTCAATCTGATTTTTAATTAGAAGAATAATAATCCTCAGGAGATTCTCATGAAAGCTCTCGCTCTCGTTGCTTCATTCGCATTCCTTGTCTCGTGTTCCCATACGACTAATCGCTCCCAGGAGAGCAGTAACCTCGACGTCCGTTTGCGTTCGGATCTCCTGGCCGACGTGGACGTGGACATGACGAAGAAGATCCAAGGCCAGTCTCGCTCGACGCGCCTCTTTTGGATCCCGATCCGCCATCCGAACTTTTTTGCAGACGGTGTCGGCTATGATGCAGGTGGTGGAGGGTTCCTCTTCTTCGGCGGTGGTATGGAAGACGAGGCCAAGTCTGCTGCGGCCTACAATGCTGTGATCCCGAACAAGGTTGACGTCATCGTCGCCCCTCAGTACATCGTTAAATCTGAGTCCGTGTTCTTCGGTCTTTGGAAAGAAGTGACAGCGCAAGTCCAGGGGTACGCAGGTCGCGTAAGAAACATTCGTCCTAATCCGAAAGCTTCTCAACAGTAAGCGTCCTTAAAACTTATCCCTTGAAATCAGGAGGTCAGGCGTTTCTATCCGTCTGACCTTTTTTTTTGGGGCTTAGTTCTTCAATCCTTTAGGCATGGGCTTTTTCAAGCTCTTCGAGGTTGAGCCTGCGCAGCTTCGGTGCAGCCAGACAGATCACTCCCACCGTTAACAGGCAGACAGTACCCCCGAACACGGCGGCCGGAAAAGTCCCGAGGATCCTCGCCGCCACACCTGATTCAAACTCCCCCAGTTCGTTGGAAGATCCGATGAAAATCGAATTCACCGCCGCGATCCGTCCCCGCATCTGATCCGGCGATGAGAGCTGCACGGCCGATGTTCGGATCACCATGCTGACGCTGTCGAACATGCCACTGGCGATGAGTGCGAGGAGAGAGAGAACGTAGTTCCGGCTAACGGCGAAGACCAAGATACAGACACCAAACCCCGCGACCGACCAAAAGAGCTTCGCTCCTGCGCTTCGCTTAATTCCCCCGCGGATGAGCCAGGCGCTCATGACAAAGGCACCGATCGCCGGAGCGGCACGAAGAACCCCCAGGCCTTCGGGCCCGACGAAGAGAATCTCTGCGGCGTAAATCGGAAGCAGGGCCGTGATTCCGCCGAAGAGCACGGAAACCATGTCCAGCGTTAGGGCCGGAAAGAGGATCGGGTGGCGGAAGACGAAGCGCGCTCCAGACAGGAGGTCTTCTCGGATGGAGTTTCCCACTTCTGGTACGTTCGCTGGAGGATTGAAGCGCAGGAGAAAGAGACTGACGGTCGTCACCGTGAGGCAAGCGGCGACGATGCTGGCGGTCCCTGAGACTCCCAGGAAACCGTAGAGGATTCCTCCGACCGCCGGTCCAGCCATGCGCGCGGTCTGCATCGCCGAGGACATCCACGCAGAAGATTTCGGGAGGAGGGCCCTCGGGATGAGCTTCGGCACGAGGGAGTACATCGACGGTTGCGAGAAGGCCCTGGCGCAACCGGTGAGGAAAGAAGAGAGGAAGAGAAGTTTCACCTGAGACTCTACACCCACACCGACCGCGGGGAGCTGGGAGACGAGCATGAGAAGTGCTGAGGTGAGGCTCACGAAGGTGAGGCGTCGGTAGATCACGAGAGGCCTACTCCGATCCACAATGTAGCCTGCGAAAAGGGCCATACCGAGGGCGGGGATGGCCTCGACAAGACCTATCAGACCCAAGTAGAGCGCATCCTGAGTGAGTTCATACATCCGCCAACCCAACACGATCGCCTGCATTTGCACGCCGAAGGTGAAGAAGAAGCGAGCGAACATGAGCTTTTTAAAATCTTGTGGCATGGGAGGTGGCTATATTTTTCAAAGGTACTTCCGTTCATTCCCACTCTACGGTACACAGTGTCAACTCAAAACTAGGAGCTTTTATGAAATCTATTCTCGGACTTCTCGTGCTCATGACTGCAACTTCAGCGTTCGCTCGCGTTCAGTACGTTTGCCAGGAGCAAGGCAACCGCGCACCTCGCACGATGATTCTGACCCAGATCTCAACAGGTCGGATTCAGGAAGGTGTTAAGTATGTTTTCGGTCTTGAGCTGCGCGATAGCCGCACCGGCACAGTTCTTCTCGCTGAACGAGTTAACGTTGAGACAGAAGACGTCATGTTCTCGTTCTCAAACCGCCAGAGAACAATTTCTGGCATGATCTACCTTGATGAGCTGGATCAGACGTGGCTTGAAATCGGTCGCAATAAGCTCCGCTTTGACTGCGGCGCTGGAAGATAGTCGACGCAGCAGAGGTCGTCATGAAAGAGGGCGGCGTTACCACGCTCCCTCTTTCCGCTACCCTCGGCCATGAACCAATCCGTCGTCACTGCCCGCCCTACTGCTACGATTGCCATCTTAAAGCTAAATGTCCTCATTTTCATTTGCTGGATCATCGGAGGCTTTGTCTTCCCTTCCTTCATGGTCCAGAACTTCCTCTTGAGTTGGAACGGACTCATGGAGGGCCGCTACTGGACACTCCTGACTTCGGTTTTCTCGCACAACATCTTTTTTCATATCTTCCTCAACATGTTTGCCTTCTTCGGTTTTGGTGCGGTCCTCGAACAGGCCCTGGGAACTCGACGGTTCCTCCGCTTCTATCTCGTCGCGGGCCTCATGGGATCGGTCACACATGTGCTGGTGAGTCTCTTCCTGATCGGTGATCCGAGCCTCGCCGTCCTGGGTGCCTCGGGAGCGATCTCGGGTGTGATTCTTCTCTTCTCGCTGATGTTTCCAACCGAGCGGATCCTCGTACTGGGTCTTGTCCCCATTCCTGCGCTGGCCGCTTCCCTTGCCATCGTCTCCCTCGATGTCTGGGGACTCCTGGAGCAAACGCGGGGTGGGACTCTTCCAATTGGCCATGGGGCCCATCTCGGTGGCGCGGTTTATGGTCTTATTTATTACATTTTTTTCGGACCTCAGAGACAGCGCTCAGTGATGCGATCGGATCACTAGTACCCGTACGTACTCAGATTGATCATGGTTTTTTTGGGATGACCGTTATTGAAATCGATGGCCATGGGGATATTCCTCGCTCCAGAAGTATCCATCAAGAAAGTGAGTGCCAAGGTGCAGTCGTCTCCGAGGGCCAATGGGAGATCACAGACGGCGCCGGCGCCAGGGAACGCTCCTCCCTCATAGGTGAAGCCTCGTGGCAGGAAGAGCTGAAGCTCACTGATTGGCCTCGGTGTGCTATTCGTAAGCGTCAACGTTCTCGCTACTAACTGGCCGATGCTCCCGGTGAACCCTGTGGCCACGACGTCCGGAACTGACGCCTCAAGGTAGAGGTCTGAGAAGGACTCGGATCCCGGACTAGGAATGGCGACTGAGGAGGCGGGAACAGGTTTCGCCAAACCTTGAGGAAGCCTCATCGAGAGCAACGGGAGCGTACAAACGGGGTCTTTGAATGTGTCCACGACGTAGGAGGGCCTAAAGTTCGGGCCCCCGTAAGGAAGCTGCAGCGTCGTCGCTGTGATTGAGTTCGGCGCAGGAGCGGCAGGAATGCAACCTGAAGCTAACCGTGCACCTGCTGGACCTCCGGGAACGTCCGCCACGGCATCTGAAGCCACCAAGCGAATGCGATAGGATTCGGCTTTTCCCCGGGCACTGTCGTCACAATACGTTCCTCCGGAGACGCTCGAGGTATCAGCGCAGTTCACGAGCCGTAGCGCTCGAGTGGCGCCAGCGTTGCGAAACGCAGAAGGTGAGAAGAAATCGCTGTCACAGTTTGCGATGCTCGGTTCCAGCTCAATCCGAGCGGCGGTCCCCGACAGGGAGGCGGTCTTGCGGTCACACTTGAGACTCCCCTTCAGGGGTTCATCCCCGGCCCAAAGGACCGAAACAAATTCCCAGTTACCGTTTTCCACTGTCAGGGTCGTCTCGTTTTCCTCGAGGATGATGGTGCGGGTTGTTTTCCGATCGAGGTTCGTCAAATACAGGACTGCCCCGCCGGAGGCACCGGTCATGAGATAAGATGTGCTCACTTCAAGCTTTGTCTCAGGAGACTGCGCGCAGGCCAGGAGAAAAAACAACATACTCACACTTGAGCGCTTCATAGGTGCTCCTATCGGCACTCTCTTCTTAAAAATAGAATCCCCCGCTTGGAATCTAAGTTGGGACACATAGACTAGGGAGTTAAACTTTTGTATCTTCCAAGTATGGGAATTTTCATAACGAAGAAAAGAGTCACCATCGCCGCGGTCGTTTGTCTCATCCTGACCTCGGTCTGGGTCAATCGGTACTCCTTTGTGCGGCTCTATTACATGCGCGGGTTCTTTAAACTCTCGCCTGCGAAAGTGATCAAAGAACACGAGAAGCTGATCGTCGAAGACCGTGAAATTTTAAACCAGTACGAGCTCTTCTCCCCAGGCCGCGGAACCCGGGACGCGGGAGCGTTTCTCAATCCCCGGCTCCACTGGCAGATCGGAGAAGTTCATCACCGCGGTGACCTTGTCTTACCAGAATTTATCCACCGGGAGCTCTCCCAGGACTGGGTCACGAAGAAGCCCCTGTTCAAGAAAATGGGACTCAAGTTCGACTGGCTTAAGCGCCTCCGAGACTACGACGTCTGGAGTCCTGAACTGAGCTCTCCGGCCTATCCTCCGGGAAAGCGCTTTGATACGTTTGCTTACCCGATCCCCACGTACCGAGACCTCGTGAGTTGGTCGAAGCTGCGCTACCTGTATGGCAAAGAATCGGGGGACACGGTGAGTGCACTCGCGGAGGTTCGGCATCTCATGCGACTCATCTGGACCAACGACAACCAAGTCGCGGCCAAGGTTGTCCTCGGGCTTCTCCAGACCGAAAACGAGTTCGAAGGAATCCTGACCCCACGGGAAATGGGGGACTGGAAGTTTGTGCCCACCGACCATATCATGCGGGCGAAGCGCTACTTCTCCAGTGTAGCGGGGCTGATCGACGTTCGACTTTCCGACGAAGCCTTTGAGAAGAATTTTAAGACCAATGCGGGACTTTGTTTGATGGTGAACGAAGCCATGTCCCACTACCTCCAGCTCCGTGATTTCCTCGGGAAGGAACTTCGCTATGGGATGGAGCGCTTCGAACAGCGAGCGGCCGTGGTGAACTGCCGGCGGAGTATTCTTTTCCAAATGTGGGGAGATCGGGACTGGAAGACCCACTATACTCTGGACGGTATCCGCATCTTCAACCGACCTGTGACCTTCGATGACCTCGAGGCGAGACCGGAGCTTAAGGCGGCGGTGGGGTATCTCCTAGGTACGAACCCGCTCGCAAATCCAATACGCTATTGAGACGACTTCACGCAGCAACTCATCCTATGGGAGGAGGATTTGCCTATGAGCGAAGAATACCGTACTTTGAAAACGTTCAACTACCTATCTAGGAGAATTCAATGAAAGCAATTTTTCTTTTCTTCTCTCTTATCATCCTCTCGGGGTTCGCGGCCGCTCACGATACCGTTCTGGAGACCTGCGGAGATGTTCCTTTTATCGAGACCCATGACTCGGCCGAAGCGGCTTATGTGGTTCCGTGCAATCACCCAACGCCGACGGTTGACCGCCGCTACATCAAGAGCGACTTCTTCACTGTGTTTAAAACGTGGGAAGAAGCCGAGGCCCACTGCAACTACCGTGACTACGTCCAGGGTGTTTACAGCTGGCGCTTCCGCTTCCTCGGCTACTCTTGCGCACCGGGCGGAATTGAGAATGACAATGGCGGCGGCGGTGGCGCCTAAGGCATTCGGCTTGCCACTCCTTGATCCCTTTTTAGCTTGATTCCTCGCACCTCCCGGTCCTCGGGAGGTGTTTTTTTATTCACCCCCCTCCGCTTAATATCAACTCAAGTTTTGGCCCACATTTCCGACAAGAAGAGTCGGGTGAGGTGGGCATGAAAAATCTCTTGATGAACTTTGCTGGGGCGGTTGAGCTCGAGGCCCGGAAAAGCTGCTGGTGGCCCCGAGCGGATCACCGCCAACTCTTAGATCACCTTTCCAAGAACCTTTCGGCACTCCTCATGTGCAAGTACTGCCAAAGCGATTTCAATGGCGCTCAAAGGGATCTTTACCGGCTTCTAGACGACTCCCTGGATTGGGACGGTCTGTGTGTCGTAGGCGATTCACTAAGTCGCTACCCTGGGTTCCATGGGTTAACGGCGATCGTGTCGGATGCCCTGGACCGGCACTACCAAGCCTCAATGAATGATAAGACGCCCGATCTAGAGTTCTTTGTCTCGACCCTAGGCTGGTTGGCGAACGACCTCGTTCTCCAGAGGGAGCTCATCAATCAGATCAAGGGGAGAATGGAGCTCATCGTGGAAGTGGCCTAGGGAGAAGCGCCGAAAGAGCAAGGTCTTCCGGCGCAAGCTCTTTAGATTCTTACTTCGCTCCGTGTCTCTTTCTTCGTCTCATCGGTTGAAAATCCCTTGAGGATCTCCTGCTGGATTCCGGCAAACGAAGTCGGAATTGGCCCGTCGAACTTCGCAAAAAATTCTGCGCTCGATGACACCTCTGCCGCCCACTTCATGGGGTCAAGCGACGTGAGCTGCTGAAACTTTTCGGGAGTCATGCTCTCGAGGCCCAACCAGCTGAGGTCCTTATACTCTGGCATCGTTCCTACAGGTGTCTCCACCCCAGAAGCCGTTCCTTCTATGCGACCCACAATCCACTCGAGGATCCGGGCGTTTTCACCGAACCCAGGCCAGGCGTATTTGCCTTCAGCATCTTTCCGGAACCAGTTGACGCCGAAGATGAGCGGAGCCTTGGCGCCGGCCTTCTCTCCGACTTTCACCCAGTGGTTGAAGTAGGAATCCATGTTGTAGCCGCAGAATGGGAGCATGGCCATGGGATCCCGACGGACGACGCCGACCTGACCCGTGGCCGCAGCGGTAGTTTCCGAGCCGGTGGTCGCAGCAATGAAGACTCCGTGCTCCCAAGTTTTCGCCTGGTAGGCGAGCGGGATGGTATCTGGCCGTCGGCCTCCAAAAATCATGGCAGAGATCGGCACGCCGGCCGGGTTCTCCCAGTCTTTGTCAATGCACGGGCATTGAGACGCAGGGGCCGTGAAGCGCGCATTCGGGTGGGCCGCCTTTCGGCCACAGTCTGGGGTCCACTCTTGACCGGTCCAATCTGTGAGCCGCGCCGGTGGGGTTTCCGTCATCTCTTCCCACCAGACATCCCCGTCTTCGGTCAAGGCGACGTTGGTGAAGATGGTGTTGGCGCGGGCCGATTGCATGGCGTTCGGGTTGGTCTTGAAGCTTGTTCCAGGGGCCACGCCGAAGAAGCCGGCCTCAGGATTGATGGCCCGAAGACGTCCATCCGGACCGGGCTTGATCCAGGCGATGTCATCGCCGATGGTCGATATTTTCCAGCCGCTCATGGCCTTGGGAGGAATGAGCATGGCGAAGTTTGTTTTGCCGCAGGCACTTGGGAACGCCGCGGTCACGTAGTGCTTTTCTCCCTTCGGAGTTTCAACGCCAAGGATGAGCATGTGCTCGGCAAGCCAGCCCTCGTCTCGACCCATGGTCGAGGCGATCCGAAGTGCGAAGCACTTCTTTCCAAGGAGAGCGTTCCCGCCGTAGCCTGAGCCGTACGACCAGATCTCGCGAGTCTCTGGGTAGTGGACAATGTATTTCGTCTCTTTATTGCAAGGCCAGCGCACGTCCTTTTGTTCGGGAGCTAGTGGCATCCCGACAGTGTGAACGCATCTCACGAAATCGGGAGAGTCACCGAGGACTCGGAGGGCACCTTCGCCCATGCGGGTCATGATCCGCATGTTAACGACCACGTACGGTGAATCAGAAATTTCCACGCCGATCTGTGAAATCGGCGATCCCAGCGGTCCCATAGAGAAAGGGATGACGTACATGGTCCGGCCGGCCATGCAACCACGGAAAAGAGGGTTGAGGGTTTCGCGCATGAGGTCCGGGTCCATCCAGTTGTTGGTGGCACCGGCGGCGCTTTTGTCTTCAGAGCAGATGAACGTGCGGTCCTCGACCCGGGCCACGTCGTTGGCGTCCGAGAGGGCCAAGTACGAATTCGGGCGCTTCACCGGGTTGAGCTTGGTCAGCATTCCACTGGCGACCATCTGCCCGCAGAGTTCGTCGTACTCAGCTTCTGAACCATCGCACCAGAGCACCTGGTCGGGCCGGCAGAGGTCTGCCATAGCGGACACCCAAGCGAGAAGGTGCGGGTTCTTTGTGTTCGGATTCTTATGCGCCATGAAACCCCCTGAGAGTGATCCATTCTTTGTTAATACTGAGCTTTAGTGGGAACTGAATTACCAGATGCGACTTAAAATTTCTTCTTAAAACTTTTGTGACGCGACAAGCTATCTGGTACAGCGCTAGGTGACTAGAATCTGGGACCTACGAACCACCCAAATGGTGTAAATGTTTCTCTCCTCCAAGGGACACGAGTCTCAGGAAGTGACCGTTGAACCCAACTAGCTCGTGAGCATCTCCTCGGTCTCTAAAATGTTCACCGGATTTGCGGTTCTGCAGTTGATTCAGTCGGGTGCTCTCTTATTTGAAACCAGGCCGGGGGAGCTCTGGGAAGGTGGTTGTTTCCTTGAAGGGTTGAGAATAATTTCGGCGGCCCTAACGTCGGTGGTGCGTGAAATCCCATTCAATACGGCTGAACAAACCGATCACCTGAATAAAACTCTCAGACTCGAGGAAGCCTTTCGCCGCTCAATTCGCATGGTACTCATGCGGTACTTACACTTTAAAGACACCTAGTTCAAAACGTCCAAACTTTAGACAGTGTGTAATTTCTCTCCAATCCAGTGGTTGAATTCCTAATGAGTTTTGAGGACTGCTTGGCACCAAGCTTGCTCATGAGTCCAGAAAGGAACTCATGATCTCTAGGAGATTTATGAAATTCATGTTTCTGATTATGTGCTCCATCATTTTTACTGTTTCTCAAAATGGGTTTGCAGAAGACCGACCTGTATCTCGCCGGTGGCGTGAATCAGGGAATCAAGTCATTTGTGTCGAGCGCTCCTTGATATCAAACCGAGATCTGAGGGTACTACCCGATTCTGATTGCACTACGGAAAAACCGGTATCTTACCGGTGGCGAGAATCAGGGAATCGAGTTGTTTGTATCGAGCGTTCCTTAATTTCAAACGCTAATCTGAGGGAAGTAGACGATTCTTTTTGCCCTGCGGGAAAACCGGTATCTTACCGGTGGCGAGAATCAGGGAATCGAGTTGTTTGTATCGAGCGCTCCTCAATTTCAAACGCAAATCTGAGAGAAGTCGCCGATTCTTTTTGCAGAAGACGCCTTTCTCTGGCTACAGAAGAGGCGCCTGTTGCAACTCCCGCGAGCTTTGATCCCCAGATCAACGGTAGTGATCGTAATCTTGTTCCTAAGACTGACGGTCCTAGTGATGCGAACTCCGTGGGCCCTCGAGGAGCGGGAGCAATAGAAGCCTAGGAATTAATCTTTCAAGTAAAACAATAGACCCCGCTCCTCGGGGGCAACAGTCTCTGAGGGGAGCGGGATATGGTCAGGAGTAGCTCTCTGAAGCCTCTCCGTTGCTCTCGAGTTTTTCGATGGCCGACTCCGGTGTCACCTTCACGTCCCAGACGAGGCCCAGGGCTTCGAAGACACGGATGAGCTGGAAGCTCATGTCCCATTCCCACTTCCGGATCCCGGCGTTGGCCCCGGAGGGAAAGCAGTGGTGGTTATAGTGCCAGCCTTCGCCGAACGTAAGAACCGCAAGCCACCAGTTATTGTGGCTGTTGTCTCTTCCTTCCCGCGCAGGGAAGTCGAAGCTCCGGCTCCCACGCAGATGGCTAACGGTGTTGATGAGAAAGATCGTATGCAGGTGCGCGAGGCCCCCGACGAGGTACGCCCAGAGCGCCATCTGGGCCCCGCTCGTTCCTAAGTCCGGAAATTGCCACCGAAGCAATTCACCGAGTCCGATGAGGAAGGCGAGAAACGTAACGTGGATCTGGTCACTGTGCTCGTTAAGCCAGCGGAGCTCCGGAAACGCTTGGAAGTCCCGGATCCGAGTGTAGTCGGTGACGAAGGCGCGCTTCTCCATCGCCCACCCGAAGTACGCATGGAAGAGCCCATGAGCGATCGGAGAGTGAGGATCATTCTCGGTGTCCGAGTACTGGTGATGCCGGCGGTGGTTCGCGGCCCACCACAAGGCCCCGCGCTGCATGCAGATGCTTCCGGCGAGGGCCAGGAAGCACTGGAAGGCGCGAGAAGTCCGGAAAACTCGGTGCGAGAAATACCGGTGATAGGAGATGCTGAGGAAGAGCCCCCGCCAGACGAAGAAAAACCCTGCCACGGCGAGGGTCACCGTCGAAACTCCGGTCCAGAAGACCAGGAGAATGAGGGAGTGAACGATGACGAGGCGGAAGGTGAGTGCATTCATGCCCACATGGTAAGAGAAGTGGCTTGGAATTGAACAGCTCGGGTAAAATCTACAAGAAGTCTCAGGCCCGACGGTGAACCGAGATAACCTGTAGAAAACGTTGTTCACGACAGGAGATCCCGATGAAACACATAGCTTCCCTAGCTCTTCTCTTGGCCCTTCCTTTCGTCACCTACGGGGCAGAGACGCGCACCTATAAGACCGTGAGTCCCACGGTCGCTTCGGTTGACATCCTCGTGGACACCGAAGAGGGCGGTCAGGCGGGAAGCTACGTGGATGGCCAGGAGACCAAGACTTTCATCAAGGGCCTTCTGACGAATCCGGAGTCGCCGCTCTTTAAGCTTAAGCAAGAGATCGAGCTCGCCAACTGCGAAGAAACGAGCCAAGGGGATAAGACCTGGATCGACATGTGCGGAGAAGTCACGCTCACGCCAACCGTTCGGACCTCCTTTGCCCGCGTTGGCTGGGCCGAGGCCGGTGCCGGATACACCTTCTTCATCGGTTTCACCTCCGATGGCACTGGCCGCTTCTTCGACGTCTCCCACATGGTCACGATCAGCGAGAACGTTGAAGCCGAGTTCTCCGACCAGGGCGAGTTCGTCGGCAAATTCATCAAGACACTATCTTTTTCTGGGATCAAGAAGCTGGAGTCTGAGGGCCAGAACTAGAGCAGCGGGCGCGGGAGAGACAGGCCCTCCACACGCCCGAATTTTAGGGGTCCAAGCGCTCGCGGAAAGAGTAAACAAACGGGTTCAGATCTTGTTTTCCTAAGGTCCCGTGGGACCCAGGGTTTTGGAACCGATGCCGCAGATGGGCCTCGATCCGCATCCAGCTATCGATGTGACTCTTGAACTCGATCCCGAGGTCCTCACCCTCAGTGCTGAAGCGTGCCTTCGTGTGTTCGACGTGAGCGATCAAAAAAGCATCCGTCTTTTTCATGATCAATCCTTGTGTGTGAGATGACTTCGATGACAGGCGGGCGGGGAGGCTTCAGTATAGGCCCCTTCCGTCGCCTTCCGGAAACTTTAAGCTCGACCGACGCAGTTTATTCGCCCTATACTTTTTTTATGAAGACTCTGATCGCCGTCCTCGTGGTACTCTTCTCCTGCACTCAAGAGCTCGCAAAGAAACCGAAGTATGACCGGAAGGCTTACCCGCACTGGTCAGATCTCGACAAAGACTGTCAAAACACCCGGCAGGAGATCCTCATCTCCCGCTCCCTAACTCCGGTGGAGCTGAATCGCAAGGGTTGCACGGTCGTCCGAGGAGAATGGAAGGACTACTACTACCCTCAGGTTCATACCCAGGCAAAGGCCGTCGACATCGATCACCTGATCCCGTTGAAGCACGCCCACGAGGTCGGTGCCTCCGGCTGGGGAAGAGCTCAGCGGGAGGCGTTTGCGAACGACCCGGATAATCTGGTGATCACGGAGCGCCGGTACAACCGCCAGAAGGGAGCGAAGTCCATCGCTCAGTGGCTTCCCGTTGGGAGAGACTACGCCTGTCGGTACATCCAGGACTGGGTTCGCCTCAAGAAGAAGTACCAACTGGCCCTGACCCCGCCGGAGCAAAACACCATCGACGCGAGTGGGTGCCCCTGAAGTTCGTTTCCCGTGATCAGGCGACTCGCTTCGAGCGCTTGGTAGCTTTCTTCGGCGGCGTCACCACTTTTCGATACTCCTCCACCAGCATTTCGTAGAGCTCCCAGGATTCCTCTGGGGTCGTGTTGCAGTACTGGGCGTGGAAAGTTTCCCAGAGGTCGTAGTCTTTGTCCTTCAGGAGGTTGATCACGTAGAAGCATTTCTGAAGGTAGTTGTGCTTAGACTTGTCGAAGCGTTCTGCGGGGAACGGCATAGGAGAACTCCTTTGGAGTTATTATTTCCGGGTCTTCAGTGTTTCTTTAAGTGTGGGTGTTGAGGCCGGAGTCCGGACCTCACTTTTAACAACAGGCTCCCGCACCGGATGGTTCTTTTCCATGCCCGAGTGGTAGGCGGACGCGGACGTTGCGATGAAGACTGTGAGGATGAAGAGTTTCATAGGTTCTCCGTCGTTTGAGTGACGAAATCCTATCGACCAAAGGCCATGGAAAATTTGATGTGAACTAGAAAGCCCAGGGATTCTAGGTAGTTACCCCTGGGCATGAGGCTTAAAACTGAGAGTCTACTAAGCGGGAGACGTCGAAGCCTTCTTTCTTGGCGAAGGCCTTGTACTCCTCGAGAATTTCCACCGGCATGTCCGGACGGCGTGACATGATCCAGAGGGACTTCCGGTCTTTGCCACCGATCAAGACGTACTCGTAGTTTGGATCGAGCTTGATGATCGTGTAGTCGCCCTTCACCCGGAAGAGACGGGTGAAGAAGTTATTGAACGTGACCTCGAGCTCGGCGTTGGTCTTCGGGTTCTTCACCACGGCCTTACCGGTGATGGTTGTCTCTCCCTTTCCTTTGATACAGGTATTCAGGACAGAGATGCTGGTTTCAGTCAGGATTTCGTAGTCCGCAGTCTGGGCGAGGCAATTACGAGTGAAGAACTGGGGCAGCGCTGTGATGGCGTACCACTTGCCAATGTAGCGTCCGATATCTACGTAGGAAGCCGTGGTCAGGACCTGCGCGTGGAGCGAGCAAGAAAGTAAGAGGGTAAAGAGGATAGGGAATGATTTTCTCATGTGGGACTCCTTTGGACAGTACTTATCAACAGAGGCAGAATAGATAAACGGACACCTGTTGAACAGCGGGAGATTTTACATGGTGATGTTAACAACTCTAGTCTCAGCCTCAGTCCTCGTCTTTGGGGATTCTCACCTCGTGGGCCCCTTTGGCCAGGCGCTCGATCGAGGACTCCGAGAAAAACAAGCGGTCGTTGCGACGTATGGTTCCTGTGGGTCCATTGGCAAGTGGTGGATAACAGGAAAATCAACGAACTGTGGCTACTTTGAACGCTCTCCGGCGAATGTGGAGCGGCGGTCTGCGACCCATGCGACGCCGAAGCTCGACGATCTCTTGCGGCGGCATAAACCCGACGTTGTGATCGTGAATCTTTCGACCAACTATGTGAACGTTCCCTCAGATGAAGCGGTGCGATCGGACCTGCGGGTCCTGGTGGAAAAAATCCGCGCAACCGGTGCCCGCTGTTTCTGGCTCGGACCTCCGAAGATGCGTCGCTTCGAGGCGGAGTCGCCGCGGCTAGAGCGGCTCTTGAGGGAGGTCGTCACACCCGTGTGTGACATCTTCGATTCAAGGGCCGTGACGAGTTATCCTGCTCAGGGAGGGGATGGAGTTCATTTTGGATTTCCCGCCGGGATCCCCATCGCACGCGCCTGGGCTTCAGCGTTTCTTGCTTCACTGCCCTAGCGACCTCACTGCTTACATCATTGTTCTCATCGTATTGATGATGGCCTGGGGCAGCTGCCTGTCTGCGAGTGAATTGAGTGTCTCGATGACGGCGATAGGGTATCGCGACGAGGCGAATCTGGCGTAGAAATCTGGGGGAATGTCAGCGATCCGATTTGTGCGCGCGAGTGCAAGAAAGACTCGTTCCATGAGGGAGAGTCGTCGAACGTACTCTTCCATTCGGAACAGGAGTTGCCCGAGCCCGGCCCCTCCGGCGAGGATTGCGATCGCTGCATCAGTGCCCAAACCTCCGAGGAATCCGCAGAGCATCTGGACCTTCGCCGATGTCGGAAGAATGGCGATGCTCGAGGCGATGCTCCTGAACCTGGTATCGAAATTGGCAATAAACCGTTCAAGGTTCCGGACCTGCTGAACCCGGCGGTCCCAAAAGGCCCGGGGATCAGTGATGAGGTTCGAGATTCCCTCGACGAGATCGTTGACCCGGCCGCCGCTCGAGGCCCAGACTCCTCGGAGGAGGTTATGGACGCAGCTAAAAGAGCCACGGACGAAGGTCGAGCCGTAGAAGGCCTGGAGCTGCTCTAAGCCTCGAGCGGTGGGTCTTCCTTCGATGACGCTGCAGTCTTCCAGGGCATGGGCCCGAGGCAGTGGATGGAGTTGATCCCAGAGCTTGTGCCAGACAGTGGTCTGAGTCAGGTTCCGGCGGATCTCGTCCTCAGTGATGCCGACTAACGCCATAGAAAAGTAGGTGCCTGCCGATTTCGGAAGCTCGGCGATGAGGTAACCTTTCGCCTGGAGGATCCGGAGCTCCTTTAACTCCCCGGGGACGTCTCGCATGAGGAGGAGCTGCCGGGAGAGGTTCTCATTGGCGTACATGGTGTGAACGCCGAAGACGGTGAAGGGGTGCCCCTCGGTGACGAGCTCGAGTCCGAGGGCACGGGCAAACTTCTCTTCTTCGAAGGCTTGTGAGAGTGAGGAGGCGAAGAGAAAAACGACTGTAAGAAGGTAGCGAAGCACCATGCATCGATCTTACCTCTCTTTTGACCTCGTTCCTCACGGAGCAAATCTTGCCCCGGGCCCACCGAGGTTCCTGAGCCCCGGGGTCTCCTAAGGGTCGTCACGATCCACGGCCTAACCCAGCTCCATCACAGGGGCCGCCAACAATGTGTGGTCTCAACGAAAAAACTACTGCCTAGATCTCTTGATAGGTGATTTTTCTTCAACCTCTCGAGTTGTAACAGTTTTTTGATTTTCTACGGTGGGCATTCCGAGAAGTGCTACCCTCGAGCATCTCTTCAACGTCCCAAAAACCTAACGAGAGAAGTAGACTATGAGTTTAGATTATCAAAAGCTGAAACAGAAATCTCAGGACGAGGGCTCGTTCTGGACCTCGTACTCGGATCTCTTCATGGTTCTGAGTGTCGTGTTCCTTCTCCTCTACGTCGTCACGAGCATGCGCTCGGGAACTTCCTCGGTGCAGAACCTCCTCGAGAACCAGAAACTCAAGGCGGAGGCGCAGGACTACAAGAAACAGCTCCAGGCCTACAACGCTCTGAAAGACGACTACCTTCAGAAAGAGGCCTCGGAGGACGAGGCGAAGATGTACGACGAACTCATGAGTAAGCTTTCGCTGCTGCAAGATGAGGCGACCGAGGAAAAGCGCCAGCTCGAGGCGCGGGCGGAAGAAAACGCGGCCAAGGCCCGCGCGCTGAACCAGTACCAGCAGATGGTGCGAAACATCGTGAACACCAACCTCCTCTCGAACAAGAAGATCAAGTTCCGAAACGAGCTGATCGAGAAAAAGAACGATACCATTCAGGCCCAGACGGAAGACCTCGGAGAAAAGCGACGGATCATTTCTTCGAACCAGGCGCAACTGGCCCAGCAGGAGCAGGAGCTCCAGGAGAAGCAGGAGCGGCTCGACGCGCGCCAACAGCAGGTGTCGCAGCTCGAGGCGGAACTCACGGAGAAGGCGCAGCTCATTGCGACGAACCAGGCGAAGATCACCGCTCTGAATTCGAACCTCAGTCAGAAGATTAAAGACCTCCAGACCACGGCCGCCACGAAGACCGAACTCGCGCGGAAGGTCGCGGTCATGCGGCTCCAGAACGCCAAAGAGATCAGTGCGCTCCAGGCCCAGACCAAGAGCATGCAGGGAGCGGTGGCGGAGATGAACCAGGAGCTCGTCGATGCCGAAGGGCAACTGAACGAGGCCAAGGGCAAACTCGCCGAGCAGGCGGCGCTGAAGCAGAAACTCGAAGCCGATCTCGCGGCCGCGGGAGCTGCGCACGCAGCGAAGTTGGCCGAGATGCGCCGGGCCTTCGACGAGAAGATGCAAGCCGACCGCAGTGCCCTCGAGAAGCAGCTCGAGGGGGCCAAGGCTTCGGCGTCGGAGAAGCTCAAGGCCCTCGCCGATTTCAAGGGAAAAATGGAACAGGAAAAAGCGGCGCTCGACAAAGAACTCGCGGGGCTTAAGTCCGAAGTTGGCCGAGCGAAAGGTGAGGCCGACGCGCTCAAGGGGAAACTCGCGGATGCGCAGAAAGATCACGGGCGCTACCTCGCAGCGATCAGTCAGTTGGAAAAAGACAAGGCCGGTCTCTCGGGAGATTTGAAGCGCGCTCAGGAGATCGCAGATGCGAAGAAGAAGCTTGCTAAGAAGATCGCCGACAACCTGGCCAAGAATGGCATCACCGCCGGAGTCGACGGCAAGTCCGGTGACGTCACGATCCAGTTCGGCGACGAGTACTTTGACACGGGCCGGGCCGACCTGAAGCCGAACATGATGAACATCCTCAAGAAGTTCGTCCCGACCTACTCGAAGTCTCTCCTCGAGGACGAGCGCATCGCCAAGGAGATCTCGTCGGTCGAGATCATCGGGTTTTCTTCGCCAACCTATAAGGGCCAGTACGTGGACCCGCAGTCCCTGGCCGAGAAAGACCGCGCGGCCGTCAGCTACAACCTCGATCTCTCGTTTAACCGGGCGAAGTCGATCTTCAAGTACATGTTCGACAAAGGGGAGATGAGCTACCAGTACCAAAAGGAAATGCTCCCGTTGGTCAAAGTCACTGGCCGGAGCTTCCTCGCCGAGGAGGTCAAGGGCCGGGACATCGCCTCGGGCCTCCCGATCAAAGATTACTGCGCAAAGTTTCGCTGTGAGAAATCGCAAAAAGTTATCATCCGCTTCAACCTGAAGGATTAAGGGGTACGTTATGTTCAGCCAATCACTGGTGCAAGGTTTCGTCGATGGTGTCGTCGTGTTTGCTACGGACTTACTGATGCCGGCCATGGCACTTTTTTTCTTCGCCGCCGTGGGGCTTCGGGTCCTCATTTACTACACCGTGAAACGCGAGGAGTGGTTCGCCCGGGAATTCTCCAAGCGCGTCCGGAAGTTTCAGGACTCGCGGAAGGAGGCAACGGACCAGTCCTTCTTCGTCGCGACCAAGCGGCTCCTGGAGATCACCTACTACGAGGTCTTCGAAATCCGGGCCATCATGAAGCGGCGGAACCCGGACGCGATCATGACCGTCACGGATCGGGTCTTCTTGGTGCAACAAGGCTCGGCCCGGATCGTCCATGACCTCCTGAAGAATCTGCGCTACCTCAAGTGGGGGGAGCGGCCAAAGTTCCTCGAGATCTCGAACAACGTCTTGCGGAGTAACCCCTGCTTCAACCGAGTCTTCGGGCTCATCCCGGTGGGAGTCTTTAACGAGTTCCTTAACACGGTTCCGGGGCTGTTCATCGTCGGCGGGATCTTCGGAACTTTCTTAGGCATCATGAAAGCGCTCCCGGAGCTCGGGGGCATGAACCTCGCGGACGTGGAAGCCTCGAAGCTCGTGATGGATAACTTTCTTCTGAAGATTTCTTTCTCCATGTCCACGTCCATCATCGGGATCATCCTTTCCGTGACGATGGGGTTGGTGAACACCTTCTTTTCGTGTGAGAAAGTCTACGTTGAAACGGTGGAGCGCCTTGAGCACGAGCTCGACACACTCTGGAGCATGAGTTCGCAGAACAAACTGCCCTCGGAGCTCACGAGCTTCGAGGCCGAGCGAGATCCGATCGAAGTGCTCTCCGAGGACCTCATCGCCAAAGAGCTCAACGTTGAAGTGGGGTTCGTGACCTTGATCCGGCCCATCAGCAACTGGTGGGGGAAAAAGGAGAGACCCGCCAGACGCCCCGATCCTGTCGCAGCAGAGAAATCAGAACTCAGTGAAGATAAGGCTGCCTAGGAGGCCCCGTGTCACTCATCATCAAGCTCTCTCAGAATGGGACTTCGAAGGACTTTCTCTTCGGCCGCCTCGGCGCGATCACCATCGGGGCTGACCCGACCTGCGATCTGCCTCTCGCCGGCGAAGCGCTACCTCTTAAGCTTCTGGAGATTAAGCAGAAAGGAACCGGGATCACCGTCCGGACTTTCGGAGAGAGCGCGAGCGTCTTCCTCGGGGGAATCATCCTTCCACTTCGGGAGGAGGTGCGCTACCCCGAGGGCGCGGCCATTACCGTGCTGAACCAAAGTTTCCAGTTGTCCATGGCGCGGGTCCTTGACGACGGAGCTGAACCGCCGCCGTTCTTTGAGACAGAGTTCAAAGAGCGCATCGAGCGGCTCAACTCCCAGCTGCGGGACCGGGAGACGCAGCTCCGGAAGCTCACCCAGGCCGAGGAAAAGAAGCGGCAGCTGATCGGAGACGCCGAAGCCCTGCAGCTCAAGTCCTCGGTCCAGCAGCTTCGCTTGGAAGCGGACCTCGAGCAGTTGAAAAAAGAACGCGCCGGGCTCGTGCAAGAGCTTAAGCGAACGTCCTCGGAAAACTCGGAGATCACGGATCGGATGGAGCAGCTCCGGGACTTCGTTCGACGTTTGGAAGTCGAAGAGATCGAGCTTAAGAACAACATCGGGGCGCAGAACCTCGCGCTGGCGACCCTGCGGGACGAACGAGATAAAACCAACCGGGCGATCGAAGATCAGCGCGCCCTCCTGGCGGCCCTCGAGCTCGAAACCCTCCAGGCGCGAGAGTCCCTCGCGGGCCTTCGGACGGAAACCTCCGAGCAGCGACGAGAGCTCGATACGGAGCGCGAGAGCATCCAGAAGGTGTCACTCACCGTCCGCGAGGACCTGAAGGAAGGGGACCGAATCCGGAAGCAGCTGACTCACCTCCTCAAGGAGAAGGTGCTTCTAGAAACGGAAACTCTCGAGCTTCAACGGGGGGTGGATCAGCTCGAGTCGCAGCGTTGCGATACGGCCTCGCTCCTGAAGGGCCTTCGGATCGAGCTCGACAGGGAGGGAGTGCGGTTGAAGCAGCTCCTGCAGGAGATCCAGCGGCATGGAGAAGAAGCCGAGAGTCTCAAGCTGATCACGGGCGACGCCCGGGCAGACCTATCTAAGCTCGAAGCGGCGCTTTCGGCCAAACGCGGGGAACTGGGGAAACTTGATTATCAGCACCAGGATCTCCAGCGAAAAGTCACTTCGGTTACCCATGACCTCGAGCGCTCGGCGCTCAAACTGTCCGACCTCCGAAGTGCTGAAAAAGCACAGGAGTTTAAGCTCACCGCGATCCGCTTGAGTCTCGAGGCGTCTGAGCTCAAGGCGGGGGAGGAGCGCAAGGCGCAAGAGCTCGCTTTCGCTCAGCAACGCACGCAGCTTGAGGAAGAGCTTGCGAACCTTCGGGGGCTGATCCAGGATGAGAAGAAGGTGCTCTCGGAGATCGAAACTCAGCGGGACGTCATCGCGGTGGCGCTCGAGGACTCCCGTGGCCGGGAGCGGACCCTGGCCCGGGAGAAACTTGTCCTGATCAGCGAAGTCGAGGAGCTCGCACAGGATAAGGCCCGGACCGAAGCCCATCTTAGTCATTTGAACGAAGCGACGATGAAGCTTCAACTTGACCGGGATCGGGTGCAGCGGGAGCTCGCGGCGCTCAACCTAAAACTCGAAGACTGCAACCGGGAAATCGTCGAGCGCCGGAGAACGGGACAGCTCGAGCTCGAAGAACTGCGCCGAGAAGAGCGTGCGAAACTTCAGGCCGAAAAAGAGGTCATGCTCGCCGAGGTCGAAGTCGCAAGGCAAACCAACCTGGCGGAGCTGGAAGCAGAACGCCGACGGAAGGAAGACGAAATCCATCATGAAAAACAGCTGGCCCTCAGGGCCGTGGATGAGGTCTTGGCGCAAGCGCGGAAGACCGAATCCAGCGTAACCGAGGAAGCCACCAAACGCTTACGAGAAGCCACCCTCGAGGCCCAGGACCTCGTGGAACGGACCGAGGCCCAGCTTCAGGAGGAGATCGCGCTTCGGAAACAAAAGATGAAGTCTTTCTTCGCTGCCCGGGAGCAGCGTGGGGCCAGCGCCCTGAAATCTCGGACTGAGCAGCACCAGCATCGCTTGCGGCGGACTGAAGAAAAGGCGCACGAGAAGCTCGAGACCCAGAAGAGAAAAGAGCTCAAGAAGATCGCGCGACTCCGGCAAGACGAACTGGTGCGGTTGAGCGCGCTGAGAAAAGATGCTGTCAGAGAGGCCCTCTCAGAGCGGGAGTCGCTTCTGCGAGACATCAACGAACAGAAACGCCGCCAGGAAACCGAGCTCTCGGAGAAGCGCCGACAAACCCTCGAGCACATCAATCAACAAAAATTCCACGCCCAACGGAGCTGGGAGGAAGAGCTCGCTCGCGAGCGCCAGGATTTCATCCGCACGAAACGCGACCGGGTCGCGAACGCCACGCAAGCGGTCCTAAACGTTCTTATCGCCGACGCTGGATTGGCCGTCGGTGAGCGAGGGCCTCAGCTCCAGGAGAAGCTCCAGGCGACGCTCGAAATGGCCATCGACGGACAGCGCGCGCACGCCCTGAAAGAGGTCGACCAGATTCTTGATTTTAATCCGGATCTCCGGAAGCGCATCTTCCCGGTGCTGAAACGCTACGCCCTTCGCGTGGGAGCGCCGGCCGTGGTCGCGACCATGCTTCTGGCCGATCTGGGTGGGCTCCGAACCGGCGCCGTCGAAGGAACGAAGAGTCTCCTCCGGCAGCGGCAATCGGCGGCGGAGCTCTACGTCGGGAACCAGAAAGCCGAATGGAAAGAGAAGCACACGTTCACGCCGGCGACGACGGCTGACTACAAAGAGAGTTACACCGATAACGTGATCTACACCACTGACTTTGAGAAAGTTCTGGAGAACGAAGAGTTTCAAAACGACTGGATCCTTAAGGTCCATGAGTTCATGACCCGAGAGCTCGAGCTCTCCGAAGACGTTGCGATTAGCTTCATCTCCGCCGAAGAATCTCTCGTCAAAGAGCTTGGTACCCTGAGGAAGGAACTCCACCCTCAGTTCCTCGACCAGGGCGTGAAAAAAATGCGAGACCTTGAGTCGAAGCACATGAGCTTCCTCTCACAAACTGTCCCAGATGTTTCAAAGCTCGCACGCTTCAAGAACTTCCGAAGATCCACATACGAGACCTTCTATGCGGAGAAATTCGCGCCGGGTCGGAGCATGGCCAGTGAAGTGAAGAAGTAAGACCCCATTTCCGAGATGACCCGCTGCAAACTCTTGAAAGCCTGCGAGCCGTTAGGTAGTGTATTCCCACATAAAGTGAGGATACCTATGAAACTTCTTGAAGGTAAAAAAGCTCTGATCCTTGGCCTCGCCAACGACCGGTCCATCGCCTGGGGCATAACAAAAGCGTTTAAAGATCAGGGTGCCTCTATTGCCCTCTCTTACATGAACGATGCCATCAAGAAGCGCGTCGAGCCCCTCGCTCTCGAGATCGGTGCAGATTTTACTTTCGAAATGGATGTCACTAATGACGCTCACTATCCGGCGATGAGAGAAACGGTCCAGAAGCACTGGGGCAAGTTCGACATCATCGTTCACTCCTTAGCCTTCGCCGATAAGGAAGATCTCTCCCGAGAGTTCGTTCACACGAGCCGGAAGGGCTTCGCGATGGCGTGTGATATCTCTGCGTTCTCCCTGGTCGGTGTGACCGAGTGCCTCCATGACCTTTTGAACGACGGAGGCTCCGTCATCAGCATGACCTACTACGGGTCTCAGAAAGTGATTAAGAACTACAACGTCATGGGTGTTGCGAAGGCGGCGCTTGAGGCGTCGACGCGCTACCTGGCCTACGACCTGGGTCCCCGGGGAATTAAAGTGAATTGCATCTCGGCCGGCCCGATCAAAACCCTGGCCGCTTCCGGGATCTCTGGATTCAGGACGCTCCTCTCTCAAGTCGAGGAGATCTCGCCCATGAAGCGGAACGTGACGCCGGAAGACTGCGGCGGCGCTGCAGTTTACCTTGCCTCGAACCTCTCCGGGGGAGTGACGGGCCAGGTCCTCTACGTGGATTCGGGCCTTAACATCCTGGGTGGTTTCTAGGGTGTTCGACGCCGATCACCTCCAGAGAATCGCGGAGGGCATCCGGCTCTTTAATGAGCAGAAGTACTGGGAGTGTCACGAGGTCCTCGAAGACCTCTGGATGGAAGATCGGCAGGATCCTGTGCGGAACGTGTACTGGGCGATCATCCAGGTGGCGGCCGCCTGCATCCACTACCGCGATGGTAACATCGTCGGCTGCCAAGGAATGATCGCGAAGGCGAAAGAGAAGTTCCGCCGTTGCCGGGACCTCAGCGTCGTGAGCGAGCTTCTGCGCCGAGAGCTCGACTGGGACCAGTTCGAGACCGTCACTTTGCGAATTCCAGAATCCTCGGTTTCAAAGCTCGGTGATTTTAGAGAACTCTTCGACTTCAGGTTCACCAAATTTCCCGCCTAATCTTACTGACAACGGCCGGGAGATGAATTTAAAATCATCCCGCAATCCCAAAAGAGGAGCCTCTATGCTTTGGTTAACCGTCGTCGAATGGTCCGCCCGACTCATCATGGCACTACTGATCCTTCTCTCCTTCTGGTCCATCACGATCATCATCGACCGAAAACGCTTCTTCAACGCTCTCGTCCTTCCCGGGGCCGAGGTTAGGAAAAGCATTAAAGCGAGGGCCCCGTTTGCGACGGGGGCGCATTTCTTCAGTGACTTCCTAAGCGATCTCAAAGGACTCCGAACGGGAGAGCAGATCGACAAGGCCTTCGAGGCGTACGCCCAAGAAAAGCGCCGGGAGCTAGAACGAGGGCTTCCGGTTTTAGGTACCCTCGGATCAACCACGCCCTTCATCGGTCTCCTCGGAACGATCCTCGGAATCATCGTCAGTTTTGGAGAGCTCTCCCGCGGGGCCGGAAGCACGAACTCGGTCATGTTCTCCCTGGCGGAGGCCCTCATCCTCACCGCAGTAGGGTTGGTGGTCGCGATCCCCGCCGTTGTGGCCTACAATTTCTTCGGGCGCAAGGTCCGGATGGTCCTGGCCGAAGCCCAGAGTCTCAAGGACCTCTACATCGCCTACAAGGACTAGTTATGGCCGGGAAATTTGACCTCGGTGACGAGGGAATTAACGACATTAACATCACTCCCTTCGTTGATGTTGTCCTCGTCTTGCTCGTGATCTTCATGGTCACAGCACCCGTGATGCTGAAGGAAAGTCTGAAGGTCAATCTTCCGAAGACGCTCACCTCCGATGTGGCATCGAAGGCCACCGTGGTAGGTGTGGCCATCACGAAAGAGGGACAAGTGCTTCTCAATGGCCAGCTCCGCTCAGACTCGACCCTTGCCCAGGAACTGGAGCAGATTAGCAAGACTGCTCCGGAGACGAACTTCCTCATCAGCGCTGACACGGACTCAAGGCACGGCGACGTGGTGCGATTCATTGACCTTCTGAAGCGGAACAACTTAAACAGGTTTGCCCTCCAGGTCGAGAAGATCAAGGACCGGTAACCTGATGATGACGCAGCTTCGGCCCTGGCAGCTCTCGTTCTTCTTCCATGCGGGCCTAGCGATCGGATGTCTGGTCATCGTGCAACTGAAGGTCCCGACTTCTGAAACCATCGACGTTCCCGTCGAGATCGTGGGGCCTGCCCAAGAGGTTCAGAACCTTTCAGAGGTCAAAGACAAACCCAAGGTTGTCTTAAAATCTGTCAACGAACCGGTGCCCGAGTCTGGCACCAAGCGCGAGGTGTTCGGGGCCAGTCGGAACTCCTACACAGACGAGAGCGTGGGAGCGGAGGGTGTCGCGGCGAAGAAGGGGAACACCCTTGCGAAAGCGGCGGATAAGACTGTGCTCCTAGACTCCGACGCGGACGCCCTTCCGACGCCTACAGAGGAGTACCTCGTGAGCCAGATGCCAACGGTCTTGACTGAGGTGAGGCCTGCGTATCCGAAAGAGGCGAGAGAAAAGGAGCTCGAAGGCTCCGTGGTGATGGACATCCTGATCGATGCTCAAGGAAAGGTTCGAGACATCTCCGTCGTCGATGGGGACCCGCTTTTCCGCCCGGGAGCCGTGGAGGCCCTGCGGAAGTTTCTCTTTCGACCAGCGATGGTCGACGGGAAATCCGTCGCCGTGAGGATCCGGTATTCGCTTAAGTTTCAACTGGAGTATTAATGTATCTCTTGCCACTCTTGTTTTTATCTACCCTCATCCACGCCCAGGCGTTGGCTCCGGTCTCCGGCACACTGCTCGAGCGAGGAACGAGGAAGCCCCTGAAGGACGTCAGTCTCTTCATCCTCCCCCATAAGCTCAAGGCCGTCTCAAACGAGGCGGGAGAGTTTCGCTTCCCCGAAGTTCCGGCCGGAGACTGCGAGCTCATCGTCAATCTCTCGGGTTACCAAAAGTTTGTTCGAAAGAACGTCTGCGCTCCCGGCGCTGGCCTGACGGTGTATCTCGAAAAGGTGTTCTACACGACCTTCGAAACCACGGTGACGAGCAAAGTGGTGAAGCGCGATGACCAAGCCCAGAGTTTGACGCAAGAAGAATTCCTCAAAGCACCCGGGTCGTTCGGTGGGGATCCAGTTCGCGCCGCTCAGAATTTACCCGGGGTCGCGGCCACGGCGGGTACCGCCCAGATCATCGTCCAAGGTGCCAGCCCGGATGACACCGGCTACTTAATCAATGGCCATCGAGTCCCGATTGTCTTCCACTTCGGTGGTCTCTCTTCGGTGATCATTCCGGAGGCGGTGGAACGGGTGGACCTCTTGCCGGCCGGCTATGGCCCAGAATACTCTCGCGCCATCGGGGGGATCATCGGCCTCACCACGACCAACCCCAAGGACGATCGGATCCACGGAATGGCCTTCGTTGATCTGCTGAATACCGGAGGCCTTGTCCAGGGCCCGATCGATAAAGATTCGTCATTTTTGATCGGTGGTCGATACAGTTACATCGGTCAGGTCCTCAAGGCGGTGGCGAAGGAAAATGAAGACTTCGAACTCACCGCAGCTCCGACCTACTACGATCTCACGGGGATCTACCGCCGGAAGCTCGACGAGAAGAATGAGTTTAAGACCACCATGGTGCTCAGTAAGGACGAGCTCGAGCTCATCCTAAATAAGCCCGCCAACGATGACCCGGGCCTGCGTGGAGATTTTTACAACCGCACAGAGTTTTTCAGGGTCATCCCGCAGATTTCGACCCGGATCAATGAGAAAACTCGGATGGACCACTCGATCGGTCTTGGCCGCGACAATCTCCTGGTGAACATCGGCGGTCGCTACCTCGATGTGCAGAATAACGTGATTTCCCACCGGTCAGAGATTCAGAACGAATGGTCAGAAACTTACAAGACCTACCTCGGACTGGATAACAACTATGATCGAAGTAAAGTGCGGGTCAACTTGCCCAATAGCTATTCCGTGGGTGGCGTGAACACGCCCTTCTCTGTTGGAGAAGAGCGGAAGTTTGATACGGAGGGTGACGACGGGCAGTTCGGCGCCTACCTTCGCCAGGAAATGAAAACGTCCGCGGATTCGAAGTGGACGTATCTCCCGAACCTGCGGGTTGATCACTTCACTCTGACCCGCGAAACTCAACTTCAACCAAGGCTTCAGCTCCGCTACCAGTACGACTCTTCGCTTCAGCTCCGGGGCGCCTGGGGGAAGTACGCTCAAGCTCCACTGCCGCAAGAGGTCTCCGCGGAATACGGAAATAGCGACATCACGGCCCCCTATGCCTGGCACTACGTCGTCGGGTTTCGTAAAGATTTTCGAAAGGACACGAACCAGGGCTTCGAGCTCACGAACAACTACTTCTACAAGAATCTTCGAAACGTCGTTGTTCCTGACGTCCAGAAGAATTACCGCAACGGTGGTTCCGGAACGATCGCAGGGGCGGAGGTCCAGGCTAAGTACCGGATGAACGAGTGGACGTCGCAGCTTGTGTACACCCTCCTCCGAAGCGAGCGAACGATTCCGGGCTTCGGAACCGGGCCCTCCGAGTTCGACCAGACTCATAACCTCAATCTCATCGGCGCCTACAACACGGACCGCTGGACTTTCTCCGGTCGACTTCGGTTCGTCTCTGGGTTGCCGTTCACTCCGATCCGTGGTGCGACGTTTGACGCCGACAATGATGTCTATGTTCCGCTGGCGGGACGGATCTATTCTCAGCGCTTCGATGCCTTCCGACAGCTCGATCTGCGGGTGGATCGGAAGTACATTTACGACCGATGGATCCTCACGGCCTACGTGGACATACTGAATGTTCTCAACTCAGAAAATCCCCAGAGCCTGGAGTACTCGTTCGACTACCGCCAGAAAAAAAAGGTCCGTGGCCTTCCGATCCTTCCGACCTTCGGTGTAAAAGGGGAGTTTTAACATGCGATACCTGGCCCTCCTGATCCTTTGCCTCGCTTGCGGTGATACGAAGTTCCGAAAGGTCGAAGAACTTCAAACGTTTCGAATCCTCGGCATCAAAGCAGATACGCCCGAGGTGAGTCCTGGTGCATCCGTCAACCTTCAGGTGCTCGTCTCCGACGTGGAGGGCAGTGGGAACCTCAGCGGTACGTACATCACCTGCATCGATCCGGGCATCTCTCAGGGGGCCCGAGTGAGCTGCGATCATGACTCCACGGCGACAGAAACTTCACTCACCATCGACATGACAGCACTCCAGCCAAATGCCACCGGCCGAACCGGGCTCAGTAGCGAAACGTTCTCCGTGTCCATTCCTGCTTCCAGCATCATCTACGCGAGACGCTCTGAGCGGGATCGGTCCAATGGCGTGGCCTTTGTGGCGATCTTTACGATCAATGGGGTCACGGCGTTCAAGCGGATCCTTGTGAGTTCTCGGAGCGTCTCTGATGCAGATAACGCCCCCAACACCAACCCCACGGGATCCACTCTGAGCCTCAACGGAGCCGCGGCCGGGATCCCGAGTGATGGGGACGTGCTCTCAGTGTCCACGTCCGCAGCACAGGTTTACCGTCAGACTCGAGTCGACGGGGTTGTGGAGACAAGAACTGAGCGCTTCGAAGTGGCCTGGTACACCTCCAGTGGAGAATTCGATCGGCCCAAGGCCGGGATCGATGAGGAGACTGAGTTCAAGGGGGACGACGAACCGTCGTTGATCATGGCGATCATCCGAGACGAACGCGGAGGATTTGATTTTGCTAAGTTTTCCCTCTAACATCAACCTATGAAAGATGTCTTCCGCTCCCTCCCCTTAGCCCTCAAGGTCATCGTTACGGATCCGGTCAATTTTATCTTGGCCGTGGTCCCGACGATCCTCGCACTCCTTCTCTACCTCTTGTCCATCGCTGGGATCTACCGGAACTCCGACATCTTCGTCGCCATGTTCCGAGGCTACGTTTACAATTCAGAGCAAGCGACGCTGCTGTCTCAAATCCTCACGGGGATCCTCATCCTCTTCGTTTTCTTCGTCATGAGTTGGACCTTTGTTCTGGTGGTCGGGATCATCGCGGCCCCCTTCAATTCACTCCTCTCGGCGCGCATCGAGCAAAAGCTCGTTCAGCGGACGATCATGGACGAAGATCATCAGCACGCCCTTTCTGAAGTTAAACGGTCGGTGCTTTCGATTTTTAAGAATGAGCTCAAAAAGCTCTGCTACTTGATCCTGGCCGGTGCCTTCGCCTTCGTCCTTAACATCTTTCCCGCGTTCTATCCGCTGGCGCTTTTTCTCATCTCCTCCCTGCTCGCCGTCCAGTTCATCGACTACTCTTGGTCCCGCCACAATCTCACGGTCGGACAGTGCCTGAGTGACGTCGCGAAAAACATCATCCCGTACTCTCTCAGTGGAGCACTCTTTTTAGTGGTGGTTCCAGTCCCGCTCGTTAACGCCTTCGTGCCTGCGGTCGCGACGAGCTACTACACGATCCTTTGGCTCAAGCGCCAGAAAAAGATCTAATCTGGGAACCAAATTTTCCTTGCTGCGGCCTAGGTGGATTTGGCCTATCATGAGTCATGCCTGAAATGTTAGAAGACGATTCACCGAAAGTCATATTGTTGAAGCTCCCGTTCGATCTCGAAGAGCGCATTCTTACGTTTCCCTTCCTTCATGCTCTGAGCGACGCGTACCCGAAGGCCGAGATCCATTTCATTACCCCCAAGAAGGATGTTGAGGTTCTCAATCTTCTGCCCTTCAAGGCGTACTACCACCTCTTCGATGAGGACGAGATCCGCTCTATTTTTGACGTGCATCCTTACACCGCCAATCTCCCTGTTTATAACGTCGACCTGTTCGTCAGCCTAACGAACTCGTTCCCTGACGCGTGCCTGGGCCTAGGTCTTCGGGCGAAGAAGCGAGTCGGTTTCTCCGACCAGTGGAAAACCCTGGTTCTCACCCACAAGACGACCAGACCCGTCGGGCACCATATCGCCGAGGATTTCCTTTCGCTGTTCCAACTCACGACCGGTGCAACGGCCGATTCTCGTCTTCGGGTCACCTCCCGGTCTCTGACCCGGATGCCCTCCCTGCCACCGACGCCCTACTACGCGGTCAACCTCTCGCCGCTCCGAGGGACCATGATCGAGAGCGAGTGGGTCGAACTCCTTTCACAGTTTGAAGGTCAGCGGATTGTGCTCTTTGCCTCCGAGGATCAGGTTCAGATGAAACTCCTGATCGATAGCTTCCTTCCGCTTCTCCCCAAGGTGAATACCTACGACTTCTTCGTGTACAAGGATTGGATCGAGCTCGGTCGCATGCTCGCTTTTTCAAGCGGCCTCATTACCTACCAGGGGGCCTGCGGTGCCCTCGGTGCGTACGTCGGTACTCGGACCTTAATCCTCTATGACCGAGGAGATCCCCAACGGACAGGCCCCTTTTACTTCTTGGCCGACGTTGCGGTCACGGCCTCGAGCAACTCGACCGTGGTGAATCCCGTTCCTACAAAATCTGTGCTCCGGGATCGCCTCACGTTCAACATGAATGCGGTCTTCGATCAAGCCGCGAAACTTTTTAATCTCTGAAGCGGCGGTCCCGGGAAAAGATAAAATTCATGTTCCGGTTATTATCTCGGGAGACGACGAAGTAGCCGAGGTTGGTGTACACGAAGCAAGTGTTTGACTGTGGTAAGTCAGAGACGAGGACGGAGCACACGGGAGCGACCGTGATCACCACCTCGTCGGCCTTGCACAGGAGTTTACTCTTCGTGAGGTAGGCGACCCCTTTACTGACTCCTTCCGGTTCGAGCGTTTCTCGACCGTCGTACCACTCGTCGCGGTCGACCTGATGAAGGCCCGAGTATCGATTGAAGGGGAGGAGCTTATCTAAGCAGGTGATCTCTTGGGAGAAGGCGGTGAGTGAGGCAAAGAGAGCGCAGAGCATGACGCTTGTTTTCATCCATCTTCCTTGTTCGGTCCTCTGATTGTATCACAAAGGAAAGCCGGGGAAAGACAAGGAAGTGAGCGCTACTCTACGGAGTAGCGCTCACGGGGATCACAGAAAAGTTTCTAAGATCTGATCGAGGGATAAGAGCTTCTCTTGGAAGAGCGTCGCCTTGCTCCGGACCTCGGCCCGGACGTCTTCCGGGGCATTGCCCATGAAGTTTTGATTGTTTAGCTTGGCCTCAACTTTTTTAAGCTCGTTCTGAGTTTTCTCGATGTCTTTCTTAATCCGATTGACCTGCTCGGAGATATCGATCAGACCCTCGAGGGGAATGAAGATCTCCGTGTGCGCCGTGGCGAAGGACGCCGACTTCTTTGGTCGCTCATTTTGCTTATTCCGGAGGGTCCCAGACTTCACGTTCGCGAGGTCTTTGAGGAAGTGCCGAGACTCGTAGATAAACTTCGCGAGCTTCTTATCATCGGTGAAGAGGCGCACGTCGATCTCGTCTTTGGGCTTGAGATTCACTGAGGAGCGGATGTTCCGGACCCCGGTCGTGACTTCGATGAACTTGTTCATGAGCTCTCGCACCTCATCGTTTTCCAGGGCCCGATCAAACTCAACGTAGTCCTGGACTGCGATGAGGGAGCCGTTGGTCTCAAGATACGACCAGATCTCTTCGGTGATAAACGGCACAATCGGATGCAGCAACGTGACGATCTTCTTAAAGCAGTACCGGAGCATCGTGGCCCGGATGACCTTCGCACGCTCGTCCTGTCCATAGAGAATGTTCTTCGAGAGCTCGATGTACCAGCTGCAGAACTTATCGTAGACGAAGGCGTAGATCTCCGCCGACGCATCGTCGAAGCGGTACACGTCGAGGGCTTCGTTCATCTTCCGGGCCACGTCGTTGAGTTCGGCGAGGATCCACTTATCGTGAAGGTGCCACTCCGACTTCACGGGAAGGTCGTCGCTGGCCTTGTCGAGAAAAGGATAAACGAACCGGAAGGCGTTCCAGAGTTTGTTCACAAAGTTTCGGTACCCCTCGATCCGTTCCGGATCGAGGTTCAGGTCCCGGTTGTAGCCCGAGCCCGCGGCGAGGGTGAACCGCATGGCGTCTGCGCCGTACTGCCCGACCATGTCGAGCGGATCAATCCCGTTTCCGAGAGACTTACTCATCTTGCGGCCTTGCTTGTCCCGGACGATGGCGTGGATGTAGGTGTGCCGGAAGGGAACCTTCCCGGTGACCTTCGTGCCCATCATCATCATCCGAGCGACCCAGAAGAAGATGATGTCAAACCCCGTGATGAGAGTGGCGTTGGGGTAGAATTTCTCAAAGCCCTTGGCGAGCATCGCTTTTTCATCCGGCCAGCCTAACGTCGACAGTGGCCACAGGCCCGATGAGAACCACGTGTCGAGGACGTCCGGGTCTTGGAAAATGTCCGGATCCCTGCACTCCGGACAATGCTCCGGTGTCTCCTCGGTGGCCCACTTGGCCTTGCAGTGACGGCAATAGAAGACCGGGATTTGATGGCCCCACCAAAGCTGCCGTGAAATGCACCAGTCCTTCGGATTTCTCAGCCACGCAAAATACGTGTTCTCCCAGCCCTTTGGAAAGAACGTCATCTCGCCGGATTCGACGGCTTCCACCGCGGCCTGAGACATGGCCGTGGTGTTCAGGAACCACTGCTTCGACACCATGGGCTCCACGATTTCGTCGGAGCGCTGCCCGTGGCCCACCGGATGGATGTGATCTTTTTTCTCCACCAGAGCACCCAGCTCAGTCAGGATCCGTTCAACTTCTGCACGGGCGTCCTTCGGTTTGAGACCCTCGATCTCCGGTGCGGTGGTGTTGAAGGTTCCGTCGCGGTTTAAGATGTTGATGATCGGCAGCTCATGACGCTTGCCGATTTCGAAGTCGTTAAAGTCATGGCCCGGGGTGACCTTCAGGCATCCGGTGCCCTTTTCAATGTCCACGTGCTCGTCTCCGATGATCGGGACCTCTCGGTTCGAGATCGGCACGATGGCCGTGAGACCGATGAGATCCTTGAAGCGCTCATCGTTGGGATTCACGGCCACGGCCGTGTCGGCGAACATCGTCTCGGGCCTGGTGGTCGCGATGATGAGTTCTCGGTTTGGATCCTCTTTCACTTTGTACCGGACAAAGAAGAAGTGGCCTTTGACATCTTTGTGCTCGACCTCGGCGTCGGAGATCGCCGACTGAAGCACTGGATCCCAGTTGACGATGTAGTCCGACTGGTAGATGAGGCCCTCATTAAAGAGCATGACGAAAAATCGCTTCACGGCCTTGTTCGGGATCTCATCCAAGGTGAAGGTTGAATAATCCCAGTCGCAGGAGACGCCCATCTTTTTCTGCTGATTCACGATCTCGGATCCGTACTGCTCCCGCCACTCCCAGACCCGGCGAAGGAACTCATCTCTCCCGAGGTCATGGCGAGTTTTCTTCTCCTGCTTCCAGAGGAGCTTCTCGACGACGGCCTGGGTAGAAATTCCGGCGTGATCCGTTCCCGGAATCCAGAGCGTCTCGAAGCCTTTCATCCGCTTGTAGCGAACGATCGCGTCCTGCGTGGTTGCGTCGAGGGCATGACCCATGTGAAGCTTGCCCGTCACATTCGGCGGTGGCATGAGGACGGTGAACGTTTCTTTTCTTTTCCCCGGTCTCGGTTTGAAGCACTTCCCCTCGAGCCACTTCGCGTACCACTTATCTTCCGCGGCCTTAGGGTCAAAGGTTTTAGGGAGGTCATTTTCGATGTCCATTAGCGTTTTCCTTCCGTGAGTTCTTGGAGAGTGACGGTTGTTTCTGTCCGCGTTGCCATGTCCCGGAGCTTGAGCTCGGTCTCTGTGACGAAGACGAGGTACTTGATGTTTTTTCTATCGGAGTAGTTGAAAATCTTCTTGGGCTTGGCACTCCCGAGGTAGTGTTCCACCTTAAGGCCCTGCCGGCGGAGCTTCGTCGCGATCTCCGCGGCGGTGGCCTCGCCCTCGGGATTGAACGCTGCGACGAGGTAGTCGAGTTCTGGTTTTGAAAAATCCGGGAGCAGGTTGTGGGTCACAAGAAAATCCGTCAAGGGAACTTCGCCGAGGCCCATCCCCACACCTTCGAGGGCGGCCTCGTCGAAGATCTGCAGGAGGTTGGCGTAGGCCCCGCCGCCGGCGATCGCGCGTCGGTTCTCCGGGTGCTTGTCAAAGATCTCAAAGACGAGGCCCGTGTAGTAGTCAAGGCCCCGGACGATCGAGGGGTCAAAGCGAACGTAGTCGCCGATCCCGGCCGCTTCGATCTTCTCGAAGATCTTAAACAGGGGAGTGACGTGGCTCGACACGGCCACGGGGGCAGAGGACTTAAAGTGGTGCAGATCTGAGACCGAAACATCGGCGAAGACCGCGTCGACGAAGCGGCGCACGTCCGCCATCGATGCGAGATTGACGAAGGCTTCAAAGGTCTTCGCTTTCCCTTCGTCTTCGGTGAGGCTTCGGACCTCGGCCGCGAACTTCTCGGGGGGCATTTTATTTTTGGCATCCACGAGCTTGTAGAGTTTCTTCGTCGGACCGGGTTCAAGACCAATGAGGCCTTCGAAGACGAAGTCCACGAAGCGCCGGTCGTTGACTAAGATCTCGAAGTGGTCGCCGGTGGCCCCGAAGCTCTTCATGAGTTCAACGGCGAGCTGAAGAATTTCTACCTCTCCTTCCTGGCCCGCCCCGAAGATATCGGCGTTGTACTGCCAGAACTCTCGCAGTCTCCCGCGCTGGGGCTTCTCGTAGCGCATGAGATTCGGGATCGAGAACCAGCGGATGGGCTTCGGAAGTTCACGGTGGACCTGCGCGACCATGCGGGCCACGGTTGGTGTCATTTCTGGGCGGATCGCCACCTCTCTTTCCCCTCGATCCGTGAAGGAGTAGATCTGGTCGTTGATCAGTTCATCCCCGGACTTGGCCCGGTAGAGGTCGACTTCTTCGAGCATCGGTCCGTCGTAGGGCTCGTAGGCGAACCGCTCGGAGGCCTCGCTCATTTTTTTAAAAATGTAGTTGCGGCCCCGCATGTCCTTGGGGAAAAAGTCCCGGGTTCCACGGTACGGGGATTTCGACAGGGCCATAAATGTCCTTTTTGGTGGGTCTGAGCACTGGAGAGTATACACGTTCCAAGGCGTTGGGACAGAGTGTTATGGTGCCTTCTTCTCCAACTCTTTTGAAACCTCTTCCGAAAGGGGACTCAGGTCATCGGGGGCGACGTTCTGGACACCTTTGGTCGCCTCGGTTTTTTCTTTCTGTGACTCCTCCGAGAGCGTGAGCGGGGCGGCGTCGGATTTGATGCGTTTGATATCCTCGGGATGAAGCTCGAGGAGCTTCCCGGGGATGTTGAAGACCGAGAGTTTCGAGTCTCCCGCGGCGGTGGAAGCGAAGCGCTTAAAGAGGAGGGAGCGCTGGTTGAGGCGATCGAGGACAACCCAGGAGACTCGGGTTGTGAAGGCGTTGAAATCCGCTGCACTGAGAGCGTCCATCTTATCGATCCACGGGAGCACGTAGGTGAGGTAGCGAGAAAAGCGCAGCGCCTCTGCCCGCTTCGCACCTTCGAAGCTTCCGGCGTTAAAACTCCGGACACCGATGAGGCCCAGGGACTCCCGGTACTTGAGCTCGGCGATGGTCGACCGGTAGATCCACTGGGAGAAGGGAGTCAGGAGACCTTGCTTCTTTTGCAGGTCTTCTTCGAGCCGTCGGATGAGGAGGTTCGTGACGTCAAAACTCCGGACCTTGGTGTGCTTGAACTCCAGGACATTTTTGATGACCTCCGACTTCATGAGAAGAAACACATGGTCCTTCCGCAGACTCCCGAGGTTCTCGTTCAGCTCTTTACAAATCCCGACCAACCGGAGCTGCTCCGCTGGGGCCTTGAGGTGGATCTTCATCGACTCGAAGAGGTGCACGAACTCGAGAGGGGCCCGATCCGTCACCACCGTAAAATCCCGGTTGAACGCAAAGAGCGAAGTCGAAAAGAGGAGGGGAAGAAGGATCCTAGAGATCAAGCTCAAGCTCCTCCTTCTTCGGCGCAGGCCCCCGGAGCGTGTCTTCGCCGATGTTGGCGATGCCTTCGAGGACAAAGTATTCTCCTCTGAATGGGATCATGACTCGGTTATCGATTTCGATCAACTGGGTGACGTGCTTGAGCGAAGAGCGGGCCTCGATCGCCTGGGTCTTCAGATCCAGCCGGACGGCTTCGGTGATCTTGTAGTTGAGCGCCGGATCCTGAGTCATGGTCTTGATGAAATAGATGTGACTCGGCATACAGATCATGTTCCCGATGTCTTGCTCCACCGCCGAATAGAGGCCCGTGAAGCCCGCGAGATTGAGCCCATCGCTCAGGTTGACCGTCATGATCTTCGAGCCTCGGGCGACGCCGTCGTAGGAGAATTCCCCGAGCCCGAGGTAGGAGCCGGTGAGGCAGAGCTCGAGCCGGGTGGCGGTCTGAGTGCTCTTGTAGCTGATGGTGCTTTTCTGCGCCTCAAGGTCAAAGGTCACCAGGGCCGCGAAGCCCGTCTCGTTGATCTCCGTGTAGACGACGGACCGCGAGTTCACCATCTCGACCTCCGGCACGAAAAAAGGATTCGACTTCTTGGCCGTTCGAATTTGATACTTCTTCTGGGTCACGAGATTCTGGATGTGGATGACCCGGGCGACCGCATCGTAGTAGCTGATCCACTCGTCGCTCAGGTGGAGCTTCGCGCCTCTCCCGAGGCCAATCGCGCGGGTCGCGGTGTTCCCGAGATCGACGACGTAGATCTGGTGGTTCTTCAGGAGATTCATTTCATCGTGGGGATTCGGAATCGACTCGATCACAAGGCGCGTTCGGTAGCGCGAGCCTCGAACCACGTAATCGTTTGCGTCGGATTCGCTGAGGAAGTCCGTGCTCTTGAAGCTGTTCACGAGACCCAGCACGCCGGGTTTCTTCTGCACATAGGCGAAGCGGCCATCCATCGTGATGTACCGGAGCGAGTCCGTCGCGTGTTTGGTGTAGAAGCGCGGGAGCTCCGCGGCCTGCGCGGAGATGACGCTGAAGCTGAGGAAGAAGAGGAAGCTATTCCAGGCCATACATCGTCCAGAGTTTGAGGGGGTGTCCCCGCTGGTAAGTTTTCACTGCGGAGTACACGGTGCTCCAGCTGATGAGGCGCGGGGCCTGCAAAGTGTCGACTCCGGTTCTCACGGTGAACACAACCCTGTCCTGATCCTGTAGCATTCCGTTCATGACGAACGGAAGCGCGCTACACTGGTTCAGAGCTGTGGTTTTAAAGAACGTCGGCAGGAGATCTTCCGCGCACCCGACTCCATGGACGAGACCCCCACGAGTTTTCTTAAGGAAGGTCGTCACCGCGTTGAGCGTGTTCAGAATCTTCCCGGTCTTTTTGAAATCTCTTGTCAGGAGATAGTGCTGGGAGAAGCGTTCGTTCTGTATGCTGAGGGGGAAGTAGGCCACGGTCGCGCGACCCTTGAGCTTCACCACGTCGCTGATAACTCGGTCGTTGAAGACGATCTTGTGCTTACACTGGGAGACGAAACACTGGTCTCGGTCGAAGACGATGTAGCATCCGGTTTTAAAGTTCAAGAGGAGGGGGTTGTAGGTTGCCGCGTCGATCATCTCGCAGGTCACGGACGCGTCTGCGCCTCTCGTGCGCTTGAGAATCTCGGCGACCACATTCGTGTAGGCCGCGGGTTCGTCTAAAACTTTTCCGAAGAAGGTCTTAAAGCAGACCTCGCGCTCGTTCATCCGGTCTTCGTAGCAGGCCTCGAGCTTCCAGCTCTCGTCGTTGTCGAACCCTTTGTTGAACGCATACGTGAGCTGCGAGGAGGTGGCCGAACAAAGGCCCTGGGCCTCGACCGTGGCCGAGGGTGAGAAGTGACCGAGGATCCGACCCATGTTCGTGATGACGAGCTGGTCCGAGTTCCCCGGACAGTCCTTGAAGTTCGGTTTGAGCGACGAGATGTTAAGAGCGGTGGATAACTGGTCGCAGTCCGGCTGGGGTCTTAGGCCCGTGTTCGTGCCGGCGGGGTAGAGGCAGAGGTCTTTCTCCTTCTTAAGCCGGGCCAGGCACTGATTGTACTGGGCATCGTTGAGGGACGCCGAGCCGCTTGCCCGGATGCAGATGTCCTCCACGAACCGCTTGTTCTGGTAGCCTGCGGCGATCTTAGTCCAGAACGAGACGTTTAAGAACTCCTCGCAGAACGCCGCTTCGTTATCCAGATTCCCACAGAGATTTTCAATGTAGTCACGTTGGACGAGGCCCAGTTTATCCTCAAGGATCTTGGCCACGGCCTTTCGGTTCGTGAGATCTTTGGCGTCGCCGCCTCCGGCCCGTGCTTCCTTGATGTACTCGTGAATCTGGCAGATGAACGGTGTCTGCGGATTATTGACCCAGGCCACGTGAATGTTCCGGCACTGGTCAATGCCGGTTGGGATATCGAAGTCGATGCCCTTGAGCGTTTGCGACATCGTTTTCACTTGAAAGGCGGCGATGGATTTAGCGGTGTCTGGGCACTGCTGATTGACGACCTTGGTGAGAAAATCTTTCTTGCTCACGACGGCCGAGACTCGGGCATCTTTCTCGACGTAGGTCACGATGACGTTTCGGATTTTCCCTTCGGAGCTTCTGAGGATGTCGGTGAGGATGCTCTCGTAGAAGCGGCAGCGGTCCGTGGCCGCCATCCGGAGATAGCCTGGGTCCGAGTGGAGAACGATGGAATTCAGGAAATCCGGGTCGAGGTCGAGCTCGGAAACCAGGGACGATCCTCCGAAGAGGCGGCCTGCATCGACCAGCGTTCTCGTCCGTTTCTCGACCTTCTCTCGATCCACCGTCAGGAGCTTTTCGAAGGTTTGAATGATCCCCGGGTAGTCGACCTTCTGGGGTGTGGCGAGGGGTGTTTCTTGTGCGGAGATGAGTGAGCACAGTCCAAGGAGGACTGTGCTCAGAAGATACTTAGAGGACCGATTTAGCGAGGATCGAGGCAACGTCTTCAACCTGCAGGTTCTCCGTGGTGGCGACATGTCCCTTTGAGGAGTTGAAGTTAATCATACAATAAGAACACGATGTGGCAAGTTTCGGGGCCCCGGTCTCTCCGATCTGCTCGAGCCGGTTCTCCGCGAGGTGTTTCCCCTCCGGGAGTTCGTACCACATGTTTCCGCCGCCCATCCCACAGCAGAGGGCCTTGTCTTTGGACTTCTGCATTTCTTTGAGCTTCACTCCGGGGATCGCGTTGAGGATGTCCCGAGGCGCATCGTACTCCCCGTGGTGGCGACCGAGGTAGCACGGGTCGTGGAACGTGAGTTCGCTGGCGACGTCTTTGAGCGCCTTCAGTTTTCCGGAGCGGAGAAGTTCCGCCAGGAGTTCCGTGTGGTGGACCGTTTCGAAGACGCCGTCGTCGAACTTGGCGTACTCTTTCCCGATGGTGTGCAAACAGTGCGGGCAGTGGGTGACGACCTTGTCGAAGGTGTACTGGCGCATGTTCGCGATGTTCTCGATGGCGATCTCATAGAACGAGTACTCGTCTCCGAACCGCCGGATCGGATCCCCGTTACACTTCTCGGTTTTGCCCATCACTGCGAAGGACACACCCGCCTTCTTCAGGAGATTGATCGTGTCTTTGACGACCTTCTGGTTCGAGCCATCGTAAGAGCCCGCGCAGCCCACGTAGTAAAGGTAGTCAACTTTCTTCCCAGCTTCGATGACCGGGACCTCGAGGCCCTGGGCCCAGTTGAACCGGTCGTCCTGGGAAATTCCCCAAGGGTTTCCGTTCTTCTTCACTTTATTGATGGCATCGGCCGCGGCCGGTGGAAGGTCTCCCAGGGTCAGCGCTTTGTAGCGCTTCAGGTCCATGATCACTTGCACGTGTTCGATGCTGGCCGGACACTCTTCCATGCACGCGCCGCAGGTGGTGCAGGCGTCGAGTTCGTTGGACGCATAGATCGGGTTGTCACCCCAGAGTTCTGTGTCGACCGTGCCCGCGGCCGAAGAAGCGCCTTGAGTGCTCATCACGTCGCGCAGCTTGGTGATGATGAGTTTGGGATCGAGGGGCTTATCCGCGAGGTTGGCCGGGCACACCTGAGTGCAGCGGCCACACTCGACGCAGGCGAGGGTATCGAGGCGCTGCTTCAGCGTGAGTTCAGACGTTTTCCCGAGCCCAAAGGTTTCGGCGCTTTCGTTGTTAAAGTCCATCGGGTTCAGCACCGCTCCTCGGCGAGCGGGAGTGAGGAGAGCGTTCACCGGGAGCGCGAGGATGTGGAAGAACTTCGAGTGCGTCAGTGACACGACGAAGGCCATGGTGTTGAGCATGTGAAGAAGCCAGAGCGTCTTGTAGCTCCCCGCAAGGAACTCCTGGGAAAATCCGAAGACCCCCACCACCGCGGCGAGGCTGTAGCCCACCGGAGACCACAGCCGTTCTCCGGCCGGCATGTTGAGGACGTAGATGCGGATCGCCTCCAGAAGATACCCGATGACCACCAGAGCGATCAGCATCGCGTACATGAACTTCTCTTGGTTCGGCTTCGTCGCCGAGAGGTACTTCTTTTTCACGACGTAGCGGCGGTAGTAGGCGAGCCCGATCCCTAGGAGAAGGAAGAGCCCTCCCACGTCGGCCAGGAACGAGACGACCTTGTAGGTTGTCCCTTGGAAAACCTTGAAGGGCGTATCGGCGTGGATGGCCACGAGCTCGGTGGCAATGAACAGGGTCAGGAAGCCCCAGAAGATCATCGAGTGGTAAACGTTGACGAAGCCGTCTCTCGGGACTTTCCCTTGAAAGAAGATGGTCGTGAGAAAGCTCGAGACGTTGAGCTTCTCTGGTAAGAGAAGCTTCGGACTTTTCCCTGCGGTCACGAAGCGGAGCTTCGTCAGGAGGCCTTGGACAAAGAAATAGGTCGCGACGGCCAGGGACAGGTACATGAGCACCTTCATCCAAAACGGGATCATCCACATGATCATCCGACTAGCTTCAACAGTTTCCATCTGGCCTCCTACCTTTGCGGCGAATCAATCTAGAAATAAACATCCTAAGACATTTACTCAAAAATGTTTATAATCAGACTATTATTTTATTCGCGAGTTGGCCCCATGGGTAGTTCTTTTCTCACAGCTGTCGATCTTGTACTTGCGTTGTACTGCGCCGTCGTTTTCGTCAAGAGCTGCGTCCAGTTCGGTCTCCCCGGACACCCGGCGCGCTTCGGACTCTACCTCGTGCTCCTCTGTGCCCTAAGCTACTTCTGCCTCCGATCGGCCGTCGCCCTGGGGGTCGTCGCACCCCTTGTCTTCCAGCGCTACCGCGCGCTCCCGCTGGTCGCTGGAGGGCTGTGCCTTCTCCTTCAGGCGATCATGGCGGTGAACCGCTCCTCGACGATCCAGCAGAGAGTTTTCTCTCGGATTCCTCTCATGGCAGCCCTTCTTTTCACCGCCTTCTTCTGGGCCTACGCGGCCTGGTTTTTTGCGGCGGCCGTCGGGGTGAGCGTCCTATTCTTGAGCGCCGCAGTTGGGAAGGCCCGGTACCAAAAGCGCGCGCTCCTGAAGCTCTCACTCTTCCTGGGACTGAGCCTCGCGGTTTCCCTCGGGGAGACCGTGAGTTCCGACCTCCTGGGCCAACTTTTTTTATTTCCGGCACTCTTCTACTTTTTCATCTTCGAGCACTCCGTCGGAGTCGGTGCCTTGATCGATGACCACACTGCCAACTCCGGGGCCCTCGCATGAAATCTTGTCTTCCAGCTCTCCTGATCCTTCTCCTCGCCGGCTGCGCTCAGGTGACCAGCCTCAACCTGCGGAAGCATCAGTTTGGCCTACTCCCGACCAAAGTCATCTGGTTTCAGGTCGCAGGACTGGAAGAGGAACAGCTCGCCATGCTGCGGTTCCGGGAAGCATCGGACAAGCGGACTTCGTTTGAAGAGAATCTCTGCATCGGTAAAACCTGGAACTACAACCTCTACGATCTGCGCGCTTCGGCCTCCTCCACGTTCCTGTCTCAGATCACTGGCCGAAAGAACATCAAAGGCACCTGCGAGGACGCAAACCTCCGACCCATCTGGAACTACGTTAACCCCAATGGATATCAGACCGCGGTGCTCGAGAGTGGGGCCGGCGAAGGTCAGGCGCTCCACGGGATCGGCCGCTGCGGTGAAGACGGGCTTAAGTTCCTGAGCTCGCTGTACTATTTTTCGCGCTCCAAGCCCCCGGTGGATGCACCGACGTTCCACTACTCCGAAGAAATCAAGCTCGCGGCGAACCAAGTCACCTATGATCGCACCTGCGGTGACAGTAGCTGCGGATCAACCCTCACCGAGGACCTCAAGGCAGTCTACGCGCGATTCCGGAGAATCTCCGAGAAGCACTTTCTCATCGTCCGTGACTTTAGCTACCTCCGCGCGCTCGAGGCGAAGGATTTCGCCAAGGCCCGAGAGATCCTCGTGGATCTGGAGACCGCGTACGGTGAGGCGCTGAAGTTCACGGCGTCCAATGAGTACCTCGTTCTCCTCACGACCGGTGAGTCGAAGTTCGTCGACATGCCAGACCAAGGGACCGCGTTCTTTGAGTTCGAAAAGAACAATAAGAACGTTTCCACGAAGCGCACCAAACTCACGAACCTCGTCCTCTCGAGTGGGGCCCGGGCAGAGAATTTCTGTGGAATCTACGAGGACTCGCAGGTCTTCGAGCGCATCCTCTCGGGGCCCAAGCAGCAGGGGCTCGAGCTGAAGATCATCAATCCCTTCAAGTAGGTCTCTAGGAAAGGCCCGCGGCGTTGATGTCGGCCCTCGTGATCGCATAGTCTTTGCGGCAGTAATCGCACTTGATCGACACCGAGGCCTTTCCGTCGAAGAGATGGTCGAGGTCTCCGGCGTAGAGGCCCTTGAGGTTCAGCACCATCCTGTCCCGAGAGCAGGGACAAAAGAAGTTAAGCTGTCGGCTCGTCATGTAGGAGTATCCTTTGTCTTCGAAGAGCTTGACGACCTTCTCGATGTCATTTGCGGCGGTTTCAAAGACACTGTGAAAAAAGTCGGCGTTCTTCCGGATGTAGTCCTTCCGGGACAGGGAGTCGTCGAAGCTTGAGTTGACGTTCAGCGGAGGCAGCTTCGTCACCATCAAGGACTGGTCACTCAGCTCGCCGATGATTACCTCCGAGTTTGTCTGATAGGACTCGGCGAGGATCTGATTGATGACGTCTTTTGTTTCGGTCCCATTGAGCTCGAGAACAGACGTGTAGGGCTGAGAGTTATTCTGGCTGATCTTCGTAACGCGCACCTTCCCTGTGATCTTCATCGGGAAGAGGTTAAACTCTTCCGGCAATAGGAGAGTGCGCGTATGGCCAGCGCTATTGGTCTCAATCTTGAGGCGAAAATACGGCTCTTCGGAATCGACGTAAATCCCAAGCGATTCACCAGGCTTCAGGAAGAAAATGATCGGTAAGATTCCCAGGAACGTATCTCGGAAGTAGGCAAATCCTGAGGGCTGCATGGGGTGCAATAGGACGAGGTCATGGATCAGCTTCTGGCCCTCTAGGAAGTGGACATTGAATCCGTTCCGATGGTCTAAAAAACTATAGAGGCGGCTCAGCGCGAGCATGCAGAACTCCTTGGCAGACGGGTTCTTATTTATATCTTAGAAGGTCTTTTTTGTTAATCTTTCTCGGGGAGAAAGGTAAGATAATCGCTCTATGCTGCAGATCGTTTATTACGCCCAGAAAGAAGACTTCCTGGCCGAAATGGAATCCATCCCTGGCCCTACCGTTTACGTGACTCCGAGTCCCGTCAAGGCCGATGGTCTTCGCACCCGGCTCTCGGGCGGGGCGCCGCGGGACGTGATTACGATTGCGAAGTTCACCTCCGAGCTCGTGGAGGAGCTCTGGCGAAATCAAGAGCCGCTCTCGGTGAAGCGAAAGTCCGAACTCCTTCTCATCTTCGGCATTCTTAAGAACAAATACCTTCCGGACCTCGGGCATGAGCAATTCACTCAGGCCTACAATCTCTTCTCTGACCTGCGGAGCTTTACCTTAAATCCGGAGACGCTCTCCCCAGTGCTTGACGAACAGCCAGCGGTGATTCGCGAGGCGGTGCTCCTGTTTTGGAAGCTCCTCGAAGTGACCGGGTTCGTCGATGAGCACGGCGCTTACCGCGAGATCGCGGAGCGGCTGCGCTCAGCGGAGGAGCTCCCGGCACTCCGGAAGACCTACGTCTTCTGGGGCTTTCAGCACTTGAACGGGCAGCAAGTCGACCTCCTCAAAGCACTTTCGATCCGCTACCCTGTGGTGATTCCCTTCCCGCGCAAGCTCCGGGAAAAGCTCAAGCGCAGTGATTGGATCAGCTGGGTCCGCGACTCCCGCACGGAAGAGCGAGACTTGCCTGGGATTGAGACGCGTCCGACGGGCGTTCGGTTCTCGGGGAACTCCCGGGAGCTGGCGCAGAATCTCCGCGTCCTCCTGCGCGAGGGAGATCAGGTCGTGCTCGGGGTCTCGAAGCTCTCTGCGTCTCACGTTGATATCGTCCCGTCTCGGAAAGTGTTCTTCAAGGTTCCCCACCAGCTCCTGTCCCACGAACTCCTGGAACTCCGAGAGGAGTTACGACCATTCCACGGGACGCACCTTGAGCTAAAGCTTTTCTGTGATCAACGACTGAGAACTGTCCCTACGCTCAAGCACCTCCGTGCCTGGCAGCTCTACAGCGAGGCCCTGGAGTTTGTGTCTACGCTCACCGACGATGCCGTTCAGGTCGATGCTTTCTTCTTGAAGGTCCTTGCCGAAGTGGCCTCCCTCAACCAACCGAGGACGAACCTCGTTCCAACCGCGGCCGAGGCTTCGACGATCGACCTTAAAGACATGTCTTCTCTCGAAGCTCTCGATCGCCGCCGGCGCATCATCCTCTGCATCGACGAGCGCTTCGAAGACATCCAGGGCCTCGGGCAGAACTACACCGAAAGCATTCAAGCGACGCTTGCGACGCTCGGGCCTCTGAAGCGCAATGAGCTCGAACTCCTCTTCAAACAGTGGGAGTTTCAGGACATCTTCTCGAACTCTGAAGTTTTAGTGCTGATGAACGATGCGACGCTCAAGCATAGCCTAATCTGGAAGCGCCTGTTCGCCGACGTTGAGCTCGTGCCCATGGAACTTGATCGGTCCTCCCTCACCAGGGAGGTCAGAGACGTCCACCGGCCCTCACGGCCATCGACGGAGGCACCACTCTCGGCCAGCAAGCTTCAGACGTTCATCGACTGCCCTCGGAAGTATTACTACAGTTTCGTCGAGCCGCTCTTCCCCGACACGGTTCTGGCGAAGGACTTCGACCCGCGGACCTCGGGGACCATCATCCATGAGATCATCGAAGCTCACTTTAAAGCAGCGGCAGAGGCGGGGGACATCAAGGACCTGGTTCACGCTGTGATGGAGCGCCACATCGGTGCTCGCAACCTTCGCCTCTCCCGGGAGACCTACCTCCAACGGGAGCTCATGTTCCGGCATCGGGCGCTCAATGGGATTCGGTTTGTTCGGAACCTCGAAGCCCTCCTCGGAGGGCCCGTTGACTGGAAGATCGAAGAGGGGTTTCGGTTAGAGGGAGACCTCGCCCTCCGAGGCCGCATCGATTGCTTAGGAGTGGGCCCTCAGTCTGTCGTCCTCCTGGACTTTAAATCCACGGAATCGGCCGCCGCCACGAGCACAGACGTCGCTGAGTTCGCGGCGATCCAGCTCTGGACCTACGCCGTCGCCGCCGCCTCTCTGGTTCCAGATTTCATGGGGAAAACCGTCATCCTTGGGTACGTGGTCCTCGATGACGCGTCCAAGTCGAACCTGATCTTGAGTGATGAGGAGCTCGCGGCCCGGCTGCGGGAATCTAAACTCTGTCGGGTCCATCGTTTGAAAGACGATTTCACAGATGCTCTTCGGACCGCACAGGCCTCCCTCGTCGCTACCTCCGCTGCGATCCGGGCGGAGCGGACTTTTCCCCCCAGGCCGCGAACCAGTGCTGCCTGTGACTACTGTGAGCTCACGAAGGTTTGTGTTAAACGAGAGGTGACTGATGTCCCGCGCACCTAACTCCGAACAGCTCCTCGCCATCGAACACCGCGGCGGTGTCCTTCTCCGGGCCGGGGCCGGCTCCGGTAAAACGTTCGTCCTGGTTGAGCACATCGTGTACCTCACCCGCACCTGGATCGAGGAATTCCATCGCTCTCCGAGTGGGACCTTCGAAGACTTTCTTCGAGGAAGGTTCTCCCAGGTCGTGATGATGACCTTTACCAAAAAAGCAGCGGGGGAGATGAACATCCGATTGACCGAGCGCTTTCTTGAGATGGCCTCGACCGGAGGAAGTAACCAAAGCTACTGGCAAACTGCGAACGAGGCCTTGCCACTTCTCCTGGTAACGACGATCGACGGATTCTGTAAGAAACTCATCGCACTGGGATACTTCCCGCATCTCTCCACAGAGGTGGACATCATCTTCGACGCCGAGAGATCGGATCAGGTCGGGAAGCTCCTGGGTCAGTGGTTTTCCGACCGGGCGCCGGAGCTCGACCGTGAGATCCAGGACATCATCGTCCGTGAGAAGCGTGATCTCCTGGCGGCGTTCACCCACGTCTTCAGTGACCCCGGGCTTCGCCTCGCTTGGAAGAAGTTTGACCCCGCGGAGACGGCACCGGAATCGCTCGGTGATCTCCTGGGCCGGTCCTTCTTCCTCAATAAACTCGATGAGGCGCTTCTGGCGATTCATGCCCTCGAGCTCGACGAAGAAAAAGACCGCTCGGCCTTCGAGCGGTTAGTCGCCACCTTCCAGGCGACGGGTCTTCCCACAGTGGAGAGCGTGGAAAAGTTCACTCTTTACGCCGAGGTCTTTAGCAAGATCCCGCGCCTCGATGGGGAGCGCACGGCACGCAAGAAGTCGCTGTCCTCAGACGCCGCGAAGAATGGACTCGTCTCCCTCCGGGACTGGGTGGCCAAGTGGCGGGAGGTGATCCTTGATTTCACGGCCAGCTACGAGGCCCAGGTCCTTCCTTGGCAGCGCATGTGCCTCGACGTCTTCCGGTATGTGGAGGAGCGCCTTGACCCGAACCAAGGGATGACCTTCGGAGACATCGAGTACGCGGTGGCCCTCGGGCTTGAAAACGCGCACGACCGGGAACGAATCCAGCGGAACTTTTCCTACTTCATCGTGGATGAGTTCCAGGATACCTCCGATGTCCAGTTTCGGATCATCCGCGCCCTCATCGGAGGTGATTTCCGCCGACTCTTCTGCGTCGGAGATGCCAAGCAGGCGATCTACGGCTTCCGGGGCGGAGAGCTCTCCGTCTTCCGGGACTGCGCCGAGCTCATTCCGCAGGTGCTCTCCCTCGCCAATAACTACCGCTCCCTCCCGGAGATCATCGGTTTTAACAACTCCCTCTTTCGCACGATTCTTCCCTTGGGTCAAAACTTCGAGGGCCTCGATCCGTTCAGCGTGGCCCCCGAGGACCAGAATGTGCCGCCAGAGGCGAAGGCGAGCGAAGTCGGGCAGATTCAAATCCTCACGGCGACTCTGGAGCGGGACCTCGAGCGGGACGGGAAGTTTCGAAACGAAGACCTCAACCGCTTCGAAGCCCGGGCCATCGCAGACGCGGTGGCCCTAGAGCGCAGCTCCTCAGATTCGGTGTGCACGATTCTCTACACGAAGCTCAGGCCTTCCGGAGAACTCATCCGAGCTCTCATCGAGCGAAGAATCGGCTTCACGGCACAGTTTAAGATCGACCTCCTCGACGACCCAGTCCTGGGAATTTTTCTCTGCCTCTTGAAGCGACGGTTTGATGCCAACGAAGAAACTCGTGACGCGTTCTCACTCTTTTTGATGAACAGCTACTTTAAGATCCTCGGGGTCACTCCCAGCGTTACCGCCCACCTCCTCGCAGTGTTCGACCAGAATGTCCACTACTGGGGTCTGGTCGAAGCCTACCGGAAGTTTTTGCACTCCCTTGGTCTTACGAACGAGAACGCGGATCTTAACCTCGAAACCATCGACACCATCGCCGGGCTCTTCCTCCAGGATCCGGAAGCGATCCTGGTGCAACTTGGCCGCGGCGATAATCCGCGCATCAGCCTCGACCTTCGGTCCGGGGACGCCGCTCACAAGGTGCAGATCATGTCGGCGCACGCGTCGAAAGGTCTCGAGTTCGATGTCGTCTTCCTCGGCGGGGTCTACACGAACGGTCGTGATCAGTCCGACGGAGGTCTCTTCGGAAACCTTCCTGGGAGCTTCCAGTGGTACCGAGACATAACCCGGCGAGAGAAGCAGAAGTCTCCGCTCTACGTGTACGAGTCCGAGCTCGATCGGTATAAGAATTTCTCCGAGGGCAAGCGCCTCTTCTACGTCGCTTGCACGCGGGCCAAAAAGAAGCTCCTGTGGGTCGACTTTTCTTTGAGCGAGAAAGCGTTCAGCATCCCGAAGAATAGTTGGATCCTGGGACTCCGCAGCTGGCTCGAGCGGGGAGGCGGCGCAGGACTCGTGACGGCGCGGGCCCTTGCTCCGTCGTTCGGCACCGAGGGCCCGGAGCGCTCGCTGCCGGAGCTCCCGCTCTTTTTCTTCGACCCCATGGGTGTGTTGTCCAAGGGGGAGGGAAGTTCCGAACTCCTCATCGCCTCGGAACTCAGTGTGACGAGGCTCAATGCGCTCGTCGACTGTCCCCGGAAGTTTTATCTCAGTAACACACTGAAGGTGACTGCGCCGGACGCACCCCGGGCCTACGTCGAGGAGGAGGGTGACGAACTGGCGACCGTTGTGCGGTCCTCGGCCGAGCGCGGGACATTCTTGCATGCCCAAATCGCAGCAGGGATCCGGGCGAATTTTGTGGTGCCCCGGGAGAGCTTTGAGAAGCCCGAGGCGAAGGCCATCCGCTGGGCCCTTGAGCTCCTGGCACAGAACCGTGACGCCTATCTGTTCGTTCCGGAGGAGCAGCTTAAGTTTCGACTCTTCAATTTTATGGTCTCCGGGATTCCGGACCTCTTGCTTCTTCCAAAGACCGAAGGGAAAGCTCAGGTTTGGGATTTTAAAACTGGCCGATTGACTCAGGATAATCTTACTCACTATTGGGTTCAGCTGACCTGCTACGCTTCTGCCCTCTATGATCTCGGGAAGGTCGCCGCGGCCGCAGAGGTCGAGCTCATCCTTTGCTTCGTTGACGAAGAGAAGGTCCTCTCGCGGACCGTCACCAAGGAGCTCTGCCACGAGGCGCTCTACCCTCTTTGGCTTTCCCAGAACGAACCTTGGCGCACGAATCCCGAGCACTGCGGTCAGTGTCTTTACGGTAGCATTTGCCCTCGTTAATCCGCGAACTTGCACCTGCCACAGAGCGTGTTAGAATTTTCATATCTCTGTATAGTTCTAACAAGTGAAGTGAAAATGAAACGACTCCTTCTGGTATTCAGCATGCTCTTCCTGAGCGGTCTCGCTTGCGCCGACGAAAAATCTTTGTACGATTTCTCCTGGCTCGACAGCGACAAGGAAATCTACGTCCTCCAGAACCGCAAGTTCCGGAAGGACGGCACGGTGTATCTCGGAGCAACGGGTGCGTATAACCTGAGCCAAGACTTCCTCGACTCCTACGGAGGGAGTGTCCGTGGCGGATTCTTTTTCACCGAAGACTGGGGCGTCGAAGGTTTGTTTTCCAAGTTCTCTTCCACCGAGAGCGACACCGCCAAAGGGGTGAAGTCTCAGGGAGCGTTTCCCTTCTACCGAGAAATTGATACGGTCACCGGCGCCATGCTCATGTGGTCGCCGTTCTACTCCAAGATCAACACCTTCAATCAAATCTTTTACTACGATTGGATGTTCGGCCTGGGCGCCGCGAGCATCAGCACGAAGGATAATCGAAACCTCTTTAACACAGGCCTCTCGCAGACGGCCCAGAAGCAGTTGACCTCCGAAAGCACGGTGGGTGCACTCTGGAACATTGGTCTGCGCTTCTACTTGAGCCAGCGGTGGAGCCTTCGCCTCGATGTCACGGGAGTCACGTACCGCGCCGAACGAACTACCGCGGACACGGGACTCAATAAAGCAACGAAGACCGACTATTTTACGAACTATGACCTCGGCGCTGGTCTCAACTTCGCCTTTTAAGAAAGGAGAACACGGATGTTCTCAAAGCTTCTACTGACTTCACTACTCGCGATCCCCGTGGCCTTCGCATCGTTCGAATCCGCCGAGCGAACCTACGGCAAAAGCTCTGCCTCCTACGCCGGGAGTCGCCGCTTGGTGATCGACCTCGTGAAGGCGGGCCACTATTACTCGCCGGTGCCGTGGATGAAGGACTTCATCGTTCGAACCGACCGCGCCCTTGACTCGGAACTCGAGGGCGCCCTCGACACCATGCTTTACCATACCGGGGTCAAGCCGTTTGAGGCCCTCCCGGAGGATCAGCTCCGGCGCTCGCGCTCCGGGAGCATCCGCTTCATCCTCGCGAAGAAACTCTTTAAGCGCGGCAAGCCCCAGGAGGCGTTGATCGAACTCAACGGCGTCTCGGCGGACCACCCAGCGTATCCCTTCGTCGCTAACTTCAAGGCGACGATCTTCTCGCACCTCGGGAACTTTCCGGACGCTGAGTCTTACTTCCGTGACTGTGTCCGGGCCTCGGAATCTCGGATGGGGAAAGTGGACACCGTCACGATGCGAGACCAGCTCGAAATGAACCGGGACTACTGCGTCGCCGGCGTCGCGCGAGTCCAGTTCGCCACCCGGGACTACAAGAAAGCCGAACTGACCTACCTCGACATTGAAAAAGACTCCTTCGTCTGGCCCGAGATCCTGTTTGAAGAAGCGTGGAACAGCTACTACCAGAAGAACTACAATCGGACCCTCGGGAAGCTCGTTTCCTATAAGGCACCAGTTTTTAACTTCATCTTCCGGCCTGAGGTGGATGTCTTGAAGGCGCTGACCTATCTCAAGATGTGTCTCTACGATGACGCGAAGAAAACCGTGGATGACTTCTACTCAGAACTCGAAGCCCCGTCTCGGGAGCTTCGCTCGTATCTGATCTCCCGCGGAAAAGACTACCGATACTTTTACAACCTCATGGCAGACTTCGAGGACAACCGACCGGCCCCGGTTCCGCTGGTGAATCCGATTCTCCGGTCCATCCGAAAGGATGCGGCTTACCGGGAGATGAAGAGCGCACTTAGTGCGGCGATCGGCGAATACAACGAACTTCGCAAAAAGCCGCAGACCGCGATGACGCAGAACCTCGTGAAGAACGTTCGCGTCCTCGCCGACGAGTACCGCACCTCCATCGGTGCCTACGTCCGAGCGGTGTTAGTTTCAAAGTACTCGGAGCTCTACACGTCGTTCCAAGGCATGAGTTACATAAAGCTCGAAGTCCTCGCGCAACGGAAGGAGCGCCTCTATCAAACCGACGCCTCACCCTCGAAGAAACGGGGTGACGTGAAGTACATCGACCGGAACGACAAGCAGTACTTCTGGACCTTCAACGGAGAGTTCTGGGCGGACGAACTCGGTGACTACGTCTTCGCGCTGAGGTCTGAATGCTAAAGCACCTGATCCTCTTGAGTCTCCTTCTCCCGAGCTTAGCCTCGGGCCGCGCCACGCTCGATGAGCGTCGCAAAAAAATTCTTGCGATCGTGGATGAAGAGCTGGCGGAGGTCACTCGGTTGGCCAAGCAGCAAGAGTACAAGGCCCCGGAGACCCTACTTCGAGTGGCGGAGCTCAACCTTGAGAAAGGACGACTCTTCCGGGAAGCCGAAAACGAACAGTACCTCGCTGTGCCACCCGCCGAGCGGATGCGGTTGAACAAACGCGAGTCCTTTGCTCAGTCGACGCGCTTCTTTTCAGCGGCCAACGACGCGGCCCTGGTCGTCGCCAAGAAATTTGCCAGTTACTCTGCCATCGGAGAGGTCTACTACATTCTTGCGTATAACTTTAAGGAGCTTGGTGACGAGGCCCAGGCCCGGAAGTATTTCCAACTGGCCGTCGGAAAGTCTCGCGATCCGAAGGTCCTCGGGAAGTCGCGCCAGGCCCTGGCCGACATCTACTTTAATGATAAGAAATACGCCGCGGCCATTCCGTTGTACGAATCGACCCTCAAGGCCAGTGAGGAGAAGTGGTGGACCAAGGATGCGTTCAACCTCGCTTGGTCTTACTACCGGACTCGGAACTACGACCGCGCCATCGCCCTCATGCGCGAGGTTCATCGGAAATCCGGCGGGAAGTACATTGACATGCGGTCCGCGGTGGAACGAGACATCGGCATCTTCTACGTGGACGCAAACCGGATCAACGAGGCCATTCAGTTCTTCGAGAGCGTGGGTCTCAGCTACACGGATCAGTTCATCAAGATCGCCACGGCCATCACGGCCCAGGGCCGCTTCGACCAGGCGGAGAAACTGCTGGAGAAGGTGAAGGGCATCGAGAAGGACCGGGGGCGTCGCATCGAGATTCTCCTGGCGGAGCTCAACCTCTTCGATAAATTCAACCGGACCAATGAGCACCTCGCCACGGCCCGGGAACTCGTGGGGCTGCACCTCAAGACTCCGCTCGAGAAAGCGCAGTTCGAAAGGCTCTCGTTCCAGGTGAATAAGAAAGCGGCGGAACTTCAAAAAGCAACCGCGTCGGATGTGTACGATAACGTGCCCAGGATCAAACAGCAGAAGGCCCGGGAGTCGATCGCTTACTTCGATCTCTCGGCGCAACTGAACCCGGGGCGCAGGTCCGAGAAACTCTTCTTCCAAGGAGAGACGGCCTTCGCTGCTGGAGACTTCGCGAAGGCGCTGGGTCTCTACGTGAGCGCTTTCGACGGCGCCCGAACGGACGGCGACAAAAAGCTCTTGTCCCAGAGCCTCGAGGGGATGCTCGCGGCCCTTGGCCAATCGGCCCTCCCGAAGGCAACCGCCGAGCGCTTCTACGTTCCCGTGTATTCCCGGTACGTTACCGTGGATGCTCGCTCGAACCGGGCCAGCTCCATCTTCGTCAAACTCTTCAACGCACAGTTTGACGGGGGAGACGTTCCAGAAGCAGAAAAAACTCTCGGAAGCTTCGCGAAGAACTTCCCGGGAGATTTTAAAACACAGGAAGCGATGCTCGCGAAGGTGATGGAGCACTACCGCGGTCGGAAGGACTACGCGCCGGTGAAGTCTTACGTCGCAAGGATCAACTCCGGAGAATTCAAGGTTTCGGCAAAGTACGCGGAGGCGCTTCGCTCGTTAATGACGAAGCTCCAGATCGAAGGTGTCCAGCAGTCGCTGGAGCGAGGGGAGAAGGCGGTGGCCCTCAAGGGATACCATCAAATCCACGCCTCGAGCGAGAGCACGCCGAAGGCGAAGGTCAACGCCGCCTACAACCTCGCGGCTCTTTACTTCGAACTCGGGGATACGGCTCAAACCTACTCCTGGGCGACGCGAGCTCTGCAGGAAATGGAGGTCGCGGATGTCGTAAAATTTGCGGACTCTTACCTCAGCATCGCCGCAGGGCTTTTCCTCCGCCAGCAGTTCACTCCTTCGGCCGACCTCTCTCACCGCCTCCTCGTGAAGATTTGCCGTGAGGGATCGAAGAGCAAGTCCGCATCTTTCAAGAACGCGGCCTTCATCGCTCTCGCCAACGAAGACGTGAAGAAGGCCATCGAAGTTCAAAGCATGGCCGCCACCTGTGGTGTCCCCGAAGCCACGGCGACAGAGGTCTCCCTTGAGATCCTAAAAGACCTTGGGAAATCCAAGCAGTGGGATACGTACGAACGCATCCTCCGGGACCTTGAACGGAATCCCAAGAATGCCCCACTCCTCATCAAACCGTATGAAGATTACCGCCGGGAGCTGGCGAACATAGGCCAGGCCGAAGAGGCCGCTGGCATCGCGGAGAAGCAGAACCGGTTCTACCAGCAAGCGAAGACTCAGAAGCTCGATGTTCCCGTGGAAGCTCTGGACCTCATGGCCGAGCGCCTGGTGTCGGCCATCGCCGAAAAGAAGCGCCAGTTAGACCAGATTCGCCTGTCGTTTCCTCAGGCCGTTTTCGAAACCGCCCTGAAGGCAAAGCTCCAGCTCCTGGACCAAATGGCAACGGATGTGAACCAGCTTCAGAGAGTGGGCTCGGGCAAGGGCATCGTCGAGGGCTACCGGTACATCATCACCGGGTACGAAGAGTTCGGTGAAACTCTGAAGGCCTTCACACCTCCGGAGAAGTCACCAGAGTTCATCGAGAGCTTCCGGAAAGCGATGGCCGATGTCCACGGGCCAATTCTTCAGAATGCCCGGAAGCAACGGGCCGAGGTCCGGAAACTCATCAGCGACAACAAGATCCTCTCGCTTTCTAATTTCTCTGTACTCTTCTCAGAGAAGGATGTGCACAAGCGCTACTTCACTCAAAAAGAGGCCGTGCTCATGGACCGAGGAGGTCGCCGATGAAACACCTCATCCCGCTACTCATCATCGCCGCCTGCTCCTCTGCTCCGGAGAAGAAGACCACTGCTCCCGCGGACGCTGCTCCGGCCCAGACCTTTCAGAAAGAGAAACCTCTGGCGAACTCTCAGGTTGCGGATTTCTACACCGCCGCGACCTCCGCCACGACCCCGGCCCTCCAGGATGAAACCCTCGACCGGTACAGCGAGAAAGACCTCGAACGCATCAACACCGCGAACGACCCGCTCCTGGAGATCTCCGTCCGATGTTCCCGGCGAGAATTTTCCGAGGCCTTTAAAGTGGCGTCGTCGGCCTTCCATCGCTACCAGAAAGTTGGCGCCTACTGGAACCAGGTCGCTAACTGCCACCTAAACTCCGGGGCCTCCCGGAAGGCCCTCTTGTTCTACAACAAGGCCCTTGAAGTTTCCCCTAACTACGTTCCGGCCCTGAATAACATCGGGGTCATGTATTCTCGGCAAGGACAGGATCAGAAGGCGCTCGTAGCCTTCGAGCGCGCAAACCGGGAAGCGCGGTTCGCGAAGACTCCGAGATACAACCTGGCACGACTCTACCTCACGTACGGTCTAGCGGACGCGGCACTTCCGCTCTTCCAGGGGCTCCTCACGCAGGCTCCGACGGACATCGATCTTCTGACCGCCGTCGCGACGGCGCACTTCATCCTCGCCGATTACCCCAAGGCCCTGGAGACTTTCCAGGCGATCCCACGGCCGTCATGGTCACGGGCAGAGGTGGGCCTGAATCTTTCGCTCACGCTGCAAAAACTTGGGGACAAGGCCCAGGCCCAGAAGGTGTTCGATTCGGTCGCCGAACCCAAGGCCCTCAGTCTTCAGCGCTACTACGTCACCGTCCGCTCTAAACTAGGAGGAGCTCCGTGAAGCTCATAACCATTGCTCTCATGCTAGTCTCGCTGCAGGCCTTCGCGGAGGACTCGAAGTCGAACGTTCGCTACGAGTACAAGAAGTTTGAGAAGTTCGACTTCGATGAAATCGGCGTCGAAGGTGAAGCCGGATCACCCGGAGACCTCTCGATTTCTCCTCGGCTCCGGAAGGAATTTCGGAACAAGCTCCCGGAGAGAGAAAACTTTAATCAGGAAATGAAGAAGGCCATCGACGGCATTCGCTAGGGGATTGTGTGGAACTGGAAAAAAAGAAACAGCAAAAAATGTTTGAACTCCGCCCACTGACGAAGGCCTCCGGGGTCCGGAGCGGTGTCTTCGGGAAAGGACGGATCATCCTGGGACGCACAGAAAGCTGCGACCTCGTTGTTCCGACCGAAGCCGTCTCCGCCGTGCACGCCGTGATCGAACTCTTTGAGGAGAAGGCGATCATCTATGACATGAACTCGACGAACGGGACCTTCGTTAACGGTGACAAGGTCATCGTGAAAGAACTCCGCGTCGGCGACACCTTCCGGCTCGCCGACATCGACTTCGAACTGCGAACCTACGCTCCTGAGGAATCGCTTCCACCGGTCCTCGATACCCTCGAACCGGCCCTCGGTCAGGCCTCTGTGAAAGCACCTGCGCTACCGGAGCTTCCAGCTTCTCCCAAGACTCTTCCGAAGGCGGCCCCGGCCGTTTCAACGAATGCTCCCTCCGTTGTGTATCCGCTGGCCGCCGACCCGAAGGCGGAGTTTAGCGAGTACATCTTTGAGGATAAGGATGAACTCTACCCGATCTTTAAGTACGAAGCCGCCAAGCAGGCGGTCGAAGTCATCATTCTATTCCGTGATCAGGTCTTTAGCGTCGACTACCTCCCGGAGGGCCGACAGACCTACCAAATCACTGGGGTCCTGACGAAAGATGCGGAGCTCGAGTTCCCGTACCTCGGGAAGACCCAGAAATTTCCCTTCGTCGATGTCCATGGTGGCTACGCCGTCGTCCATACCCTTCCCGGGTTCGGCGTCTTCCTATTAAGCGACAAAAAAAAGGATACGGGGCACGTCGCCACCAGTGTCGAACTTCATGGCCAGGACCTCCTGCGGCTTCAGAAAGACGACCTCCAGATCTTCATCCGAAACGTTCAAGCGCCACCGAAGATTGCAGCGGCACCGATCCTCAAGCGGGACCCGGAGTTTCGGAAGTACCTGGCCCTCTTCCTCTTTGGAGTCGCTCTCCTTTCGGTAGGAATTAACTCCGTCGAAGTTCCGGAGGACGAGCGAAAGAATGAGCTGGCACCGGAGCGCCTGGCGACGATCCTCTACCGGCAACGGCTGACGATCTCTGAGAAGCCGTTGGTCGAAAAGACCGAGACGGCACCGAAGGTCGCGCAGAAAGCGCCGGATAAGGTCGCCGTCGAAAAGAAGCAACCGACGGAGAAGCAGGCGGACGTTAAAAAGCCAGACATTGCGGAAACGAAGGTTCAAAACCAGAAGCCCAATCCAGGAACTCGGACCGCCCCAGAGAAGAAGGTCGTGAAGCAGGGGACCGAGCCGGTCACGAAGCCAACGACGAAAACGATGACGACTCCGACCGCGGCCTCCAATTCGACGGACCGAGCGAAGCTTCCGTCAACGAAGGCCCCGACGGCCCAGTCACAGCTTACGATGAAGACCCAAGGCCACGTCGAGGTGTACAAGTCGGCCGACTTTAAGAGCTCGATCAGTTCTCTCGTTGCCAAGGGAGGCTCTCTCACGGGTGTTCAGACCAAGTCTGTCTCAGGATCCGGGGGGGAGATGGTCGGGGCCAACACCGGCGTGAGCACGGGGACTGGGCAGATCAAAACCGCCGACATCGCCACCAACCAAGGAAGCCTCGTTGGTGCAACCACGGGTGTCTTGGGCCAGTCCAAGGGAGCAGAGGGGCTCTCATCCAAGCGCGCGATCTACACGGCAGGGATTCCCTCCGAGACCGTAGTTCTGGGGTCCATGGACCCTGATGTGATCCGTCGCCGCTTGATGGAGTTCCTGCCGCAGTTCCGGAGCTGTTACCAACGAGAGCTCGAGGCCAAAGGCACCGAGATCAACGGACTCATTCGCCTTAACTTCGTGATCGGTAGCTCTGGCCATGTTTCGAAGGCAGGCCTCGACGGATCGACGCCACTTCCGAGGGACGTAAGTTTCTGCGTCCTGAATGTTCTGAAAGGGATTACCTTCCCGGAGCCTCTCGGAGGCGGAACAGTTGAGGTTAAGCAGCCGATGAACTTCCAGCCGAAGAAGCTCTAAGCCTCGCGGATCTCACCTACCGTAGGGTTTCACCCGTGGCCTCTCGATAGAGGCCTCGGGAAGTCCTCTGCCTTGAGGCGAGAAGGCTTCCGTCGCTTTGCCATGGAATGTAGGAGAATTAATAGAGGATGGCTTAGTTCCCAGTCTTCGTCATGACCACGAATTTGAATTCTTTGAATCCAGCGGTCGCACAGGTATGCATGACTTTCTTAAGGAATTCGTACTTAATCGTCTTATCCACCACGAGGTTCGCGATCCCGGAAAACTTCTTCGCGTCCGGTGAGAGTTTCTCCGACGCCTTGATGGTTTCTTTGATCTTCACGAGCTCATTGTAAAGGGGAACGATCCGTCGTCCCCCCTCATCGTAGATCTGCGAATTGGCCGTCGTATCGACGTTGAGCACTTCCGTATCGTCGACCCAGATATTGGTCTTCGAGACCTGGACGTTGACCCCGAAGCTGTTCAGTGACTCCGACGCCGACCGCGGGAGGTCAATGCCCTTCGGAACGTTGATCACAACTCCCGAAGAGTTGTAACTCTGGAGCAAGAACACCAAAAGGATGGTCAGAATGTCGAGGAGGGAGGTGATGTCGATGTCGAACACCGCCTCTTTCTTTCTCCGGGTAAATCGTGAAGCGCGCTTGGCCATACCTATCCTAGTTCGTTAGATTGCTGAAGACGATCTTGGAGAAGAGGTCTTTCACCCGCTCGTCGATGCCGTCTTTGTTCTTCCGGAAGATTGCTTCGTCCGTCTTTGATACTGTCCGTACGGAGTCCATCACTTTAACGATCTCCTCGTAGGTGATTTCTCCCACGGGCTCAAAGATGATGGTGTCCTCTTCGAGGTGCTGTTTCTTCAGTTCGATCAGGACACTGTGGAGCTCGTCGAAGTTGAATTCCCCCGTGGGACTCCGGTCGAACTTTTTGATTGGCCTCGAGGGGATCCCCTGCGAGAGGGTCAATTCGTTCGTGTTCATCACCAGCGTTAACGCCAGCGGGTCCTTCTCTGGTTTCTGCGGCTCCGATTCCGAGATGATCGGAGCATCGCTCCCGATCTCATAGATCTTCAGGAAGCTCGCTGACATTAGGAGGAAGAAGATGAAGATGAACACCGAATCCATGATCGGGACGAGGTTCAGTTTCTCTTCGGGCTTCTTCCGTTTCCGGCTGGTGGGAACTCTGAGCATACGCGCGTCCTAATCGTCGATGGCCTTCTTCGTGCCGAGGATGTCCTGGAGCTTCACGGAGAATTCATCGATCTCGTTGACAATTTTTTCCGACTTCGCCATGAGGAACGCGTGGACCATCATGATCGTGATCGCGGCCAAGAGACCGAGGGCGGTGGTGTTCATCGCCACGGCGATCCCTTTCGCTAACACCTCTGCTTTCTGTGTTGGATCCGCGGCGGAAACGGCGGAGAAGGATTGGATGAGACCTTGGATCGTTCCGAGGAGTCCGAAGAGCGTAGAAAGGTTCGCCGCAAGCTGAAGGTACGGAATCCGCTGCTCGATCTTCGGGATCACTTCGAGGGCGGTGGCGTCGATGGCGTTCTGGACTTGCTCCGGCGACTGGTTCGCCCGCTTGAGTCCACTCTTCAGAACTCGTGGGAGCGCGGCCGTTGAGCCCGAGCACACTCGGATCGCCCCTTGGATGTCGTTGGAGAGAATGTAGCGCTGAAGTTCGTTCATGAACGACGGACCATCCACGTCGTAGGTGTAGGAGAGCTTCTTGAAGCGCTCCAGAGCGACGGCGATCGCGAAGGCCCACACGGCGAGGATGACGTACATGAAAATGCCGCCCTCGACGATGAATCTAATACTAAATTGGATGATTTCCATAACACTTCCCCTTCCGTGGAAAAATAACGATTTATAATTCATTATAATCCGAATCGGGTTGTGCGAAAGAAAATTAGCAGGGGTTCTTCGGATTCGGTGGCCGAGAGTTTCGCTCGCTTATTTTTTCTTCTTCGTTGCCGGCGGGGGGGTGAGGTCTTTGTGCTTCTTCCGAGTCAGGATTCGGTCTAGGCTCCGGAGGTACCGATTCGAGATTTGCATAAAGATCGATGCGTCCGCAACGGGAGAAATTCCGTCTTGGCCTTTGCCGGCGACGGAGAGTTTTTCGTCGAGTTCGAGGTAGCCGTTCATCCCGGCGGCTTTCTGGTCGGCTTCACTGAGCTTCGCGTTCTCTTCCATCGCCGCGAGGACCGCGGCCTCGTCCATCGGTTCGTCGCCCGCTTCGGTTGGGGTCGCGGCTTCGAGTTTAACGACCTCTTGAGTCGGGGCTTTGCTGGAGTCCGTGCTCTTGGCCCCGTCTTTCGTCTCTGCCTCCGCAAGTCCCGGGGCGGATGCTCCAACGTCGGAGAGGTCCATCCGGAAGTTCGGCGGGAGTGCGGCGATCTTCTCTGTGCGCAGACCGTCGTTGAGTGTGTCTTGCATCTTCGTTAGCTGCGTTTTCATCTCTGTCTGGTAGTCGAAGTCTTTGTCGCCCTTCGCTCGGACTTGCTCGTTGAGCTCCACCTTCTTCCGGTTGTAGAGTTCGTTCAGTGCACCCATCTTCGCACTCACTTCGCCGGCGAGGACACGGGCCCGTTCGGTGTTCCCGCTCGCGAGCTCATTCGCAAGATCCGTCGCTAGAGTGGTGGTCGAGGTCATCAGTGCCTTGTCGTTTGGTGCGAGCTCCCCGATCACGGGTCTTGTGAGACGGATCGGGTTTGCGCATGCAGCCTCGGAGATATCGACCCCTTTATCCGTCTGGGCGGCGCAAGTTTTCGGCTGAGCGGCATCTGGTAGGGCAAGGATGGTGTTCGGAGTGACCTGATTGGTACCTCCGTTAACTCCACCTGAGGAGCCGCTTGTGGCACCACTGGTGGCACCATTCGTAGAGCCTCCAGTGGTTCCAGCACTCACATCCAGCGCTTGGCCGTTCCCTGGGAGAGCGGCGCTCGAGACAGCGTTATTCCCGTTTGCATCTGCGGTGACCGTTGCTCCTGCGGCAGTTAGGTCCTGCCCAGGCATCACGTACTGGTTCATGCCGCGGTTGTCGTCGGTCTGCTGTCGGAAGGAGTTGAGAAGTTTCGTTAATTTTTGGATGTTCGGCTGGATCACACCGCTTTGCCGTTGCTTGAGTCCGGTGATGATTCCGGCAGTCAGTAAACCGTTGATCCCAAAGGTTATTGAACGCGGGATTGGAAAGTTATAGGCGGCCTGGATAAGTGGGTTAAGTGCTTTTACGAAAAAGGTCAGGAGCCCTAGAAAGATCTTTATGTAATTGAAGTTTCCATCGCCGCTCGCCATTCCAAATCCCGTGCTGTAGGCGATGGCGACGAGAGAAGAAAGTCCGATGTCCATGATCACAAACTGTGGCCAGAGGGGAGAACAGTTGGCCCAGGCGATGGCAGAGTATGCCCCAAGGTAGGAGTAGCATCCCTGAAAATAGAGTGCCGAAGCGCCGCAGATCCCGCCGGCAATGATGATCGGCATCGGTGCTGCGAAGTTCGGCTTCGTGCTCGCCGCTCCGAGAGGGGACACTGCTGTACATGCAGCCAGGTGGGTCGCGTAGCATCCGGCGTAGCCCGGACCACAGGGAGTCGCAAGCGCCGCTGCAGTGGCAGCACACGCCGTCGCACCCGCGGCCACTCCGGCCATGTTTCCAGTAAATTCCTCCGTCAACGCCAAGATCGCCGCCGCGGTATACATCGCTGTGACCGCAGAGAGCCACATCGTCCGGTCATCCACAAGTTTCGAGAGACGCTTCTCATCCGCTAGGCGCTTCTCGATGATCTGGCGCTGGATGTCCCCGTTACCGCCGCCCTTGAAAGATTGCTGATCCTTTTTCTTCGCCTCCGCGAGCTCCGTGAGAAAGTCCTTCTGGTCCTTGTTCTGGGCCTTTCCTCCATTGCTGATTTCGCTCATGATATACACGAGGCTCGCCGCCCAGAACATCGCGATCGATGGGACCTTCATCCCGAACGTACACCGGGTGATCATGTTCGCGCCGATAACGGTGTTGATAACATTGAGGGCCTGACGGCTGTAGAACTCAAAGCCGCCTGACGTCTGGGAGGACTTATCGTACTCCTCATTTTTTTGGGCCTGAACTTCGCTCGCCTGTTTCGGGTCCGTGATCGGCTTCCCATCTGCACCGGTCGGCGCTTGAGACACCTGATCTGTGGACCCATTCTGGGCACCCGCCGTCTGCGCCAGGACCGGCGAAACCATGAGCTGGAGGGAAAGGATGACCGCGAAGAACTTCATAGGTCTATTCTACGGGAATCCAACAAATTTCACTGAAATGAGACTAGGCGGAAAGGATTTCCGGTTAAATCCCCGGGATCACAATAGGAGGCGTGCCAACGAGGAGAGGCAAAACACCTCTCCTCAAGGAGTGCTTAGAAATTGCAAGTCAGAGGACGACCGTTGTAGGGGAAGGTCACGCTCTTGATCCGACCTTGCCCGTCGATCTTCAGCGCCCCGCCGCCGACCGCGGTATAATCTAGGTCACGAACCTCTGTTTTATCCCCAACCCGGAACAGGTTATTAAACCAGAATTCCTGACTGAAGCGTAAGAGCTTTCCGGTCTTGTCATCGTACCCCGAGAGACCTACGTCGACCCGGACATTATAGGCTGGGTTCCCGTACGAATCTTCCTGAAGGAGGTTCTTCACCTTCTCGACCTGGGCCCTACAAGACGTAGAGATTCCATTGAGATCGAACTTGGTTCTGACCGTGCCCTTGAGGATGAGAGTCCCCTCGATGGTGTGGGCGAAAGTGGGGAAGCTGAGGACTGTGAGAATCGCGATGATGCTTGTTTTCATAGGTTATCCTTAAAACTTTCTGATGATCTTACCGGTGTCGAGACCCTCGTACATTTGTTCCCAGTTCTTGAAGGCCTTCCGTGAGTCCTGAAGCTCCTCGAGCACCCAGTGGTTGCGCTCAACTCCGTTCTTGTCTCTGTTCTCGATGTTAAGCGGGCTGAAGTAGTGCATCGGAACTCGCATGTAGTAGCACAACCGAGTCCAGTGCCCTTCTTCGAACTGCTGGTAGCGGCTGATCTCCGGGCAGGTAATCTTGTCTGTTTTGATGAAATGGGTGAGCCAGTTCTTGATGGTCACGGGTCTCTCAAGGAACGTCCCATCGAGAACGTACTCCACGCCTCCAGCGGTCACCATCGGAGCGACGTGGAACCACCACTTCTCTTCCTCCAGGATCTGATAGCGTTGGGTGTAGAAGATGAAGATTTTTTCCGACGAGACGCCGAGCTTGGACCACATATCAAACGACCACATGTGCGCTCGCTTGAAGCACTCCGAGCGGCTCTTGTCCCCGTCATTTAACATGTCGTCGAAGATCTTCTTCGCGTCGTCGTACCCCTGGAGATCCGTCGGAGCAAACTGGCGGAGTTGGTTGTACCGGAAGTGGTTCAGATCGAGAGTTGTTGTGTCGACTTCACCCGGGAGCACTTCTCGGATGGAAGTGATCACGGCCTCACGACCTAGGTCCCGGAAGTCGAGCCGTACGACTTTGCCAACGAGGGCCTTGATTCTCTTGATGCTTTCTTCGGTTCGGGTAGCTTTGAAGACACGTCCGTCGCTCGCGGAAAGAACGAGAAGCCGTTCTGTCTTCAGGGACTCGAAGACGTTAAACACTGTCGTGTAGACGGTGTCTGCTTTCGCGATGCTCTGGAAGAGCACAATCATCACGGCAAGGATCATCCAAGGTTTCAGCGTCATAAACTTCCTCTTTAAAAAAGTGTATGACTACTAACCCTGTAGTGCGTTACTGGCCAGAGATGTGGGGGGGGCTAGTGAAAAGATTACAGGTACTAAGCGTAGTTTTCTGGGAAAAGTTGGCGTTCGATGCCTTCGATGAAGATGTGGATGCACTTGATGTGGATTTCTTGGATCCGGTCCGTGATCGGGGCCTGGACGACTAGCGGGACGTCGACCAACTTTTTAAGTTGACCGCCATCCTTCCCGAGGAGACCCACGACTTTCATGCCTTTGGCCCGAGCGACCTCTACGGCCCGGATCACATTGGCCGAATTACCCGAGGTAGAAATCGCAAGCAGCACATCACCTTGTTGACCCCAGGCCTCCACGAACCGAGAAAAAATATGCTCGAAACCAAAGTCATTGGCGATGCAGGTGATGTGACCGGCCTCGGAGATCCCCGTCGCTGGAAGGGGAGCGCGGTCTTTTCTGTAGCGGCCCGTTAGCTCTTCGGCGAAGTGAAGGGAGTCACACATTGACCCACCGTTCCCGCAGCTGAAGACTCGTCCTTTGTTCCGGAACGCATCAACGAAGAGCGCGATGGCACGCTCGATCAGTACGACATTGGTCTCGTCGTCGACGAATCGATTAAGAGTGGTCTGAGCTTCCAAGAGTGATGAACGAATAAAACTCATAGCAATGATGAAGGCGGATCAATCCTAATCCGCCTCTCCTTAAACTAACCGATGAGAGAGTTGAAGTTCTTGACGATCTCGGCCTTCGGCTGATTCCCGACCAGCGTTGACTTCACTTCTCCATTCTTAAAGAAGATGAGCGTCGGGATGCCGCGGATCCCAAACTTCTGAGCAAGGTCAGACGCCTGGTCAACGTTAACTTTGACGATGGTGGCCTTGCCGTTCATTTCCGTTGCGATCTCGTCGAGGACCGGGGAGAGCGCCTTGCATGGGCCACACCATTCGGCCCAGAAATCAACGAGGACCGGTTTGTCGGACTTAGCGACTTCCTGTTCCCAATTGGCGGAAGTGACACTTGTTAAATTGGCCATAAAATCTCCTTGTGCGGCGCTCATCAGAACACCGTTTTACTTTAACTTATCGATATTCACAGGACAAGTTCATCTGAGTATACAACCGATTACCTCACTCGGGAATCAATGAAATTGCGCTCAACCTGTGATTTTTTGGCTACAATACCGGGGATGAACAGAAAGTCTCTCTTAACCGGACCCATGATCCGGGCAAGAAGGTCCCGACTGATAGCTAAATGTATCGACATAGGCCTAGTTACCCTGGGCGCGGTTTTCTATTATCCCATGGGGCTCATCCTCGGCACCATCTATCTGTCTATTTCAGACTCCCTTTACGACGGCCAATCCATCGGCAAACGCTTCATGGGCTTCGGTGTGGTCTCCCTCGTCGACGGGGAACCCTGCTCCACGTGGCAATCCTTCATCCGCAATCTCCCGTTTACTGTCCCCCTCTTCTTCCTCGTGTTTCCCTTTTGGGGCTGGGTCTTTTCCGGCGTCTTTGCTTTGCCCCTCGCAGCGATGGAGGTCTATTTCCTGTTCAAAGGGAATTCTGCCCACCGCCTCGGCGACATCATGGCCGATACCACCGTCATTGCTAATGATGGGACCAGATTGGATTTGCGCAAGCCCAAGGGTCCATGGTTTGATACTCCACCCGTTCCACTCCAATAGGTTAGAATGAAAAAATTAATCGTCATCGATATCTCGAACTTCATCTTTCGGGCCTTCTTCGCCATTCGCCCCCTGCACGCACCCGATGGGACTCCGGTCAACGCCGTGTACGGCGTTCTCTCCATGATCCACAACATGCTGGTGAAGTACCAACCCACCCACGTGCTCGTAGCGCGGGATACGAAAGAGGGCTCGTTCCGTAAAGAGATCTACCCGGAATACAAGGCCCACCGGACTGAACCACCGGATGAACTCATCCCCCAGTTTGCCCTCGTCGACGACCTAGTGACCGCCCTCGGGCTTCCGGAAATCAAGGAACCTCGGTACGAGGCCGACGACATCATCGGCTCGGTCGTGACCCAGTGGAAATCCCACTTCGACGAGATCCTCATCGCCTCCGGAGATAAGGATCTGATGCAATTTGTGGGGGGGCCCGTGAAGCTCCTCGACACGATGAAAGAGAAGGTCTACGAGCGTGAGGACGTGAAAGATAAGATGGGTGTGTATCCTGAGCAGATCATAGATTTCCTCTCTCTCATCGGGGACACCTCGGACAATATTCCCGGCGTCGCGGGGATCGGGCCTAAAGGGGCCCAGAGTTTGCTGGATGACTTCGGCTCCTTGGAAAGCATTCTCGCCAACGCAGGCGAAATCAAAAACAAGCGCTCCCAGACCGCCATCGTCGCCCAAGCGGACATGGCCCGGCTCTCGAAGGAACTCGTGAAAATCGTCTGCGATCTGAAGCTCCGGTTCACCGCTGAAGAGGTGGGCTATCGGTTGCGTTACACGCCGGAAGTCGAGGCGTTTCTAAGTAAGGTGGGGTTCCGGACCTGGCACACGAAGCTCGCCGAGTTTAAAGATCCGGCAGAGGGTACTTCGGCCCTTCCCGTCAAGGAAGACGCCAAGTCCGTTGAACGCTGGACCCTCGGTGATTTAAAGAGGGCCCTTGTTTCTCAAGCTTCCGTGGCCGTGGCCCCGGTTAGCGACGACGAGCTCGATCAGCACCGCTGCTGGCGTTCCGTTGCCATTGCCACGGCCCAGGCGGTAGGCCTCGTCGACCTAAACCCAGAAGACGCGAAGGCCTTCATCGGGATCCTTAACGAGGCCCAGCCTCTGGTCGTTTGTTACCAGTCTAAGCCCATCCTTCAACTGGCACTTGTTGCCGGAGTCGCCCCGGAGTTTACGTACTTCGACCTGGCCCAGGCCCACTTCATCTTGAACCCTGAGTTCCGGCATGACCTGCCCACCATCACCGAAGAGTTTCTCGGATTCAAACTCGAGGCCGCTCCAAAAGGGCAGGGGGACCTCTTCGGGAACGACGACGGGGCTGAGGCCACGTCGCATGGAGCGAGGGCCGAAGCGATCCTTAAACTTCATCCAATCCTTCGAGCGAAGATGCAGGAGATGAGTGCGGAGCGCGCCTACGATGACCTCGACATTCCGCTCATCAAAGTCCTCGCGGCGATCGAGCTCGAAGGAGTCTTCCTCGATACGAAGTTCTACAAAGAGCTCGAGGTTGAGTTCACGACCCAGATCGATGCGATCGAAGCGGAGGTCTACGTCATGGCCGGCGGGAGCGTGAACCTGCGCTCCCCGAAGCAGATCGGCGAGCTCCTGTTTGAAAAGCTTCAGCTCCCGGTGATCCGGAGGACGAAGACGGGGTACTCTACGGACGCAGAAGTCCTGACGGAACTCGCGGCGATGAAACTCAATCCCATCCCCGAGCTTCTTCTAAAGTACCGAGAAATCGAGAAGCTTCTCTCCACTTACGTGAAGGCCCTTCCCACCATGATTTCTCCGACGACGGGGAAGATTCATACGCACTTCCAGCCCTCGAACGCGGCCACGGGCCGCCTCTCGTCCGACAATCCGAACCTCCAGAATATTCCCGTCCGAACCGAGAACGGGCGCAAGCTCCGACGAGGATTTGTTCCGTCTCCGGGCCGCGTTCTTCTCTCGGCCGACTACTCACAAGTCGAACTCCGACTGCTCGCGCACTTCTCTCAGGATCGGAACATGCTCGAGGCCTTCAAACATGACCGAGACATCCATCGGCAAACCGCCTCGGAGATCTTCGACATCCCCCTCGATCAGGTGTCAAAGGACATGCGAAACTCAGCGAAGGCGATCAACTTCGGCCTCATGTACGGCCAGACGAGCTTTGGTCTCTCGCAAACCCTGCACATCTCCCAGGGAGAAGCGAAGAAGTACATCACGAATTATTTCCAAAAGTTTCAGTCCGTGAAAAGCTACCTCGATGGCCTGAAAGAGCGCGCCGAAGCCACGGGCTACGCGGAGACGCTCTTCGGTCGCAAGCGCCTTCTTCCCGACATCAAGTCCACGAACCGGCAAGTCAAGGCGATGGCCGAAAGAGTCGCGATCAACAGCCCGATCCAGGGAACTGCGGCGGACATCATTAAGCTCGCCATGATTAACATCCAACGAATCCTCGCGGAGCGGAAGCTTCGGTCGCGTATGATCCTCCAAGTGCACGATGAATTGATCTTCGATGTTGAGCCCTCGGAGCTCGAAGAGCTTAAGGTTTTAGTAAAAGAGCAGATGGAAGGTGCTGTGACTCTTTCCGTGGAGCTCAAGGTAGAAATGGGTGTCGGGGCCAACTGGTACGACCTGAAATAGACAAAGATTCAGGGATTTAGGGCGGAATCTGCTCCTCAGTGCGGAGCAGATTCTTTACAAGGAGCATTGTGCTCCGAGGGGTCTTGTCATAAGTATCCCGCCATGGAACTTTTGACCCCGCACCAGCAATCACGCCTTCAAGAGAAGCTCGTCGCCGAGTACGCGGCTCGCCGGAGTACGAATCCGTCGTACAGCCAGCGTGCTTTCGGTCGGCGGCTGGGGGTGAGTTCTGGTTCGTTAAGTGAGATCATTCAAAGTAAGCGAACGGTCTCGGTTGCTACGGCGAAGAAGATTCTCACGAATTTAAACCAGCCGCCGCACGAGATCGAGCGCTTCTTCGAAGAGGTCAAGCCCCGGCGCACGCGCGCCAAGAAAGTCTTCCACGATCTCTCGCTCGATCAGTACCAAGTGCTCTCGACCTGGTACTACCTCGCCCTCTTAAATCTTCTGGAACTTCCAGAAGAGGCCCACGAGGCCCCGCACCTGGCCACCCGCTTAAACCTGCCGGAGAGTAAGATCCGAGACGCCCTCGACCGACTCCTGCGTCTTGGAATGATCGAGCAAGTGGGTGAGCGCTACCGGCGCACCCACCTGCGCTACCAGACAACTGAGGATATCTCAAACAGTGCCATCAAGCGCTACCACCAAGAGACTCTTGAGCTCTCCGACCGGGCCCTGCGCGAAGTACCCCCAGAGCTGCGGGATTTTTCTTCGATCCTGTTGAAGCTCCATCCTAAAAACTTAAAGAAAATCAAAGACCTTGTCCGAAGCTTTCAAGATGAAATCTCAGACCTCGTCGAAGGTGACGATCCCCGGGAGATCTACCACCTAAACGTCCACCTTTATCCAGTTACACAACTTCCAAAGCACGAGGAATCTTTATGAAAATCTTACTCCTTACCCTTTTAGCGTTCAGCGCTCAGGCCTTCGCGGCCGGCGGAGACCGCGTCGGCAACGGCGGCGACGTCGTCGTCTGCGGTGACAGAGTTGAACTCCTTGACCTGTATGAGGCACGCGTGAAGGGCCACAAACCTCTTACCCTGGAAAGCGACACCCACGAGGAGATGCTCAAGGAAGTCATCGAGCGTCGGATCCAGCAGCTCCAGCCTCTGCGGGCGAAGCGCTTCCGCGATTACGGCGAAGAGTTTTTCAAAGAATCCATAATCCTCCCTGGCATTGAACTCTCTGACGTAGACGACGCGGGCCTTGCGGTGATCCCGCGTGGCTGTAAGCTTGAGCAGATTGTGATCCAACTCTCAGATGCGGATATTCCGCCAGGTGGTCATCGCTACACCATCAGTCAGGACCTTTGGGAGAAGCTTGATGAGTTTAACAAGATGGCACTCATGCTGCATGAGGTGATCTATCGTGAAGCGATCTATTGGGAGTCCCGCAGGATGGGAACCGCCAGAAGTATGATTGTGCGCGCGCTAGTAGGGGAGATCCTGCGCAACGAGATAGATGAGGGGCTCTTCCTTCGGTTAACCATGACCGGCGGTCCTACGAACAGAACGCTCGAACTCTTCAAATTCAGCATCGTCTCCGAGAACCTTCGTATCCGCCGGGTTAGTCAGAACCAATTCCGCTTGGAGGCACCTCATTCCTTTAATGTCTGCGTTGAGGTTTTAAGGGACAGGAGATGTACTTCCATCAACCGGATCAATGTAACTCCCATGGGATTTGAATCGGACAGCGGGGCCACGAGTCGCTTCGTTGGAGCAGGGGAAGCAGTAGAGATCCACAACTTTCGTGTAACTCTCGATGTACCTAGCTTTTACAATCAAGAAAATCTCCAGCTACTTCCTCTAGAAGAGGCTAAACGAATGTTGCAAGTCCTCGGTGCAGCTCCGGCCTCGTTCATCCTAAGCCGGGTCTGGGGATTTGGCTCTTCTAGACCTTCTAGTGATGGTGCGATTTATTCCAGTGGCTTTGATATTTCAAGCGGCCGGATTGGCGACCTTCAGATAGGGACTATTTCTGATGCAACAGTTTTCGTAAACTCCATGGGGGTTCGCGTCGCCTCTCAAAAGCAGTTCATCGTGTCTGCAGGGGGATTTGATTTTCAGGCCGAAGGAGTCTCTCTCGAGACTAAGAAAGTATATTTTTGGAATTCGGCCTTTGTTGGAACGGGGCATCTCGAGCTTCGTCTCTTCGATCGCTTCTCCATCCCTGTGAGGCCCTCGGGAAATTTTTCTTTCGAACTCGGGGATATCCCTCGAACCCTATCTGCCAGGAATCCGGAGGTTCTGGAGGACGTTGTCCTTCGCCCGGCTTCCGGTCGAAATCGCCCAGCGATAGTGCTTAAAAAAGGAACCTACGATTTGTATCAGACATCTGACAGAGCCACCTTTTACGTAAATAGCTCCAATGAAAATAGGCAGGTTTACTATGTCTATAGCAGCGGTCGGGTTGAATACTCCCCGTAACGCTGAACATGAACCAAGCAACAGACGGCACATATTTAAATGTAAGGACTAATATGAAGATGCTCCTCCTCTTAATTTTTATCTCACTTTCGTGCACGGCAGTTGCCGGAGACCGCGTCGGCAACGGCGGCGACGTCATCGTCTGCGGCGACAAGGTCGAACTCCTCGATCTCTACGAAGCCCGTGTCCGAGGTTTCAAACCTCTCAAACCCACCTCCCAAAATCACGAAGACATGCTCCGCGAAGTTCTCGACCTCCGACTCGCACGACTCCAGCCACAGCGTGCAAGCCGCTACCGAGAGTATGGCCAGGAGTTCTTCCGCGAATCCCTGATCCTTCCTGGCATCGAACTCTCTGACGTAGCGGACGCTGGCCTGGCGGTTATCCCTCGCGGCTGCAAACTCGAACAGATCGTCGTTCAGCTGGCCGATGGAGACATCATCCCCGGTGCTAACCGCTATACCATTAGCCAGGACCTCTGGGACAAACTGGATGAATTTAACAAGATGGCGCTGATGCTCCATGAAGTGATTTACCGTGAAGCTATAACAAAGAATGTCGGGACGAGCATGACTGTTCGTGCGATGGTTGGGCAACTTCTCCGGGACGAGATGGATACAGTCCTGTTCCTAAGGCTCACGCAGACGTTTAGTCGACGAAATAACCTTGAGCTAGAACTCTATAGTTATTTTCTGAAAAGTGAGAGATCAATGACGATCACACGTCTATCATCGGAAGTGTATCGATTAGAATCCGACTCGTTAAAAGACCTCAAGATCTGCATCACTCCGGATAATTTTCAGGATTGTAGAAGTAAGAAGAGTGTTGACGTCTCTCCCTTAGGTTATGTTTCAGACAGCGGCCGTGGAGTCTTAGTCCCTGCCGGAGAAATCATCGAGTTCCAAAAAGTCAGAGTCAAGCTTAGTGTGTCAAGTCATGTCGAGATAGACACAATTTATATGGATGAGTCAGTTTTTCGGATTAGATCCGCAACAATCGGCGAGGGTACTTTTGAAGTGTTTGGAGCCACTGTCCCTATTTCGTTTTCAATGCGGAATTTCCAGGGACTTTATGGTAACTCCAATAATAGAGGGATCTCAATCAACGGTCGGTATGACTTCGTCAAAGGATTCCTCGGCCCAATAAAGCTTCCGGCGTTTTCTTTTTCATCTTTGTGGATCGGGGATTATGGCTCAAGAATATCTGGAAGTGAGAACTTCGTCATGAACGCCGGTGGACGTGAGTTCTCTGTCAAAGGAGTTAGTCTCACAGGGCAAGATGTGAACTTTATTGGAGCAACACTCCTTGGAGACGGACCGCTACCGATGCAGATCTTTGAGCGCTTTACCGTTCCGGTTCGCTCTACTGTTTCGGATCAGTTTAATGTTCACTATGACCTTACTTTCAACCTTGATGATTTTGCTGGAACTTTTAAATTCACAGTCCTTGAGGTGACCTCCGACGTCGTCCTCCGGCCTGCCGGCGGGCGAAATCGTCCAGCACTCATTCTCCAGAGAGGATTGTATGAGTTCTCTAGAGGTACGGATGAGGTTATGTTTAAGGCCTATCGTCCAGATTCAGATAGGCGCCGAAGCTTTAAAATCTACCGCGATGGGCGAATCGAGTAGATAAGGCAATTTTTTCTCCGGGACGTGGCCCGCTTAAGGCCACGCCCCGATTTCCGATACAGACTCCATGAAGTTTCTTTTGGCCCTGATTCTCACCGCCGCATCCACCGCCGCGTTCGCCATCGGCTGCGACTGCGAAGTCCGAGTTATGGCCCCTACCACCGGATCCCACAAGTTAAAAACAAACCGCTTAAAAGTCTTCGAACTCGAGGAGTACAGCACCTACGCCGTCGCTCACCAGCGCGAGTGCCGGGAGTACTGCCTTGATCGCTTCCAGGAAGATCTCCCAGAGGACCGCATGCGCGCTCTTCTTTTGACCTACGCCCAGAGCTTAATCAACGAAAATGCTCTCGGGTACAACTGCACGGGACTGACGACCTTGAAGTTCCCTGTGAGAGTCAGGGCCAAGCTGGGTAAGCTGGGCCTCGGGAATGTGATCGACCAGACGTACGTGGTCAACCACGAAGAGCTTTGTTTTAAACTTGCTAACTAGCGCTCGACCGGAAAGCCTTCCGCGATCCACGCGTCCATCCCCGCATCACCGATGCAAACCAAGTTCGTGAGTCCCGCGCCTGCCAGAATCTGAAACGCCGTTTGCGCCCGACCTCCGCGCTTACAGTGGATGTAAACGTGCTCGAAGCCTTTGAGCTTTTCCACATGCTGAGCGACCTCCGGAAGGGGAATGTTGAGTGCTCCCTTGATATGGCCTTCGGCGTATTCCCCGGGATTTCGAACGTCGAGGATGACGTCATTTTTGCTGAGGTTGAGATGCATCTCATGAAATTCTTTGAGGCCCAAAAGCGTATTTGACACAACCGGTCTCCTTTTCGTTTTCCTTTATCTTCGTCCTCCCAAATTCCGATAAGTTCACTGGAGAGTCAAGCGAATGCTCTATGTCCTTTTCCTGGTGATCGCCATCGCCTACAACCTCAAGAAGTTTCGGAAGGAGCGCCCCGCGTTCCTCGCCTCGCTCGTTGAGGCGAAGAACTCGTCTCATCGGGAAATGATCCTGGGTCACCACTTCTACGTCTTCATCTTCGAAGGATTCCTGGCGTTGATCGTTGCCCACCTCATCTCTGAGCGTGCGATGGCGATCGGAATCGTTGGGCTCGGGGCCGTCTACCTTTGCCTCCTGTTCTCTGGCTTCTTCCTCTACCAATTTTTTATCCGCTACGTTGAGCGCCACACTCAGCTCGAGCTCTACGACTCCTTCAAAGGTCACCTCGTTAAAGAACTCCGAGTGAATTTCGCCATGGTGATGCTGCCGATCCTGATCTACGCAGTCCTCAATTGGCTTTTCCAGGATGGCGTGTATGACGAGTGGGGAAGTCTCTGGTTCATTGGCCTTCTCTTGAACATTATCTTCGTCTCTGTCCTGACAATTTTCTGCACCGTCATTATCATGCTCCGGCTCATCCCGAACCGCGAGATCACGGAGCCCGAGTATCTCGATACCATTGGCCATCGGTTGCAGCAAGTGGGCCAACCGAACATGCGCATCCGGTGGATCGAAACCGACATTAAGAACGCCTTCGTCGTCGGCCTAAAACTCCTCTCTTTTTCTAACCAGACGATGTTCGTTGGCCGTGCACTCCGGACCACCCTCACGCTGGCCGAGTTCGATGCCGTGATTGCCCACGAACTGGCCCACGTCGCGAACCGGCACATCCATAAGCGGGTGATCGACCTGATGAAAAATTTCATCTCCATCATCGTGGGCCTTGGCATCATCATGCTGGTAGTCTTCGGCGTTTCCTTCCTCTACTGGGGTGAAGACGCCTACCTCCACGCCGGGCTGACGACCGCCTGGGTCGTGTCCCTTTGCTTCGCCTGGTTCGTCTTTAACTACTCCCTCCTGTTCGATACCCTCCGCTCCCACGAGTTCGAGGCCGATGCCTACGCCGTGATGGTCCTCGGGGCCGACCTCGAGTCCTTTAAAACCGCCCTAGGAAAACTCACGACCCAGGACGAGCTCCCAGAGTACCTGGCCCGGAAGACCCGACGGCGTGGAGAGAAAGGTCCTTTCTCCCAATGGCTCACACGTACTTTCTCGACCCACCCTGAGCTCTCTTCGCGGATCTCTTTCCTCGAACACAAGCTTGCGGCGAACCTTCCCTTTAACTACTATGTCTCGACTCCGCAGCGGCTCAAGCTTTGGCTCGGTCACTTACTGGACTGGCGCATCTCGATGCCCCTGGCGGCTTCGTTCCTCGTCACCCTCGGGTGGATGGTTTGGACTCTCAAGACAGGCACGGAGACGATCGCCTTCATCAACGAGGCACCGGTGGACGAGATCATACGCAACCGGACCATCGCCGAGACGATCAACGATCGGCCTCAGTTAGTCGGCCCAACGCTCATGTACTACGTCGTCAAAAAGCGCGACGAGCGATTGATCAACCACTTCCTCAAGGTCGGCGCGTACAAGGGGAAGACCCTCATGTACCTTTCTACCCTCAAGGACTATGCTCTCCTGGAAAAGTACTACTCGCGCTACCACGCTGACCTGAGCGAAGACGACTACTTCCTTGTGCTCCGGAAAACGGCGCAGCTCAATTTCACTGAGGGGTACCGACTTCTTGTCAACGCCCGCCGCTTCGAGGATCTCGATCCCTCTTACAAAGAAACCGTATCTCGGCTTTATGAGTCCGGTCGCAGCAGAGCGCCGGCATCGTCGAAGCGCTGAACAGTCCCGAAATTTAACTGAACCGATGAGACTAAATCCAGTCCATGGAATAGATCGCCTCGACCGCGAGATCCCGCGCGGGTGCTCCAGTGAAGCGGAGCTGAATGATTTCATGGGTCCGAAGCGAAAACTCGTGACCTGTGAGATCGCCGAAGTCGTCTCCGTCGTAGTCGACGCATTTTTTCAGGATGAGTTCGGTGGGTGACGCCGAAGGCACATAGGTACAACGGAACTCGAAGTCTTCGCTATCATATTCGTTGACGTCATAGGCGATCTCGACCGCTTTCCCGGCGGTGGACCCGGCCCGGACCTTTAGCCTGTCCGGCACTTCAAAGCGTGCTGATCGGGGCAAACGGTAATTCATGATCGATGCTTCGGCCCCATTGAGCTCAAGGATATATGTCTTAGGGATCACCTGATTTTGGGTTTGTCGCTCTGGTCCGGATTTGGTTTCTGCCATTTTTTTACCGCAGCCGATGGTAGCAACCAAGAGCGTCACAAGCGGACAAAATTTACGAGTGAGCGTCGCCAGCATCTTCATTCCCTTGAGAATGCTTATAGTTATTGTACCTTCATCTTCTATTCGGATTCAGTGCGTCGAACTTGATGGGATTAAGTCTTTGGAATTGTGTGCGCAGTGCGGCAAGATTTTCTTCAGATAGATTTAGAGAGGGAATGACTGATGAAAAGACTTGAGTTCTAATCAGGCGCTAGGATTTATGGTCAGGAGAGGAAGGATTTTTTGCGAACCAACCTTGACACTTTTCTAGTCAGACACATCTTCTGAAAAGCAAAAACGAACGTACTTATCAAACTATTTTTTGCTACGCAAAAAATCTATTCTAATGGAGGATCTATGACAGTAAAGCCGCTTCAAGACCGAGTTCTCATCAAGAGACTTGAAGAAGAAACTAAGACCGCTGGCGGGATCATCATCCCGGACAACCACAAGGAAAAGCCTGCACAGGGTGAAGTCGTTGCCGTTGGTAACGGTTACCGCCTTCAGGACGGCACAGTGAAGTCCCTTGACGTGAAGAAAGGCGACAAGGTTCTTTTCGGGAAATACTCGGGCACCGAAGTGAAAGTTTCGGGCGAGAACTACCTCATCATGAAAGAGGATGAAATCCTCGGCGTCCTTCAGTAAAAAATACCATCATCTCTTCTAAGGAGAACTAATATGTCAGCTAAAGAACTCAAGTATTCCGAGTCCGCTCGTAACTCAATCCTCTCCGGTGTGAACGCCCTCGCGAACGCCGTGAAGGTCACTCTCGGTCCGAAAGGCCGTAACGTTGTCATCCAGAAGTCATTCGGTGCTCCAGCGATCACCAAGGACGGGGTTTCCGTTGCGAAGGAAATCGAACTCGAGAACGCTTTCGAAAACATGGGCGCTCAGCTCGTGAAGGAAGTGGCTCAGAAAACAAACGAAGACGCCGGTGACGGTACAACAACCGCAACGGTGCTCGCGCAGGCGATCTACCGCGAAGGCGTGAAGCTCGTGGCCGCAGGCCATAACCCGATGGACCTGAAGCGGGGGAGCGAGCTCCCCGCGGCGAAGGGGATCGAGAAGGTCAAGTCGATGTCGAAGAAGATCGACACCGCTGAAGAAATCGCAAACGTCGGTACAATCTCAGCGAACAACGATAAGGAAATCGGCAAGCTTCTCTCCGAGGCCATGTCAAAAGTCGGCAAGGAAGGCGTCATCACGATTGAAGAATCGAAGACTGCTGAGACTTCCCTCGACGTCGTCGAAGGCATGCAGTTCGACCGTGGTTACGTGTCTCCGTACTTCGTTACGAACCCGGAGCGGATGGAAGCCACGTTCGAAAACCCGTACATCCTCATCACGGACAAGAAGATCTCTTCCATGAAGGAACTCCTTCCTACGCTGGAAAAAGTCGTTCAGTCCGGCAAGCCCCTCGTCATCCTCTCGGAAGACGTCGAAGGCGAGGCCCTCACGACTCTCGTTGTGAACAAACTCCGCGGCACGCTGAACGTTGCCGCCGTCAAGGCCCCAGGCTTCGGCGACCGGAGAAAAGAAATGCTCAAGGACATCGCTGTCCTCACCGGCGGCCAAGTGATCTCCGAAGAGCTCGGCATGTCTCTCGAGACGACGACGCTCAAAGACCTCGGCACTTGCAAGAAGATCACGATCGACAAAGAAAACACTGTCATCGTTGACGGTGCTGGGAACAAGAAAGACGTCGAGGCCCGCGTCGCTGCGATCCGTGCACAGATCGCTGAGACAACCTCTGACTACGACAAGGAGAAGCTCCAGGAGCGTCTCGCGAAGCTCGCCGGTGGCGTCGCTGTTGTCCGCGTCGGAGCTCCGACCGAGTCCGAAATGAAAGAGAAGAAAGACCGCGTCGAAGACGCTCTGAATGCTACCCGCGCGGCGGTCGAAGAAGGCATCATCGTCGGTGGTGGAGCTGCACTCCTTCACGCAGCGGTTGCCCTCGATGGCATGAAAGGTGAGAACGACGAGCAAACGGCTGGGATCAAGATCATCCGCCGTGCGATCGAAGAGCCTCTCCGTCAGATCGTGTTCAACGCTGGCCTTGACGGCGCAGTTGTTGTGAACAAGGTCATCGAATCGAAGAACGCTAACTTCGGTTACAACGCGCGCGACGATCGCTACGAAGACCTCGTGAAGGCCGGGATCATCGACCCGACGAAGGTGACTCGTTCTGCGCTCCAGAACGCAGCTTCAGTCGCTGGCATGATGCTCAGTACTGAGACCATGATCGCCGATCTTCCAAAGAAAGACGATCACGCTCACGCTCCTGCCGGCATGGGCGGCATGGGTGGAATGGGCGGCATGGGCGGCATGATGTAATCGGCCACCGCGCACGACCTTACTCGCACTCAGGGCCTCCTTCGGGAGGCCCTTTTTTATTGCGGTCATTTTTTCCGGCGCACCCAGTAGACCCCGAATGCACCAGGGCGGGTCCTCTTTGCTTTTTAAAGAGTTACCTTTTGTCCCTGACTCTCGCGGTCCAGATCGTGATTGAGACAATTTAGCCCCCCTCCGCCATTGGCACCTTCTATGCAATCATCTTGGTAAGGGAACACCGGCAGGAAGCTAGTGCGCATTCCCAGAAGATACCGTGCCAGGGAGTCAGGCGTGAAAACAGTTGTCGCAGTAGTTGTGCTCAGTTTCTGCTTACCGGCGATGGGGACCATGACCGTCGGCGTCCCCGACTGTCCGGTGCAGTTTGAGGGGCGGGTTAAGGAGATCATTGAGCCCCTCGGAGCCGTGGACATCTTTTCTACGAATCGAGTGATCTTCGAAAACCAGCGAAGCCTTAAGGGCGAAACGGACGATCAGGTGGTGCTCGAGGTTTTACAGAACGGACCCTTCAAGCTCACTGCGGAGAAGGACTACCGCGTCCAGCTCCGGAACGGAAAGCTCTGCTGGATCGAAGAGCTCTAAGCGTGATCGAACATATTTTCAGGAAGAAAACTATGATGAGATGGCTCCTCTGCGTCCTCGCCGCCGCTCCGGCCTGGGGCTACAACCTGACCCAAGATTTCACTAATGGCTTTTACTGGGCCAGTCTGCCGGTGAAGTTCACGATCATCGAGAGAGATCCGACTCGAAAAGCCTTGCTCGATCGGCTCACTTCTTCGGCAGTGAAAGAGTGGGAAACGGACACGGGATTGAGCCTCTGGGACCTTGCGAGTAACGGAACTAGTAACGTGATCCGCTGGTCGAGTAACTTCGCCGCCGAGACGAAGATGGACCCAGAGTCGGTGCTCGCCGTGGCCATCCGCTACACGAACGGGCCCTACTTCGCAAAGTCCGAGATCGTCATCAACGGAGGCCATAGCGCGTTCAATTCTCCGTACCCCGCGATCAACAACATGAACCTGGCCACGACCATCGTCCACGAGCTCGGCCATACCCTCGGTTTGGACCATTCGGAGAACATGCTCGCCGTCATGGCCCCGACGCTTCAGTACCCTTACAACGGCCTTCAGGAGGACGACCTCTCAGGCATGAGAGATGTCTATGCCCAGACCGAGAAACGTCAGCTCACGCGCTTTGTCTCTCCTCTGGCCTTTTCCGGAGAGAGCGAGGGAAAGAGCCCGATGAGCTGTGGCACCACGACTCCGGCCGCCACCGGATCCGGGGGGGGGCTTGCCTCGCTGGCCTTGGGGATGTTGATCGGATTTGTCAGGAAGGCCTGGAGGTTCATCAAGTCTCTTTTCTAACTTCCGAAAAGAGATCATGGATGACCGTGAGGACCCGACCTTAATTTTTTTCCTGACCCTCGACGAGGCATTGCCCGTGGCGTTTTACACTCTCGATCGTTCTCTTCGGGAGCACGGTCTTATCCTCGTGCCCGTGCGGATCGACGAGCTCCAGCGACTCGTCTCTCTCACAGAGCAGACGAAGATCACCGTGCTGGCGTCGGTCGCCGACGCTCGGGAGCTTCGCCTCTACTCGGACCAGGCGCGGGGCCTTCTGAAGTACCTTCTGAAATCCCGGCGGCTCACCTTCCTCCTCCTTTCCAGCTTCTCCCGACTCAATGATGGCAGGACCTTCGCCATGACTCGGAATTTCTTTTTCCTGAAGTATCCCATTCATACCCGGTTGCTCTCGGCCAGGATCGCCCGGTATCATTTACTTAATTCTGATAAGAACATCAAATGGCCCGGCGGCCGACGCGCGGGCCTCGGGGCCGTAGCATGAAGAGTAAAAACGACGAAGCGACCCAACGGGTCTTAGTGCTGTTGAAGATCGACGCTAACAACCTCTTCACCCGCATCCGGGATCGGAAGACCGAGTACCTTGAGATCTTCGCCCTTCGTCGGACCCGAGACCACTTTCCGCGAATTTTCCGCAACCGCTACGAGGACACGTCCATCATAGACCTCTCTCACTGCAGCAGCGAACTCATCACGACCCTTGACCAGTACTACTCTCTGGCCGAAGAAACCAACTGGTACCTCTTCGCGACCCAGGACATGCCCAACACGGTAGAGGACTTCATCGACCGAAAAATCCGGAGGATGGAGAAGCTCCTCGCCACTCTCAACCTTTACCTCGACGCTGAGCTCGGGGTTGTTTCCGAGCGGCATGATCACGAGGTCAGTGGTTTCGAGGGGAGTTCTGACTTCGTTGACGTTGCGAGCGATCCGCTCCTGGATGAAACTCCGGAGTCCTAGGGTAGACTTCCCATAAACTCGGTTTAGTGTTAGCTTCTATGGGAATGAAGACACTTTTCCTCGCCACCATCCTTTCTCTGTCGGTCTTTGCCTTCTCAGCGCGGGAGCCGATCTCTGGAAGCCGGTTTCAACACCTCACGGGCATCAAGACGGCCCAGGATTCAAAGTCGCAGTGGGACGAAAAATACTCGCGGCCAACCTTCGTCTTCGGGAAATCCCCGGCATCTTTTCTCGCTGAGAATTACCAGTACATTCCGTTCGAAGGTAATGTCCTCGATATGGGAATGGGGGAGGGACGCAACGCCGTCTTCCTTGCACAGAAGGGATACAAAGTGACCGGCGTCGACATTAGTTCTGTGGCCGTGAAGAAGGCTTACCTTCTGGCGCAGGAGTTCGGCGTCAAGTTCAAGGGTGTCGTCGCCTCGCTGAGCGACTACAAGATCGCTCCGGGGTCGTTCGACGCCATCGTCTGCTTCTACTACGTCGACCGCTCCCTCGTTGAAAAGATCAAGTCCTGGCTCAAGCCCGGCGGGATTCTCATCTACGAAGCCTTCACGACTCGGGAGAAAATTCGGCAAGCGCGGGACGGCAACCCCGACGACGATTACCTCCGAGAGCAGGAACTCCTCCGGCTCTTCCCCGGCATGCGCGTCCTGAAGTACGAAGAGCCGCTCCACGAGAAAGAGTTCCGCTCAAGTATTATCCTCCGAAAAGAGTAATTCTCTCCTCGAAAAAAAACGGGTCCATGGCATAATCGTCGTATGCCCAAGTTCCTAATTCCCTTCACGATTCTACTGGTTGCGCAGGCGTCCGCGGCGCCGCTTGAGTCCACCAGTGACGAGTACGGAAGCCACTTCGCTGGCCGGATCTCCCGCCTGAACGGGCCGGCGAAGCTCGCCCGGATTCGGACGGACTTCGCCAACATAAAGTTTCTCAACCGCAAAGATCGGGTGGAGTTCTGGAACGAAAGCTACCCGGACAACCGCTGCACGGCCCTCGTGGAAGGCCGCACGAACGACTACCTTCTGCTACGAATTCCGCAGTACGATACCTGCGTCCGGCGGGTCCACTTCACGACGGGATCCTACCTCCATTTTAGCAGTGAGGATCTGCGCGAGACGGTGAAAGTTGCGAGCGAGCTGGTGGAGGTCCTCCTGAAGAAGCGCCTCGCGATGCAGGCGAAGAAGGACCGGCACCAGAAGGAACTCACGGGTCACGTGGACAGAGTGGATGTGGTGAATAAGCGCTTCGAGGTGCTCCGGCAGAAGCTGGAGATTGAATGGCAGAAGGAACTCGCTGCCCTCGAAGAAGACAAGGCCCGCTCCTTCACGGAGTTTAAAACCTCGGAAGCGAGGCTCAACGAGATCGACACGAAGCTCGAAGCCTACCGGATCGAGGACCATAACCTGAAACTGGACCGCTGGTCTTTGGACCCCGCCCTCTACTACAAAAAGTAAGCCCTTTAAGGAGCCTCTATGGTGTTCAAAACTTTTAAGTTAGCGATCATTCTCATCCTCTTCATCCTCGTTTCCTGTCAGGAGAAGACCAAGCCGTCCGGGGGATCCATCACCTACAACATCGGCGGTGAGCCCACGACGTTGAGTCCGCTTTCTTCGTCGGACGGCTACTCGACGGCGGTCCATGCCTACGTCTTCGAGTCCCTCCTCGACCGCGACCTCGACAGCTTCGACTGGAAACCTGCGCTTGCGACAGAGTGGAGCATCTCTCCAGACAAAAAGGTCTTCGAGTTCAAGCTCCGGGAAGGTGTGAAGTGGCACGACGGTAAGGATCTCACGGCCGAGGATGTGAAATTCTCCTATGACGTGATCTTTACTGACGACTGGAAAGCCGTTCAAATCAGGCCTTACTATGAATCAATCAAGTCGGTTGAAGTTCTCGACAAGTACCGGATCCGGTTTACCGTCGCTGACGACTACTTCATGAACTTCGAAGTCTGCGCGACACTTACGGTCCTCCCCAAGCATTTCTACACCGACCCCGAGAACAAGAAATCGTTCGGACGGAAGCTCGTCGGAACAGGCCCATACCTACTCTCGAAGTACGACAAGGGCCAGAAACTCATCATGGTGCAGAACCCGAACTGGTGGGCCCGCACGGTCCCAAGTGAAGCTGAGCGAAGTACCATCAAGAAAATCAACCTCCGCATGGTCACCGAGGAGAACGTAGCACTCGAACTCTTGAAAAAAGGTGATCTGGACTTCCAGTCATTCAGACCGGAAGGGTTCATCAAGAAAACTGTCGGAGATGTCTGGGAAAAGAAAATTGTGAAGGTCAAAACCGAAAATAAATCTCCCAAGGGCTATAACTTCATCGCCTTCAACATGAAGCATTCTTTCCTGGGCGATCGCGAAGTTCGGAAGGCCCTCTCGATGCTCTTTAACCGTCCGCTCATGTCCGATAAGTTCGAGTACAACCTGTCGGCACCTGCAACCGGACCTATCTATGTCCAGTCCGATTACGCTAACTCAAGTGTCCAACCCGTTGCCTATGATCCCAACGAAGCTCTGAAGATCCTCAATCGTGCGGGCTGGACTGATTCCGACAAGGACGGAATCCTCGATAAAAAAATTAATGGGAAGAAGACTCAACTGTCGTTCACGATCCTTGACCCGGTCCCGGACATGATGAAATATCTCACCATTTTTAAAGAAGACGCGAGTAAGGTTGGGGTTGAGATTAATCTTAAGAACGTAGAATGGAACTCCTTCGTGAAGCTCCTTGATGAGCGGAATTTTGAGTCCGTCCGGTTGGCCTGGGGGGGCGGCGGTGTTGAATGGGATCCGAAACAGATCTGGCACTCAAGCTCGATCGCTGGCGCAGGCTCCAACTTCATCAGCTATTCAAATCCAGAGGTGGACAAGCTGATTGACCAGTCCCGGAAGCTCTACGAAAAAGAGCAGCGCATTCCCCTCCTAAACCGCGTCCACGAACTCATTTCTGCCGACTATCCCTACATCTGGTGGTTTAACAATAAGTACACCCTCTACGGACATTCGAAGAAGGTGGTTAAGCCGAAGGACACGTTCAAGTACGGGGTCGGTCAGGAATACTGGAAAGTGCAATAAGCTATGCTGAAGTACTTCCTGCGTCGGCTGCTGATTATCGTTCCTACACTTTTCGGTGTAACCCTGGTGGTCTTCGCTATTATTAACATGGCGCCGGGCGGACCCATCGAGCAGAAGCTCCAGCAGATGCGCTTCGGTGGTGGTGCCTCCGAAGGAAGCGTGCAGAGTCGCGGCGGGACCCAGGGTGTGTCCGACGAAGTTGTTGAAGCATTGAAGAAGCAGTACGGCTTCGATAAGCCGCTCCACGTGCGCTACCTCCTTTGGCTGAAAAACATTGCGACCCTCGACTTCGGTGATAGCTTCACCTACGAGGAGCCAGTCATTGAAGTGATCACGAGTAAGTTTCCGGTGTCGCTCCAGTTCGGGATCGTCTCCCTCATCCTAAGTTACCTCGTCTCGATTCCCCTCGGGATCGTCAAGGCCATCCGAAAAGGTGGCCCGTTCGACGTGGCGAGTAGTTTCCTGCTGTTCGTTTTCTATTCCATTCCGCCGTTCATGCTGGCCATCCTCTTGGTGGTCTACTTCGCCGGAGGCAGCGTCTTCGAGTGGTTCCCGGTCGGCGGCATCTACTCCGAGAACTACGACGACCTCTCGAGCGGAGAAAAAATCCTCGACCGTCTTCACCACTTCGCGCTCCCGCTCCTGTGCTACACGATCGGATCTTTCACGAGCCTCACGATCCTCATGAAGAACTCTCTCATCGAGGAGATCAAGAAGGACTACATCCGGACGGCGCGAGCGAAGGGCGTCGACGAGAAAGTTGTCTACATGAAGCACGCGCTCAAGAACGCCCTGATCCCCATTGTCACGGGCCTCGGGGGATTTCTCTCCGTCTTCTTCGCCGGCTCCCTCCTCCTAGAGACAATCTTCCAGCTCGATGGCATCGGTCTCCTTTCCTACAAGAGTGTCCTGGCGCGGGACTACAACGTCATCATGGGACTCGTGTTCCTTCAGAGTGCGCTCTTCCTCCTCGGAAACGTCCTCTCGGACTTCGCCTACGTCCTCGTTGACCCAAGGATCGACTTCACATGATCGCACGTTTGATGAAGAACGAAGACACCCAGAAGAAATGGAAGCGATTCACCGCGAACCGCCTGGCCGTGGCCTCGACGTGGCTCATGCTCCTGGCCCTGTTCTTTAGCTTCACCGCGGAGTTTTGGGCGAACAGTAAGCCCCTCTACCTTCGGTACCAGGGGAAGTCTTACTTCCCGGTGCTCGTGAGCTATCACCCGACGGAGTTCGGAGTGGACAAGACCATGGTCACGAACTACCGAGACATCGAGCTCGATGTGAACCGCGGTGACCGGATCCTCTGGCCCCTCATCAAGTGGGACCCCTTCGAATCCAACAAAACCGTCTCCGTCTACCCTGCGGCACCGTCCGAGGATAACTGGTTGGGCACCGACGACCGCGGTCGAGACATCCTCACCCGGCTCCTCTACGGGCTTCGGTACTCCATCACCTTCGCGGTGGCGGTGTGGCTCATCACCTTCGTCGTCGGGACCGTCCTGGGAGGGATGATGGGGTACTTCGGCGGCGGCGTGGATTTCTGGGGCCAGAGAATCGTCGAAGTTCTCTCGACCGTTCCGCAGTTCTTCCTCCTCATCATTATCATTTCGATTTTCCAGCCCACGCTCTTCCTGCTGATCCTCCTTTCGAGCCTCTTCGGCTGGATCTCGATTAGTTACTACGTCCGAGGAGAGTACCTGAAGAACCGGAAGAAGGAGTTCGTCGAAGCAGCGCGGGCCCTCGGCGCGGGGCACGCCCGGATCTTCTTCAAGCACCTCCTCCCGAACTCCCTTTCGCCGATCATCACTTTCTCTCCCTTCGTCATCGCCGGCAACATCACCGCCCTCGCGAGCCTCGACTACCTAGGCTTCGGACTCACGCCTCCGACCCCGAGCTGGGGCGAGCTCCTGAACCAAGCACAGAAGCATTTCTCCGAGGGGTGGTGGCTTGCGGCCTACCCGTCTCTGGCCCTCTTCCTGACCCTCACCATGCTCTCTCTCATCGGGGAAGGCGTTCGAGACGCTATGGACCCGAAGGATTAGATTTGCTATAAGTCCCCAAAAGGAAGACTCATGAAAGACACAGCTCTTCGCATCGCTGATTTCAAGGATTCAATCTTCGGCGTCATCTCTCGCCTCGCGCGTGAACACGGAGCCGTGAACCTCGGACAAGGATTCCCGGACTTCGATGGCCCGGAGTGGCTCAAGGACATCGCCTACCGGAAGATGCAAGAAGGGCACAACCAGTACGCCCCGTTCCCTGGATCCATCAGTCTTCGAACGGAGGTCTCAAACTACTATAAGTCACTCTACGCTCTTTCCTACGACCCCGAGACACAGATCACGATCACCGTGGGCGCCACCGAAGCGATCTACGTCGTCATCAACGCCCTCGTGAACCCGGGCGATGAAGTGGTTGTCCTCGAGCCCTTCTACGATTCCTATGTGGCCTCCATCAAGATGGCCGGTGGGATCCCGGTGCCGGTCACGATGCACGCGCCAGATTTTACCGTGGATAAAGGAGAACTCGCCCGGGCCATCACCCCCCGGACGAAGCTTCTGATTCTCAACAATCCCCACAACCCAACGGGGAAGGTGTGGTCTCGCCAGGAACTCCTCGATGTCTGCGAGCTCGCGATCAAGAATGACCTCTACCTCCTCTCCGACGAGGTCTACGAGTTTCTTCTCTTCGATGGGGCCAAACACCTTCCGACGGCGACCTTCGAAGGCATGCTCGAGCGAACGATCACGGTATCCAGCGCGGGAAAGACGTTCGGCCTCACGGGTTGGAAAATCGGCTGGATCTGCGCCAACGAGCGTGTCACGCGCGCCTGCCGACTCATCCATCAGTACGTCACGTTCTCTGTTTCAACGCCGATCCAGGAGGCCGTCGCCGAAGGCCTCAAGCGACTTCCTTCGTACCTCCCGGGATTCGTGGAGCTCTACAAATCCAAGCGTGATTTCTTCCACCGAGAGCTCACCGGGCTAGGCTTCGATTTTAAGATTCCTCCGGGGACGTACTTCATGATGGTGCCGATCGGGAGCAAAACAAAGCTCTCCGATGTAGATTTTGCGCTCAAACTCATTCAAGACAACAAGGTGGCAACGGTCCCTCCTTCGGCCTTCTATCTCAAGTCTCGAGACGGGGAGCGCTACCTTCGGTTTTGTTTCGCAAAAAAAGAAGAGACCCTCCGCCAAGCAGCGACGAACTTAAAGGGCCTGTAGTCGAACCTTGGTGGCCAGGATCTTTCCGTCTCGCCGGTACTTCACCATCACCGAGTCTCCGATCTGGTGCTTCTCCAGCACCTGATAGATGTCGTCGAGGTTGTTGACGTCCTGCCCATCGACGCTCAGGATAATATCCCCCAGGTAGGTGCGGCCGTACTGATCCTGAGTCATTCCCTTGAGACCGGCTTTTGCGGCAGAGCCTTTTTCATCCACGTAAGAGACGATGATGCCCTTGTCGTCGCCTCCGAGGATCCGCTGCTTCATGCTGTCCGGAACGATCCCGATGCCGAGCCCTGGTCGAATCAGTTTGCCGTGTTGGATGAGCTGCGGGACGATGACTTTGATCGTATCCGAGGGAACCGCAAACCCGAGGCCTGCGCTCGAGCCGCTAGTGGAGAAAATCACCGTGTTCATGCCGATCAGGCGGGCGCTCGAGTCGAGGAGAGGGCCCCCGGAGTTTCCTTGGTTGATCGCAGCGTCGGTCTGAATCATGTCATTAATTTTTACGCCACCAATCCCATCGATCTTGCGGCCGAGGGCCGAGATCACTCCGGTCGTGAGCGTGTAGTCGAGCCCAAACGGAGAGCCGATGGCAAATGAGTACTGGCCCACCATGAGTTCTTTGGAGGAGCCAAAGACGATCGGCGCGAGCTTGGCCGGGCGGTCTTCGAGCTTCAAGACAGCGACGTCTTTTTCTGGGGCGACGCCGACGATCTTCGCCTTGTACTGCTTCGGATCATTGTGGAATCTCACCACAAAAGAGGTTCCTCCCTGCACGACATGGTAGTTCGTGATGATGTGTCCTTGAGCATCGTAGACGAAGCCCGATCCCGCTCCCTGAGGGATTTCGACCTCTCCGTAGAACATGTTCCGCGCGAGCCGGATGTTTGAGACGTTGACCGTGCTCGGAACCGCGGTTCGGTAAATCTCGATGGTCTTTTCTTCAACCGGAAGAAGGGGAGCGCTCCAACTCTTGAGAGAAAACATGCTCACCAAAATGAACAGAAAGGTACCCATATCCGACTCCTTACTTTGACTAAATTGGCCCCCAAAGTATAATATGTTTCGATAAAACACCCAAGAGGAATTCCCCCATGACGAGCGTCAGCAATCCCCCTGAAATTCAATATTTCAATCGTCTCTCGGGTCAGACGGAAATCGAGAAGGTCTACGGCGACTGGTTCATCCGGTTCCTCTACACTTCTGGTGCAGGCCAGCGTGTGGGAGGGGTTTTCACTAACAAGTACTTCAGTAAACTCTACGGCACCTTCCAGGATTTGCCTTCGAGCCATAAGAAGGTGCGTCCGTTCATCGATAAGTTCAACATCAACATGGACGAGTATGAGCCAGGTTCAAGGCCTTCCCTTGACCCCAGAGATTCGTACCGGACGTTCAATGAGTTTTTCATCCGTCGGTTTAAGCTCGGCAAGCGCAGCTTCGTCGCTGAGCCTCACCGGATGCCGGCCTTCGCCGAGGCCCGCTACGTTGGGTTCGACGCCGTCAGTGAGAAGAATGTGTACCCGGTGAAAGGTCATTTCCTGAAGCCCCAGGAGCTCTTGGGAAATCATCAAGTGGCCAAGGTCTTCGAGGGTGGTCCACTCCTCATCGCTCGCCTGTGCCCAGTGGACTACCACCGGTACCATTACCCGGACGGCGGCAGGGTTCTCGATAACTTTCGGATCCCGGGGGCCTACGATTCTGTGAACCCATTAGCACTGCGCTTTAAGAATCAGATTTTCATTAAAAATGAGCGCCATGTTTCTATCCTCCAAACGGAAAACTTCGGGCGACTCGCCTACATCGAAGTCGGTGCCATCTGTGTCGGGAAAATCATCCAGACTCACCGCTGGAATAAGCCCTTCCTCCGCGGCGAAGAAAAAGGCTACTTCCTCTTCGGGGGATCAACCGTCGTCGTTCTGGGTGAGAGAGGGGCCTGGAAGCCATCCCTCGACATTACGGCCAACACGGAGAAAGGAATCGAGACCTATCTCCACCTAGGAGCGGAAGTAGGCGTTAAGCCTTAAGTCTGCAAACGACGGGGAAGTGATCGGAAGGGTAGTGCTGATTGTTGTTCCGCTTGTCTAGGAAGCAACTCTCGACGGTGAGGTTTCGGTCCGTCAGGATCCAGTCGATCCGGCTGCCGCTTTGACATTCCCCACTGAAGCCGTGATGAGATGTTTCTTCGATCACGTTCCAGACCTTCCACGCGTCGATGAGGTTCGGGTACGCGTCCTCAATAATCTTCCGGACTGAGCTCGACGGCGAGTCGTTGAAATCCCCCATGATCACGAGCGCCGCAGCTGGTGAGAGGTACTTCTTCACCTCTTCAATGAGGACTTTGACCTGCGCTTCTCGAGTTTCCGATCTGACGTGGTCGAGGTGGGTATTGACGATCACGAGGTTCAGCGCCGAGTCCTTCGGTTGCAGCCGGAGGACTGTCATGAGTCTTGGGAAAGAGCTACTGAAGGAGACACTTCCGGCCACGGCCGGCGTCTCTGAGAGCCAGACGTCCTCGCTCCTGAGGATTTCGAAGGCGTCCCGTCGGATGAAAAACGTAGGGTACATCCGCTCTCGAATCCAGGAGCGGTGCTGGTCCACAATCTGATAGTCCGGCAGAAGGGTTTCTAACTCTTTGAGCTGGGCGAAGCGGCCCTCTTGCGTGGCAATGATGTCTGGGCGCTGAGTCAGGAGAGTCGCTGCGAGAAGAAGGCGCCGATGGGGCCAAGCGTCTGGCCCATCGGCGGGATTATCAAATCGGATGTTCGAACTAATGAGGCAAAGCTTCATAGCGATATTGTATGTTGATTAGTCGACCTTCTCAACATAGCTCTCGAGGAGAAAGCTCATTTTGCCCTCGGAGTTGACCCGGGCCCTGGCATCTCCTCTTCGGCTTCGGGTCCTGCCCCGACAGTTATTCCGGTATTCACCAGTGATGGTAAACGTGTCCTCGGGCCTTGGCGAGAGAGAGAATTGTTTTTCCGGAGAGAGGTTTTCTAACTTCACTTCCCAGAATTCACCGTCGGCGTCCACACCCTCGGCGACACTCGCCTGCTCCAAGAACTGGGCACCGCCGGAGAGGTGTGTCGCGAGTTCTGAGAAAGATACCTTTTGCTTTTCTTCCTTATCGATCCGTCTCAAGTAGTGCGTGCAATCGATGTAGGCCCCACCGCTTCCTTCGCTACTTCCGTCGGCCTGTGCGTGGGTTCTTTCTTCCTTAACCTCTTTGAATTTCCTCGTGACCTGCTCTCCGGATCTCACCCGGAGGTAAACCTTGGCCCCGGGCCTATTTTCTAGGGCCAACGCGGAACTCGGGACGCCATTGATGCGCTCGAGAACCTTCCTTCTGACCGTGAATCTTGCTAAAAATCGTGACCGGAGTTCCTCGAACCGTGACCGCACGAGAATCCGGTCTCCGTTGCGAAGCTCCCGCTGAAACCATCCCTCCTCTGGCACGAGTGCGTCGCTAAAGAAAAAGACATCCTCCGAGGTCACGATGAAAGGAGAGATTCCCTGGGCCCTGAGATAGTCTTCGTAGGGCAATTCTTTGGAGATGTAGTTCGCTGACCCTTTGCGCCCGTCGTGGACGTACACTCGGTAGCTCTTCTCTCGGATCGATTGCTCCGTGTCCTCGGAGAAGAATTTCCCACGGGTCGGTCGCCGTCGCACCGCTAGGTAGGCTTCACCTTGGGCCAGGGAGCGGAGTTGATTCTCCGGAAGAGTAAATTTCAGTTCTCTGGCCCAGGGAGCAAGCACGATCCGTGACTGCGCAGTCACGAGAACGATCTCGTCGGCCTGGGCGGACTCAGCGGAGAATCTGAGGACCAGCTGAGTGGACCCAGGTACCCCGAGAGACGCTGGAATACTCTGGGAGAGGTGGAGCCTAGAGCTTTCGTCGAAGAATCTCTCGACGAACCTCCGTCCTTCGCTCTGGACCATGAGATCGAAGATTTGAGCCCCGAGCGACTGCTGGTTCGAGACCTCGGTTTCAAAGAGTCTCTCCCCGTAAACTCGAAGGATGCCCTCGATGGGACCTAGGACTTCGAAGTTCGCGAGGTATCTGTCTAAACCAGCTTCCTGGTAATTGAGCCGTTGATCCCCGTCGCTGTCCGAGTAGTCGAGGGCCTTGGGTTCTTCGCGTTTGCCACAGGAGATGAGGAGAAGTGCCATCAGGATGAGTTTCATCTTAACCTCCCATCATGATTTGGTTGAGGAGTTTTTCGACTTCGCCGACGCCCCAGAAGACGACCCGTCGGTGTTTGACCGGAACACTCGTCTGGGATCTGCGGTGAGCGTCCTTAAGAAAAGACTCAAGGTTCGAGAGCATCGCGAGGAAAATTTTCTCATCCCGAGGGTCAAGGGCGACCTTCAGGAGCCGGAAGACTTTCTCCGATTCTTGCTCGAGGACGGCCTCCATGAGTTCGAGAGATTCTGCCCTCCGCGCCTCGGGCCCGTTGAGCTCTTCCATCGTCGCTGGAGGAATCGTTGCGAGTCTGTACTGCCCTGCCTCCGAGCGCAGGAGACCCTTGATGATGAGGGCCTGCAGGAGATTGAAGCAGACGTTTTCTTGAAGCCCCGTCTGCCGCAGAATTTCTTCGTAGGAGAGAGGACGTGTTCCGGCGCACTCAAGGATGACGCGTTCGAGGGATGAGAGACCTTTCATTGTGTGCTCCTTAAGCGATGACCGCAGCTTCAAACATTGGCCGCAGATAGGTTCGAGTGTATTTCTTGTTTTCGATCTTTCGTTCGACGTAGTCTCCGAGCCGCGCGAGCTCCTCGTTCGTGAGGAGTGACGCGGATTCTTCGAGGAGGGACTGCAAGCGGCCGAAGCTCTTGTTCTCATTGAGCTTCGATTGCACGGCCCCCTCAAACGCTTCGAACTCGCCGAGCTTCATGGGCTTGCCGTTTAAGAGCCGGAACACACGGGTGATCTGGATCCCGGTGCGCTCCGACATTTGGCGGAGAGTTTCCTGAGGGTAAAAGAGGCGGTAGCGCTGAATGGTTTTGTGTTGCAATGACATCTGTACTGCTCCTGGTTTGTTTCAGATGTAACACCCAAGAGCAAGCCCGATGCCAAAATCAAAACTAGAGTTGGAGCTGATGTTCCTGAAGGATCCGGTAGAACGCTGAACTCGAGATCCGGAGGTCTTTGATAGAGGCGGTGACTTTGCCGCCGTTTCTTCGGAGGGCTTCCTCAACCGCTCGCCGTTCGATGCTTGCGATGTAGGATCGAAGACCCTCTTCGAAGACCTGCGACTCCCAGTTTGGTGCCGAAGCCGTTGGCGGGGTCGGCATACCCAGAGTCTCTAAGACCACGTTCTCGTCGACGATCCCCGCACCTCCCTGAGAGAAACGCTCACAGGTTTTCTGAAGCTCCCGGATGTTTCCGGGCCAGCTGTGCTTCTTCAGGAGTGCGAGGGCGGCGGGCCTCACCGCAAACCGACGGGGAGAGAGTTTCTGAAAGTGTTTCACGAGGAGTTCGATGTCACCGGGCCTCTCGCACAGGGGTTTCAGGTGAAACCGGAACCCCGCGATCCGATGATACAGATCCTCCCGGAACTCCTTGCGCGCCATCTTCTCTCGAAGGTCTTCGCACGTCGCAGTAACGAGGGTGAACTCGGCCTTCACCGGCACCGAGGAACCGACGGGATAAAACGTTTTTTCGTCGAGGGCCTTGAGGAGCTTTTGCTGCATCGAAAGCGGCATCGTCGCCACCTCATCGAGGAAGAGAGTTCCTCCGTGAGCGAGCTTAAGCTTTCCGTCTTTCTTCTGGTCGGCCCCGGTGAACGCTCCTTTCTCATGGCCGAAGAGTTCTGACTCTAAGAGATTCTCCGCCACCTCTGAACAATTCAGGTGGACGAGGTTCGCTTCCGGATGCGTGAGCTGGTGGATCAGTTTCCCAAGAAGGGACTTCCCTGTTCCGGTGGGGCCAGAGATGAAGAGCGATTGACCTTTCCAGTTAATCTCTCCCAGCCGCCGGAGTTCCCCCAGGAGACTCGGGTCTCTGGTGATGAACTCTTCTTGGAGGATTCTTTCAAACTTCGCCTCCCGGGCATCCAAAAATTTTCGGATGTACACGGGGAGCTGATCTTTGAGTTTCACTTTGGAGAGGTAGTGCCGTGCTCCGAGGGTGTAGGCCCGTTCGATGGTAGTTTCGCATTCGTAAGAACTCACGACGATGCAGTGGAATCCTTTCTGGACGATGAGCCCGATGAGATCGACGCCGGAATCTTCTCCCAGTTCGATGTCAGTGATAACAATGTCATAGCGCCCCTTCATGACTCGCTCTCGGGCCAGATCCAGGTCGGGGGCCTCGTCGACGACGCCGTAGGGCCTAAGGATTTCTCTTAGGTGTAACCGCGCGTACTTGTCGTCCTCGATGATGAGGAAGGAGAGGGAAGGCTTCATGGGGGCTTTAAACAACAGCTCACTTCGGATTTCAAATACCGAATTCGGAATCCGAATTTTTTACAGGCGACTCCCTTGTCCCAGTTTAAGGGAGCGCTTACTATCTAAAGGATGGACTTTTCACTTGAAGGACTAAGATGAGAATAATTCAGGCCGCGTCTCGGGAAGAAGCCGTTGAAACGGTGGCTTCCCTGATCCTAGAGCGCATCCTCCGCCACCCCTCCTCGGTCATCGGTCTGGCCACGGGCCGGACGATGGAGCCGGTCTACGCTCGCCTGTGCGAGGACGCCGTCGCCGCTAAGGCCTCGCTCGCCCAAACTTTTTTTTTCATGCTCGACGAGTACGTGGGACTCCCCGATGGCCATGCCGCGAGCTTCAAGCACTACATCCGAACTCATTTCCTGAGGCCCCTATCGATTCCGGAATCTCAGATCGCTTTCCCGCCGGCGCCGGAGCAGGATGGGCCCGAGCGGTATGAAGCCTTGCTCAAGGAAAGTCACGGCGTTGATCTCCAACTCCTCGGCATTGGCCAAAATGGCCACATCGGTTTCAATGAGCCGGGCTCTGACAAGAACTCAAGAACCCGGATCGTCCGCCTCACTCCAGAAACCATCAGCGCCAATCGATCTCAGTTCACAGATATCATCCCGGAGAAAGCTCTCTCCATGGGCATCGGAACCATCCGCGAGGCGAAGGGCCTTCTTCTCCTTGCGACCGGAAAGAGTAAGGCCGATGCGATCAAGTACCTACTTAATCACCACGATGATCCGGCGTGCCCGGCGAGCTTCCTCAAAGATCATCCTCACTTCACTTTGGTTCTCGATCCGGATGCTGCGTCGAGGATTAACTTAAAAATTTGAGCCAGGTTCGCATCTGCCCCTAAGAGCGTGGGCAAGCGTCGGGGGGACGTGAACTTGCCCTGTTTCACAACTTGGATGCGGTAGAGAACACCGAACGGGAATGCCGGGGCCTGTGCCCCCTTGCCGGCGATGATTTCCGCGCCACGACGAACGTTATCCACCATCCAGCCAGGGAGCCGTAGGTGGTAAGGATTCCTTGCGACTTCTCCCGTGTGCAGCGACAGGGCCCGCATCTGCAGGTCCAGGATTTCGGTAGGAACCTCGAGTAACACATTCGGCTTGGCCTGGGGTGCCCAGAACTCGCTCCAGGCGACGACGACGGTCTCTTTCTTTAGCGTGGTGAGGACTTTCTTACAAAGCGCTGAGGTTCGGACGTGCGCTGGATGAAAGTCTTTCCCGTGAGGGGCGATGATCAAAGACGGCGCGTACTTTTGAATCAGACTCTTGAGTTCGCGTTCCTTGGTTTTCCAATCCTCTCCCAGGAAAACACACTCGGCCTCAAGCAACGCGCAGGCCGACTCGAGCTCCCGTCGTCGCTCTTCTTGTCGCGCCTTGTTTGACCCTAGGGTCACCGCAACGTTGATGATGTGGGCATTGTTTTCTTTCAGGAGTCGGATCCCCAGTGCCCCAGAGATGCACTCGTCATCGGGATGCGGAGATAGGAGCAGCACCGTAAATGGCACTGAGTTTTTTAAGATGAGTTTCGACGGGGAGAAGCAGGCAGCGGTCGGAGTGAGGATTTGGGTGAAGTCCATTTCACCTTTTCCTTAAAATCTTGTGAGCGCTGTTACGACGTAACAGAACGCTATCAAGACCAAAACTGATCGTATCATTAGACCCTCTGTGTGATTTCAAAACCTAAGATAGCAAGTTTCAAAACACATAGTCTAGCCAATAGATATCAGTTAGTTGCGCTTGTAGTCGTCTTGAAGACGCACAATGTCGTCTTCTCCAAGATAGGATCCGACCTGGGCTTCAATCAAGACGAGGTCCTCGCTCTCGTTGTTGGCCAGGCGGTGTTTTGCTTCCATGGGGATGAAGGTTGATTCGTTCTTCCGGAGCTCGAAGGTCCTCTCGTCGATGGTGACCGTCGCAGTTCCGCTCACCACGATCCAGTGCTCAGAGCGGTGATGGTGGTACTGAAGAGAGAGCTTGGCCTTCGGCCGCACCGTGATCTGTTTGACCTTGTAGCCTGCACGGTCTTCGAGAATGGTGTAGGTTCCCCAGGGCCTATGCGCCGTCATGTGCACCGTGGCCATTTCGGGGTGGCCCTTCTTCACTTCTCCGACGAGTTCTTTCACCTTCTGCGTTGATCCTTTCTTCGCGATGACGATGGCGTCCTTCGTGTCAACGATCATGAGGTCTTCGATGTCGATGGTGGAAATCAATCGGTCGTCAGAGATGACCAAATTATTCTTCGAGCCGAGGTGGATCGTGTTGGCGGATTTTGTGTTCCCGTCCTGGTCTTTTGGGAGAGTGTCGTAGAGGGAGTCGAAGGAGCCGAGATCGCTCCAGCCGATGTCCGCCGGTACGACGTTGACGCGTTTGGATTTTTCCATCACCGCGTAGTCGATGCTCTCCGAGCGGATGGCCTTCATGTCATCGAGCTGAGGCCGGATTGCCTGATCTCGGCGCGAATGCTCAAACGTGCGCTTCGCTTGCTCATGGATGTCCGGGGCATGGGTTCTAAGTTCTTCTAAGAAAACCCGGGCGCGGAAGCAGAACATACCGGAGTTCCAGTAGTAGTTCCCGGCCGTGACGTAGTCAGTTGCCGTTTGAGCGTCTGGCTTTTCTTTGAAAGAGAGGACGTCGGTGCCCGACGCTTCGATGTAACCGTAGCCGGTCTCCGCGTAACTGGGTCTTATTCCGAAGGTGACGAGGCGGTCATTCTCGGCCAATTCTCGGGCCCGTCGAACTGCGGCTTCGTATTCGTTCTGGTCCTTGATCAAGTGGTCAGAGGGGACGACGAGCAGGATGTCCTCCGGGTTCGCCGCAAAGGCCGCGAGGGCGATCGCCGGTGCCGTGTTCCTTCCGGTCGGCTCAAGGATGAACGTCCGAGGTTTCACGAGCCCGAGGTCTTCGATCTGATCGAGGCCCATGAAGTACTGTTCGTGGTTGATGACCACGGTGAAGGAGTCGGCCGCGCTGGCGTTTCGTTTGACGGTCTTTTGGAAGAGGGACTCATTCGCAAACAGCTTCACGAACTGCTTCGGGAAGAGAGTCCTCGAAATGGGCCAGAGCCGAGTTCCCGATCCACCACACAAGATTACGACCTTCATAAATTCTCCTGATGAATCATCTTAGCGTCGAAACGGATTTTAGGAAATACCTAGAGTGGCCGAGGCGATGGTGAAATAGATTAACAGACCGGTGATGTCGACGATGGTGGTGATGGCGGGGCTCGCGACCACGGCCGGGTCTCCGCCCATCCGTCTTACGACGAGGGGAAGGGCAGCTCCGATCATGGCCGACGAAACCACCTGAATGGCGATCGCGAGGGAAATGATCGCAGCGATGTATTCCATGCTGAACCCTGGTGGCAGCATGGAGTGGAACGAAAGAAACGCGATCTTGAGGTAGGTCAGCAGCGCGACGCAGAGAGACAGCATGAAGGATATGCGGATTTCTTTGATAACGATCTTAGGCCAATCATCATCGGTGATCTCGCCCAACGAAAGTGCTCGGATCACGACGGTTGCGGCCTGAGCACCGGTGTTTCCCCCGGTGGCCGCCATCATGGGCATGTACATCGCAAGGATGATGAACTGCTCGAGGACCCCCTGGTACTCGTTGATGATCATGCCGGAGATGATGCCGATGGCCGCCAGAGAGACGAGCCAGACCACGCGCTTTTTGAAATGGCGGAACGATGAGGTTTCGAGGTACTCTTCGTCGTCCTCCGAGGGCATGATCCCCATGAGTTTTTCTAAGTCTTCCGTGTTCTCTCGTTGGATGATGTCGATCGCTTCTTCGTGAGAGACGATCCCGACGAGCTGACCCAGGGAGTTGAGGACAGGGATGGCGACGAGGTCATACTTCTCAATTTTCTGAGCGACCGATTCGCGGTCCTCGTTGACCTCAGCGTAGACGAAGAACTCGTTGAGCATCTCTTGCACTTTATCCTTCGGGTCGTGCATCACCAGGTCTTTTAACGTCACGAGCCCCTTCATCACCATCGAGTGGTCCACCACGTAGATGTAGTAGATCATGTCCTTCGAGGGGGCGTCCTTCCTGATCTTCGCGAGGGCTTCGTAGGCCGACATGTCGGCGAAGATCGTGGCGAAGTCCGTGGTCATGATCCCGCCGGCCGTCTCCGGAGGATAGGCCGAGAGGATGATCACGTCTTCGCGGACTGTTTTATCGAGGTACGGCAACAGTTCGATCTGCTCTTCTTTCGTGAGTTCCTGATAAAGGTCGGCACGAATGTCGGAGAACATCTGACCAAAGATCGAGGCGAAGAAGCGGCGGTCAAGAGAGTGGAAGAGCTTGAGCTGAAGATCCAGGGAGAAGTCCGATGCGATTCGACCCTGATCATCCGGGTCCAGTTTCTTCAAGTACTGGATAACCTCTTCGATGGGTTTTTCTTCCATGAACTCCGCGACGTCCATGGTCGGAAGTTCTTCAAACATTTCAACGAGCTCGGCCGTCCTTCCACGCTCGGAAAGATCTTGAAGGAGATCCTGATTCTCGGGGTCCTGGTTTTCTTCGTTCTCTTCCATAATTCCTGAGGCTCGTAGTAGTGCTATTCTACCTTAAGCAGTTATAATTCCAATGGGTTAGACTTTGCCGGTTCCCGAGAAGCGCAGATAAATGTCACGTCCCCAAAATTGTTAAGAATTGTCGAAAAAAGCCGATAAGTCATTGTAAATTTTCCACTTTTAAAAATGGCTTAACGATGAGCAATCCCACTATTCCAGTGATCAAGTTTCTCTTTCGAGATGACTATAAAACGCTTTCCGAAGCTCTGAAGCTCAATCCAGGATTCGAAGTCGAGAACTTTAGCTCCTCCAATGAGATGGCCACGTTTCTTTCGACGATCCCTGCGGGCCTCATCGTCACCTCACTGAAAGATAAGAACGACCTGGTCCAGATCGCAACGTTTTTGAAGATCGGAAAGAAGCTTGCGAAGGAGACGGCGATCAAAGTAGTGGTTCTTAATTTCAGCGGAGACCGAACGTTTGAGAAAGCGATCGCCAAGCTGGGGATCCAGGATTTCATCGAACCGACGATCAACACGAAGGCATTGAAGTTTAAGATCGACTTCTGGATGAAGTCCCTGAACGCTCAGGCGAAGATGACGAGTGCCCAGCAGAAAACGGCGTCCAAGGTCTCGGGCTCAAATTCCTCCGATGGCTCTTCGGGACCTGAGAAGAAGACGAGCGATGCCCCGATCTTCGTCGAGCCCCTCGAGCTTGAAGACGATATCTGGCTCATCAAGCAAAACGGAGACTGTAAGAAGATCCTGGGCAAATGGCTCATCCGGATGCTGGGCCCGAGCCCGTACGTGGGCCAGTGGAATGAGCTCAAGGCCGGTCTCTGGCGGTTCGAGATCAAAGAAGCCGAGAAGGAGATCTACGTGCCGAACGAAGGTGCGTGGTACTTCTCAGGGGATCAAAAGCCCGACTTCGTTTGGAAGGAAAACATCTGGCTCATCTCCGGCGAAAATTTCAATCTCTTTTTCAAGAATAGTAAGGAAATCCTAAGCCGGATTAATTCCAAAGATCGAGTCCTTACGGTCTGTAAGAACTCCCTCTACGCGAAGACAAAAGAACCGTCGATCATCGAGAGCTTTGACAAAGAATTGGTCTTCCGGAAGGAAGCGGAGAACCTTGAGGATCTCGAGGGGAAGTCGAACACAGATCAGCTCGCTGGTGGAAACATCAAAGGGAAGAATTCGACGCCTGCGGATCGGTCGGGGAACTTGTCTGGGAAGACGGAGTTCGATGAGGACATCACGAATGATAACCTCGAAGGAAAGTCGAACACCTCGAAAGAGTCCAAATTCTGGGGTGGGAAGTCCGGGCCTAGCGAGGCCCAAGAAAGTACCGCGAACGGCGCTAAAGCTGGAGGTCTCGTAGAGGCTCCGCTGCTTGAGTCCAAGAACGAGACGGACCATAAGAAGTTCTACAAGAATCACAACGAAGCCAAGCAGTACCTCGCCGATGAGGAAGAGGCCAAGAAACGCGAAGGCTTCCGAGAAGAAGAAGGAAAGGACCTTGCGGGCAAGACTGAGACGGACAAGCTCTCAAAGTACTACGACGGCAAAGAGCGGAGTGCGGCCGAGAAAGAGGCCCGGGAGAAGGATCCCGGACTCGCAGGGAAAACAGACACGGATCATCTGAAGTCTCACTACGGCGGAAAGGCTTCAGGGGAATCTGCGGCGAAAGATGCGAAGGAGAAGCCGTCGGCCGAAAAAGGTGACGCTCCTAACGGCGGCAAGCCCGGGGCCATGGGAGAGAAAGATTCCCGCGATCCGAATGGAAAGTCGACGACCGATAAACTCGATGGCCGAACCAGTGGCAAGATCAGTTCGCCGGATGAGGTGAATCCTAAAGACCCGAGCGGGAAATCGACGACCGATCGGATTGAAACAAAGTACGGAGGAGCGACCTCTGCGAATGAGGCGAAGAAGGATCCGAAAGATCCGAATCGGAGTGCCCACAAAGACGACGAAGCCTCCGGGGACCTGTCTGGAAAGTCGGCCACCGAGAAACTTGCCTCTCACTACGGGAAACCCTTAGATCGAAAAGCGCCGATCGTGACCCGGGAGAAGAAAGAAGCCGAGACATACTACGATGATTCCGTTGCTGCGCAAGAGCAAGACGGCTACCAAGAAGAGGCACGGCGTAAAGGTCAGGACGGAAACGATGGGGACGGTAGTGGTACCGATGGAGACTACGGTCAACGGTTCGGCCGCCGACGAGACCGCCGAGATATTTCCATGCCGTCGCCCGAGATCGGGTCCACGCCCATCTCCGAACGAACTGCAGAAATTCTCCCCCTTGAGAAAGCAAGGAATGAAGCCGCAAAGAAGGCCACCCAAGTCGCGACCAATGAAGCGGGCCTTGACGACATCACCGCAGACGCCCGGGTCACTTGCACGATCTCGTTCCAGCAAAAGCGCATCTACTCTGAGCTCAACGACTTCTTTGATGACACCATCGTTTTCCTGGCGAATGACCCTGGGCTAAGCCCGAACGATGCCGTGGGCCTGGGCCTCTCGTTCCGGCTCAACAAAAGTGACACGAACCTCACCCTCCCGGGTAAGGTTTCAGGGATCGACGGAGACGGGGAGGGCGGAACTTTTGTCACCGTCAAGCTTTCGGCCGAGAACGTCGCTGCCTTCGGAAAATTCATGGACCTCTTCAAGTCGCGTCAAAATAATGTGGATGAGTTCCTCAAACTGGTGAAAGGCCTATGATCCGCTTAGACGGCAACTCCATCCTCATCGCAGACAGCGACCCTGGGTTCTTGAACCCTCTCGCCCAGGCACTCACGCGCCACGGGGCTCGCTGCTTCGTGGCCGCGGACATGGGGCAGGCGAGAGATCTTCTGGTAAAGTTTGACTTCGATCTAGTCATTTCAAACTATTACCTGTCCGACGGTATTATCTATCAGCTCATGGATTGGTGTACGAAGAACCTATCCTTCTTGCCGATCTTCACGTGCGTGGGGCACCCCTTCGGTGCGGACAAAGAACTCTCTCAGAAGCAGGCCATCGCAAGCGTTTTTCAAAAACACGAAGTGGGACAGATTTTGTCAGGCATCTCGAGGCTCCTGTTCAGTTTTGAGGCCTACCATCAAAGCCTCCTCGAGATGATTGATCCCTCAGAAATTAAGATAGAGATCTGTGTTTCCGATTATAATTTCCTCGTGAGTCCGTTGGAGATCAATGAGGATAATGTGTACCTGGCGATGGACCGTGAGTTTCTCAAGGGCACGTTCGGCGTGCTGAAGTTTGCGGTCGTCCTCGAAGAACGGTACCATAGCTTCATCATCCCGGGCTCCCTCGACGAGAAGTGCCAGAGTGGTCAGGTCTTCGTCGTCGATGAGAAGTACCGCGGTCACTGGAAGCATTTTTTGGACTACCTCAACATGAAGCAAGTGAAGATAACAAAATTTCTTTCTAAGGCGGCAGGGTTCTGACGATGGACAAGAAAGAGATTTTAAAAAAATTCCTCGAGACGAACGAAGTTCTGATCGTGGATAAGAACCCGAGCTCTCGGAACCGTCTCCTGAAGACGATGGTTGACCTTGGGGCGAAGCGGAGCACGATCCACTCCGTGGGAACCCTTCAGGAGTCCCAAGAAATCATCCAGACAAAAAACATTGGGATCGTCCTTTCGGACTACTTCATCGGGGGTGGCTCTGGGTTCGACCTGTTCAAACTTCTCCGGGAGAAGTACCCGAACAAGAAAGAACTCTGCCTCGTCCTCGTGACCTCGAACATCTCCCAAACCGCAGTGGCCAAGGCCGCGGAAGAGGACGTGGACTCGTTCATCATCAAGCCCTACACCATCCAGAGCATCCAGGAGAACTTGATCTCGACGGTCACTCAGAAGATCATGCCGTCCGATTACATCGTGAAGATCGAAGAGGGGAAAGTGCTCCTCGCGGCCGGAAAATACGACGAGGCCATCGGAGTGCTCAACGTCGCCCGAGGCATGCACCCGAAGCCGGCCCTGGCGTATTTCTACATCGGTCAAGCCGAGTACCTGAAGAACCACGTGGACACCGCCACCGGCTCGTACAATGAGGGTCTGAACTTCAACAACATCCACTACAAGTGTCTCGTGGGTCTCTACGAAGTGTTCATGCGCGAAGAGAAGTTCCACGAAGCCTACCAGGTGGTGAAAAAGATCGCCAAGTACTTCCCGGCGAACCCAGATCGACTGGCCCAGATCATTCGGCTCGCGGTTCGGACGGGGAACTACCAAGACATGCAGATGTTCTACGAGATCTTCACCTCCCTGGACATCCGGCTTCAGGTGCTCACGAACTACATCGGCGCCGGGATGTACATCGCCGGGAAGTACTGCCTCCTGAACTCGGACAAAGACACGGCCTTCCAGTACTTCGATAACATCGCCGTGTCGTGCTCCGAGTTCACGAAGTTCCTCCGGGCCGTGATCACCCTCTTGGTTGAAAATGACCTGAGTGAGGACGCAGAGAAGTTCCTAAGCCGCTTCGACAAAGATGCGAAGGATGGAGAAGACTACCTCGTGGCAGACTTCCTGGTGAGCAGTAAGAAGTTCACGGATCCGGGCTTCGTGATCAAAATAGGCCTCGAGCTTTGGAACAAGAACATCCGCGATTTCCATTTCCTTGAGACTCTCGTCGAGGCCATGGAAAAGGGCGGCTACAAGGATGAGAAGATCGCACCGTACCGCGAAGAGCTCCAGTCCCTGTATTCCGATAAAGCAGAGCTCAGCGCCTAACCTGCCCAGAATGCTCTGCTAATATCTTCTTACTCCCTGTGAGCTTCGTTTACAGGCACTCCCATCATCTGCTCTCCTTGTAGGTAGTTTGCAAAGGAGTGCATTTAATGAAGACCTGGAGATCTGCCTTCGCCTCACTGATGTTCATCGCTGGATCGGCGCTCGCCGCCGACTCCCAGCTCGTTCGGTTCGACCTCACCGATGACGTGAAAAGTTACCTCCGACAAAACGAGCTCGATGTCACCGGGATTAACTACAAGACGATGGAGATCGAAGCCCTGCTGACTCCGTCGGAGTTGGCAGAGCTCGGAGCACGAAAGACGACCATCAAGTTCTCGTTCCCGCGCTCCCTCGTGCTTGCACCCGATGGCCGCTACCAAACTCCCGACAAGATCGAGGATTTTGTTCGTGCCACCCACGCGCGCTTTCCGGACATCACCGAGATACGTGTCATCGGGAAGACCCTCGAGGGCCGCGAGATCCTGGCCCTGAAGATCTCTGACAACGCCGCAACCGATGAGCTCGAGCCGGTGGTGCTCGTGAATGCCATGCACCACGCCCGCGAGGTCATGACCCCCGAGATCACCACCGACATGATCGAGTACCTAACAACTCGGTACGGACAGGACACCGACGTCACCCGCTGGGTGAACAACGCAGAGATCTGGGTCATCCCGATGTTTAACCTCGATGGTAACCAGAAGATGTGGCTTGAAGATTCCATGTGGCGCAAGAATACGCGCGGAGGGTTTGGCGTCGACCTTAACCGGAACTATCCGACGGGGTGGAATTCTTGCAACGGTTCGAGTGGTCGCCAGTCGGCACAGGACTACCGAGGAACCGCACCGGCGTCAGAGCCGGAGACCGCGGCGATGATGAGCTTTGTGGCAGCGATCAAGCCCGTGTTTAACATTTCCTACCACTCCTATTCGGAGATCGTCATTTATCCGTTCGGTTGCCGGCCTCGCCGGACCCCGGCCGAAGAAGCGGTCGAGGCCATCGGTGCGGAGATCGGGAAGAAGCTCGATTACAAACCGGGGACTGCCTGGGAGCTTCTCTACAACGCCGACGGCGGAGACATTGACTGGATGTACACTGAGCACCAGGTGATTCCCTATGTCATCGAGGTGAACAGCACGCGTGACGGATTCCACCCGGACTACGCGAAGATGCGCGACAAGACCGTCGTGCGCAACCGGGCCGGTTGGATGCACCTCCTGACCCGTCTCGAAGGCCCGAGCCTTCAGGGTGCGGTGACCGACGGTGCCTTCCAGACTATTAAAGTTTCTAAGGCGGGTGAGTCACGGGTTTCTCAAACCTACCGGATCAACTCCGATGGGACCTACTACGTCATCCTCCCGAGCGGCGTCTACGACGTGACCTTCGAGGGGAAGAACACCCGGCGCTTCGAGCGAGTGACCGTCGATGGAGTGAAAACTCTAAGGCCCTAAGCCTTCGAACTGATCTTCTCAAGGGCCTCGAGGAGGCCCTTTTTTATTTCTTGAACATCCTCAGGCCTCACCCCCAGCAGAAACTTTCGCTCCGGATAGCAGGCGATCGCGATGGCGTCGTCACACTGACCGAGGCATCCGCTGCGCACGACCTTGATGCTCCCATCGTATTCCTCTTTCGCCCACTTCTTGAGGCCATCTGCGAGCTCCGGGGAGCCGTACTTCGAACAGGACTTACCGAAGTTGCAAACGTACACCTCGAGCGTCGACCGAATGGACGTTTCTTTCATACCTTTCCCGCGACCAGGCGATCGAGGAGTGGTCCCGAGAGTGTCACAACGCTCGGTTTTGGAACTCCGCCATCGGGCCAGGTGCTGGTGAGCTTCTCGAGGGTCGCGGATGTTTCCCCGGGGTGCTGGACCGAGAGGAAGAGCGTCTTATAGTCTGGTGAGAAGCAGGGGCCTGTGAACTCCGCATCAACGGGAGCCGAGGCGACCCGGATGACTTTGCCCTGGTTCTGACCGCTTCGGAGGAAGACGAAGAGACCGTTGTTGCCCAGCTTCTCGTAGGGGCCTTTGTGCATGTCCGTCCCGGACATGTCCGTCGTGAACCAGAGATTTCCTTTCGGGTCAAAGACCATGTTGTCTGGACACGCAAAGGATTCGCCGCTGCCGGTGAGAAAGGTTTCGTGCCGGAAGGTGAGCGACGCAGGATCGCCGTTGTCTTCGATGACCTTGAGGATGCTTCCGTAGAAGTTCTTCGTGGTTTTGTTGTTGGTGAGGGCGACAAAGACGTGTCCGGTCAGTGGGTCGAACTCAATGTCTTCGGGGCGATCGAGCGGCGTCGCTCCGACCAGTTTCGCTGCCTCTCTGACATAGGTCAGGACCTCGATCTGGTCCTTAAACTTTTCCCGCAGGATCGGTTGCTCAGTGATGTCGAGGGAGAGCCACTGACCTTTTTCCAGGTTCGCCACGTACAGCTTCCCGCGCTCGAGCGAGTCTCCGGAATCGGAGATGAACTTGTAGAGGTGCTCATTGTTCGTGTCATCCCCCGTGTAGGCGACGGCACGGCCGTTCTTTCCTTCGGTCACGGCGGCGCACTCGTGGGCACAGCGGCCCAGGGAGGTGAGCTTCTTCGCCGCTCCGGTTTTGGGCTCGACTTCTACCACCCAGCCGTAGTGCTGCGGATTCCGTGGGTAGTGCTTATCCCAGGCGAGCCAGCTCGCCGTTTTTTTGCCCTTACGATCCACGTCACCCCAGAAGATGTCGTAGTTTTCTTCACAGGTAAGAAATGTGCCCCAGGGGGTCTTGCCGCCGGCACAGTTTCCCATGGTCCCGAGCGCGAACGCTGATCCGCCGATCTTCACGTTCCCAGCAAATGGGATCTTGGTGTTCCCGGTCAGGCGTCGGTTATAGGAAGAATCCGAGACCAGTGTCCAGGCGCCTGCCTCGAGTTTGACCTCTAAGATGGAGCCCCCGACTTCGAGGAGTTCCTGGTCGACGTTGGATTTGGTTCGGTCGTTCCCTTTGATAAATAGGGGTGTCACGTATTCGTGGTTCACCCAGAGGAGACCACGATCAGACGAGAGGGGATGGAAGGCGATGAAGTCGTTGTTAAAACCGAAGCGCTCTGTCGCGTTGATTCGATCGCCCCAGCGAACAAGGACGTCGTAGGAGAGGCCGTCGCAGGTGAGGAGCTTGTCCTCGAGCCTTGGGCCCAGACCTGGCAGCGCGGAAGTACCCGAGGCATCCAGGAGCGGGTTTGTGGAGCAACCGGGGAGCGTCGCAAGGACACCGGAGACCCCAAGAAACTGGAGGAAATTTCGTCTGTTCATTTGGACCTTCTGGGAAAAACTTTTAACCATGATAGTATAGGTTTGAATGAAATTCCATTTGCCTGTCGTGCTCTACGATCCAGACTGCCCCCTGTGCCTACGCTTTAAGCAGGGGTTAGAGCATCTTGATCGGAATCTAACATTTGTCTCAGCGCGCGATCCGGCCGTCTACCTCGAGCTGCCGGAACTGGACCCTGAGCTTTGTCTGGAAAAAGTTCACCTTGTGACAGTTGATCGCACAGTTCTCGCTGGGCCCGAGGTCGTCGATTACCTCGTCCGGACCCTGCCGGGGGTCTCGAAGCTCGCGTGGCTCCTGGACAACGACCAAGGGAAACGAGTGAAGGAGTTCTTCTACCAAAAAGTGGAAGAACTCCGTGAGCTCTCGAAAAAGAAAGACGCCAACTGCGGCACGTGCTCGAAGGGTTAGTAGAGCTTCGAAGCGATCTGATGGATCGACGTCGATTTCCCCATCGAGTAAAAGTGAAGGCAGGGAACGTTCTTGGCCATGAGCTCTTTTGACTGCATGATCGCCCACTCGATCCCCACGGCCTTGACTTCGTTATCAGATCTGCAGCGGTCGAGCGCGTCGATGAGATCTTCCGGCATGTCGATGTAAAAGTTCCGCGGAAGATTGTAGATCTGCGACTTGGTCGTGATCGGCTTGATGCCTGGGATGATCGGCACATTGATCCCTTCAGACCGACACTTATCCACGAACTCGAAGTACTTCTTGTTGTCGAAGAACATTTGCGTGACCACGTAGTCAGCGCCGTTTTCGATCTTCTGCTTGAGGAACTTCAGATCCGTCTTGAGATTCGGCGCTTCGAAGTGCTTTTCCGGGTACCCCGCGACGCCGATGCAAAACGTCGTCGGCGTTGGGTTCTGGAGTTCTTCGGAGAGGTAGATGCCCTTGTTCATGGAATGAATCTGGGAAACCAGATCGGAGGCGAAGGTGTGGCCCCGCGGCGTCGGTTCAAAGGCTTTCTGGCCCTTGATCGAGTCTCCCCGAAGTGCCAAGACATTGTCGATCCCGAGGAAGTTCAGGTCGATGAGCGCGTACTCTGTCTCTTCCTTCGTGAACCCTCCGCAGATGATGTGCGGGACCGTGTCGACGTGGTACTTGTGCATGATCGCGGCACAGATCGAAACCGTCCCGGGCCGCTTCTTGATGGACTTCTGCTCGAGAAGACCGTTCGGCATCTTCTTAAACACGTACTCCTCACGGTGGTAGGTCACGTCGATGAACTTCGGCTTGAACTCCATCAGCGGTTCGAGGTTCTCGAAGAGCTTCTGGATGCTCTCCCCGGTACTCGGGGGGAGGATCTCCATCGAGAAGAGAGTGGATTTTGCATTCTTAATGTGGTCCGTTACTTTAGCCATACTTTCCCTTTAAAACAAATTGGCCGAGAGCCATTTTTCCATTTCTGATAAACTCACATCTTTCCGGCGAGCGTAGTCTTCGAGCTGGTCTCGACCGATGCGGCCCACGTTGAAGTATCGCGCTTCCGGGTGCGCGAAGTACCAGCCCGAGACCGATGACGGTGGAACCATCGCCATGGAGTGGGTCAGGGAGACGCCGATGTTTTTTTGCACATCGAGAAGATTGAACAGGGTCTTCTTCTCCAGGTGGTCTGGGCAGGCCGCGTAGCCCGGTGCCGGACGAATTCCTTGGTACGTTTCTCTGACGAGCTCTGCGGTCGTCAGCGCCTCCGTCGGCACGTACCCCCAGTACTCCTTCCGGACTCGCTGGTGCAGGCGCTCCGCGAAGGCTTCGGCGAGGCGATCGGCGAGGGCCTTCACGAGAATGGAGTTGTAGTCATCCTGCGCTTGTTCATACTTGCGCGAGAGCTCATCCAGACCAATTCCGGTGGTCACACAGAAAGCCCCGATGTAATCGAGCTTCCCGGTTTCTTTGGGAGCGACGAAGTCCGAGAGCGCTGAGTTCGGAGAGCTCGCTTCCTCCATCTGCCGCTGGGCCCGGAGCATGTGAAGCTTCGCCTGAATCGTCGATGGATCTCCGTCCGTCACTTTCTTGGAATGTTTTCCGTGCTTGTCGCAGGCCCATTCCTGGAGCTTGTCAGTCACAGCGTAGACCTCAATGTCATCGCCCACGGCGTTCGCCGGGAAAAGGCCAAAGACTCCGCTGGCCCGGAGGGACTTATCCTTCACGATCTCCCGCAGCATGGCTTCGGCGTCGGCGAAGAGTTTGCGCGCTTCTTCGCCATAGGTGCGGTCATCCAGGATCGCCGGGTACGCGCCCCGGAGACGCCAGGTCATGAAGAACGGCGTCCAATCGATGTAGGGCACGAGCTCGGAGATCGGATAGTCCTCGAGCACCGTCACGCCGAGCTTCACCGGTCGTCTGATCTCCGTGGTAGTCCAGTCGATCTTCACGCGGTTGGACCGTGCATCTTCAAGGCTTAAGTACTTTTCCTCTTTCTGGGCCGCCGCATGCGCGACGCGCATCTTTTCGTACTCAATTTTTTGCTCGGTGTGTGTTTTAACCTTCGTGTTCTCGTTCAAAAGGCGCTCGACCACGGGCACCGCCCGGGAGGCATCCGCGACGTGGATGATGGTACTGTTGTAGTTCGGGTCAATCTTCACTGCCGTGTGAACCCGCGAGGTCGTCGCACCTCCGATGAGCAGCGGTACGGTGAACCCGAGGCGCTCCATCTCCTTGGCGACATGGACCATCTCATCTAAGGACGGCGTGATGAGTCCGGAGAGACCGATCACATCGACTCCCTGCCGCTTGGCTTCTTCGAGGATGCGCTCTGCGGGGACCATCACTCCGAGGTCGATCACCTCGTAGTTGTTGCACCCTAAGACCACGCCCACGATGTTCTTTCCAATGTCGTGCACATCACCCTTCACCGTCGCCAAGAGAATCTTTCCGGCGCGCTGGATGACCTGACCGGATTTCTCCGCTTCGATGTACGGCTGAAGGTAGGCCACGGCCTTCTTCATCACGCGCGCTGATTTCACCACCTGGGGAAGGAACATCTTTCCTTCGCCGAAGAGGTCACCGACGACGTTCATCCCGGCCATCAGAGGGCCTTCGATCACCTCCAAGGGACGGCTGACTCTCTTCCGCGCTTCCTCGGTGTCGGCGTCGATGTGGTCGACGATCCCTTTGATGAGGGCGTATTCGAGGCGCTTCTCAACGGGAAGCGAGCGCCACTCGTCGTCTTTTTTCTCCGCTCTTGCGCCCCCTTTGACCTTTCCGGCGAGTTCGATCAACCGCTCCGTCGCATCTGGCCTGCGGTTAAAGATGACGTCTTCGACGTGCTCGAGGAGGTCTTTCGGGATGTCGATGTACACTGGGAGGGCGCCGGCGTTGACGATCCCCATGTCGAGGCCCGCCTTGATGGCGTGGTAGAGGAAGGCCGAGTGCATGGCCTCCCGAACGACGTTGTTACCGCGGAAGGAGAAGGAGAGGTTCGAGATCCCACCGCTGACTTTCGCGTACGGGAGGTTCTCCTTGATCCAGGTCGTGGCCTTGATGAAGTCCACGGCGTAGTTGTTGTGCTCCTCCATCCCCGTCGCGACGGTGAGGATGTTCGGATCGAAGATGATGTCTTCTGGAGCGAAGCGCACCCGTTCTGTCAGGATTCGGTACGCCCGGGTGCAGATCTCGATCCGGCGCTCGACGTTGTCGGCCTGGCCTCGTTCATCGAAGGCCATGACGACGCAGGCAGCACCGTACTTTTTCACGAGCCGTGCTTGTTCAACGAACTTCTCCTCGCCTTCTTTGAGTGACAGGGAGTTGACGATGGCCTTGCCCTGGATGCGCTTGAGTCCGGCCTCGATCACGGTCCACTTGGATGAGTCGATCATGAGCGGTACTCGGGCGATGTCCGGTTCGGAGGCGACGAGGTTGACGAAGTTCACCATCGCGGCTTCCGAGTCGATCATCGCCTCGTCCATGTTGATGTCGATGATCTGGGCCCCGTTCTCGACCTGCTCCCGCGCGACCCGCAGAGCTTCCTCGTAGTTCTTCTCGACGATCAGCTTCTTGAAAGCGAGGGAACCCGTGAGATTCGTTCTCTCACCGATGTTGATGAAGTTCGAGCCGGGGAAGATCTTCAGGGGCTCGAGGCCCGACCACTTCGGGACGTGCTCAAGACTCGGTAAGGGCCGCGGCGCCGAGGTTCTCGCGGCTTCGGCGATGGCCCGGATGTGCTCGTGGGTTGTTCCACAGCAGCCGCCGACGATGTTGACCCACTTATTGTTGAACCACTCCTTGAGAGTGCCGGCCATGTGGGCGGGAGTTTCGTCGTACTGGCCAAACTCGTTCGGGAGCCCGGCGTTCGGATACACGGAGATGTTAAACGGAGACTCTTTCGCGAGGACCTCGATGTACGGCCGCATCAGCTCCGCTCCGAGGGCACAGTTGATGCCGATCGAGAGGAGCGGATAGTGAGAGACTGAATACAGGAACGCCTCGATCGTCTGGCCCGAGAGTGTGCGACCGGAGGCATCGGTGATCGTTCCCGAGACCATCACCGGAAGCGGCGGCATCTTCTCTTTCTCAAAGTAGTCCGCAATGGCGAAGAGCGCCGCCTTGCAGTTGAGCGTATCGAAGACCGTTTCTACGAGGAGGAGATCAACGCCCCCTTCGACGAGGTACTTTGTTTGCTCGTAGTAGTTGGCCACCAGCTGGTCGAAATCTACGGCGCGGAAGCCGGGATTATTCACGTCGGGGGAGAGGGAGGCCGTCTTCGTCGTCGGGCCGATCGAGCCGGCGACGAACCGAGGTCTTGTCGGGTCCTTCCGCGTGTACTCGTCAGCGCAGCGCCGAGCGATTCTTGCGGCTTCGAGGTTCAGCTCGGGAACCAGGTCCTCCATGTGGTAGTCGGCCATGGAGATGCGGGTGCAGCTGAAGGTGTTGGTCTCGATGATGTCCGCGCCACTCTCAAGGTATTTCTTATGGATCTCTTCGATCACCGCCGGCTTCGTCAGCACGAGGAGGTCGTTGTTTCCTTTCACGGGATGTTTCCAATCTCGGAAGCGCTCCCCTCGGTAGTCCGCGTCTTCGAGGTTGTATTTCTGGATCATGGTGCCCATGGCACCATCTAGAATCAGGACTCGCTCTTTTAAGAGTTCTTCAATTTTATGCATGCGTATGATTCCTCAATATTGAATACGCTAGTGTAAAAATTATTTAGAAGAAAAGTCAAGTAGAAAGCCAGTGATATTAACTAGTTAAAATATGTTTAGGCAGTCTGTGGCGAACCGATAAGATTATGTAGTTAAGGAGTCTTTTTGAAAATGTCCGCGCTTATTGTGGCCCTGCTCTGGGCGGTGAACCTCTTCGCACAGCAGGATTATTTTACTCCTGAAAACAAGATCGATGGGCTCGAGTACTTCAAGAAGAAGTTCATCAAGATGTGCACGCAGGTGAAAAAGACCCAGGATCCTGTGTCGTCGGAAGAAATTCACCGACTGGCCTCGGCGGTTGAAAAGCTCATCCTCACTGGTTACCGGAAAGCGCTAGCGGAGAACCCGAAAGTTCAGGAGGCCTTCGTTCGCGACATCCGAGACCTCGCTGCGAACGACGGCTGTCAAAGAGAGGCGAACGATTGTCGAACCCGCCTGGCCTCCCTCGCCCTCTTCTACGTGGAGCGGTTCCGTCCGGATGTTCCTGACTGCCAAGAGTACACTGTGACTCCAGCGGCGGTGGCCGATCGGAAGGAGTCCTGCGAAAACGAACTCCGGTACCGGAAGATGTCCCTCGAGGGAGTCCACGGATCAAACTACGGGACGGCCGGCCCAGCGATCTACAAAAAGCAAATCATCTACCTCAAGAATTACGTCGCCTTCGAAGTTTTTAAAACCGTTTTCCAAAAAGATAAATCAACCCTTCACATCTGTGACCCTGTCACCGCGGGACCGTCCTACCTCTACAGCCTCGAGTTCAAAGAACCCGGCTCCATCTACGCGGGCCTTGACCCCGACTACGACATCCTAAAGCACCTCCCGCCCGAGTGCGAAGCCGAGAAAAAAAATCTCCTCCACGAATTCATCTCCGCTCACCGAGGAGATGACCGGACCCTCGTCCGGCCCGAAGAGGTGCTCCCGCTGAAAGATTTGATCGGTGGCTTTCTCGCCAAGGCCGTGGATCACATCGTCACAGATGTGGCCGTCACGGTGACGTCTTCGCGGCTTCCCTTCTATGCTACGGTCGGGGGCCAGAAAGTTCTCGACCCGAAGAGCGATGAGAAGAACCTGGCCATCGCTTCGAAACGGTCCCTTCACGTCGAGCGGCTCCTCGAGGAACTCCGTGTGGCCTACCCGCAGCGCGCGTCGATCTCGTTCCGATCGAGCGCGGAGCTGGCGGGACCGGTCTTCCATCCGACGAATCTCAACGAGCGGTACATCACTCGGATGAATCCAGGCTACAGCGAAAAGATCGAGGCCCTGTTCCGGAACAACGAGCGCAGCTACCGCGACAGCATCCTCCTCGCCGGCGCCGCTGATCTTCTGGACGAAAAAAAGTACGCAAATCTCTTCCAGGCGCGGTTCATGCCCTTCCATGGGTACCGTGTCTTGATCCGCGGATTCCGGAAAGATGAAATGCGCTGTGTGCAGCTCATCGAAAAAGACGGAAAGACGTTTTTCTCTAAGCGATGACCATCAAGTAAAACCCGGTCATGAAGAAGAGGAATGCTCCCGTGAGGTAGATGTTGGGGAGGCGTCGATGGTAGACGCACTCGAGGAGCGAAACCCACACGGGGCCGGTGATGGCGATGGCGGTGAGGGTTCCGACATGAGCGTACTTGAGCGCAGCTAAGTAGAGCGTCAGCGAGAGGAAACAGCCGCAGATGGCCGCGCCGACGAGGAGCGAAATCTCGCGCTTCCGGAGGGCCAGGACATCTCGCGCCACGAAGTAGTAACTCTTGGGAGAAATGAGCAGGAACCCAGCGAGAGCGCCCATGCAGCGGATGACGTTCACCTGAAACGTCTCTAGCCCAGGGTTTAACTCGTAGCCCTGGCGGGTTAACATGACGCCGATCGCATCGAGGGTGATCCCGAGAAACGCCCAGACGAAGCTCCGGAGGTCCCAGGATCCCGTGGTTTTGTTCCGCTCGAGCATGAAGATGAAAATACAAATCATCATGCAGATGACCGCGAGAGTTTGATTGACCGTGAAGAACTGGCCTAGAAAAAAGTAGCCGTAGAGCCCGAGCATCAGCGGCTGGAAACTGTAAAGGACGAGAGAGCGCGCGGGCCCCAGAGTGGTGAAGGCACGGAAGAGGAAGATGTCACCCAGGCAGAGCCCAGCGAAACCGGAGAGGATGAGGTAGCCGACTTCCAGGGGGGAGACCATGACGAGCTGGTCCGCCGTGACCATGGCGATCAGGAACGCGACGAAGGCACAGGACACCTTGATCTGGTTGATCCACATCGACGAAAACTTCTTCGCGTAGATCGCAAAGATCATACTGGCCGTGGAGTAGGTTAGATTCGCACCGATCGCCAGAGCATAGACTTCTATTGAACTCAACGTTTTACCCTTGTTAACTTTTCGTATCCTAGCAGGTATAGTCGATCTATGAAAAGGAACTTCAACCAGGGAACCGAAGATGAGTAACTCCAACGACGAGTGGAAAAAGAAGTTAACCCCTGAGCAGTTCCACGTGTGCCGTCTCGGCGGGACCGAATCTCCCTTCTCGGGGAAGTACAACAAGCACTATGAAAAGGGGAGCTACCTCTGCTCCGCGTGCGGCCACGAACTCTTCAGCTCCGACCACAAGTTTGATTCGGGCACTGGATGGCCCAGCTTCTCCGATGTCGTGAACAATCGGAACGTCTCCTTGAAGGATGACTTTGCCTACAACATGCACAGAGTGGAAGCCCTCTGTGCCAACTGCGGGTCACATCTGGGCCACGTGTTCGACGACGGGCCCACCCCCACGGGGAAACGGTGGTGCATAAACTCCGTGTCCCTCGAATTTAAGCCGGCCGAAGAAAAATAATATGACGAACCCATTCATCTCCCTGAGTAACAGTTTCCGGATCGTGGTGAAGACCGAGTTTGACTTCGAGCAGTCGAATCCGCTCCAGTTCAGCTACATGTTCCGGTACACGATTCTCATCACCAACACCGGCAGTAAGACCGCACAGCTCCGCTCACGCAAGTGGAACATCAAGGATGGCAAAGGAGTGCTGAAGTACGTCGAAGGCCCTGGCGTCGTTGGTGCGACACCGTCCTTTCGGCCCGGTGAGTCCTTCGAGTACCAGAGTTTCTGCCCACTCCCAACGCTCGACGGAGAGATGTGGGGTCACTTCCTCATGGTGGATGAGGAGGGGAACACCTTCAAGATCGATACCCCGGTCTTTCGCTTCGAGGTTCCGGCCGAGTACATCGACGTCTACTGAGCGAGGTCTTTGAGCTTCGCTTCAAGAAGCCGGACGGTTTCCGCGAGATCACTCAAGAGCTCTTCTTTTTTTATCACCGAGTAGTCTTGCTCCCGTGCGAGGTCATGCATGACCCGAAGGCGCTCGATGTAGTTTAAGATGTCATGGGAGAGCTGGCGCCTATCCAAGATCCACCAGCCGAAACGAATGTGAAATTGGGCCATAGGTGAGTTCGACGACGTCACCGACCTGAAGGGGACCGACGCCTTTAGGAGTTCCGGTGAAAACGAGATCACCGTCCTGGAGGGGAAAGAACTCGTTGATGTAGTGGATGATCTCATCGGCCTTCATCCGGGCCTGCGAGAGGCATCCTTCCTGGCGGAGCTCACCGTTGATCCGGAGACTGAAGGGAGTGTCCTGCCAGTCCTTCGGAAAGTCCCGGAGACCTTTGATCGGGGTCACGATCGCGGAGTTCTTGAAGGTCTTCGAAATCTCCCACGGATGACCTTTTTCTTTAAGGGTTTTCTGAAGATCTCGGAGTGTGAGGTCCAGGCCCAGACCAAGGCCTATGATGTTTTTTTTGTAGAGCTTGAACACCACCTCGCACTCGTGGTGAATCGCTCCCCGGCCCCAGGGCAGGAGGACGCTGCCGTTCTCCTTCGGTTCGATGAGGACACTCGGAGGCTTGATGAACAGGACCGGCTTGTCCGGTGTCTCCTCGCGCATCTCATGGGCGTGTTCGAGGTAGTTCTTTCCGAGGCAGATGATCTTGTCCATGCTGACGAGTTTAGTCAGAGCCGCAATTTTAATCAAACGAAAAAGGAAGATTCTTAATTGTCGTAGATCCAGCTGATGTGGGTTCGGAGGAGGGGATTGAGGGAAAAGTTCCCGGCGGGCCCGTAGGAAAAGGTCGAATGCACGGCCAGCACTTTCACATCGTTCCCGTCCCGCAAAAACACAGGTCCCCCGGAGTCTCCGGAGCGGGAGAAGTCATCGTAGAGCTCGAGGACCTCTTCGGCGGCGTTCATCCCTTTGAGTGACGGCGTGATCACGGTCCGGGCGTTCCGGCCGCTCCGCTCTCCGAAGCCAAAGCGGTAGATGTCCCCACGGAGCTTCGACCCTAGATCCATCGACCCGAGATAGATGGGATGCACCCGGATAGAACTGGGGAGATTCGTTTTGAGGTTGATCCTTGCAAGGTCACAGACGTAGCGAGATCGTTTGGGGTCATAGCTCGGGTGGACCCGGTAGTCTTTGATCTCGAGCGAGAGGTCCAGCGGGTTGTAGCGAGCGCCGGTGAAGACCCGAACACTGAGCACGGTACCGTCGAGGCAGTGGCCCGCGGTCACGATGATCTTGGATGAAACCGCGACACCGGTGCAGGTGAAGATACCGGTTGGCCTCTTCACTTCGATGACCAGGCTCGAGTTGAACTTTTCCCATTCGTCAAAGGCGGCGAGCAGCGGGACTGTCATAAAACAAACCACCAAGCTAAGAATTAAGTTCATCGGTCGCAGTGTACCGGAACTTAGCTCGCAATCCATTCGCGGTGAGACGAAAGCAGTGGGTTATAAGAGTGCTTACCTTCGGGGCCGAAAGAAAGGGTGGAATGGATGGCAACGAGGTACATCTGGCCTTCGAACTGCATAAACACAGGCCCACCGGAGTCTCCAGAGTAGGAATAGGTGTCGTTCAGCTCAAGGATCTTCTCCATCGCTCGGATTTTCCGCATTTCCGGGAGGACGAGGGTTCGGACGTTCTTGTCGCCCCGAGCACCGTAGCCGAGGCGCAGGATTTTCCCGGAAAGGTTCTGATCTCTTTTAATGATGGGATAAAAATTTGTCCCTGGAGGAAGAGAGCTCCGCAGCGTGATCTTGGCCAGGTCTGAGCGGTAGTTGGAATCGCGGCGGTTGTACTCGGGGTGCAGTTCAAAAGCTTCGGCTTCGTAGAATTTCCCTGCCTTATCGTAGCAGGCCTCTGTCGAGACTCGCACCTTAATGACTTGTCCTTCAAGGCAATGGGCCGCGGTAAGGATTGTGTTCTTATTAATGGCCACACCAGTACAAGTGTAAACGCCCTCCGGTCTCGTGACCTCGATCAAAACACTTGAGTTAAAATTGTTCCAGTTGATCAAAGCGCTCATTGTCCACCATCTTCCTTGAGGTTCATCTGCGCTTTCTCCGGTTCCTTGGAGAAAGCTCAAGTCTAGGTTGAGCAAGCGCCGTGCCGAAGATTTCGGTGCAGTAAGACACCACTTGAGGTTGTGAACCTTAGTTAAATCAAGGAGTTATTTAAATACAAAGTTGGAATTAATCAAATGACTGGTAACCTTTCAACCACAAACTTTAATTGCAAGAAAGTGTAAGAATAGGATTTGCCCTCCTCGCGCTGTAGTGTATTGGAATCATATATGAAACCACTCTGTCGCATCCAAACCCCCTTCGCTGAGAAATTCGGAGTTCCGAGGCAATCGCTTTTGGTCGAAGAGGCCTGGGGAAAGCTCGTCTTTCCGAAGGATAATTTTTTCTCCGAGGCTTTTCGCGGAATCGAAGGGTCGAGCCATCTTTGGTTGATCTTCGAATTTGACCAGGTCTCAGCAGAAGCTTCTCATCCTCTGGTGCGACCGCCCCGCTACGAGAACAAGGTCAAGCTCGGCGTCTTTGCGACCCGGTCACCCCACAGGCCTAATCGCCTTGGGCTTTCACTCGTTAAGTACGATCGCTTGGACCTAACCGATCGGGAGGTCATTCTCTGGGTGAAAGGGGTGGACCTCGTGAACGGAACGCCGATCTTGGATATTAAACCTTATCTTCCCTACGTGGACAGTGTGGTGGCGCGCTCGCCGTTTACCGAGGGACCAGTGGTTCATGCGGTCCGGTGGGACTGCGAGCGAGTGGAGGAGGCGTCACTGATCGAGAAGGTCGTCGCCCTGGATCCCAGGCCCAATCAGGAGCGTGGTTCCAACGACGCAGAGTTTGGGATGAGCGTCGCCGGTTTCAACGTCCGGTTCCGGTTTTCAGTCGACCACTTCAAAATCGTAGCTGTCACCCGACTTCCATAGGACCTTCGCTCGCCCGGCGAAGCCGTCGATATCGTTTCCGTAGATCACGTAATCCTTCGGCCGCTCACCCACAGGAGAGCTCGGCGCGTACCCGAGTTCATGGGCAAGGAGGAGCGAAACGTTAAAGTGCGTGGCGTAGGGCGGAAGCTCTTTGGCGACCGCGGGCAGTGGTCTGTTACGACTCACGACGAGCAAGGGAATTTCGAAGGACTGGCGGGAGAGGGTGCCATGGCCCCACTTCCCATTCTCGCCCAGGGCCTCACCGTGATCGGAGGCATAAACCACGAGGATTTTTTTATCCGACCGGCGGAGGAGCTCATGGAGCCGACGCATGAAGAGATCGAACTCGATCACCGAGTTGTCGTAGTAGTTCACTTTCGAGTCATGGGGAAAGATCTGGTTCTCTGGCCTCGAGCGCCGCACCCACGGGGCGTGTGAGCCGCGCTGGTGGAGGACGATGAACCGGCGCTCCTCGGACCGGATGAGTTTCTCGAACTCCGGTAAAAGGATCTTGTCATCCACGGACTGCTCGTCGGTGAAGCCGGGAAAGATGTCCTCAAGCGAGCGGTAGTCGTCGAGGGAGCTCGCGCACAGGTAGGGCGCGATGTAGCGGAGCTGTTCCGCGCTCTGCGCGGAGAGAAAATGAGTGGAGAATTTTTTGGCCTTGGCGAGTTTGAAGAGGCAATGGGGCCCTTTCGCGGCCTTGAGACTTCCGGCCTCCCCGAAACCCATGTTGAGAAAAAAGGCGACGGCGATGTCCGTCGAGACTCCGCCCGAAAGCCCTCGCCGGTGGAGGAAGTTAGGATCATTCACCTGAGAGAGAAGAAACGGCGTCGTCGGACGCTCGTAGCCGAAGAGCGACATGTGTTGCGGAGTGAGGCTCTCTCCGAGGATGAAGACCACGTGGTCCCAGTGTGACTCTCGGGTGTCAGTAAGGGAGAGCGAACTCGACGTGTTCTTCTCTCCGGCGCTTGACCCTCGGAACAACTTCTTCGGAAGGATGCGACCGAGGAAGTAAGAGAACGAAAGGTAGACGTTCATCCCCGAGAGCTCCTCCGTGGAAGGCTGACGACCCCAGGTGTTCCCGGTCACAAAGGTTCTCGCTGGATTATAAATAAAGTAGGCGCAAAAGAGGATGCCGAGGATTTTGCTTCCGTAGAGGTCCCGAGTTCTCTTGAAGACAAAAAGGCCGGCGAAGGCCGGAACCAGCGTGAAGAGGAGCGGGATGAAAACGTGCTCGGCTTCGGCGAGCAGAGTCCCTTGGACCTCATGGAACTGGGTGATGAAGAGGTAGATTTCGTTGGGCAAGAGTTGCGTCCCGAAGTAGGAGAGGTGGCCCATCTGAAACGCATTCACCAAGAACACGAACGCCAGAAAAATGTAGCGCAGGGAATCCTGGCGGATGAACGTCGCCGCTACGAAGAAGGCGAAGGTCCCGAGGTACTTCCCGAAGGTTAACCAGACGATCGGAATCCCTTTAACGTAGTAGAATAAATTCTGCTGCAGCAGGGTCAGACCGAAGAAAATGGCGGCAAGGGCCACGTGCCGGGAGAGCTTTTTGAACATGATTCATCATGACATATTTGCTGCGCCCTTGCTATGATCATCCGCATGAAGAAAGTCCTACTTACTGGAGCGGCCGGGTTCATCGGTGCAAAGACGACGGAGAAACTCCTCAGCCGTGGCGTCGAGGTCGTCGGTGTGGATAACCTCAATCCGTATTACGACGTGAACCTCAAGCACCATCGGCTGGCCGGTCTCACGGACGAGAAGTTCACCTTCCGGAACATCGACATCGAAGACCAAGCGGCACTCCAGAAGCTCTTCTCCGAGCACCGCTTCGACGTCGTCTTTAACCTCGCGGCCCGGGCCGGGGTTCGCTACTCTATGGAGAACCCCTCTATTTATATGACCACCAATGGCCTGGGGTCATTGCATCTCCTCGAGTGCATGCGTGCGCACGACGTGAAAAAGTTCGTCCTCGCCTCGACCTCCTCGCTCTACGCGGGCCAACCGATGCCCTTCAAGGAAGAGCTCCCGGTCAATACACCGATCTCTCCGTATGCCGCGACAAAAAAAGCGGCGGAAGTCATGGCCTACACTTACCATCACCTTTACGGAATCGATGTCTCGATCGTTCGCTACTTCACGGTCTACGGGCCCGCGGGCCGTCCCGATATGTCGCCCTACATCTTCGCTGAAAAGATCTTAAGGAATGAGGAACTCCCCGTGTTCGGCGACGGCTCCCAGTCCCGGGACTTCACGTACGTTGACGACATCGCGGAAGGAACAATCCTCGCGGCCAAAGCCCTGGGCTTTGAGATCATGAACCTCGGGGGAGGAAACAATCCTTACACCCTGAATCAGATGATCGCACTCATGGAGCGCTTCTCCGGCAAGACCGCAAGACCGAGGTTCGAGGCCAAGGTGAAGGCCGATATGGATGTCACCTGGGCCGATATTTCAAAGGCCAAGCGGCTTCTCGGCTGGTCACCGATGGTGAGCTTTGAGGACGGAATCCAGCGTCTCATGGCGTGGCATGAATCCCACCGATAAGGCGATCGCCGACGGCATCATCGGGCTCCTCTTGCGGCGGGGTGAAGGCAAAACCATCTGCCCCTCTGAAGTGGCCCGGGCGCTCTACCCGGACCAGTGGAGAGAGGAAATGCCTCGGGTTCGCACCGTGGGTCGAGAACTCGTGAAAGAAGGGAAGATCGTCGTGACTCAGGCCGGACAAGAGGTAGACCCGGACGAGGCACGAGGTGCGATTCGTTACCGACTCCGGTAAACTCCCCACATGGAAAAACTTGCTGTTGTGCTGATCCGAAACGACCGGCGGCTTCACGATCACGAAGGCCTTACCCTCTCACAGTCCTTTGACCGCTACCTTCTGCTCGCTCTGCTGCCCCCGCAATGGGATCAGCTCGAACGGATCGCACCCGAACGGAAGCGCTTCATTCAGTCATCCATCAATGCCTTCGCCGAGAGTCTCGGGCCCGTTCCGTTACACCTCACTTCGGAGCCGAAGCTTCTCTTGGAGGAGCTGTCGGAAAACTTCGACGTCACTCTTCTTGCCGAATCCCAGGGAGCCGAAGAGGAGGCGCACCAGCTTCGAGCGTTCAATGTCAGAAACCTCCTCCTCACGAGGCCCAACCGGATTTTCGAGCAACGAGAAATCTCCCCGACTTTTACTCCGTTTCGTAAACGGCTAGAGAAGTTCGCCAAGGCGTCCTCTCCGGAAGGCCGGGTGGCCCTTCATCCCGACCGGGCGCTGGTCCTTCAACCGTTTCGCTTCGCTCCCTTCGATGTGCCCGCCTTTCCGTCTGTCGGAGAGTCGAATGCGCGAGCAAGAGTGAAGGTGTACCTTGAGCGCTACCTTGACTCCTACAGCGAGACTCGAAACTACCTCGAGGCGCCGGATGCGAGTTCGCGGTTTTCAACCTTCCTGGCAAACGGTGAAGTCTCCGCGCGCTGGATCTACCAGGAGATCCAGCGCCGTGATCCGGAGAACTGGCTTGCTGTTGAACTCCTTTGGCGGGAGTTCTTCTGGCACCAGGGGGCCAACTTCGCGTTGCCCTCACGGGGTCGGTCGGTCTCGGGGTGGGAGAACAAGCTCTCCCATCCCCTCGCCCGAGCGATCTTTAACGAGCTCGTCACCACAGGCTACATCTCGAACCGCTCCCGCCAGATCCTCGCGAGTTTCTTAGTGTATGAGGTGGGCCTTGACTGGAAGATCGGTGGTGCCTTTTTCGAGGCCCACCTCCACGACTACGACGTCTTCGTCAACTGGGGAAACTGGCAGTACATCGCCGGCGTTAAGTTCGACCCCCGCGGCGGCCGACGGTTCAACCTTGATCTTCAGCAAGAAAAGTACGACCCGGATGAGACCTACATCCGGAAGTGGGCCTGAGCTGTGCCCCTCTCATTTGAAGGGCAGCGCTTCCTTCTGCGTGAGAATTTGTCCCAAGATTTTATAGTACAGTCGGATCCGTTGGAGTTCGGGATCTTCGCTGTCAGGAGACCGGCCCTCGCCCCGAATTTCTTCAAGGTAATTTTCCGGGATTACCGTGGACCCACTTTCAAACATGAAGCGCAAACCGAAGACTTCGATCACTTTGCTAAAGATGATCTCCCCAGGCACAAGTCTGCGCGGCCCGGGCTGTCCTAGGACCCAGGCCAACGTACCGCGGGCCTCGTCTTTAAGAAGCACGGCCTGGCCCGGTCTCACTTCTTGAACCAGGTGGAACGAGTACCGCGCTGCGCTTGCTGCCTCTACCAGTGCGCGAGCAATCGCCTCTTGCGAAGTCCGATTCCGCTCGCTGTACATCATGGCCACAGGTTTCGGACTCCAGGAATAAAGGTACCAGGGAATGAAAACGTCCTTGAAGAGAGAGCTTTCGCTGTACGGGGGAGGAACACTTCCGAAGAAGTCGACCCAGGCCTCACGCTCGCGCCGAGGCCCGTAGCGCTTTCTTGAGAAGCTCAGCACTCGGCCTGTGATGGAACCCATCTGTTTGGTAAGAATCGGATGTGGAAAGACGTTCAAATTAAACCTCCCTGGGTGAGGGGCGTTCTTAGATCAAACGGCAAGAAGCGAGGACAAAAATCCGCTGAACGTGGAGGCTGATTCAGCGGCGAAATGAAAAAGACGCTCCTCGCATCATTCTGAAAAGGGTCAAACCACAGGGGGCCTGCGACCGCTGCGGCGTTCGAGGGTATGATCGGGGAGTAAATGCTAAGGATGATGTATCGACCCACCATGGTCAAAACTCTAGGGCGAGGGGAGGGCTTACGAAAGGAGCTACGCGGTGGCGCGCTTTTTCATTTCCTGAAGGACTTTTGTCAGAAGCTCCTTGCACTGAGCTTCGTCGAGACCATGGAGCATGTGACTCGGAGGAAGGTGCTTTTCCCCGCCGCGGCCAAGGGAGTCCAGTCGGTTATTGAGATTATTCCGGAGAGTGCGTAATTTTTTGTCCGGTAGCGCCGGAAGATTTGTGTAGTCTGTTTTCATTTTTTCTTCCAAAAAAATAATCCGAATTTACCTTTCTCTGATTTTGCCGGTTCAGCTTTCCCCGATTCCGGTTTCGAGCGATCCTCTTGGGACTGCTCTCCCCGTGGCCGAGGGTCAGGTCTCCGAGACCCCTCTGATCGTCTTTGGTCCTCCGGTCTTCGGGGGCCCTCTGATCTGCGTTGTCCATCAGCACGCTGCTGGCCCTCTGGTCTTCGTGAATCATCGGGACGCCGCTGATTTTCTGATCTGCGTGAATCATCTGGACGCCGCTGATTTTCTGATCTGCGTGAATCATCGGGACGCCGCGGATTTTCTGATCTTCGAGAATCTTCGGGACGCCGTTGACCCTCTGGTCTTCGCGAATCATCGGGACGCCGTTGACCTTCTGAACTCCGCGAATCATCCGAGCGCCGAGGGCCGCCCTGTGACTGATTCCGTTGGCCGTCCGGGCGACGTGATCCCTCGGTGCGAGCGGCAGCTGGTTTCCAGCGCGGGTCCCGAGAAGGCATCGGAGGCCGTGTGTCCTTGAAGGATTCGGCTTCTCCGACGAAAGTTTCAACCGGGAGCTTCAGTTTGATGAGCTTTTGGATTCTTGAGAGGGCGTCGCGCTCACCCTCATCACAGAAGGAAATCGCATCCCCACCTCGGCCCGCGCGGGCGGTACGGCCAATTCGGTGGACGTAGCTTTCGGCGTCAACCGGGAGGTCAAAGTTCACGACATGGGAGACGCCTTGGACATCGATCCCGCGGGCCGCGATGTCCGTGGCAACGAGAACTTTCATCGTACCACTTTTAAAGCTCGCAAGGGCTGCCTCACGCGCACTTTGGGATTTATTTCCATGGATCGCGGCGGAAGTGATGCCGTACTTGCCGAGGTACTCGACGACCTTATTGGCGCCGTGCTTTGTCCTGGTGAAGACCAGGGTGAGATCGACGCCCTCTTCTTGGAGGATTTTCTTCAGAAGCTGATACTTGTAGACCTTCTGGCAGAAGAACACCCGCTGATCGATCCGCTCGACGGTGGTGGATTGAGGAGTCACTTCGATGCGCACCGGAGACTTGAGAATCCGGTTGGCGATGTTAACGATCTCGCTCGGCATCGTGGCAGAGAAGAGCATCGTCTGGCGATCCTCCGGAAGCTTGGAGATGACTTTCTTAACGTCATGAATGAAGCCCATGTCGAGCATCCGGTCGGCTTCGTCCAGCACGAAGATCTCGACCTTACTCAGGCGGCAGTGGCCCTGGTTCATGAGGTCGAGGAGGCGGCCCGGAGTGGCAACGAGGATATCTAGGCCGTTTTGAAGGCTCGCGATCTGATTGGCCTGACCAACGCCGCCGAAGATGACTGCGGATTTGACTTTGAGGTCTTGGCCGTATTTATCAATCTGCTCTTTGATCTGGGCTGCGAGCTCTCGGGTAGGCGCCAGAATCAGCGATCGAGGCTCCTTCGGAGAAAGGCTAAAGTCTCGGGAAGAGAGCTTCTGAATCATCGGGAGGGTAAAGGCAGCCGTTTTACCAGTTCCAGTTTGGGCAATACCCAGGAGGTCTTTGCCATCGACGAGTGAGGGAATTGATTGTTCCTGGATGGGTGTTGGGTTTTCGTAACCCGCGGCAGCAACATTTTTTTGAATGGTTTCAAGAAGAGGGAGGTCGGAAAATTTAATCATGCCCTTTACTCGTCCTTTATGACTCGTCTGTCAAGAAATTGCCGGCTTGGCCGGCGCAAATAAAATTTGAGTGACTTAGACAGGCGGTCGCGAATAGAATTGCGGGTTATGAAAGTTTTGATCAGCCGTAAAGACCTCCGAGACACCGCATCTGGCGTTCCTAAGAAAGTCCTTCAGGAACTCGCGTTTTTCAATGAGCAAGGTCACGAGGCTTATGCCATCGCCGAAACGATGAACGTTGCCATGGTGCAAGAGTTTAACGGGATTCCTGTAAAAACCTTCCGTTGGCCCTTCTCCGGGCATTTCCGAAGACGGATGTATCAGCTTCAAGTGGAGCGGTGGATTAAGAAGCATCGGCCCGGTCTGGTCGTGGGTCACGGAGATCTCCGGCACCAAGATGTCCTTTATATACACAACTGCGTTCACCTGGCCCATGAGCTCGTGGAGAAGAAGCCTTTGCCCGTGGATCATGAGGTGGGTCTGATTCACACGGACATCTTCCAGAAGGGGTCCTACCGGCTCCTGGTCTGTAACTCAGAATTAATGAAGGCCGATCTGGTGAAGCGCTTTGCTCTGGACGCGTCGAAAGCGGTCGTGATCTACCCGGAAGTGAACCTGAAGAAGTTTCAGGTCGAAGATCCGAGAGCACTCAAGCGGGAGTGGAGAGAGCGCCTGGGTATCCCTCAGGACGCCTTCGTGATCGGACTCGTCACTTCGGGGAACTTCCGGAAGCGAAACCTCGGGCTTTTGATCGAGGCGTTTAAAGAGCTCCGGAGAGTGAAACCCGAGGTGCATCTTTTTGTGGCGGGCGGGAACGTTGATCAGACGTACAAGGATCAGGTTACGGAACACGTGACCTTTGCTCCGACGCTCTTGGATGTGAAGAACTACTACTACCTCCTCGATGCGTTCTGCCTTCCGGCCCACATCGAAGAGTTCGGTCGAAGTGTGCTCGAGGCCATGGCCTGTGGGATCCCGGTGGTGGCTTCGTCCACCGTGGGCGCGACCGAGGTCATCGACGGGCCCGGGAGAGAGCTCATCCTCACGGAGCTCTCCAGAGATCACCTCGTCGGAAAGCTTTTGAAACTTTTTGACAGGAGCCTCTACCAAAGTGTGAAGGATAAAAATGAGGCCACGGCGCGCGGGTTCGCCGCCGAGGCACAGAACAGTCAACTCAAGGCCGTGCTCAAGGCCCACAACATTTACTAGGATACCCATGGCGAATAACCCTCGACACCTGCGGCCTCCGCTGACCAGCACCTACGATTTCTTGCGCTACTACGCGCAGACCAAGCGCGCTCGAAATGAGCCAGTGCGATGCCTTCAGGTGGGAGCGAACGACGGGAAGACCAATGATCCGGTCCATGAGTTTTTCACCAACTACGGCTGGTCGGGGATCCTCGTGGAGCCGCAGCTGGATGTGTTTGAGCAGGGCCTCACGAAAACCTATGCCGGGAATTCGCGGGTGATCCTCGAGAACGTCGCCTTGGGAAAGACCGAGGGACAGCTTCCCTTTTACCGTGTCGCGGTCTCCAAAGCGCGCTGGGCAACGGGCCTTTCTAGCTTTGACCGGAAGAGCCTCGAGGGCCACATCGAGAACGGGTACATCCTCCGGAAGGCGAAGGAAGAGGGAGTTGCCATTCCGAAGACGCAGGACGAGTTGATCGAGACGGTCTCTGTCCCGACGGTCACGGTGGAGGGGCTCCTCGCGAAGCACCGAGTCGCGAAGCTCGACGTGGTGTGCATCGATACGGAAGGCTATGACTTTGAAGTGCTCAAACTCATCGACCTCGGACGGTTGGCCCCGGAAGTGGTCTTTTTTGAGAGCAAGAATTTGTCCGACGAGGACTTCATCGCGGCCAAGGCCCTGTTGCACACGAACGGGTACCAGCTCTTCTGGGAGAAGGGGGACACGCTTGCGATTCGGTATCCGTATCCACTGGTCGAGCGGCTGAAGGGTTGGGTTAAGGCGTTCTCGAAGAAGCTCTAGATTTCATCGAGACGGGGCCGTCGCGGCAGGGGGGTTGTGATGGAGAACTGCCGGACCCCTAAGTCTGCCGCTGATCTTTCAGGCCGGGTGGCCATGGAGAGAAGAAAGCCCAGAGGAACCGCGAAATAGACGTCGACGATCTCATAGTTCGTCGCGAAGAGTACGAAGACAAGACAAAGGAAGTAGTGCCGCGCACGATCGTAGGATCCAGCGAGGACATAGAACGCAGCGACGCCGATGAAGACGGTGTAAAGCACGACTCCGTAATTTGTGATGATGTCGAAGTGAACATTGTGAAACGACGAGTAGTCTTGCTTCGTTTTGAGAAGAATGTAGTTCGAAGAAAAGCCGATTCCTCTCCCTAAAAGCGTAATGTTATCCAGGAAAAGCTCATTCAGAAAGTCCCGTCCGTTCAGTGCCTGCTTTCCGAGGAAGAGTTGGACGTAGCCGAAGGCAAACAGCGCCACTGCGGCCAGGCGGATCCGGGAGAAGAGAACTCGTGCGACGGGGAAACTGAAAAGGAGGATCAGGAAGAGGAGCTCGCCTCGCGAGCTTTTCAGCAAGACGTAGCTCAGCGAACAGAGAGCTCCGGCCAAAACCAACCTGTCTTTTAGAAACCGAGGTCTTAGGTAACACAGGCTCAGCAGAACAATCGGGAACACGGTGAGAGCAACTCCTTCGAGGGTCGTCATGGGTGCTTTAAAAATTTGATAGGCGTAGTTTATCGACGTTAAGATCCGGTACCTGTCCAGCGTGTTCCCGCGGGTGAGAAGATTTAAATCAATCACGGAGAGTGCAGTCCAGAAATTGACCTGATAGGTAGATTTGTACCAGGCGACGACCGAAAGCCCAAAGCTCACCATGACGTAGAGCGAGATCGTCCGTACCAAAAATCGGTCTTCGGGAAAAACAGAGTACATGTGTTTTAGGAAAAGAATAAAGTGCGGTGTGGCAACGAACATCACGGCGTACACATTGATGTAGACCTCAGCAAAAAAAGCATGAATGAGACCCACGCAGACCTGAGCACACAGGAGATAAAGATGAGTCCGGAGCACTTTTTCCTTCTTCACGACAAGAGACAAGAGGTAGATCACGAGAGGAACGAGGAATTGGGCCAGAAAAAGTTTTACCCCCGTCATGGCACTGAGAATTTTCGATGGCTGAATCAGCACGAAGCTCACGGCAAACAAATGAAATATAAATTTAAAATCGGTTATTCGCTTGAGCACTGGATCTCCACCCGAAAAAACTGTTCTAGACAATTAGATATGAGTTCGACGGGTTCTTCAACTATCTTCGCTCGCCGAGCCTAAAATCGGTAGAGGAGATCGGTGAACGGCGTGGTCTCTTCCAGGAAGAAGTGCTTGCTCTCAAGCACTCGAGCGGAGACGAAGGTGAAGTGAGGCCGGAGCAACCGCTGGTACTTTTCTCGCGAGCGTTTGATCGCGTACTCATCCTTGAACTCGAGCTCCGAGATCTGCCGACCGAGCTCGATGTCCGTTGGGACTGTGAGGTAGAGGTATTTGATCCTTCGAGCGAGAACAGGGAGGATCTCTTTGAGCTCCCGGTCGGCGATGTACTGGAACACGGAAGTACAAATCCCGAGATCAAACTTATTCCCGCGCCGGCCTGTCCGGCACCAGGTCAAGAGGTCCTCCTCAAAGAGACGGAGGTCGGTGGAAGGAACTGGGCGCAGTTTATCCGGCTTCGCCTTTTTAAAGGCATAGGGCGATGGCTCGATCCCGACGGCGGTGTGAGGTTTAAAAGTTCGGAGCATTTCGCGGAAAAGATGGCCGTAGCCGAAGCCGAGGTCGACGATCGTACTGACATCGACGTGCTCAACCGCGAAGAACGACTGCAGGTAGCGCGTGTGGTCCTTGGCGTTTCCGATGCCATCCATGGACATCGGGTCGGAGTAGTTTTTGTCCCAGTAGGTTTTATCGAAGGGCATGGCAACAGTTTACCGATCGTGGTGAGTGTGGCGACAGAAATCTACTTGCGCACAGCGTTTTTAGTTTCCTCAGAAAAAGAAAAAATGCTACTTTTTGTTTCACTCAATTGGAGAAAATGGTGGATCTGAATACTCTCATCGTCACCGGAGGCGCGGGCTTCATAGGCTCTGCCCTCGTCCGGCACCTGATCGAAAACACCGACCAGCGCGTGGTGGTGCTCGATAAGCTGACCTACGCCGGAAACCTCGAATCCCTGGCGCCAGTGCTGAAGTCGGCGCGCTTGATTTTCCAGAAAGGGGACATCGCCGACCGAGAGCTCGTGTCTCAGCTCCTTCGTACGTACCGGCCGAGGGGCGTCTTTAACCTGGCCGCCGAGAGCCATGTGGATCGGTCCATCGATGGGCCTTCGGAGTTCATCCAGACGAACATCGTCGGCACCTTTAATCTCCTCGAATGCTGTCTCGAGTATTGGGCCTCGATCGGGAAGGACGAGCGGTTTCGCTTCCAACACATCTCGACCGACGAGGTCTTCGGTTCACTCGGTGCATCCGGGGCGTTCAGCGAGGACTCTCGCTACGAGCCCAATTCTCCTTACTCCGCCTCGAAGGCGTCTTCGGACCATCTGGTTCGGGCCTGGAACCATACGTACTCTTTGCCCGTCTTACTCACGAACTGTTCGAACAACTACGGGCCGTACCATTACCCAGAAAAACTCATCCCCCTCGTGATCCGTAACGCGCTCGCGGGGAAACCGCTGCCCGTCTACGGAGATGGGTTGCAGGTGCGCGACTGGTTGTACGTCGACGATCACGTCCGCGCGCTCGTTCGCATATTCGAGGCGGGTGTTCCTGGAGATACCTACAACGTCGGCGGTGACTGCGAGCGGACCAACATCGCCGTGGTCCGAACGATCTGCGACGTCCTCCAGGACCTCGCTCCTCGCACCCAACCCTACGCGGACCTCATCACCCACGTCCCGGACAGGCCCGGGCATGACCGCCGGTACGCGATCAACTGCTCGAAGCTCAAGACTCGCCTCGGTTGGACGCAAACGGAAACCTTCGAGACCGGGATCCGGAAAACAATCCAATGGTACCTCGCGAACCAGGATTGGGTCCGGGCAGTGCTGGAGAATAAATACGACGGCCAACGGCTCGGAGGTGGAAGATGAAAGGGATCGTCCTCGCCGGTGGAAGCGGGACTCGACTTCATCCCATCACCCGGGGTGTTTCGAAGCAGCTCCTGCCGGTTTACGATAAGCCGATGATCTACTACCCAATCTCCGTGCTCATGCTCGCCGGAATCCGCGAGATCCTCGTGATCACGACCCCGGAGGACGCCGATTCGTTCCAGCGGCTCCTCGGAGACGGGACTGCTTTCGGTGTGAGTTTCACCTTTGCCGTTCAGCCCCGGCCCGAGGGGTTGGCCCAGGCGCTCATCATCGGCGAGACCTTCATCGGTAAGGACAGCGTTTGCTTGATCCTTGGTGACAACGTCTTCTACGGACAAGGCTTTACGCCGATCCTCCGGAAAGCGATCGAGGCCAACACCGGTGCGACCATCTTCGGTTACAAGGTCAAAGATCCGGAGCGCTTTGGGGTCGTCGAGTTTGACGAGGAAACCCACCAGGTCCGCTCGATCGAAGAGAAACCGCGGCTTCCTAGATCTAACTACGCTGTGACCGGGCTCTATTTTTATGATCAGGACGCCGCCCGCATCGCGCGGGGCCTTAAACCCTCTGAGCGCGGCGAACTCGAAATCACCGCCTTGAATAACGAGTACCTTCAGCGCGGAAAGCTCCGGATCGAACTCCTTGGAAGGGGCTTTGCTTGGCTCGATACCGGGACCCATGAGAGCCTCCTCGAGGCCGGGCATTATGTTCAGACGATCCAGAACATGCAGGGCCTGAAGATCGCCTGCCTGGAGGAAATCTCCTGGCGCAACGGCTGGCTCTCTGACCGGGATCTCGCGGCCCAAGCGGAGTTGAACTTGAAGACGGAGTACGGGCACTACCTGAGACAGCTCCTGAAAGAGAAGGCGCGATGAAAGATCTTCTCCGGGAGCTTCGTTCGATCCGAGACGACCGTGGGACCCTCGTGCCCCTCGAGGCCGGGCGGAGTGTGCCCTTCGACATCAAGCGCATTTACTACCTCACGAAACTTTCTGGAGCTCATCCGCGAGGCTTCCACGCCCACCGGGATCTTTTCCAGTTCGCCATCTCCCTCCGCGGAAGCTGTCGCTTCGTGATGGATAATGGAGTTGAGAAACACAACTTCCTCCTCGACTCCGAGACCACAGGACTGTTGATTCCCCCGCGGGTCTGGCATGAGATGCATGACTTCTCCGCGGACTGCACACTCCTCGTCCTCGCGAGTGAGTTCTTCGACGAGAAAGACTACATCCGCGACTACGACGAATTCCGGAACTTCCTCCTATGATTCATCCCCTCAGCGACGTCCAGAGCACGGCCATCGGGAACAACACGAACATCTGGCAGTTCGTCGTCGTGCTGCCCCGAGCGATCATCGGTGACGACTGCAACATTTGTTCCCATTGTTTCATCGAAAACGATGTGACCATAGGGAAGTCCGTCACTATCAAAAACGGTGTCCAGCTCTGGGATGGAGTGACCCTCGAAGACGACGTTTTCGTGGGCCCAAACTGCACTTTTGCGAATGACCCGTTGCCGCGGTCGAAGCAACACCTCGCGAACTACCCCCGAACCGTCGTGAGGCGAGGTGCCTCTCTCGGCGCCAACGCGACGATCCTTCCTGGCATAACCGTGGGCGAAGGGGCGATGGTCGGAGCGGGTGCCGTCGTTACAAAAGATGTTCCCGCTTGGGCGGTCGTTGCTGGGAACCCGGCCCGGATCCTTCGCTACCTGGAGAAAAAACTGTGATTAAATTTTTAAACCTCGCCGAACAGCATCGCCAGGTCCGCGCCTCGGCCCTCGACGCCCTTGAGCGCGTGTATGACAGCAACTGGTTCGTCCTCGGGAAAGAGGTCGAAGAATTTGAAAAAGCCTATGCGAGGTACTCTGGGACAGAGTTCTGCATCGGCGTCGCCAACGGCCTCGAGGCGATTCACCTCGCTCTCCTCGCCCTCGGCGTGGGCCCTGGGGATGAGGTCATCGTTCCCTCAAACACGTACATCGCAACAGTTCTGGCCGTGACCTACACCGGCGCCACACCCGTTTTCGTTGAGCCGGACATCCGTACCTACAACATCGATCCCACGAAGATCGAAGAGAAGGTCGGTCCTCGGACGAAGGTCATTATTCCCGTGCACCTCTATGGACAGCCCTGTGAAATGGACCGGATCCAGGACATCGCTCGGCGCAGGAATCTGCGGGTCGTAGAAGACAACGCCCAAAGCCAGGGGGCCACTTTCCGTGGAACCATGACCGGGGCCTTCGGTGACGCGAACGCAACGAGCTTTTATCCAGGCAAGAATCTCGGCGCCCTGGGGGACGCGGGTGCGGTGACAACTCAGTCTTCTGACATCGCCCGTAGGCTCAAGACTCTGAGGAACTACGGCTCGGAAAAGAAGTACCACAACGAGATCATTGGGTATAATTCCCGCCTCGATGAGATGCAGGCCGCCGTGCTTCGGGTTAAACTTGAGCACCTCGACCGCTGGAGTGTTGAGCGCCGGAAGATCGCCGCGTCCTACACACAGCTCCTTCGGGATATCCCAGAGCTCGTACTCCCGGAAACGCACCCCGAAGCAACCCATGTGTACCACCAGTTCATCGTCCGGACTGAGCGCCGGGACGAACTGCGATCCTACCTCGAGGCCAACGGGATCGAGACGCTCATCCATTACCCGATTCCCCCGCACCTCCAGCGCGCCTACACGTCTCTTGGGTTCGGCGCCGGCGCGTTTCCCGTCGCCGAAACGCTTGCGCGGACCATGGTGAGCCTTCCGATTTACGTCGGTCTGTCCGAAGCCGACATCGCAGAAGTGCACATGAAGATCCGCGCATTTTTTAGGGGCGCATGAAAAAAATTGGCCCGATCCTTCTCCTGCTTGTGTCGGGACTCATCTACCTTTACCCCTACGTTTTCGATGGGCGCGCTTCTTTTTTTCGCGTCCATGACAATGCGGAATCCTGTTACGCTTATCTCGCGGCCTCGGTCCGTGATCACCTCCTCCATGGGAGCTTCTCCTGGTGGTACCCCTATGCGGGATCCGGAATTGATGCGCTCTCTGTGACCATGCATTCTCCTCTGAGCGCCATTTACCAGCTCTTCCTTTTCTTCAAGGACCCCTGGATAAGTTCGGTTGCGGTGGTTTGTCTCCAGATCGCCGGGGCGCTGAGCGGTGCCTACCTCTTGCTCTTACGAGCTTTCCGACTTCCCCCGCTCGTGGCATCGGCGGGAGCTCTGCTCTGGGTCCTGAGAGATTTTTCTCCGAATCAGTTCACGACCTTCGATGTGTTCGGAGCACCCTGGCTACCGCTTCATCTTTGGATCCTCCATCTTCTTCTTCGGAGGCGGACCAGACTTCAGCTTGTCCTGGGTGCGATCGCCTTGGGCCTCTGCCTCGGAGCGACGTCGACGATCTTCCTCTACCCAATTTATTTCCTCGGTTCGACCTTCCTTTTCTTTCTTTTCTTCGAGCGCCGAAGCCTTCGGGAGCTTCTCTTGGCCTATGGCCTGATTGGAGTTTCGACATTGCTGATCAAGGCGCCGGAGATCCTCACGATTCTCCTGAACCTCAAAGAGAGCTCGCGGATCGACGCAGCTCCGCCGGAAGTCCTGGGTGTGATCGGTGGGTTTGCCTCGAGCATCGCAGACTCCGTGCTGAAAGATAAGTTCTTGTTTGCCGGAGCTTCCGCCGCGGCCTTCGCCGGTGGCCGCTCGAGCGCCCAGTGGCGCTCACTTCTGTGGTTTACGATCGGCCTATTCTTGACCTCGAAAGTCCTCTGGGCCCTCGCTCTCTTGCTGAGGCCCTACGCGGGATTCCTCGGAGCTGTGAACTACGCAGACCTCTGGATCCTCGGTCGCCTGCTCCTCGTCGTCCTTGTCGTCCTGGGTTTTTCCACGGTAACCCTCCCGAGAGTGAGGATGGCCGGTCTCGTCGCGATCTGTCTGTGTGCTCTTGGAGCGCAGGTGTTCATCGCCCGGCAATTAGTTCGGCGGGCCCAGCACGAAAACTACGCACGGTATTTCGAGAATCCGCTCCTCCGTAAACTCGCGCAACTGAACCCTGAAAGACGGCGGGTCCTCGTCTGGGACGCCCAGCAAGCGAGCGCCTATGCTCCGAATCCGGGATGGTTACTACCCGGGATGCTCGGGCCGTATGGGCTTTCTACCATCGGAGGTTATTTCAGCCTTTACCCTCGGGCCTACCGAGAATTTTGGCTCAGCCTCTTTCAAGATGAGCCGCGCTATCTAACCCGTTTCCTCCGAAAACCGATATGGCTTTACGTCTTCGAGGACGCAGCTCTAAGGGCGGTGACGCCGGAGTTCTCAGACAGGTTGGCGGCGGCCGATGTCGGGTATATAGTTGCCGCAAGACCGCTCAATGCACCGGGATGGCTTGAGGTCCACAGCTCCTCGGAGGGACACATTTACCACAGGCCAGGCCCTCGGGGGCTCGGTGCTTTTAGCGACGAATGCCAAGGTCAATCCGTCGACGTTGAGCGTGGCCAAGATGAACTCGTGGTTCGGTACGTTACAAATTGTCCTGCGACGCTGAAGGTTTCGGAATCCTATTCCCGATTCTGGACCGCAGAGCTAGACGGTAAGAAAATCCAACTTAACCGCAGCGGGGCGTTCATGGCAGTACCAACGGCAAAAGGGGCGGGGACCCTGCGATTGACCTACCAACCACCCTACGCATGGAACCTATGATCGCCGCAAACCTTCGCCATAAATTTCTCCGGACCTACAAGGAACTCTCTCCCTACGAGCGTCGGCTCCTGCTCTTTCTTTTATTCTCTTCGGTCGTCCTCACCGTGCTCGAGCTGACGGGAATTTCACTTCTCGGGCTTTCGATCTCACAGTTCGCGACGAACCAAGTTTCCTCTCATGAAGCCTCGTTGGCCCCGATCGCAGCGCACCTGGGGCTCTCTATTTTTCAGCTCAAGATCAGTGCGATCGTCGCGATCTATCTCTTGCGGGTCGTGGTGTTCATCGCACACAAGTCCCTCTCCGTGAAACTCCTCTCCGCCTTCCATTCTCGGATCGGAACAAAGATCTTCGGAAACATCCTTCGGAGCAACTACGCCAAGTTCCTCGCCAAGGATCATAGCGAGATGACGAAAACGGTCATCGTCGAGACGGCGTACATGGTCGTCGTCCTCTCTTCGGGGATCACGGTGATTTCGGAGCTCATTGTCCTCACGGGGCTTCTGGGCGCTCTCGTCATCCTGAACCCAGGGGTCACCCTTTCGATCATCCTAACCACGGGGGCCCTGGCCGGTGTCGTCATTCGCCGGAATCAGGAAAAGGTGAAGCACCTCGGGAAACTCCGTTCGGAGACGCAGAAGCAGCTCTTCGCGGTGATCGGCCAGATCTTTAATAACTTTAAGTTCCTGAAGGTCGTGCAGACCTATTCGGTACCGCTCACGCAGTTCGAAACGAACGTGAACGGATACGCTCTGACGAGCGCGCGGAAGAATGAGTACGCCAACTACCCGAAGTTCTTTCTCGAAACCATCGGCATCCTGGCGCTTGTAGCACTCCTCGCACTTTTCTCGGGGGGAGAGGCCCCGAAGCCCCAGCTCATCGCCAGCATCGTTTTTGGGGCAGGTGCATTCTTTCGGCTTCTCCCGTCTGCGAACCGGATCCTCGTTTCGCTTCATCAGATCAGTTACTACGCGGAGACCTGGAGCCTCGTCACGAGTTACCTCGACGATTCCGTGGGTGAAGTGACGGCAGCCGAACCACTCAGTTTTAAGAGCGAGATTCAGCTTCGAGATGTCCATTTTTCCTACACCGGCCAGTCGAAGTTCGTGCTCCGAGGATTCTCCCGGGAGATTAAAAAAGGCAAGAAGATCCTCCTCTGGGGCGAGAGCGGCCGGGGGAAGACGACGCTCATGAATCTCCTCCTCGGTCTCCTAACCCCAACCCAGGGGACGATCTTGATCGACGGGACCCCGCTCGGGCCTGAGACTTCCTCTGCGTGGCGCCTGAACATCGGCTATGTTCCTCAGGAGATCTTTCTCTTCAACGCCTCTCTTCGGAAGAACGTTTCGTTTGGTCGAGAGATCACTGAGGCGGCATTCCTCCATGCCTTGCGCCTTTGTCGCATCGAGGAGCTCTTTGTTCAGCACGGAGAAAATCCCCTCGGCGAGCAGGGGAACGTCCTGAGCGGTGGTCAGCGCCAGCGCGTCGCTCTCGCTCGGGCCCTCTGCACGAACCCAGACGTCATTGTCATGGACGAACCGACGAGTTCCTTAGATCCAAGGCTTGCGGCCGAGTTGATCGAAAACATCCTCGCGGCGACGACCGAGAAGACCCTCATCGTCGTGAGCCATAATCCGAACTTCGTTGATCGCTTCGATGAGGTCTGGGAGATCTAGCGTGGCTTCAGAATAAAAAAGTGCTGGTACGGCCGCTCCCACAGTCTGTAGTCCCGCTCCAGGCGGTACCCTGGGAGAGCACTCAGGTCTCGTCGGACTTGGCCTGCGTTCCCGTGGTAGATCTCCCAGTAATGTTCAGGATTGTTGTGGATCCCCACTTCTTTGCCGGTCCACGGGAGAGTGACCGCTTGCCGGACGGCGAAGTTTCTAAGCCCGAGTCCTAGTCGGAGAAACCGACGGTTGTCTGGAACGGAGAGGATGAGCTGCTCAGGAGCGAGAGTTTCGGTCAGGACGCGTAACGCCCGCAGGGCCTGTTCGTACTCGATGTGCTCAAGGACCTGGCAGAGGAAGACGGTCGTGATCTTTGGAAGCGGTAGGGACGCAAGGAGCTCAGGTCGGGTCAGGTCGACGTGGAAGTCGGGGCCTAGGGCCTGGTCGAAGTCTGCGGTGAGGTACTCCTTGACGAGGGGCTTGCCCGCCGCCCAGGCGAACTTGTTCCCGCAGCCGAATTCTAGTACCACGTCGTGAGTGCGCAGATACCGCAGCTGCTCGAAGTAGGCTTCAAGCCGGTCGCGGGTGAAGTAGGTCTTATCTTGGTATTTCATCTTAGCCCTTTGATCGGAAGCGTAGGCGGAGTTGATAAATGAATAGGTTCCAGGCCATCTCTGCCGCAATAGAAATGCGCCCTCGCGCGAGAAGCGGGCCGAGCGCACGAAGGATCACGTCACCGCACCTTGGTGCAAAGTCCGGGGCCAAGGATGCTCCCCAGTACTCCTGGATGATCGCATCGTAATCCGCTTCAGGAAGCGGTTCTCGAAGGGTCCGCTCGAGGATGGCGTCGACCGTTTCTGATTCTGCGTAGAAGCCGGTCCAGTTTGGGATCCACTGGATCTCCCTGGGTTTCGTTCGCCATTCGGCACTGGGCCCTAGTGGAAGTGCCGTGAGTCCGTTGAGATGGAAGGCCTTGTTGGCCGGGGGTTCGAACTCCGCGGACCGGTAGTACACGAAGGGCTTCCGGAAGTAGGCACAGTCGATCGACGCATGAGTCTGGATGCCAAGGCCCACATCCATGTGAGTAAAAAAATCATAGGTGTGTTCGCTCGCGATGATCCTCTCCGGCGGCACGAGCGACTTCCAAAAGCGAAGCTCTTCGGACTCTTCGCACTTGATGGACGCGTAGGCCATGGGATGCATTTTCACGAACACGGCCATCCCGGCCCGTTCCCCCGCAGCGATGAGTTCTCTGTAACTCTGGATGAAGCGCTCGGCGTAGTCCCGCACTTCTTCACGGCGCCAATGAGGAAACCACACGGCAATCTTTTTTTCATACCCACCGATGCTCTTCGGAAAAAGCACAGCGATTTTTGCCTCTGGGCCCAACCCAAAATGACGGCAAAACTCGTCTCGGTTGCGGACCGTTACGAGGCGGTCCGCTCGAGCATGAGCGAATGAGCCACAGGAGCTGATGTGATCTGTTGGAAACACCGAGCGGGCGTAGGGCCGAAGAAGGTGGAATTCCTGCCGGACACAGAAGTCGCTCTTCGCGACGGAGAAGTTGGCGGCGTATGACCAGTTGTCAAGGCCACTCGTTGAATTGAACACAATGACGGGCCTCCCTCGGAGCCGAACCTTCAAGAGGAGAGGGAAGTAGTCCTTCCAGGAGCCGCAGATGACCGCGGTGGAACCCGCGGCGAGCCGGAGAAACTCTTTAGCCGAGTCGATCCAGGTGTATCCCCGGGCCAGAGCAATCTCCTTGTACTCCAAGGGGTACCCGTAGCTACTGACGGAGGTTGAGCACAAACAGAACCGGGCCGGAATGTTCAGTGATAAAAAATGCTCCAAGAGACTGACTTCACGCCAAGTGTTCTCTTTCTGAAAGCGGGCGGAGACGATCATGAGAGGGTGATTTTTTTTGACTGCAATCGGGTAAGGTACTTGAAACTCGTTTCGGCCAGCTATTTCCATGAGGTCCTCGGACGACGGAAAAGAACCAAAAAAGCCTCCGGGAATATTGCAATTCGGCTGCCTGTCGTGTTCTCATGTCATCGACATAAGGCTAAGATATTGTCCTATCTATTGTCTGAAGACAACAAATGCTGGAGGTAAATTGATATGCGCCGCACAAAATTAATTGCAGAGATCGGCTGGAACCATATGGGAGACCTAGATTTAGCGAAGCGGATGATCGAAGCCGCTGCGAAAAACGGCGCTGATATCGTGAAGTTTCAAACCTGGTCCCAGAAGAATCTCGTACCAGGCCCTTGGGACACCGATGGCCGTAAGGAAATCTACAAGAAAGCTGAACTGACCCGTGCTGCCCATGAGCTCCTTCTCCGGGCCTGTAAAGATAACGGTGTTGAGTTCTCCACTTCTCTTTTTAGCCTGAAGGATCTGGATAAGATTGAAGGCCTCGGGATCCGGACGTTAAAAGTTCCGAGCCACGAGATTCATAACCGCGAACTCATTGAGCGACTCGCAGGGATGTGCGAAGTGCTCCTGGTCTCGACCGGGGCTTCTTCCTGGAGCGAAGTTGAGGCCGCAGCTGAGATCCTGAGACGCTCTTCCTGTGAGAGCGTCCTTCTTCACTGCGTTTCATCCTACCCGTGTGAGAGCGACATGGTGAATCTGCCGCGCATCTCGAAGCTCAAGACCTTGGGCCCGAGAGTGGGCTACAGCGGTCACTACTTCGGAATCGAAGACGCGATCCTGAGCATGCCTCTGGGTGCGACGTACATCGAGAAACACTTTACGATCGACCGCGAGCTTCCGGGTCGTGATAACAAGTTCGCCCTCCTCCCAGAGGACTTCCGAAAACTCAGTGCCTACCGTGACAGTTGGGACGCGATGTCCCTCGACCGCGGCGTCGACTTCCAGCGCTCCGAAACGGACATCATCGAGAAGTACCGGGGAAGATGGAATGCCGGCTAGGTACGTCGCCGGGAAAGCGTCGATCGTCATCCGCTCGAAGAATGAAGAAGAGTGGATTGGTCACTGCCTCGAGGCCGTCTTCAAGCAGGACTACCCGTCTCTCGAGGTCATCGTCGTAGACTCGGGGAGCACGGATCAGACTCTTCGGATCGCCGCCAAATACCCGGTCAAGACGGTCGTGCACATCGACGCTTACCTCCCGGGGAGTTCCTTGAACTCCGGGATCCAGGAAGGGGATGGAGAATTCGTCGTTTGCTTGTCCTCGCATTGCGTCCCCAAAGGGACCCAATGGCTTACGCGTCTGCTTTCTCCCTTCGAGAACGAGGCCATCGCCGGAGTCTATGGCCGGCAGCTTCCCGTCTCGTTCAGCTCGAGTCACGATATCCGGGACCTTCTGATCACCTTCGGTCTCGACCGGCGCATCCAGGAGAAGGACTCCTTCTTCCACAACGCGAACAGTGCGCTCCGGCGCAAGATCTGGGATCGCGTCCCGTTCGATCCCACGGTGACGAACATTGAGGACCGAATCTGGGCGAAGCAAGTCTTAGACCTGGGTCACAAGCTCGCCTACGAGCCCGACGCGGAAGTGTTCCATCACCACGGCCTCCACCACGGTCAGAACCAGAAGCGCGCCATGAGCACTGTGCAGGTCCTGAGTTCGATCCAGGACTTCTCCGTGCGGGAATCTCTTCCGGAGTCCATGCGACCGGAGAACCTCGCTTTCGGCGCCGTTGTTCCACTCACGAGCCACAGCATGGCCTGGCTCCAGAGTCCGGAAGCAGGAGTGTTCTTCGCGGACCTCGAACACTGTGCCTACTTTAAAAAGATCTTCATCCTGGGCTACGAAGAGCAGCGCTCGTTTCTGCCGGCCTCGGATCGGTTCGTTTTCGTGGAGCGCCCTCGGAGCTACGAGGATGCGCAGATTTCGCTGGAAGATGTTCTCTTCTGGTTCGTCAATTCGGTCGACTATGTGGACTTCCACTACTTCGTTTACGTCTCGCCGCTCTACTTCTTCCGGCCCAGAGACTTCTACGAACAGCTCGTCATGGACGTCGCCTTCAAGGGCCTAGACACCTGCTTCGGCGGCATCGTCGATTTCAACAACGCCTGGGTCTTTGACCCCGAGAAGGGATACACCCAGATCGGTGAAAATCTCTTTGGCCGTGACTTCAAGCACCCGTCGTACCGAGCACTCTACGGCCTTGGCTGTGTGACCAGACCAAGTGTCCTCCGGCAGCGCCGGCTGGTCGGTACCAAAGTCGGGATCATTCCACTCGATGATCTCCGTTATTCCCTGAAATCGTCGGACCCCGGAGCGGCGAAGCTCGTGAAGGTCCTGAAGGAGAATCTATGAAACCGAAGATCCTCGCTGTGACGCTCGCCCGCGGCGGCTCCAAAGGTGTGCCGAAAAAAAATATCCGACACATCGGAGGCGTCCCCCTCATCGCGTACACCATCGTCGAGGCGCTCCGGAGTACGCACATCACCGATTACGTGCTCTCCACGGACTCCGAAGAGATCCGCTCCGTCGCGCTCGAGTGGGGGGCCTCCGCTCCCTTCCTCCGGCCAGCGGAACTCGCCCAGGATACGTCGAGCTCGCTCAGTGCCATTCAGCACGCCTGCCGCTGGATGGAGGAATCGAAGGGAATCCGCTACGACTACGTGGTCGAACTCATGGCAACGAACCCGATGAAAACCAGTGTGGACATCGACGCCGCCCTCGAAAAACTCATCTCCACCGGCGCCGATTCTGTGATCGGTGTCACGAAGGTGGAGGATCACCATCCCATCCGGATCAAGAAGATCGTTGACGATCGGATCGTCGACTTCGTTCTTCCGGAGATCCCGGAAACCCGTCGGCAGGACCTGAAACCGGACGCGTACATTCGAAACGGTGCCATCTACGCCGTGAAGCGCGATTTGATCATGGAGAAGAACTCTCGGTACGGAACCACGGAAAGCCGACCGTACATTTTCCCCGAGCAGCGCTCCGTGAACGTGGACACAGAAGTCGACTTCCTTGTGGCGAACTTCCTCCTCGAACGAGAGAACCGGGAATACGTCCGGAGTTGGATCAAGAGGCAGTCGTGAAAAAGATTCTCGTTATTACCCCCGTCGCCCACATCGCCGGCGTTCTTCCAGGCCTCGAGCGGATCGGTACCTGCCTCGTCCTTCCCGATCCTTCGCTGGAGGAAGTGACTGCGAACCTCTCCGGGGTCCATGCTATTTTCACGAACCCCAACAAGTCTCGCGTCTTCCTTTCCCGCGAGCTCCTTTCCCAAGCTTCTTCCCTCGAGGCCATCTGTACCGCTTCGACCGGAACCGTTCACATAGATAAAGTGGCGTGCCAGGAACGGAATGTCCGGGTGCTCTCGCTCACGACCGAATACGCCACGATCTCACGGATCACATCCACCGCTGAGCACGCTTTCGCTCTCACGATGGCCACGCTCCGGAACGTTGTCCCGTCCACCGCGGACGTCCTCGTGAATGGGCGCTGGGACTACGAGCGATTCATCGGCCGGCAGCTCAACGCCTTAACCGTCGGAGTCATCGGCTACGGACGGCTCGGGAAAATGTACGCACATTACTGCGCCTCCTTCGGGGCCCGGGTCCTCGTTCATGACCCGTATCAGACCATCGACGATCCCCGGTTCGAATCCGTGGCGCTCGCCGAGCTCGCAGCGAAATCTGACGTCATCAGCCTCCACGTTCACGTGACCGATGAGACGCGGAAGATGGTTGATCCAGCGTTCCTGCGGCTGGTGAAGCCGGATGTGGCCATCATCAATACCGCTCGTGGAGAAATTGTGGATGAGACCGCGCTGATGGATTTCATCGAACGCCATCCGAGCGCGCGCTACAGTACGGATGTCCTCGACAATGAGATTCATCTCGGGGTCCGGTCTCCGCTTGTGGATTTTGCCCGTCGGAACTCACGGGTCCTCATCACGCCTCACATCGGAGGCATGACTCGAGAGGCCCAGGAGATCGCCTACAACCGGGCCGTAGAACTCTTAGCGACGTTCTGGAGTTAGAGGACTTTCTCTCACCGCTTTCGGTCTAGGTCCGGAGCGGAGGTCTACTTCTCAAAAGTCCGAAGAGGCTTTTAGGGCGTTTAACCGTTTGGCTTCTTTCGGACCATTTTGTAAGATATTCGAGATAGTGTCGACAACCCTTGTCAGAGATGGAACACCTAGCGAACCATGTTCAATACGAAACTCGGCCTTCTGAAGTATTTCTTTTTTCGCAACGACCGCGCCTGGCGTTCTCTTTCTCAGGACGAGCGCAACGCTATCCTACGCCTGAATGTAGCTTCGAACGCCGACCGAGAAGATTATCAGAATGAAAAAACCTACGGGTCCGAGCGGTTCCTGGGTGGAGAAAACTGGGACTGCTCGATTCCCCATTCGACCGTTCCCAAGGCTCTCTTTCTTAAGGAGCATCTGAAGGTCTCCGGACCCCGGAGGGCCCTGGAGATCGGTCCGGGACCTGGGTACGTGTCTCGACTCATCGCTGAGCAGGCGTCCCTTCAAGAGCTTTGCTTTGTGGAAGTGAATCCGTTCTTTCTGAGTTACCTGAAAAAGAAATCCGACGAATTTCGAGTCCAGCATCCCCAGGTCACGTTCCACTTCCGGCAAGGACTCTTCCCCCAGGTCGACGTCGGTACCGGCTACGATCTCGTGGCCCTGTATAGTTGCCTTCACCACATTCCTAACCGCGACGATGTGCTTCGGAAGTTGGCCGAACTCACGGTCCCGAATGGAACTGTGGTTTTGTGGGATCCGGCCCATTACCTTCCTCGGATCATCGACCTCGTGAAGAAGATTTTCAGTAGGAAGATCCTCCGGCCCGCAGAATCGGAGGACTACTCTCGATTTGCCACGCACCACTTTCTCACGGTCGGGGAAATTCGGAGTCTCTGTGATCGCCACCCGTTCCGGCTCGAGGCGTACCAGTGTGAGCTCGGCGGGAAGTACCGAGTCTTTCAGTTCCTTCCGCTCTGGCTTCGGAAGTACTTCTGTTCCGAGATCGGTTTCGTCCTCCGCCGAGTTTCTCGTTGATCACCATGCTGGCCAGGCTTCTGCGTAAACTCATCCTCCCGGTCGAGATCTTTTGTAACACCTTCCAGTCCTATGAAGTCCTCTTCCTGAGTGAGAAGGCAGACTGGTCGATCTACCAGGACGGGTTAAATCTCCAAAAGTACCTTCGGCGGCGAGGGGTTCGGCTTCGGATCGCGCACACGCTGACTGGCGCCCGTGGTAGGATCGTGCACTTCGGCTCCATCTCGACGTTTGTGTCCCACGAGTCCCACCCAGCGCTTCACCGGAACCGGCTCCTCGCTTCTTGGTTTCACGTGAACGACGAGGCGACCGTTTCATCGATCGTCGCGTCTCTTCTTGCCCACAAGGTCCGGGTTCACACTTCGTGCCAGATCACGAAGGTCCGGCTCCTTGAAGCAGGGCTACCAGAAGCGAAGATCTGCGTGCTTCCGGTGGCGATTGATCTTGAAACCTTCTCTCCGATCCAGGAGTCCAAGGAAGTTCTTAAGTCCGAACTCGATCTTCCGAAAAATAAAATTGTCATCGGCAGCTTTCAAAAAGATGGAAACGGCTGGGGCGAAGGGACCGAGCCGAAGTTGGTCAAGGGACCTGATCTCTTCTGTGACACGCTAAAGCTCCTGGGTGATCCCGGACGGTTTCACGTCCTTCTCACGGGGCCTTCTCGGGGCTACGTCAAAGGACGCTTGAAGGAGCTGGGAATCAGTTTTTCTCATCACTATCTCAAGCGCCCTGGGGACCTCCGACGGTACTACGCGTGTTTAGACTTCTACCTCATGACCTCCCGAGCAGAGGGTGGGCCTAAGGCCCTCTCCGAATGTTGGGCGATGAATGTTCCGCTCATCGCCACTCCTGTGGGGATGGTTCCCGACTGGTCAACTGACGGAGTTGACACGCTCGTGGCGAAGGCGATTCGCGCTCCTGAGCTCAAGGCCGAGGTGGACCGGTACCTGTCTGATCCTAGCTTTGGCCCGCGGTTAGCGGCGGCGGGCCAGGAAAAAGTCCAGCGACTCGGGGTGGACGCCCAGGCACAGGCTTATCTCGATCTCTACCGATCTCTCTAAGGGCCCTCGAGCACCTCTGCGAAGATCCGTCGATGCACTTCCAAGTAATTTTCCCAAGAGAACTGCTCTTGCGCTCGCTGGAGCGCCCGCGAGCGGTAATCCACGGATCCCTGGAAGAATTCTTCTATCGCCAGAGCAAGCTTGTCCGCAGCGACGGGAATCTTTTCCTCCCAAGAATCAGAGACCGCAATCCCGATCCCCGCGTCTCCGACGAGTTCTGGAGTCCCTCCGGACTGCGAGAAGATATGGGGGATGCCTAGTCCCATCCGCTCGACGACCGCGTTCGGACAATCGTCCTTGTACTTCAGATGCAGGGCGACCGATACGGTTCGCAACAGCGCTGGCAGTTCGGCCGGCCGATAGGGGCCCAGGTATTGGAGAACTTCCTTCGCTTGCAGTTGGTCCATCCGCGAGAAAACTTCACGGGTCCAGTTCGCTGTGGTCTTCGACTCAGGAAAAACTCCAGCGATGATGAGTTTCGGTGCCGCCTCCCCGTGTTTGCGCGCCAGAAGCTCGAAGGCCTCGAGGCAAGGAGTTAAGATGTGGCCTGAAGACGGTGTGAAGACTCCGGAGAGCCAGCAGATCTTCTTCGTCCTGGGCGCTGACACCGGTGGACCCATGGGTGGAGCACAGTTGTGCAAAACGGCGTGTCTTTCCGGCAGCCAACCGGAGAGTTCGAGCTGAGTGTCTCGGCAGTACTGGGACTGAAAGATCACAAAGTCCGACTCCCGTTGAACGCGCACCATGGCCTCGTTTTTCTTGCGCCAGTCTCCCTTGTACCACGCCGGGTAATAGAAACCATTCTGATTGTACACCAAACGAACGCCGCGCCGGCGCTTCAGCCGAAGTGCGGAGCTGAAGTATTCTTCGTTCCAAGAGGAGCTGACGTAGATGATGTTGGGCCTTACCCAAGCGTTTCCGAACGCGCGCTTCATGCGCGCAATCCTGACTGCCGGTCCTCCGATCTGTGTGCGAGGAGTTGGCCCAAAATAAACCCTCGGTGCGAGCCGGTCGCGGCCTACCGCCGAGAAGAGATTCGGCGAGAAGGCGATGGACTGCAATAGGGCCTTGAGGTTATTCATAGGAAAGAATTTTGACGTGTGTCTGAAAAAAAGATATTTATGAACGTTACCAATAGTTCAAAAATTTCTAGATAGTGTCAAACAACTATTTTCCCGCCGGGACGTGACATGGGCACTGACATCGATTGGATCGACGACCTTCTGACAAATCTCCCCGCGTTCCTCAACCGGCTCCGCTACCCCAGCGGTCTCTACCGCTTCGTTGAAGCAGAAGAGCGGAAAGACCCGTACTTATCACCGCTCTCCTACGGGCTTAAGATCTCCTATGCGGCCGGATTGCCGGCCCCGACCCAAGCCTCGCTCCTAGGAGCGCTTGCTCCGCTAGCGACCGAAGGAATGCTTTTCGACCGCACGATCTACCGGAAAAGTTGGTTTAAAAACTGGGTGAACTCAGTTCGGCAGGGGAGTCTTCGGAACAATTTTGGGACTCAGTATAAAGTCGCAGAGACACGCCAGGTTCTTTCTTCGCTTGATCTCCACGGCCTAAGTTTTCCCGGCTGGAAGTTTACCCCCTATTTGCCAGACTACAGTCTCGAGCGCTTCCGGCGGTATAACTGGACCTACCCCTGGTCCGCAGGAAGCTGGCTGAGCCACCTTGCCTTCTTCCTGCGCCTCGCTCGGAAGGATCGCTTAATCGACGAAGCTTTTTACCAGCAAAAGCGCGCCCTGCTCCTCGACTTCTTCTCCTCGATTCAATCACCGGAAACGGGGTTCTGGGGTTCGGCCGGGGCCACGAATCAGCAGCTCCTGAATGGGGCGATGAAGGTCTGGACGGCCCTCGAAAACCTTGAGGTCTATGAGATCGAGCATCCGCGGCAACAGATCGACTCGGCCCTGGGGATTACCAATGACGCTCACGCCTGCGATCACTTCAACGTGATCTACGTGCTCACCCGGTGCGCTCGGCTCGAACCGAACTACCGCCGGGATGAAATCACAGCCTTCATCTACCGCCGCCTCGAGCTCTACCGAGACTACTACCATCCGGGGACGGGGGGCTTTTCTTTCTTCAAGAATAAATCAAACACGCACCTCTACGGCTGCCGAGTCAGTGCGGGGGAAAATGTCCCGGACATTCATGGAACAGTTCTTTTCCTCTGGGGAGTCGCCGTCATGCTCAACTACCTGGAGAACTCTCGCTATCAACTGAAAGAATTCATCCCCTAGTCGTTACTCATTTCCGAACCGGTACAGCACTCGGAAGTAAACCCCTTCAGCCTTGAACCGCAACCTCTGGCCTAGAGATGCGATGGCACCGGAGGCCTTGATCGGGCGTCGGTGCAGAAGGTCTTCGAAGAGGCGAAGGTAGTTCTTACACATGGTTTCGCTCGTGAACTGGAAGCTTTCCTGACGGGCATTGAGGGCGTCGTAATTTTTCAGAAGCTCTTCGAGTGCTGCAGCGAGCTCTTCCTTGGTTGCCACAGGGACTCCGTAATCTCTGCACGTTTCTGTGAGAGCACCGGAGGGCCGATAAAGGAGTGGAAGGCCTAGGCAACCTGCCTCGAGTTGGTGGTTTCCACAGGGCTCATTGATGCTCCCCGTGATGTAAACGTCGTTCTTTGAGAGTGCTGCGGCGAGTGCTGCACCGGAGAGGGGAGGGTGAAAGATGATGTTCTTGCACCCGTGCTCTCGAGGGGCTTGACCGATGTAATGGAACTCGAAGCGGTCGGCGTACACGGGGTCCGTGAGAAGATCGTCGAGGGCCCGGTAGTAGTCCCAGCCTTTCATCCAATTGCTACTGAAGTGGTGTGTGACGATGCGGATCTTTCGGCCGAGTGCTGTGACGGAGCGTTGTTTCCATTGAAAGGTCCCGCGATCGCTGCCGTTGTGAATGACCGTCGAGGGAAGGAAGCTCTTCGGGTAGCGACGGGAAAACTCGCTCTGGAGCCAACCGGAGATGAACACCGTATGATCTGCGATCTCATTGGCGCGGATGAGTTGGTAGTCCACGTGCCGCGTGTTCTTTCGCCAATCGCACTCGTTGACTCGGTGGACGACGACGCACGTCGGGTTGAGTCGCTTGTAGCTCACGATCTCATCCGGGGTGAACCCACAGACCTTGAGGTGACCGCGGGGTTCACCCAGGAGAATCAGGTCGATGTCTGGATCATCGAGGTTGAAAACAACGCCGTGGCCCAGACCGCGCAAGTGATTGGCCAGGATGTTTCCGAATTGATTGCCGCCGCCGTAGGGTCCAGATGTAAGCTTGAGATTGATTGCGATTTTCATTCGGCTTCTGTCCGATCTTCCGTAGTGCATTTAGAATTTGCGTAAGCTTATCCAAGAAGAGTAACATTTCGATGATTTAAGTGGAAGGTTTTTGCGGTGAAACAACTAGTCTGGAAACTCATTGAATTTCGGCCGTGGCGCTCACTGCTCATTAACCTCCTCGCGGCGGTTCACAGCTATTCCTATTTGCTGCTCACCCGACTCGCCATCACTCCTGATGGCCAGCATCCGAAGCATAAAATTATCCGCTACCAAGACTGGTTTCTAGGAAAACTCTTACCCGAAGATCGGGTCCTCGACGTCGGGTCACACGAAGGAACCCTCGTTCGCGCCATGGCCGGCGTCGTCGCCACGGTGACGGGGATTGAGATCAGTGAAACTTATTTTCGGCGGAGTACATCTCAGGTCATTCCGAAGAACGTCCACTTCCTCCAGGGGGACGCCACCGTCTTCGACTTTTCTGCCCACGGGCCCTTCACTGTCGTCACTCTTTCCAACGTCCTCGAGCACATCCGGGATCGGATTGATTTTCTTTCGAAGCTTCGGCGAAATGCTCTTGCTCCCGGGAATCGGCTCTTGATTCGAGTCCCGACCATCGAGCGGGACTGGCTCCCGGTGTACAAAAAAAGCATCGGCGTCGAGTGGCGCTTGGATAAGACTCACTTCGTTGAGCACACGGTCGCCGAGCTCGAAGCGGAGCTCATCGCCGCAGGCTTCAAACCGATTGATCGGACCCTCCGGTTCGGCGAAATCTTCGTTGAGTGTGTTGCTTGAAGTCGGACGCTCTGGGGACCTTCGACGTCCTCCCTGCGACCAGCGAAGCTCCGTTTTTTAGTTTCCTTCTCTCCGTTAAAAATGGTCTTCCGGATTTAAAGGTGGCCCTGGCCTCGATCGAGGCGCAGACCTTCACCGACTGGGAACTCGTGCTAGTCAACGATGGCTCCGACCCCGAGACGTCGGCGTTCCTCCGTGAGTTTCAAGGGCAGGAAAAGCGCTGCACCCTTGTGATCCAGGAAAACATGGGCCTCACTCGCTCTCTCGTCCGTGGGGCGGCCCTTTGCCGCGGGCAATACATCGTTCGTCAGGATGCAGACGACGAGAGCGATTCTCGTCGGCTCGCGGAACTCCATTCGGTGATTCTCGAGAAGTCTCCGGATGTGCTGGCCTCTCGAGCTCAGCGCTGGCGCGACGGCCGCCCGGACCGAATCGTTCCGGGCCTTGCCTTGATCACGGGCATCAGCTTCGACTCTCTTCGGTTTGGAAACGTCTTTGTCCATGGTTCCTTGTGCATCAAGCGGGAGCACCTGTTGAAGAACAATTATGACATCCGCTGGGCCTTCGCGCAGGATTACGACCTTTTCATCAGACTCCTTCGGTCACCGTTGAAGATCGCCTACCTCAAGCGTCCACTTTATGTGCTCCACGAGAACGGGGCCTCTCTCAGCCGAAGTCAAAGTGTCCGGCAGCTCGACTGTGCGAAGTCGATCTGTCTTCACCACTTCGGTGACACCCGGTTCTTACTGGCAGGGAAGGGGAGCGTGGAGAAGGCCTTCTTGCACCTTGCGCGCTACCTTCAGGGATTCTTGAACGTGCTTACCGGGAAGAGGCGCATCGATGTCATTTAAGATTTCTCTCATCGCAACGACGCGCGGACGCTGCTCTGAGCTCCGGCAGCTCTTCGAGAGTCTGCTGGTCCAGAGCTACCGAAACTTCGAACTCATCCTCGTGAACCAAGGCGATGATCCGGCGGTCGCGGCCCTGGGCCAAGAGTTTAAAGGCCGAGGCCTCGAGCTGGTCCATCTTCCGGCCCCACTCCTGTCGCTCTCTGCGGCCCGGAACCTCGGGCTTCGAAAGGTGACCGGCGATATTCTGGGGTTCCCCGATGACGACTGTTTTTATGCACCGGATTTTCTAAGGGCCCTCGAGGACCGCTTCCGCCGAGAGAACCTCTCGCTCTTCTCCTGCGTTGCCTGCGACCACCAGACAGGACAAAAACTCCTCTCGAGCTTCCCAGCATCGGAGACCGCCATCACCTACAGTAATCTCTTCGGCGTCGGCATGTCTGTGACGTTCTTTTTCTCCCGCGAGTCCGTTCAGGAACTCTCTTTCGACGAGGCGCTTGGGGCCGGCTGTTACATCGGAAGCGGAGAAGAAACTGACTTCTCGATCCGGGCCTTTCACCGCAGACCGAGAGGTCGCTTCTACCCGGACCTTGAAGTGTATCATCCGTACTTTCCGCCCAGGCCCGAGCTCACAGAGAAGTTCTATCACTACGGGCTCGGCTACGGCGTCGTGCTCCGCCGACATTTCCGCCCGGCGTTTTGGCGAGTCTTTCTTACCGGCATGATCATCCGACCTTTCGGAGGCGCGTTGATTAATGTCTTTAACCGACCCAGACTCCTATGGTGCCTCGCGATCCTGCGGGGCCGTTGGCGCGGGTTTTTGCTGGGAGAGAGGTTGCTTCGCCGCTAGAAAGGTCTGACACGCGCCGTAGACGCTTCGATACTCTAGGGCCTTCATACAGGCGTTGGTCCCGCAGCCGTAATCGAAGCCAAGGTTGAGGCACGGGACGCAGCCTAGAGAGGCCTGGACCACCTGAGAATTGGAGTTCACAGGGCCCCAGCGCTTGGGATCCGTTGGCCCGTGGAGGGCCACGAGATTTTTTTCAAGAACCGCAGCGATGTGCATGATCCCTGTGTTCACAGAAACGACCAGCTCCGCCCCGGCGATGGTCTGGAGTGTTTCGCGGAAGGAGACTCCAGCGATGCTCCGGACTTTCGTGCCTGGCCGTACCGTACGGATGAAGGCGTCGAGCAGGGGAGCTTCCTGGGGAGAACCCGTGAGGAGGATCTCATGGCCTTCGCTCGAGAGATCCTCGGCGAGCCGAGCCCAGTTGGCCTCGGGCCATTCTTTCATCCAAGACTTTTCTCCCGAGGGAAGAAGGTGAAAGACGAGATACTTCTGCGCCGAGGTCGGTGCCCCGTAGTTCGCAAGTCCAACCCGCCCTGGGCCCACGCCGAGCACCGCTGCGAGGTTCCGGAAATTTGTGAGCTCGTGGGCCTTCGCCGAATGTTCGACCGTGCGATCGTAACAGTAGTGACGGTACTGTCCCCGGGTTCGGAACCCGGCCGTGAAGCGGGCACCGGAGAGTGCTGAGAGGAGGGCGTTGAGCCGAGACCACTGGCCCGTGTCCACGAGGACATCAAACTTCTCTTTTCGGAGTGCTGGAACGGCAAGCCATGGCTTCTTCTCAGAAATTTCCATGGAGCGGTCGAACGCTGGAAGGAAGGGAGCAATGACGGAGTTACTCGAACCTGTCACGAGCACGACTTCGGTGCCGGCGTCCCGGTCTTTAAGCGCAGCACCGATGACCGCGGCCAGGACGGTGTCCCCGATCGCAGCGGAGACAAGGACTCCGACCTTCTTTGGGGCCTCGGGAGGTTTCCGGGAGCGGTGAAAAAAACCGAGAAAAAACACTAGCGGAATCCCCAGGATCCGATCGAGCTTTTTAAGTAAGTAACTACTTCTTTTTTTCATGATATAGTTTTACTCTTTTTTGACTTCAGTGACGAAGGAATAATCCCCCCGGGCGGTGTCATGTTCAAGGTAGATAAGAGCTTAAACTATGGACGCGCACAGCTGTTGGAGTTTGCCAAAGACATCGACAGCGTGGAGAGTGTCCTCGATGTCGGGGCCGGACGAGGAACCGATCTTCTCGGGGTTAAAGCGCTCTTCCCGCAGGCACAGCTCTACGGCCTCGAGGGCTACGCACCGAACGTCGAACTTCTGACGAGCAAGGGCATCACCGTTTTCCCTGTGGATATTGAGCGGCAACGGATTCCACTGCCGGACGGCTCCCTCGACCTGGTGCTCTCGAACCAAGTCTTCGAGCACCTGAAAGAACTCTTCTGGGTGACCCACGAGATCTCTCGTGTGCTAAGGCCTGGGGGAAGTCTCATCCTCGGTGTCCCGAACCTCGCCTCGTTTCATAATCGTGTGCTCCTGGCGGTCGGGAGACAGCCCACTTGTATTAACAATTCTTCCGCTCATGTCCGTGGGTTTACGAAGCACGACTTACTCCGCTTCATGTCGAATACGTTCCCAGGAGGCTACGAACTGACGGGCTTCGCTGGCAGTAACTTCTATCCCTTTTCTCCGGCATTCGCCGTGCCACTCGCTCGATGGTTCCCGGACTTTGCGGCTTCCTGCTTCTACCACTTTAAGAAGCGCCGGACTTACGATCGGCAGGTCCTCGAGTTCCTCGAGCGAGAACGGCTCGAGACCCCGTTTCTTAAGGACTCAAGCCTACAGTAGTGGCGCCGCAAAGTGAGTCTGGATCACCAGAGCGTAAAACGTTGGGTCCTCAGTGCCGCCTGCGTCCGCTGCGAAGGCCGCGCGGAGCTCTTGATCATACTCATCGATGCGCTCTTTCCGACGGTCTTTCCCGCTGATGAATTTCCGGTGAACAGCGTTGCAGGTTTTTCCTCCGAGCTCGATGAGCTTGACGCTCGAGCCCGCGCCGAAGATTTCGCAGACCGGGCCCAGTGACCGCGGAGTGTACTGACGGTATCCATGGAGGCCGTAGAGGGAAAGGCAATGGGCACTCGGGAGGAGGTGGATCTGGAGCGTGGGTGCCGCTCGCTGCCGGGCATGTTCTGCGAGCTCGATGAAAAAGGCGAGGTCTGGTTCGATGTGTTCGAAGGCCGACTGACTCATGATCAAGTTGAAGTCCGGAGTTAAACATTCCCGCAGGCTTGTTCCTCCGAAGCGATCGAGCCTGACCCGGTCTGAGCGGTTAAGTTGCCAGTGAGCGTTGTCGCTGACGTCGATGCCTTGATAGGTGGCCGAGGAAGGCAAGTGCCGTAGAATGCGTTTGGCGTAACCACCGGCGCCACAACCGATGTCCAGGATTCGAACGGTGCCGAGGTCTTTTGAAATGCTATCCCAGGGAAGTGATGCCCAGAAGAGATCCGAGAGTTTCCGGGCCGGGGAGGCATCCCGAGGAGATGTCTCCCAAAGCTTTTCCCAGTTCATCGCCAAGTGAGTGATCTTGAGCTCCGGTGAGAGGCCAGACCTTGGGAACGAATTGTTCGCGAGGTTGTTCAGGTAGTAGAGTGACTTATAGAGAAGTCCATATCCACGGCGGTCGCCGTCGAGGCAGAACCGGGAGGTCGATCGCTTTGCCAAGGGGAGTTCCTGTCTAGTATGCATTTTTATTTACGAAGCCTTTCCAGAAGGTCATGAGGATGATCCAGATGTCCATCCAGATTGACCAGTTCTTAATGTAGTAAAGATCGCACTCGATGCGCTTTTCGATGCAGGTGTCTCCGCGCCAGCCGTTGACCTGTGCCCATCCTGTCATTCCGGCCTTCATCTTGTGCCGGAGCATGTAGGTTGGAATTTTCCGTCGGAACTGATGCACAAAGATCGGCCGCTCCGGCCGTGGTCCCACCAGCGACATGTCACCGATCAGGACATTGAAGAGCTGCGGAAGCTCGTCCAAGGAACTCTTCCGAAGAATTTTTCCAATCCCCGTGACCCGTGGGTCGTTGCTCACAGTCCAGGTCCCGAGGTTACTCGCGTCCGTTGTCATCGAACGGAATTTGTACATTTTAAACTCTCGACCGTCGAGGCCCATGCGGACCTGAGAGAACAGCACTGGGCCCCGGGACGTTACCTTAACGAGAAGAGCGATCACCGTGAGTAAGGGGGAGATCAGGACGAGTCCGATCGACGCGGCGACGATATCAAAGATCCGCTTGATGATGACGCTGCGGCTGCGCATGTTCGGTTCGTTGATGAGGATCGCCGTGGTTCCGGCGATGTCGATGATCTGGTAGCCAACGAAGGAATGCGAAAGGTCTGGCAGCACGATCACATCGATGAGGGAATTGGTGAGGTCCCCGAGGAGCTTGTTCACCACCGGGTAGTTCCCGTTGTCGATCCCGATGACAAGGGAGTCGGGCTTCATTTCTTCAATCTTCTCAAGCGTCAGGGCGTTGAGCTCGGCCTCTTCAGTCACCCAGCGCTTGATGACGATGCCGTACTCTTGGTGTTCTTGGATCTTTTTCGCATAGGCTTGCATCTGGGGCGTGTTGCCGACCAAGACCATGAACCGGCTATTCTTTCCCGAACGCCGCAGCCGGCGCAGCAGCTTCCGAACCGAGACCTTGATCGAAATCAGGAGCCCCGTCGAAAGAAGGAAGTGGGTGAGGATGAAGAGCCTCGAGAGCTTGTGCTCCGAAAGGAAGTAGGTGAAGACGATGAAGATGATGAACGAGATCAGATTCGCCTTGATGATGGAGCAGATCTCTTCAAAAATCGGGGAGAAGCGCCTCGAGCTGTAGAGACCTTCTCGGCGGAAGTAGTAGTAGTTCGTGAAGGACAGGACCACGGAGAACTTCAGGTACCAGATGAAAAGATTCTGGTCGGCCGCCAGGAGGTTGCTCTCGAAACGAAGGAGATAGGCCATCCACCAGGAAAGATTTATGACCGCAATGTCCAATAGCTTGTGTGAGATCTCGATAGATCGCCGGTGATTCTTGAGCATCTAAAAATCCTTAAATCCCATTTTGGCAATTTTACATTCGCTCCGGGAGTGAGTCTATCAATCTTAAGACTATTTTGACCTACCCGTCGCGCCGAGTTGCAAGTGGCCGAATCTCGTCTTTTTGTCATAGACTCTTGCAACCGATTCCGGTAGCTTAGCGTGTTATGGAATTTTTTATTCGATACAGAGAGAGGGTGTACGCTATCCTCATATGGTCAGCCTTCTTGGGGCAGGCAGTAAGCTACTCAAAATTCTATTTTTTTCACCTGGTGCTCGCCGCAGCAATTCCATTCTACATTTTTTCCTTTTGTGAAGGATTTCCAAAAGTTTCATCTGCTGGGCTTCGCCGTTCTTGGTTCCTTTTCTTTCTGACGGCTTGGAGCATCATTTCATTCAGTTTCGCGGATGATCGTGGAGCCGCCGCCATCGGCTTAGGGCAGTTTCTTTGCGGTGTTGGAATTATGTTTTTTTGGAATCAGCTGAAACGGAAGGATCTCGTTGTTGGTGGTCTCTTGTTTTTGCTATTTGGCCACCTCATCCTAGGTCTTTTGGAAGCGTTCACTCCGCTCCGTTGGCCAATCTCAGCAGTGTCTCCTTACTCTGTTTTTTTTGGGAAAGCCGCTACCACTTTACCGGTCACATACGAGGACTATCCCACAGGCTTTTTCTGGCACCCAAATAATGGAAGTTTCGTTCTGCTGGTTGCAACACCATTAATCTTCGCGGCCCGGGCTTTGAGCCGACCGGTAAAGTTTATCTACGCCGTGCTCACAATCGTCTTCTGCGTAAAGGCTGGGGCGAAGGCCCAACTCATTCTGTTTTTTGCCTACAGCTTCTTCGCAGCTCTCAAGTACCGATCGTTTGTAAGATTGAAGGTTAAAACGATGCTCTTGGTCTTGGTTGGTTGTTCTCTCACAACAGCCGCGCTCGTCGGGAGCCTCAATGTGGATCAGCGAAAGGAGCTCCGGGCCAGTGTCGGAGCGGTCCGTGCCTACGGGCATGGGATGCTGCTCGTTTTGAAAGGCGAGCCTTCAACCAAAATTAGCTCCTCGATCAACGAGCGGTTTCGATTCATCGTTGCGGCACTCGCCGAAGTTCGAGCAAACCCTCTGACGGGAATGGGGATCGGACAGAATCAGAAAAGTGTGTCCGTCATCGACGGGATTCCAACCCCCCTGAAGAGCATTCATCATTATTGGATCGAGCTCCTGATGATCGGTGGCGTCTCTTTGTTCTTGCCGTTCATGGTCTTTCTCATGCACCTCACTTGGCGGTGTTTGAAGAGCGGTAGAGGCTACGGTGTGGAGGCGCTTATGCTCTTTTTTTTCGGAGTCCTTTCTATCTCTTCCGGAACCTATTTCCTCCCACAGTGGATCCTCTACGCTCTTCTAGATGACGATGAAGGGAATCAATTCTTTCGATGACGGCGCCTCCAATTTTTCAGCAACTGGAGCAACCCTTTTTGGAATTTAATCCGTAGACTTACATGGCATTAGTCGCTAGATTATTCCCATAATCTAAACTAGCCGCAAAAAAGCGGCTAAGAATCAGTGTGATTCTCATGAAAGTTATTGTTTTAGCCGAGGGCTACCCATCCCCGGAGAATTTTTACAATCTCGCCTACATTCATTCGCGCCTTCTGTACTACGTTCGAAATGGCATCGCCGTGAAGGTTCTATCGTTTCAGGCTAAAGCACCCTACCAGTTTGAAGGAGTTGCCGTCGTCGATAAGCACACCTTCTCACGAACCGATAGCACATCCAATTATGACATCGTGATTTCGCATGCGCCGAACCTCCGGAACCATTTTCTTTTCGTCTTGAAGAACATCAAACAGATCAAGCGCCTGCTCTTTTTTATTCACGGTCATGAAGTACTCATTAAACGGGATTACTATCCCCGGCCATTTGAATTCGACCACGCCGGTAAGCGCAAAGAGCTCATTCACTCCGTGTACGATTTAATCAAGGTACGGATTTTAAATCTGATCTTAACGCAGCTCCTGAAACGTAAACCAACCACCTTGGTGTTCGTCAGTGAATGGATGAAAATCGAGGCCCTCCGAAACCTCGGTCTTGACTCCGACAGGTTCGGCGAGTCCCTGGTGATTATTAATAATAATATTAATGAGAGCTTCTATGAAAACTCCTACACCCCTGCGGCCGAACTTTGGGGTGACTTCATTACCATCAGGCCCCTCGATAACCCAAAGTACGCCGTGGACATCGTGCTCGACATCGCTCAAGCAAATCCAAAGAAATCTTTCCACATCTATGGGCGAGGTCAGCTTTTTCGGCACCGCGCACTGCCAGCAAATGTTGTGTGGCACGATCGATTTGTTCCTCAGAAAGAAATGATCCAGATCCTTTGTCATTTCCGGACGGCGCTCATGCCAACCCGACTTGATTCACAGGGAGTTAGCGTCTGTGAGTTTGCCTCCTTCGGAATCCCAACCTACACCTCTAATCTTCCGGTCTGTAAGATGATGGTGGGCGACTTTGAGAATGTTCGTTTTTTTTCCAACGAGGCCGTGGCTGAGTTTAGCAAAATTGAAGTTTTCGATGGCACGCCGTCCAGCGCAGACAAGAGGAAATTTGCGCCTGAGAATACCGTCTTAAAGGAGATCGAGCTCCTCGAAAGGTTAGTGCGCCGTTGTTGAATGGATTATTTTTCAATAAGACATTCCAAAGCTTCCGAAAGCTCTTAGTTGGGAATCTGGCGGTTCAGCTCGCGAATTTCCTTTTCTATCCGTTGATCGCCAGAATGTATGCCCCGGAGGTTATGGGTGAGTTTGGCGCCACCATGTCTTTCGTGCAAATTCTCGCCATCTTCGCCACAGGGCAGTATTTTTGGGCAGCTGTTGGAGAAACGGATCAAGAGAGGGTTAATGATATTGTAGCGTTGAGTCTCATCTTAAACGCTTTGTTCTTCGTTTGCCTAACCCTCGTCCTGTTAGTGACCGGAAGACCGGTTTTGATTTCTGTGATTGTCTTGTTTTACAACATGTCCGAGATCTTTAAACTTCGTAGCTACCGCTTCGGCGAGCTAAACCGGGCCAACATCTCTACCTTTCTCAATCGACTCAGCTCACAGCTCGCAAAGGTCTTGATCCCCTACCGGACCAGCACCGTGCTCCTCGCGAGTGAAGCGTTGGGAAATGTCCTTGGCTTTGTGAACTACTTCCGGAGTGGGTTTCGCTTTAGGCCTAAAGTGCTGCGTGAAATTCTTCATCAATACCGCCGCTACCCAATCTACTACCTTCCTAATAGCCTCGCGGGGATGATTTTTCAGGAACTCCCAACTCTCTTTTTTGCCGCGAAGTTTTCAACAGAACTCGCAGGGCATTATTTCTTGTTCAATAAAGTCCTGGGCCAACCCATTTTGTTAATCGGCAACCTCATTTCGAGTTCTGCCATGAAAACATCTGCGGAAATGACAGTGTATTCAGAAAGGATTTCGTACCTTAAATCTCTGGCGGCAAAAATTTTCATCTTATTCTTACCGGTGGCGCTTTGCACCTACTTCTTGGGAGAGACGTTGTTCAAGCTCTTCCTGGGTGAGACCTATGGTGAGGCCGGAAGAATCGCATCAGTTCTTTTCTTCATTATCCCATTCCGGGCGCTCAAAGGTATGGGCGTCCTCTCTACGCTTCAGTCGCTGAGCTTGAGCTCCCTTTCGATGCTTAAAGTCGCGAGCCTAGTGATTCTGGGGCTATACATTACCCTGTATGACACGCGCGACTTTATAAGTTTCTTGATCTTTTACTCCCTTCTTGAGATCATTTTTGACTTCCTTACTCTTAAGTTAGCATTAAGGGAGTCGACGAATTGATTCACCTAGAGCGCGAGACCCAGATTTTTGGCCTCTAAAGAAGGTTCCAGTTGAAGTTAGTTTTTTTTCAGGTGAGGCAAACCCGCAAAGTTATCCTCTTTGAACGAGGTCTAGGGACGGGCCTTCATATTGAATTGCCGAGGCATGGATGCCGATAATTTCCATTATCACTCCAACTTTCAACTCTGCCCAATACATCGAAGAGACTTACCGATCTGTTCTGTCGCAGACTTTCGCAGACTGGGAGTGGCTCATCATCGATGACTGCTCCGGCGATGAGACAACGGCCGTTCTCAAAGAGTTCGAGGCCCGCGACAAGAGGATAAAAGTTTACCGGAACGAAAATAATTCCGGGGCATCCTTTTCTCGAAACGTGGGCCTCGATCATGCTGCTGGCGTTTTCATCGCTTTCCTTGACGCCGACGATGAATGGAGACCAGAGAAGCTCGCGACCCAATTGTCTTTCATGAAAGACACCGGCGCCTCTATCAGTTGTCATGACTATGTCATCATGACCGATGAGAAGATTCCGACGGTGACGGTACGGATGCATTCCCGTGTCACACTCTCTGAAATCAGTGCGTACAATCCACTCGCGACGTCTTTCATGATGCTCCGAAGAGATCTCATCGGGACGCAGCGCTTCGACCTCACTCTGCGCCGCCGGCAAGATTGGGTGTTCTGGTATCAGCTCCTCAAATCCGGATCCGAGGCCCGGGGTCTAAACCAGGTCCTCGGGAGCTACCGAAAGAGCATCCGCTCTTTATCCAGTGATAAGTTAAAGATGGCCCAGATCCAATGGAACATGTACCGCCGCTACTTTGGGCTTGGCCTCGTCGCGTCTACCCTCGCGTTCATTCGGTACGCCTGCTACGGGATCAAAAAACACTATCTCGCTCGGAGATAGCTCCCTGGCCAACGAGCGTTTCGTTGGAGAGTAAGATCGCGAGAGGAACCGCGAAGTAGATGTCGAACATTTCGAAGTTCGTCGCGAGGAGTACGAACATGAGGCAGAGAAAATAGTGCTTATACCTCGTGTAGTCCCGCGACAGGACGTAGTACATCGAGAAGGCGATGAACCCACAGTACACGATGAGCCCGAGGTTCGTAATCAGCTCGAAGTGAATGTTGTGAAAGGACGAGTAATTGTTCTTCGTCAGGGCCAGAATTTCCTGAGCTGAAAACCCTACGCCCTGACCGACGATGGAAATGTTCTTCTTGAAAAGCTCATTTAAGACATTCCTCCCATTGAGGGTCTGACTCCCGAGATAAAGTTGCACATACCCCAATCCGATCACCGGCAAGGCGAGCCACTTTATTCTCCCCAATGCATGCCGAACAAGCACAAAGGCACCGAGGCTCGCGATGAAGAGGGCCTCTCCACGAGAACTCTTGATCAGTAAAAAGACCCCAGAGCAGACGAGCGCCAGACGAACCAAGAGCTCCCGGGAGTAGGTGGGCCTCAGGAAACAAAGACTCACCAGGACCAGGGGGTACACTGTCAATGCGACGCCCTCGAGCACAGCGTCTCGTAACCCAAACAAGTGCTTGGCGAAGTTGATGCAATCGAGGGCCTCCATTCGAATGACCTTGTTCTCCCGATCAAAAAGATTCTCCATCAGCGGTCCAAAAGTGTCCCAGAGTCCTGTGGTCCCTCGGACCTTGATCGCCGACGCAAGCGCAAACACAAAGCTGATGATGATGTAGGCTGAGATCGTGCGGAACAAGAACCGAAGATTCGGGGTGGAGCGGAGGAGATCCGAAATGCAAAGCACGAGGTGGGGCGTGAGTAAGAAAAATGCGAGGTAGAGGTTCAGGTAAATGTTTGCCACGAGGAGGTGGACGCCGAGGATCAAGGCTTGGCCGGCGAGGACTCCCGCGTGGAGCTTAATCTGCGAAACCTTTCTGTGGGTGACTAAGGATGCGCCGTACAAGATGACCGGGGCCATGAACTGCGCCAGGATCACCTTCGAATCGATCGCTGCAGCGATCACTTTCGACGGCTGAATGCACGCGAAGGTGACGCAGAAAAAATTAAAGATGAAGAGTGGACTAACGAGCTGGCCCAAGCGTCAGCCTCTCTTTCATGCGGTTGATGGTTTCTTCGTCGTAGTAGAAAATGTTTCCGTTGATTTGGTAGTGGTAGATGAGGAAGTTTAAGAAGGACTGGCGCAGAGACTCGTTCTCCGGTGCCGGATCCTTGAGCTTGGATTCAATGTCGGCGCAGATCTGCGCAGGTGTAGACTTAAGCAGGACTCCTGGGATGTTATAGTGACTATTGCCCAGGGAGATGATCTTTTTCTTCTTGATGAGCGCCTCGACGATCGTCGCCGAATTCACCAGAACGACCAGGGAAGCCCCTTCGAGAAGCTGGCCCGTGTTCCCGGCGCTCACAAGGGAGTCGTCCCGGAACCGATAGTTCACATGGGCCTCCATGGGATGCTTCTTGAAGACGAGAGAGTACTCTCTTCGTAAATCGTCTGGGAGCTCACTGTAGGCCGTCTCTAGGAGATCGATCACTTCCTGAGTTCCGCCGAACTGAGAGTGGATGATGGTCTGAGTGTCTTTGGTGACTTGGAGTGGCACGAAGATGTACTTTTTACTGATCTCGACGTTCATCGGGGGACTGGATACGAGGTCGAGCTTGGCCAGGAATAACTTCCCGTACTGTGTAAACGAATAGTACTTGTTCCGGAGTTTGACGTTCAGTCGGAGGATGTCTCCCACCTTATTTAGGCAGAGGAAGGCGGAGAAAAAAAGGAGCCGCTGGATCCGCTTCGACCAAGGCTGCCTGATCTTTCGAAAGCCCTTGGAAATCTGGAAATTTCCCTGCTGATAAAACTCCGGTTCTTGGGGGACCGATGAGAAGGCATTAACACCCTGAGCGTCAAAGGTCAGGGTATGAGGTCTGAGAAGTCCGTCTTCCAGGAAAAAAATCGTAACACCGAGCTCTTTCGCAACTTCTCTGGCAACTGCATGCTGCCACCGCAGATCATTGTGGCAGATGATATGGGTGATCTGGCGCTTAGCAATAAAATTACGCAGAAATTCCAGGTAGCATGCCATGAGCTTAAGTTCAGAAGGTGTCGGAGACTTGATGTTCGAGTTGGCCAAGCTCCTGATCCCTTCAACTCGCTTAATACTCTCTGGGGACGGATTACGCTTACGGAGCTCTCGGGTGATGAGGCTAAACCTCAACTTGGGGAGGAAGACTAGATACCCCAGGTTGAAGAGGTGAACAAAAGTGGTCTTCGGCTTCAGCGCTCCTACCAGTTCCTTGAAGAGATGAGAATACGGTGGTTCTAGGATGAGGAGGTTCATAACTCTTGCTGTTTCCATCGGAAATACAAATTCACGCAGACCAGTCTACTAAACAGCACCACGAACAGTTTCCCGTAGGAAGTGATCGAGGTGAGTACTAAGGTTAGACTTAATGAGAGAACAAGAAAATCGATAAAGTGAGATTCGTACAAATTTTGGAACCGTTCTTTAGATTCGAAGAGCATCATGTAAACGGAGCGCAGGAGATCCCCGGAGAAGAGCGCAACCAAGAGGTAGAGATCAAGAGACGAGAACTTCGAAACCCCCAGGACTTCAAGGCCTTTGAGGACGTAGGCATCCAGGAAAAAAAGTCCGAGCATCCCCGACACAAACAGAGCGGTGATGCCCAGGATGCTCTGTTTCATGATTTTAAGCCTCTCAGAGGCCATCGTGAGTCTCTTATAACAGGTCTGGTAGATGGGTGAGAAGAAGGTCAGGTTTCCGGCGTTTAACAGGTCTCTGATGGAGGAGTAAAGACCGAAGGATTTTTGATCAAGGATGTAGAGGAGTGCCCAGCGCTCGGCGATCTTGGTCAACTGAAACGAGAGGTTGTGAAGTTGAAACTTAAAGAAAACCTTCCATTCCTGAACAGGAAGGAAGCCTCGATCCAAGCTCCGAAAAGGAAAGGAGAGGAGAAGAATCAAACTCGCGGCCCAGAAGCTCTTAAACACGAGTGCGAGAGGCTCGCCACCTGAATCCAGCGTAAAAAGGATGGCCTGGGCAAGGAAGGCCAGGGACCTAAAGGTACTGAAGAGAATCGGGTTTTCTCGTGCTCCGTACCAGCCGTTGAGGATATAGAGGAGACTGTAGAACATGAAGACCGCTGATTCTGTTCCCGCGAAACCGTAAAAAATACCAGTCAATCCGATCGCAACCAGGAACAGTGAAGTTAGGATTCTGCGTTGTTTCCCATCTTCATGGTCCGAGTACCGACTCAGGGACTGAAGAGTCCCGGAGTAGAGGACGGAGGTAAAAAATTGGTAGAAGGCGATCTTGTAAGAAACAACACCGTACTCTTCAAGATTGAAGATCCGGAGGCACTGGCCCAGGAAGAAAAATCTTGAAACGATTTCGATGACCCGATTCAGCACGATCCAGAGGTAGTTCTTCATCTGAGTCTACTTACTGGCCGGCGCCGGTGATGACCGTCTTAATCGTCTTCAGGATAACGATGATATCGAGGAAGAGGTTCCGGTTCTTCACGTAGAACAGGTCGTACTGAAGTTTTTCGAGGGAGTCTTCGGTTGAGTAGCCGTAGCGGAACATGACCTGGGCCCAGCCCGTGACCCCAGGTTTGACCATGTGGCGAAGGTTATAATAGGGGATCTTTTTCGCAAGCTCAGAGTCGATGATCTCCGGGCGCTCTGGTCTCGGGCCCACGAGGCTCATCTCACCCTTAAGAATGTTGATCAGCTGGGGGAGTTCGTCGAGGCGTGTTTTGCGCAGAATCTTCCCGAGGAAAGTTATCCGAGCGTCCCCAGGCTTGGCCCATTGGGCGCCTGCTTTCTCAGCGTCTCGGACCATCGAGCGCAGCTTGTAGAGAGTGAACGGTTTGTTGTTGAGTCCCGTGCGCGTTTGCGTGAAGAGAATGGGCCGCCCGTGAAACAGAAGGAGGATCGGGACTAGGATCGCGGCAACTGGAATCAGCATGATCAGCATGATGAGAGCGACGATGCGATCCAGTAAGAATTTGAGCAGGTCGTAGGACCGACTTTCTTGGTGGCCACAGTATTCGATGAACCAAGTTTCATCGATCGAACTCAGCGGGATTTTCCCCGAAATATTCTCAGCGAACTTCGCCAGGTCAATGACTTCGATGGTTCCCAGGAGGTTGAAGATCTGTCCCAGAAGCACACTGTCCTTGGTGGAGCTTCGCTCCACCGCAATCAGCTCGACACCTTCCGGGAGCTTCTCCTGAACGGCGTGCTCTGTTTGCATGGTCCGGATGATCCGGTACCCGAGGTAAGGCTTTCTTTTTATCTCTTCCCGCACAAGTTCGGTTGTTGTTTCGGACCCAATGAGGAGCACCCCTCGGTTCCGCCGCACATCCGAGAAGAACGAAAGGAAGAGTTTTCTCCAACCGTACAAAAGGGCCAGGGCAGTGAGGGAGATGATCAGGAGGTTAGTCTTCGGTGTGAGCTTCGTGATGGTTATAGGGAGGAGGTAGATGATGACAAAAGATCCTGCCAGGCTTGTTCCGATACTCCGCATTAGCGAAGTGGAGAGGGAGGCAGGGTTATAGGTCCGGAGGGCGTAGAGACCTTCGATGAAAAAGACGAACAACCAGAACGGGTAGACGATCATGAAGAGATTGAAGTGCGCGTCGAAGTACCGGTGGCCCCAGTCTCCTCCTGTCTTAACGGCGATGGTCAGAATAAGTGCCAGCAGAAGACACGCGACATCGCCAAAGAAGAGGAGAAAAGTTTTTGCCCGGTTTGACATGGAGTTGATTTTATAAAGGATACTCTTCTATGTCATTCTTCTTGTACGGCATATCTTAAGGCTACCGAGAGGGAGTAGAAGAACATGAGCATCGATGCGTTATTGGCGTTGAGGGTTGATTCGAACATGCTGGAGATGATAAACGCCACGGCCATGGGAACGATGGTTGACTTCAAAATGAGGGGCGAGCTGTAGACTTCGATCCCCCAAAAAACTAACCACCCCGTGAAGACAATTAGTCCTAACAGGCCCGTGCCTGCGGCAACATCTAGAAACAGGTTATGGGCATGGGCGTCATTGTATTCCTTGTGAGCGAGATCGTTTTCCTCTTTGATCCGCTTGAGTTGCGAATGAAAATTTCCGAATCCCCAGCCCAGGACTGGCTTCTCCTTGGTCGCGATGATGGCGGCGGTCCAAAGACTTTTTCGGATTTGATCTGAACTGCTTTGCTTACTTTGCAGGAACCGTGACTTCACTTGAGATTTCCCGAATTGGTGAAACCCTGCGAGGGCGAGAACAACCAGCATGCTCGTCACACCGACGGCGATGCCGAGGGATCGCCGGTAAAAGTAAAACAAAAAGGGGATGCCGCAGAGAACTCCGAGGAGCGCCCCTCGGGTGTAAGTGAGGTACATCCCAAAAAATCCGACAAGAATTGCCAAAAGACCCAAACGGACATCGAGCCATGGGATTTTGTCTCTTCGCACAAGTAAGTTTAAAAGTACCAGAAGGATCATCGCCGACCCATACCCGTACCGCATGGTCTCTGTCAGGCCCGACGCCCTCGGCATGCCCTGGTAGAAAACCTGCCAGCCAGAGTAGAGGCCAGCCGCGATCAGGCTTACACAAAGCGTCCTGAAAAGAAGTGTTTTCGTTTTCAAGGTCACGGTCGCAATCCATGCCCTAAGAACGAAGATCCCTCCCACTCCGTAGAGGAAGTATTTAATTCTCCCAAAGTTCTTGGAAGGCTTCGGAACAAAATCGAGGTTGAGAAAAAGACTGACGGTCGCAATCGCTGCGAACGCAAGAAGAAACCAGGCGCTCTTAGGCAGTTCCAGCTTTCCGTTTTGGACCGCTCGGAACGAATAGTAGGCAAGAGGAAGAGCGAAGAGAATTTGATAAACTGAAAGAACGCTCACGGAGGTGAAGACGCCAGCGGCGAGGAAAAATAATGAGGAACTCACGAGTTTTATCATGAAGGAAAAGGTAACAAAGCCAAAGGGTGACGTCTATCTTTTCGGTCCCTTCACTGGCCCGGAGGAACTTGTCGTGACTACATTTGAAGCCCCTGAGATCGAAGCAAAAGAAACTCAAAACTCCCCATCTTCCACCTTTCTCGCTTTCATTTTTCCCTCTCATAACCTAGAATAGCCTCACTTTTCATCCTTCTCGGAGCGTATTAATGAAGCTTAGCATTATTGGAACCGGTTACGTTGGTCTTGTCACTGGAACATGTTTCGCCGAAATGGGCCACGATGTGACTTGCATCGACATCGATGTCGCCAAGGTAGAACGGATGAAAAAAGGCGAGTGCCCGATCTATGAACCAGGGCTCGAGGCCCTCCTCCAGTCCAATTTTCAAGAAGGCCGCCTCCACTTCTCGAACGACTATAACTCTGTCACCAAGGCCGAGGCCGTATTTCTGGCCGTTGGAACTCCCTCCTCTGATGACGGTCAGGCGGATCTCAAGTACGTCTTCGGCGCTTGCGATTCGATCGCTCCCTACCTGCAGGACGGAGTTGTGGTGGTGGTTAAATCAACGGTTCCAGTCGGAACCGGCAATAAGGTCCGCGAGTACCTCAAGTCCAAAACGAAGAAGACGTTCTACGTCGTGAATAATCCAGAGTTCTTGAAAGAGGGTTCTGCGGTAGAAGATTTCATGAAGCCAGAACGCATCATCATCGGCTCCATTGAAGATACGGCAGCGGAGATCATCGAAGAACTCTACGAGCCATTTAACCGCCAGATCAAGCGCACCATTCGCATGTCTAATATCTCGGCCGAAATGACAAAATACGCTGCGAACTGCTTCCTCGCCACCAAGATCTCCTTCATGAATGAAGTCGCGCGTCTGTGCGACATCGTGGGCGCTGATGTGGAAGAGGTCCGGCACGGAATCTCAACGGACTCACGGATCGGGTCTCAGTTCCTTTATCCAGGACCGGGCTACGGCGGCTCATGCTTCCCGAAAGACGTGAAGGCCCTTGTCCACACGGCCCGGGAGCACGGAGTGAACTTCAAAATCGTTGAGGCCGTGGAACTCGTCAACAAAGAGCAGAAAAAATACCTCGTCGGCAAAGTGAAGAAGCACTTCAAAGAGGACCTCAAGGGCAAAACCTTCGTCCTCTGGGGCACGGCCTTCAAGGCGAACACCGACGACATCCGTGAAACACCGGCCATTGACACTGCCGTCGCTCTCCACGAGGCGGGTGCGAAAGTTCGATTCCACGACCCTCAAGCTGCCGATCACTTCGAGGCGCTCATGGTCAAGATGGGAATCCCCGTCGATCAGTTCGAAAACAAATACGACGCCCTCAACGGCGCCGATGGACTTCTAGTTCTCACCGAGTGGAAGCAATACCGCGCTCCTGACTTCGAAGAGATTAAGTCACGTCTGAAGACCCCAGTGATCTTTGATGGTCGGAACCTCTACAGCACGAAGAAGGTGTTGGAGTATGGGTTTGAGTATTATGCGATTGGGAAGGCGATTCGGTAGGTTTAAAACGGACAGCTCTTGCCGACGATGCTTTTTATCCACGGCAAACCGGTAACATCGATATCTTCATATCCTGTACAAAGGTAGATGTTTGGGAAGCCAAGTGCACTTATTCGCTCTGCCTCAACCTCTCCTTTAATCCCATGGTCTAGATTTGAATCGATGAAAATCATCGAGTCTAATGGAAAACTTCCTGCCTCACTAATAAAACTGTCGACTGTTGAGTAACTCACAAAAGCGTGGCCACTTTTTTTAGCCTTTAGTGACCAACTTAGTTTAACGAATTTGTCGTTATCAATTAAAATTTTCATTGGTGTGCCTCTTTATGAGATTGCTTTCAGCTTTAGCCCTTGCAATATAGAGAATGATTGAAAAGAAGAAAATTATTGAATTTGGGATAGGCGCAATAAGAACCATACCCACCTCTGCTATACAATAACCAATATACATAGGATGGTTAATAAATCTGTATAACCCACTGCGGACAGGTTTGCGCACGCTAGGAGATACACCAAATGAGTATCCAAGATCTATTAGTGCCAGGGTCGATAATGTAAATCCCATAACGAATAGGAAAGTAGCAGTTTTAACAGTTCCTGTTGTCGCAAATCCACTTTGATATAATAAAGGAAGTGCACTTGAGGTATAGGCTAAAATCTTTTGTTGAAAACCTGAGACAACAAATGGTTCATGCCTTTTTATGAAAAAGAAAACGAGATAAAGGTCTCTAATTGCTAAAAGTAAGTAAAAAACCCAATCAGTTTCCATCCATGTCATAAACGAGAGAGCTGCTAGGAATACCATGATCGCAGAGCCGGAAAAGCTCCGAATCAAGTTAAACTCCTGGCTTGTCATTGCCTTCTCTGAATTTTGGATTAATGTCCTCACTTTTTGAATTAGCGAAGACTTGTGCTAGAGAAGCAAAAGCAAGGAGGAGGATTAGTAAGCGCGAGATGCTTTTCATTTTTTTGTCCTTTGTGAAGTTATAGATGAAATAAAGTTATCGATATAAGAAAGCGTGCTCTTAAGGTTATCCAGCATTGGAAAGTGACCTGCGTTGTTTACTAAAGTGAAGTCAAATGATCCCGCCTCAATGTCGCTTTTAATGGCGCTTAAAGGCAGTAGTTCATCATCAATTCCTGAAATGAAAAGTTTTGGGAAATTGGTTTTTGCGACTTGAACTAAAAGTGAAGAATCATTTTCGATATCTCCATTATTGTTAAGGAAAAAGCGATACGAACTTTCGTCATTTAGAATTAAATTACTCAATCGATCGTCATTGTTTTTAAAGTAGAGTTTGCCATATGACGAGAGCCAAGATTTAAATGTTTCCTCTGAATTATGTCTTAGCCACTCCGCTTCTCTTGCAATCAAATTTAGACTCTTTTTACTAGAATAATTACCGATTGCGCATTTCATAGAGGAGGCGCTAAGAGGAGTTGAAACGCAAATTAATGCTTCAGGTAATGTAATAGTTGCAGTCTTTGAGGCGAGATAACCTCCGTATGAGTGTCCTAATAGAACAAAGGGTGACTCAATATTTTCCGCATATTCTTTAATAGTTTGAGCTATGCTCAATGCACTTAGACATTCGAATTGTGTACCGTTCGTGCCACAAATATCTAAAAAGTGCAGTTGATATTTACCACTGAGTTCATCCATCGACCGAAGATACGAAGTACTTAGTCCTGGGCCTCCAGGGATTAATATTATCGATATCTGACTGTCGTCGCCAACTTTAGTAACCCTCATACAACTCCAATTAAAAGCTGAAACTCAGACCCGCCCAATGAGCTTTTTTTAAATTTAAGATGTCCATTATGGTTTTTAAGGATGTGACTAACTGACGAAAGGCCGATGGCAGCGCGATCGCCTTTCCCAGACTTTGTTGTGCCTTTAATGATCTCCTCAAACTTACTTTGATCCATCCCTGGGCCGTCATCAGAAATGAAGATGGATGTTGAATCCTTAGCCTGAGCAAGACGAATCTCTAGCTTTTCACGAGCGAAGTCTAAGCCGTTCTCTAGTATGTTGATAATCGCACGTTTTAAAGCTGATGGATCACAGGAAATGAACATAGGGGTACTGGGCACAGAAAATTGAACCTTATGATAGTGAAGAGGATGTGCAGACTTTAATTGCAGCAATGTCTCTTGAATGCAGCTCCTGATGTCGATTTTCTTGAAAGAGTTTGAGTCATACTCAAAGTTCTTCTTCGCCGCTATGATTTGGCATAGAATTTCATCCGCTATTTTAGGCAAAGCGTCGGATGCTTCTTTCCTCATCTCTGGGTCGGTGTCTTCTTCAGCGATAAGAGTAATCAGTGTATTCATAGCAGTGATAGGGTTTTGAAGGTCGTGGATAAGGCGTTTATAGATTTCCATATTTAGCTCTTTCGCTTTTTGGATCGCTAGGAGTTCTTTTGCCAATGTCAGATTGGACTTCATTCCAATCAGATTCGTTCGAATTTGATCGAGCTCTAGGAATTCAATTTCCCTGTCTTGATGGTCTTCTTGATGGAGTTTCTGAACTTGGTTCTCTAAAACTTTTACCGAACTTAGAACTTTTCCCAGTTGTTTCCCGAGACGGAAAGTCAAAAACTGAAGAGACCCAAGTGAAAAGAGAAAGATGCCTGCCATTATTAATGCTAGCTTTACAAGAATTGTAAGGGGGCTGAGTTCCAGTAGGAGGCTCCCTCCGGCCAATGGTAATAAGTAGCTTACGGAAATCGTATCTCTCGAGAAGTCGGCGCCAAAAATTGAAATTATAGGTTTAGGGATTATGGGGGTGTCGATTAACTCTGAATGCATTGAATGCGCATAAATTCTTCCATCTCTAACAACAGAAATGTTTTTACTTCCTGAATGGTCAATCGTTGATAAAATCCTAAGTATTTCCGTTCTGTCATCTACTGAAATTAGATATGAAAGGTGAGGGGCAAGTGCCGTAAGCAACTTTCTCTCGTTTGTCACTGTGTCTCGCAAAGTCAAGAAGCCCAAGGCGAGCGTTAATAGAAGTGCAAGGAGGCTGGATAGACGCCACTTAGCCTTTGATAGAGATCCATTAATATAATCGTATATTGATATCTGCCTCATGGTTTGCATTTCGCTGTTTTTGAGATCGGCGCATAATCAATATACACATCTGAGATAATATTCGGTTTAAACCCCTTCACACACCGAGACACCCAGTAGTTTCCTCTTGGATGAAACAGATTTACTGTCACGGCTTGATCTTCGATCTTGGATCGTAGAAGATTTAGAATTGGAATTTTCTTTAGTCGGTCTGGCTCAGCTCGTAGTCTTACGTTTAATTGATCAATTTCTTTGTCGCTTAAGCCACTGAAATTGTCCTTATTATTAGATTCAAAATTTTTATAGAGAAATTCTGGATCTGGATAATCCATGTTCATTGCAACGAGGAAGCTCTGGAGCCTCTTGTTGGAGTATCCGGACATGAGTTCGTCCCACTTCAGAGGAGTTACCTGCACATTCCAGCCCTTCGCGGTCAGCATCTTCTCGATGAACTGCTTCATCTCGTCGTGCTTTTCTAGTTCTCTGGGTATAGCGATTTCAATTTTTAACTTACTAACTTTATTTTCAGATGCTTCCGCCTTTGATCTTTCAGAACTTCCAGGTAAACCTGGGGGAACATATCCAACAGCGGAATAAGAGTCGGGGTAGAACTCTGCACGAAAACCGCTGGTGTCAAAGTCACGTTTGAAGGTTTGTCTGACCGACTTATTGTTAAATGGAGGCAGCTTTGTATTTAATCCTATGATCCAGGTTCCATTCACTGGTGCCGATATCTTTTGACCAGTTTTGAATACATCGCTCGCTCCAGAGATTGGCCAGTTTGTAAGGTCATCTATTTTCCCATTCTTCGCTAGGGAGATTGCTGTTTTTTCATCGCTTTCAATTAGCCATAGCTGATCGATTGAACCTTCGACTTTTCTATAATAGGCTTTCGATGCATCAAGCCTGATGCGCCGATTTTCCTTTTCTAAAGAATGAAAGCTAAATGGTCCGGAGCCAATCGGTTTATCGAAATAATCTAGTCGCTGCTCGAACTCAGCTTTTGAAATTATTTTAGCAGTCGCTCCCGCGAGTATGTTGAGGAAGTTCGGATTCGGATACTTTAATTTGATTTCTACCGTATCTATCGAGGTGGCTTTAATTCCTCCCATTTTATCATCAAACCCTGACTCATTCCAACCGAGGACACAGTCAAAGTAATTTCGAGTCAGACTTTCCGCGGAAAGGTTCCTTTTTAATGAAAAGACGACATCAGCTACTTTAATAGAGGCTCCATTATGGAACTTCGCGTTTTCTCGAATTTTGAAAGTGATCGTTTTGCCATCGTCCAAAAAAATCCAGCTTTCCGCAATCGCTGGTTCAATCCTTAGGCTAGGTGCAAAGCGGACAAGCCCATCGTAGATTAAATTGCCGGCCAGGAGGGAGGCAGTGTCATTCATTTTGATGGGATCTAAGGTTAGGGGTAGAGAGTATACGCTCTTCTTATAAATCAACTGTTTCCCATGCAGGGAAAACGGCAAAATGCAGATAATAATTAGCCAATACATACGAAGCATGGCGCGAGTATATTTCAAGATTGTTCTGCGATGAATTTCTTAGAAATTATTACATAAGAGATTTTGAACGTGCGTTAAGATATTAAATTTATAAGAACATCAAGGTTTTTAAGGTGGTCAAATCTTTGCTTTAGTAAGTCTGAGTTTCCGCTCTCGGCTAAAGGCTGTCCTAGAACCTTACTCGTTTGATTTTTAAGGTCTCGAACGTCATATGCCTTAGAGAGCAAACCATTTTGCCCATCCACCACAATCTCCGGATTCGAACTCACATCCCACGCCACAATCGGCACCCCAAAATGCAAGGTCTCGATCAACGTATTCGCCGACCCCTCAAACAAACTCGTGAACACAAACACATCCAGTGAATTAAAAAACGCCGGCATATCCGTGACATGGCCCAGAAGACGAACCTCTTCCTTCACCCCAGCTTCATCGATCAGTCTTTGTAGCGCGTCCCGAAGCTCTCCCTCTCCAGCAATAAGGATCTTGAACTTGACCCCATCGGACTTCAAAAGCTTCGCCAGCTCAATCAGATACTTCTGCCCTTTTTGTTCCGTGAGTCTTCCAGCATTTCCGATTACAATCTCGTCGCCCTGCTTTTCATAGAGCTTCCGACTCTTGTCGACAGACACAGAGGTGTCGACCCCGTTATAAATCAGGACCATCTTCTCTTCTGGAAACCACGCCTCATTGCCCTGCTTGAGACTCCGTCCGATTTCCTTAGAATTGACCACGACGTGGGTGATGATCTTCTGAAACAGAAAACGGTTAAGGACTGTGTTCCGCAGTGGATGCGGCATCCCTCGGCGGTAGATGATCCGCCGGACTCCCGCGAGCTTGGCCGCAATTCCCGCGACCTTGAGATCCGCCGGTAGATTCATAATGACCGCATCGACGCGCTTGAATTTAAAAAAAAGAAAGAAGACAAAAAGTTTGATGGGATTAAGAAAGCTCAGATTCCCGACCTTGAATCGGTAGACGTTCTGTCCCTCGACCGTCGCTCGCTTCGCGATCTCAGAAGCATCATTGGCAACGAGGATCGTCTCAAACCCGCGCCGCTTCAGTTCGCGGCAGGTCGTGAGATGCCACTTCTCGCCGCCCCCCCAGGCCTTGTTGGTGTTGAAGAAAACGACTGTTTTCTTGGATTCTGTCGTCATATGGCCGAAATTTTACCTTGGGGCCAGGCTAGAAGTCAGGTCTTTTCCTCATGTGGTAGAGGCTCCAGCGATCAAAGACTTCCGAGTGGACCATCTCCCACTCGTAGAAGGAGTACTCGGGGAAGTAAGTGTCGGCCGGTCCCTCGTAGTCCACCACGCTGCAGAGAAACTCCGAAAGGTAGGGGAGGGAGAGATTGTAAATCTCGCCTCCGCCGATCACGTAAATCTTTTCGATCCCTATCGCGTCAGCGTAGTCAACCACAGCACCCATCGAGCCGAAGACCGGGGCCCTGGAATTCTCCGAGGGAGTTCGGGAGAGCACTAGCGGCATCGATCCTTCAACGTCTGAACCATGGAGTTCGAAGTTCTTCCGCCCCACGAGCACGTACTGACCCCGGACAGTGTCTTTGTAGTGCTGGTACTCGTCCGGCAGATTCCAGGGGAGGCCTCCGTTGAGGCCGATCTGCCGGTCCTTGCCGTGTGCCGCGATGGCGATGAATTTAACTTTCATGTCGAGATCCTGTCTTACCCACAATTGCGGGAAAGGTGGCATAATCATCCCATAAAGGACGTATTATGAAACGCAACATTGTTATCATCGGTAGTTCCCATGGAATCGGTCAGACCATCGCCGAGGGCCTCGCCCAGGATACGAACATCTTTAGTTTTTCTCGGACGACGAACTTTGACGTCCTGAAAGATACCCTGCCCCTGGCCGATTTACCCGACGTCATCGACGGCGTGGTTTACGCACCGGGGTCCATTAACTTAAGGCCATTTCACCTCCTCAAGGCCGAAGACTTTGCCCACGACATGGAGCTCAATACCTTTGGTGCAGTGAGAGTTCTCCAAGCCCTCTATCCAAGACTTCGGAAGTCCGAGTCGGCCTCTGTGGTTCTGTTCTCAACAGTCGCAGTTCAAAAGGGGATGAACTTTCACACCTCCATCGCCATGGCCAAAGGGGCCATCGAAGGTCTGGTCCGAAGCTTAGCCGTTGAATGGGCCCCGAAGATCCGAGTTAACGCGATTGCCCCTTCTCTTGTTGACACTCCTCTCGCGGCGAAGATCACCGGTAACGCGAAGGCCCTCGAAGTGACACTTGAGAAGCACCCGATGAAGCGCATCGGAACCGCGGCCGACATCGCTGAGTCAGCGCTCTACCTTCTCTCGCCACGCTCCTCCTGGGTCACGGGACAGGTTCTGCATGTAGACGGAGGACTTTCAATCTCCTAAAATAGGGGCATGAAAATCCTCATCACGGGTGGCGCAGGCTACATCGGTTCCCATGTGGTCAAAGCACTGGGGCCTCTCGGTCATTCTCTCATCATTTACGACAACCTCTCGACCGGGCACCGGCAGGCCGTGACCTTTGGAGACTTGATCGTGGGAGACCTCTCGGATCGGGAGAAACTAGACTCGGTCTTTGCCACCCACAAGTTCGATGCAGTCCTTCACTTCGCCGGAAGCATCGTCGTTCCAGACAGTGTCTCAGACCCACTTACTTATTATCACAATAACACCGTCAACTCCCACTTGCTCCTCACCCTCTGCAAGAAGCACCGGGTTCAGAAGTTCATCTTCTCATCTACCGCCGCGGTCTATGGAATGCCCAATGATGGCGTCTGCCGCGAGGACTCCGAGCTCGCTCCGATTAACCCGTACGGTCACTCCAAGCTCATGACGGAGCACATGCTCCGGGATTTTTCCCAGTCCTCAGACTTCTGTTACGTCGCACTCCGCTACTTCAACGTCTCCGGGGCCGATCCCGAGGGGAAGATCGGGCAGTCCTTCCCCCAGGCCACGCATTTGATCAAAGTCGCCTGTGAGACGGCCTGCGGAAAACGGCCATCGATCAGTGTGTTCGGAACCGATTACCCAACCCCGGATGGCAGTTGTGTCCGCGACTACATCCACGTGAGCGACCTCGCCGACGCCCACGTCAAGGCCCTCGAGTACCTCGACCGGGGAGGGAAGTCCGAGGTCTTAAACTGCGGCTATGGACATGGATTTTCCGTCCATCAAGTTTTAAATCGTGTGAAAGAGATCACCGGAGTTGAAATCAAAGTCGTCAATTCCCCACGCCGCCCCGGAGATCCTGCGAGCATCACTTCGAAGGCCGATCGGATCCAATCCGTGATCGGCTGGAAGCCAAAATTCGATGACCTGAACATCATCATCAAGTCTGCCTACGAGTGGGAAAAACGGCGTCCGTACTAATGAAAAAAGCTGCTCTCGTCGTGCATTCCGGTGGTATGGATTCGAGCCTCTGCCTGGCCCTGGCCATCCGAGAGTTCGGGGCCAGCGCTGTCCTCTCTGTCTCCTTCACCTACAACCAGCGCCACTCTCTCGAGCTCCGAAAGGCCCAGGAAATTTCTCAGCACTTCGGCGTCGATCACGTCGAGCTGGACCTGAGCTGCCTTTCGCAGATCACCGAGTCTGCGCTCATTGGCCGGGACGTGAAGATCGAACACCTCCCCGGTTCTGCACCGAACACCCTCGTCACTGGCAGAAACGGGCTCATGGCGCGAGTCGCCGGTATTCACGCTCATTCCCTCGGCGCTCACTGCATTTACTTAGGAGTCATGGAGCTTGAAGCGGCGAACTCCGGTTACCGTGATTGCTCCCGCTCCTACATGGATTTGATCGAAAGTGCCCTCCGGCTCGACTTCGCTAACCCTCGCTTTGAGATTCGCACTCCGCTTGTGTCGATGACGAAGAAAGAGTCCATGGAACTCGGACACGCACTAGGAGTCCTGGAGTACCTCCTAGAGACCACCGTGACGTGCTACGAGGGAGTCGAAAAAGAAGGCTGCCAGAAGTGCCCGGCCTGTAAGCTCCGGAACCAAGGTCTCAAGATCTTCGCTCTGGAGCATCCGGATTTTAAGTTCTCCTACCGAGAAAAAATCCTGAACCTCATCGCCTAAAAGAGATACGAGGCACCGGCGAAAGACTCGAGGTCGTTGGCGTCCGGATTCAGGCCAATGTAGGTTCCGACGTCGAAGCGCACATCCTTCGAGACCTCATACTGGATCGCTACATCGAGCGTGGTAATTTCTGGCTCTTCCTCGTTCCTCTCTTCATCGTGAAAGATCTCGATGAAGCCATGCAGTTTGTTCCAAAAGATCGGGTGGGAGAAAGATAAAGAGGTGATGAGACTCGACTGCCAATCGAGGTCGCGGTCCTTCCGGACATTGTTCGGCTCGACGGTTAACCCCATGACCCATTCCCCTTGAAGCCTGGCCTCCGTTGCGAAGGCCACTCCACCTTCCCAGCGCTCATCCCAGACTCCACCGCTGGCCGTGGGAGCGAACACGTACGGGATGATGGCCAGGGCCCAGTCCCCGTCGTCGTTCCCCACGAGATTGTACTTGAGTGCTAGCTCCGTGTTGCCCAAGCCTTTTGCTTTTTCCCGTCGCACATCTTTTTTGAGCGACTCGCGCACGAACGAATCCGTGTTCACTTGGACCTCAAGGTTGGTCGTAAGACCGTAGCGGAAGAAGATTTCTCCGAACACGAATGTGTTCATCTGGTCTTCACTTTGAACGGAGTAGTTGACGAACTCTGGCTCGATGGCGAAGCGCCCACGGTCGAGGGTGTAGGCGGCCCGGGCCTTATCTGGCCTCTCCGTCACAAACTCCCGGGCGATCGCAGGGAGTGCCACAAGTAAGAAGCAGCACCAAAAGACTCTCAGCGGTGGTCTCGCGGAAGACATCGTGAGTCTACCTATTTTGTTTCGGCGAATTCTTTCCACGCATCGACGAGGAACTCCTTAAAGTCCTCCCCATCTTCGGTGGAAGCATCGGCATCGGAAAGAAAGTCGTCCATGTCTTCTACCGTGTCTTCGAGCTCGTCGATGAATCCGGCAAGCTCTTCGTCGTCACAGGTCTCGAGGTTTGTTCCCGAAAGGCTCATCGCCGTCAGGAAAAAATCCAACTGATCTTTGGCGAGTTCGATCCAAGTCCGAGTGTCGGCTTCGGGCGGGAACATGGCGAGGAGTTCGCGCTTAAGATTCTTGGAGAGTCGATCCCACTCCACCTGAAGTGCGGCTTCGAGCACGGAGCGTGCGTCCGGAGACTCAGAGAGAATTTCTTCAAGCGCCCGTGGAAACGGCAAGGGCCTCTCGGCACACAAGACCCCTAAGAAGAAGGCCCGGACCTGCATTTCCGTCATGTCGAGGTCGGTGGAATCAATCTGTTCTTGAAGTTTCATCTGTTTACGCTCCGGGAGTTTTGGTAATTATTACCAGCTTCGGCAGTTTTTAACCACAGCAATCTCGAAAGTGTGGATAATGCGCCCGTATGAAAAACGCCGCTCAACTCGCAACCTTTGTCTTATTTGGCACGAAAGTGACCCTGTTCTGTTTTTTCTTCCAAGACTTCCTGGAACTTATTTTTTAAACGGATCTTCGATCTTCTCGCCGTTCTGTAGCCGCCAAATCTTGACCGCCCGGATAAACACGTTATAGGCCGCCAAACCGGAAACCACGAGACCGTGTGTGCCATCCAAGAAGCCCAAGCGCCAGATGTAGTGGCGCACAAACCGACCAAGGGGGCGCAGAAAAAGATACCCCAGGCCGATCCGGCGGCCGCTCTTGCTAAACTTCTGGTAGCGATCGATCGCTCCCCACGTAGTGTAGCGGTCGGCCTTCTTGAGGTAAGACGTTAAGTCTTTGTAGGTGTAGTGGATGAGCTTATGTTTTAAGATCCCAATCTCGCCCTTCGCTTCGACCTCCGCGTGGACGTGCTTGTTCTGGTAGCGGCACTCGTCTCGCTTGAAGAGCCGGATCACTTTGTCCGACTGCCAGCCGGAGTAATCGATCCGTTTACCCATGAAGTTATTCCGGCGGTAAATCCAGAAGCCCGAATACTTCGTTCCAGTCCGGACGACCTCTTTTACTTCCTGCACGAGCTCCGGCGTCGGCCGCTCGTCGGCGTCGAGCAAGAAGATCCAAGGATGTGTCGCCTGAGGAATGGTCCAGTTCTTTTGGGCAGCGGAGTGCTCGTACTCGTGCTCGAGGACTCGCACCTGAGGAAATTCCTTCGCGATCCCTATTGTTCCATCGGTGGAGAAGGAATCGACGACGATGATCTCGTCACACCAGAGGACCGATTGGATCGCTTCCCGGATGTTCACGGCTTCGTTAAAGGTCGGAATTATCGCTGTGATTTTCTGCATAAGTTTTCTACAATGAGCTTATCGTATGGCCGCCACATCGTCTAAAACAATTCTCATCATCCAAACGGCCTTCATCGGGGACACGATCCTCGCGAGTCAGTTCGCTCGCGCCGTCGCAGACTTCTACCCCAGTTCCAAGATCCATTTCTTCCTCCGGAAAGGCAACGAGTCCGTGATCGACGGCCTGCCGATGTTGGAGAAGACCTGGGTCTGGGATAAGCAGGGTGGGAAAACCCGAAACCTCCTGAAGCTCATCGGTGAACTCCGGCACATTGAGTTTGATCTTGTGTTCAATCTCCACCGGCACTTTAACTCCGGTCTCGTGACTGCCCTGATGAAGTCGCGGGAGAAAATCGGCTTCCAGCAGAATCCGATGTCGGTTTTCTACTCCCGGCGGATCAATCACCAGATTCCGGATCCGCGCGGTTGGCACGAGGTGCAGCGAAACCTCGAGCTCATTCCGAACTATCCGATTGTGGATACCTCGAAGACTTACCGGCCCGAGTTGCCCCTGAAGCCGAGACACTTCGAGAAGGTCGCTGCCTATAAAGCGGAACCCTATTTTGTCATCGCTCCGGCCTCCGTCTGGTTCACCAAAGCGTGGAGCGAGGGGAAGTACCGCGAGCTCACTCGAGAGTTGGCCAAGCGCTCGAAGGTCTATTTCATCGGAGCCGCTGCTGATCGCGAGTTGTGTGAGCGCATCCGTGCGGACCTACCGAACACTGAAAATCTCTGCGGCGCTCTGAACCTCCTCGATTCGGCCGCTCTCATGAAAGACGCTCGCCGGGTCTTCGTGAACGACTCGGCTCCGCTCCACCTCGCGAGCTGCGTGAACGCCAAAACCACAGCGATCTTCTGCTCCACCATCCCGGGCTTCGGCTACACCCCCCTCGCCGAGGACTCCGTCGTCATCGACGTCGGGGCGTCTTTGAGCTGCAGGCCGTGTGGCCTTCACGGGCACAAAAGCTGTCCCCTCGGTCACTTCAAGTGCAGCGAAGAGCTCTCGGTTAACCGCGTGCTCGAGACGGTAGCACCCTAATTACTTCTTCGCGAAGAGTCGCCCGAGAGTCCCTTCGTCGGTGGAAAACCAGAGCGCTCCGTCAGGGCCCGGTCGGATGTTCCGGAAGCGCAGACCCAGTTCCTTGAGATAAACTTCTTGCCCTATGACCTTCGAATCTTTGAGCACCACTCGGCGCAGGTGCTCTCCGGAAAGAGTCGCAAGCCACAGATCTCCCTGCCAGAACGTGATCGCAGAGGGAGAGATGGAGGGGACCCAGTAGATGAACGGGGAGGCGAGGTCTGGCCTGGATTTCCCCTCACCGATTTTTCCGCCCCCGTACTCCTCGCCGAAGGTCACGAGGGGCCAGCCGTAGTTCGCCCCTTGCTTGATGATGTTCACTTCGTCTCCGCCCTGGGGCCCAAATTCCCCTTCCCAAAGTTCCGTCGTCCCCGGTCTCACAGCGAGGCCCTGCGGATTCCGTAGACCCTGGCACCAGACCTCAGCGGCAGAGCCGTCCTCGTTCATGCGGATGATTTTTCCCACGGTACTTTTTTTATCCTGAACCGCTTTCCCGTCCCCACGCTCTCCAGAGGAGAGGAAGACCTTGTCCCCGAGAAACTCGATCCGAGATCCATAGTGGTACGGGTTACTGTTGGTGTCGGCCTCGAAGATTTTTTTAAACTCCGTGACTTTTCCCTCGAGCAGTTTAAACCGACCAAGGGCCGTCGCCGATCGATCGTCTCCCCTCGGCGCGGAGTAGGAGATGTAGATGAAACCGTTCTTGGGATGAACCCGAACATCGAGGAGCCCACCTTGGTCTTTCGCGTAGACCGCGGGAGTCCCGGAGATGAGCTGCGCCTTCTTCGTCTTAAGGTCAAAGGTCTGGATCCGACCCTCTCGGAAGGTGAGGATGAGCTTGTCTTCTGAGAGGAAGTCAAAGCCCCAGATCACGCCCTTGTCTTGGAGGATCTTCTCGTGTCGGTATCCTACGCCTGAGGCGAGACCGGTGACCAGGGCGAGGGCAAAAATTAGAACGACTTTCATACGGTATCCTCAAACGATCTTGATGAATTTTTCTTTCGCCATCCGGACCCTCGGCCCGTAGACACCCTTCTGGTCACGCTTCCCGACACTGATCACCATGACGATCTCCGCATTCCGGCCAAGGCCCAGAACCCGCTTCACCCTTCGAGAATCGAATCCCTCCATGGGACAGGTATCGAAGCCGAAGGCCGAAAAGCCCATCATGATATTCTGGCAGGCCAGGGCAGTTGATTTCACCGCCCAGACCCGCATGTCCGAGCGGGAAGTTGGTTCTCGAGGGACCGGTCTAAAAATTCCGATGACCGAGGTCGCTAAGCGCTTCCCGTAGCCGAAGAGGCTCAAGGGCCCTTGAGTGTAAACCAGTGGCACGAGTTTCTCATAGTAGGCTCGGGCCGACGCAGGGATGTTCTCGCTCTTCTCGAACGTTTCGAGCATCTCCTTCCGGCGCTCGCGCCAGTGGTCGATCCTCGCGACGCAGACGATGAGCTCTTGAGCGGTTTTCGCGGCCGGTTGGTTAAAGCACGCTTCGACCACTTCAGATTTTTTCTTCGGGTCTTTGACCCAGTAAAATTCCCAGGGCTGAAGGTTCGAGGAATTCGGCGCGAGGAGACCCCACTCCAGCACCTGCTCCACCACCTCGGGTGGCACGCGCTCGTTGCTATACACTCGGACCGACCGGCGATTTTTTATGAGCCGGTCAAATTCCTGCGGGGCCACTTCACTCAGCTCTTCGCTGTAGTTAAGCTCGGGGATCTTGTTGAAAATCTCGGTGGGATCTTTTTTCATGGAATGGGCCCAATCCTTGTTGACCCTATTTTCCAATGGCTCCGAGATTCCGTAAAGACTATTTGCTCCCTAGGTCTCGAAGCGGAACTAGCTCAGGAGGTGCTGGAAGTCTTCCATGGAAAGCTTCCCGCTAAAGTACTCGTCGTCGTCCTCGGCCATGAGGTCCCGGAAGAGCTCCCGCTTACTTTGCTGGAGAACGAGGACTTTTTCCTCTACGGAATCTTTGATGATTGGCCGATAGACCGTGAGTTTGTTCTCTTGTCCGATCCGGTGCGCTCGGTCGATCGCCTGCCGTTCTACCGCTGGGTTCCACCACGGGTCCATGAGGAAGATGTAGCTCGCAGCGGTGAGGTTGAGACCGAAACCACCGGCCTTCAGGGAGATGAGGAAGATCTGCGCATCACCGTTCTGGAAGTACTCCACCATCTCCGTGCGCTTCTTGATGGTCTGGGAGCCGTCGATGCGAGCGACCTTCCAGCCGTTGACCTTGATCTTGTTTTCGATCAGATCGAGGTAGGTCGTGAACTGGGAGAAGACCAGCGTCTTGTGGCCCTCGGTCACGAGCTGCTCGAGGTTCTCCATCAAAAAATCAATCTTCGTCGACTGAAGCTGGGGCTGCTTTTGCCAGAGGCATAACTGGCGCATCTCGAGAAGCGACTTCAGGACTTCTCCGTAGCGCTTGGCCCCCGGAGCAATCATGTTGGCGCGGACGGCGTTGAGTTTCTGTTTGTAGGTCTCTCGCTCTTCGTCGGTGAAGTCGAGGAAGACATGGTTTTCGATCTTCTCCGGAAGCTCTTTCAGAACCTGATCCTTGGTCCGCCGGAGGATGAAGGGCTTAACTGTTCTTCGTGCGAGAAGCCGGTTGCGGTTCTTCGACGTCGAGCGAATGACACCCAGGTCTCCCCAGACCCCCGGCACACAGAGGTCCATGATGTTGTAGAACTCCGAGAGGTCGTTTTCCACCGGCGTACCGGTGAGGCAGATGCGGAACTTGGCCTTGAGCTGGCGGGCCGCGTTCGCCCCGAGCGAGCGGACATTCTTTAAGTGCTGAACTTCATCGAAGATCAGGATGTCGAACTCGACTTCACCGAGGGTCGAGAAGGACTCTTTTTTCATGAGGCCGTAGGAGGTGAGCATCACCTGCGCGTCGGTCTTGAACTCTCGCTCGTCGCCGTAGTAGATGGAGTAGGTGAGGTCGGAGAACTTCTCGAGCTCGTTTCTCCAGTTGTGAAGGATGCTCACTGGACAGATGATGAGGATCCGCTTGGCCGTCTCCTTCAGGGTCTGAAGGAGCATGATCGTCTGGAGCGTCTTCCCGAGACCCATGTCATCGGCGAGGCAGGCCCCGAATTTGTGCTCGTAAAGGAACCGTAGCCAGTTGTACCCCGCGCGCTGGTAGGGCCGCGCAATCTCTTCGTAGCGAGGTGCGACCTCGTACTGGGGCATGTCCTTCATGGTCATGATCCGATCACAGAAGTCTTCCTCTTCGGGGGTGAGTGCCCCTTCGATCCCGAGGCGTTTGAGTTCGAAGAGCTCGAAGATGCGCGAGCGCTGAAGGAAGAGGCCAAAGCGCGAGAGACCTTTGCCGACCTCCTTGCGCTCCCCCTCGAACTTCGTGTAGCGCTTCATGAAGCGCAGGAGGTCTTTTTGCTCGTCGGAGAGAAGGACCAGGCCCTTGCTCGAGAGGATGAAGTTATCGGTGATCTCGGCGTTCTTGATCACGTCGAGGTCGTCGTCGTTGACGATGAGGTCCAGCTGGAACCAGTCGAGCTTGTCTTTGTTTCGCTCGAACCGGATCGTGCTCTTCCAGGTTCGGATCTGCTCCTGGTCGTAGAAGATCGGGATCTGGAGTGGGGTGAGTTCGCGGTAGAACTTCGAAACTCCCTCGAGGAGGACATTCTTCGGAATCTGGAAGACGACCTTCCGGTCATCTTTAAAGTAGAACGACGTCTTAAACCCGAGGTCGCCGAAGCTATCGAGGAAGGCCATGAAGACTCGGCGGAAGACCCGCGGAGAGAGCATGAAAACCTTCCGGAACGTCGGATCGAAGAACGGCAGCTCTTCGTCCCGCATGATGAGTGAGATCCACTCGTTCATGAGGGTCTTCTTGCCCGCCGAGTGGAGGTACTTCTTGTGGAAAAAGGTCTCCCGGTCGAAGTCTTCGATCAGGGTCTTGAAGAAGAGGAGGGCATCGTTTTTTGTTCGGAAACTTCCGGCCCAGCCTTGCTCGCTCACGAAGAGGAGAAACGGGGAGGGCATCGGAACGAGTTTTTGGTCCTGGGTGAAGAGCTCGAGTTCAAGGTTCAGGAAGGTCTTCCGCGCCGAGGGGTTGATCGAGAAGCGGTAGCTCATGTCCTCGACCGGAAAGCTGTCCCAGGGTTCGCCCTCGATCAGAAGGTCGGCGAAGCCCGTGTTCTTTACGGGCAGGAAGATGCGGATGAAGTCTTGGATGTCTCCGAGGGTGTCCGTGTGCTTGAGCTTCGAGACGAGTTCGCGGAGCTCGTTGGGTTGATCCAGGGCCTCACCGGTTTGCCAGTTAAAGAGGTAGAGCACGTCGAAGATCGAGACTTCCTTGGTAACCGCCTCACCGTTCTGCCAGCTAAACTGGTAGGTGAACTTTTCGTCAACGTAGAGGACGTCGCGGAACTCTTCGAACTCCGAGGCGCGGACGAGGTTGATCAAGAGCTTCCCGGACCAGCGAGTTGGGGCAGGGAAGTTGATCACTTTCCGGTTGGTGAGTGTGTACTGGAGAGAGCCGAACGTTGAACTGCTCCGTGCGCCGGTGATCTGGGGTGCCCCTTTGATCAGCATCCCGTAGCGCTCCACGTGGACACCTTCCTGGGACAGGAGGCTCAAGGAGATGGGGCGGCCTCGGACTTCATCCTGCTTTTCCTGAAGCTCGGAGAACTTCATCAGAAGGCTCGCGGCGTGGTGGCAGGGCTGCGGATGAACGCAGCTACACTGGGTCGTGAGTTTTTCTGACCCTTCGATGCGCTTGAAGCTCACTTTCGCTTCGTAGTTCGTGTTGTTCTCGGCGACGATCCCGGAGACGATGAAATAGGTTTCGAAGGAACCTTTCGTAAAAGAGAGTGAAACGCGACCTTGGTCCACCATCTTTCGCCCTTGAAAGACGATCGCCGGTTGGAACTGGCCTTCAAGCAGCTGACTGATTGAATTTGTGTTATTCGTATATTCCATTTATTCTCTTCTAAAAGATCAGTATAAGACCATTTCCTCGAAATTGCATTTAAAACGCGAGGAGTTAGTTATCTGTAAATGATTTTTGACAGGATAAATTCAGCGTCACTAAAATGAATGAATTTACACCGATCTGATGAGGAGAATTATGAAGCACTTTCTGGCCTTTGCTGTTCTTGTAGCCTCCGGCGTCACTCACTCGGCAGACCGGGCCATTTACGATCTGCAGTATCTACCCAAAGCTGAGACCGTGTATGGGTTCTCGACGATCACTTTCCTTGATCGGAGGTTAGAAACATCAAATCAGGATACAAAATTATCCGGATACCAGTTTTTGCAAGCCGTTGGTCATACGATCAATGATAAGTTGTCTTTTGAGGCCAGCTTAAATTACTCGCATATCTCTAGGGATGTCGACAGCGGTACCAAATCCGACGCCGTCAAAGGTGTTTCCGATCCCACGATTACCTCCCGTTATCGATTGATGGACGAAGTCTACCGCTGGGATCTCCTCGGAGGAGTGACCATCAGCCGCGCTGACGCCGAACTTGACTCAGACAATAAATCTAACAATCTTCAGGGCGGTCACTCCCTTTTCATTGGCACACAGCATGGGAAAAAGCATGAGGATTACCAGTGGGCCGTCACTGCTCTTTGGACTCACTACTTAAAATCTACTACCGAAACCGACAATCGCTCGCTCGATCAGGACGCGCACAACGCGCTCCTTTTTAAAGGAGAGTTACTGAATAAGGTAGCTGAAGAGTCATTCCTGCGCTCAAGTGTCATAATCAATTTCGCCGAAGGTTACGAGGGCGACGAATCAAGTAAGACAGCGGCCTACACGACTTACCAGGTAGGTCTTGAATACCAGCATCTGATTTCATCGGACCTTCTCCTCCGCGCCGGAGTCGACTCCGTCATCGTTAATACACTCTCTGGCCAGATCAACAGCTACGATGGGTTCAACTTCCTTTTAGGCGCGAACTACCAGATCTAGAAACAAGGTAAAAAAAAAGCCGCTCTTTCAAGCGGCTTTTTTTTTGAGTGATTAATTGTCCAGGTAGCTCTTGAGAAGCTTCGCCCGCGACGGATGCCGGAGCTTCCGCAGGGCTTTCGCCTCGATCTGTCGGATCCGTTCCCGAGTCACGAAGAAATCCTGGCCCACTTCCTCGAGGGTGTGGTCGGACTTCTCGCCGATTCCGAAGCGCATCCGAAGGACTTTTTCTTCCCGTGGAGTCAGCGTCGAAAGCACCGAGCGAGTCTGCTCAGAAAGTGTGACGCTCATGACTGCGTCGGCCGGAGAGATGATCTTCTTATCTTCGATGAAGTCCCCGAGAGAAGAGTCTTCTTCCTCACCGATCGGCGTCTCAAGGGAGATCGGCTCTTTGGAGATCTTGAAGACCTTCTTGACCTTGTCGACGGAGAGTTCCATCTTTTCAGCGATCTCTTCCGGAGTTGGCTCACGACCGAGTTCCTGGATCAGCTGGCGAGACGTCCTCGCGAGCTTGTTGATGGTCTCGATCATGTGCACCGGAATCCGGATCGTGCGACCTTGGTCGGCGATGGCGCGAGTGATGGCCTGCCGGATCCACCAAGTGGCGTAGGTCGAGAACTTATAACCCCGGCGGTATTCGAACTTATCCACCGCTTTCATGAGACCGATGTTTCCTTCCTGGATGAGATCCAGGAACTGAAGACCGCGGTTGGTGTATTTCTTCGAGATGGAGACTACGAGCCGAAGGTTGGCCTCAACGAGCTGAGACTTCGCTTTATCCGCCTTCTCCTCACCGGTGATGATGATGTTGTAGACCGAAAGAATGTCCTCGAAGGCCATGCCTGCGTCGATCGCGAGGCGGCGGAGCTTCCGGAGGATGTCTTCCTGAGTCCGAACCATCTGCTCAATCTTGGCGTCGGTGGTGAAGAGGTTCCGCGCGAGTTCGCGCTTGAAGCCGTCGTCCTCCATGAGCCGGTCGTAGAGACCCTTGTATTCCTCATCGGTTTTCACTTCGAGGAACTTGTAGATCCGCTCCTGCTGCTCGTAGAGCTCCCGGAACTGGAGGAAGTAGGATTTCACCGGCTCCGTGAAGGAGTTGATGATCTTGCGGTTAAACGTCAGGTCCACGAGCTCGTCGCCGACCTTCGTCATCATTTTCTGTTCGTCGAGGTCGAGCCTCTGGAGTGTTCCGTCTTCGTTGACGATCTTCGAGAGGAGGTCTTTCACGTGCTCGACGACGGCGTAGATCCGGTCGCGGGTATCGTGGATCTCTTTCTCGGTGGATTCGTCGTCGAGGCCTCGGACGAGGTCTTTGACGAACTCGTTCTGCTCTTCGGCCTGGACGATGCGGTTCTTGAGCTTCACGATCTCTTCGAGGGCGTGCTTTGACTTCAAGCACGAGAGAACGATTTCTTTTTCCCCTTCCTCGATTTCCTTGGCGATCTTCACTTCGCCTTCGCGAGTGAGGAGGGCGACGGAACCCATCTTCTTCAGGTAGAGTTTTACGGGGTCACTCGAACTCGCACGGAGTTCGGCTTCTTCGTCATGGGAAAGCGGGTCTTCCGCGACTTCAGTGTTGGCCTTCTCGGCTTCCTCTTCGTCGAGGTCCGGGGTTTTAACTTGAATCCGGGCCTCTTCGACCTTCTCCATGATCTGATCAAGGGAGGCGGGGTCGACGATGTTCGCCGGGATCGCGTCGTTGATCTCCTCGGGAGTCAAGTAACTCTGGTCCTTGCCCTTCATCACGAGCCGGGAGAATTCGCGCGAATTTAAAAAAGCGATAACGACTGACATAGTGTCTCCTAGAAACTTAGGAATCCGTATTTTTGAGATGTAAAATCTCTTTATCTAGCTTCGCGATCTCACTGAGGATCGCATCGACCTCGAACTGTAAAAGGCTGGTCTTCTGATGTTCCACAAGCTCCTTGCGTTTCAGCTTCAGTTGGTCCATTCTCAGCATGAGTAAGTAGTCCTTCAGCATTCTCTGGATCACCTTCTCGTTGTACTTGTTCCCATACTGGAAAAGGGCATCGGTCCCGATTTCAATGATGCTCTTACTGTATCCACCGTATTGAAGCTCATCCTGTACGATGGAGACGTATTCGGCGTCGTCAATCTCCAAATAAATTTTAACGAGCCATTGAATTAGTCTTTTTACCTCATCATGCCCAATAGTGGCAAGGAATTCATCCACTTTTAAGTGCGTCAAGAACTCGGGATGACAGAGAATTTCTTTCAAAACGAGCCGTTCACTTTTCGAAGGTGGCACGAGCACTTGACTTCCTCCCTCCACCTGCAAGTTCCGGGCCTCTTCCAGCTCGGATTGGATGGTTTCTTCAACAGCGGCGAGTTTAGGCCTCTCGTCCCGGAGGGGAAGCTTTTCTTTTTGACGGCTTAGAAACTCCTTGTATCCCTCCAGGATGGTGGCCGGGTCTGAGCGAAGGTTGAGACCCTTGGCCGCATTGACCACTCTTTCAGTGGCAGAAAGGTGCTCTTTCAAAGGGGAGACCACCGCAAAGACTTGCTGCAGGATTTGGAGTTTCACGTCAGTGTTCTCCGGGACTTTCTCCGGGAACTGCTCCTCGATCAGGACGTCCAGGTAGATCGGGGCCTTCTCGATCCGCTCCAAAAGGGCGAGCCGGCCCTCTTTGACGAGAAATTCATCCGGATCTTTGTGGGGATCGAAAGTGAGGTAGCGGGGTAAGACTCCATGTCCGAGGAAGTCGGCATTAATTCGCTGCATTGCCTTTTTGCCTGCCGCGTCTGAGTCCAGGCCCAGATAAATCTGTTTCGTTAAATTGGAGAGGAGTCTGACGGAAGAGTCGGAGAGGGCAGTCCCCATCGTTCCCACGGTTTCGGTGAAACCGAACTGGTGCATGGTGATGACGTCGATGTTTCCCTCCACTAGGATCGCTCGATCCGCTTGCCGGATCGGGGTCTTAGCGAAGAAGAAACCAAAAAGGATGCTCCCCTTGTCGAAGATGAAGGACTCAAAGGAGTTCATGTACTTTTGCTGCTGGTCTGGGAGCACGGCCCGGCCACTGTACCCCCGAACCTGACCCCCGTGATCGTGGATCGGAAACATGACCCGATCCCGGAAGAAATCGTAGTGCGAGTTCCGGTCCTCGTTGTGGCGAACGATTTTGATCTCGAGGGCAACTTCTCGCGCCAGCTGACCGTCGGCGCCGGGGAGCGAGTCCAGGTAATTCAGAAGGACGTTGTTTCTCGGGGCGTAGCCGATCTGCCAGCGTTCGACGGTTTCCTCGGAAAGTTTTCGTTTCTCGAGGAAGTCGGTGAAGGTCTTGGGGTTCTGGCCCGCGACCTTCCGGTAGATCTTCATGGAGGCGTTCAAAACGCGAAACGCCATCTCGACGCGAGGATTTTTTTTCTTCTCTTTCTGCTCCTCGAACGGAAGTCCCAGAACACCGGAGATCTCCCGGAGTGCGTCCACGAACTCGAGCTTCTTGTAGTTCATCACGAAGGTGATCGCGTCACCGCCGGCGCCGCAGGCGAAGCACTTGTACATGCCCTTGGCGTCGTTGACCTTCAGGGAGGGTTTGGTGTCGTTGTGAAACGGGCACACCGCTTCGAGGTTGGTCCCGCGCTTCACCAAGGAGAGGTAATGGGAAATGACCAGCGAGACTGGCGATTCCTTGATCCGGTCTTTCAACTGTTCGTAGGCCACGGCCGATCCTTAGCGTTTTCTGAGCACCAGCGATTTGATGAGCGTTCCTTGAGAAAGGAAGATCTTCTCAAACTTCGTCGTAAACAGCGAGAGGAAATGCTCCGGGTGCTCTCGGCGAAGGTCCCGAGAAGACAGAAGAACCTCGAAGCGCTCATCTCCCGCGAGCTGGGCGAGCATCCATTCGAAGTACCCGTCGTGGTCCGTCTTCACAAACAGCGTGCCCCCCGGTTTGAGAACTTTGTGACAGGCATTCAGGAACGGTTTCTGGAACAACCGCTTCTTGTGGTGCCGAGTTTTTGGCCAGGGATCGGGGAAGAAGTAGAAGACCGACTGGACCTCATTCTCCGCGAACATGAACTCGAGGCGTTCGCCCCGGGCACGGAGGTACCGGAAGTTTCGGTGCTCGAGCTTATCGAGCTTCTTCGCGAGGGCAAAACTGCGCTTGAAGCGGTGATCGAGGCCGATGAAGTTTACGTTCGGGTACTTCTGGCAGTACTCCAGCATGAACTCGCCGTAGCCCGTGCCGATCTCGACCTCGAGAGGCATCTCGTTTTTAAACAGATCATTCCACCTCCCGACGTTCACTTCGGCCTCTTCGTCTCGCAGAACGAACGAATCAAAGACTTCGAGCTTTTCGTGGTACGGGTTGTCGTGGGTGTATTTAAAATCCGGGCGATAGCAGAAGTTATCGTCGATGGTCTTCTTCAATTTTTCGGTAGTCATAAGAGGGGGAAATAACAAAAAAACACGTCGCAGTAAAACAAAAAAGGCCCTCCCTTGTGGGGAGGGCCTTCGTTTGTCAGATTCTAACGTCTTAGCCGATCAGCTTCAGAGCGGATTGACCATTCATGTTGGCCTGGGCAAGAACCGAAGTACCCGCCACGCTGATGATTTGGTTCCGCGCCTGCTTAGCGGTCTCTTCCGCGTAGTCGGCGTCACGGATTCGGCTGTTCGCAGCACTCATGTTCTCCGTGTACGTCTGCAAGTTATTCGTGGTCGACACGAGCCGGTTCTGGATAGAACCGAGCATCGAACGCTGACCCGATACCTTCTCAATCGCAACGTCGAGTGATGCTAGTGATTCCTGAGCGCCTTCTTTAGAGGCAATTTCCACGGAATCTACTCCGAGAGACTCTGTGCCTGAGCCCAGTTGTTCCGCATCGAAACCGATCCGATCCGCGAACTCATCGCCACCAGTACCGATCTGGAACTCGTACTTTTCGCCTTCGCCGTTCAGGAGCTTCTTTCCGTTGAACTGAGTCACCTGGGAAATACGATCCATTTCTGACTTAAGCTGTTGGTACTCGAGGTTCGCCATCCCGCGCTCCGAATCCCCGACCGTGTCGGAAGATGACTGGATCGCGAGCTCGCGCATCCGCGTGAGGATGTTCGACGTTTCGTTAAGTCCTCCCTCGGCTACTTGTACCATCGAGATACCATCGTTTGCGTTCCTGTTCGCCTGCTGCGATGACCGGATCTCGGCCTTCAATTTCTCCGAGATCGCTAACCCGGCCGCGTCGTCCGCTGCTTTGGTGATCCGAGAACCAGAAGAGAGCTTTGCGAAGCTTTCTTGAGACTCTTTGTTCACCTTGGTAAGGGATGTCTGCGCCTGAAGTGATGCCACGTTCGTGTTAATTCTGAAACCCATAGACTTATCCTCCGCTAAAATTCATACCAACCTCCGTTTTAGATGATGAAGTGTTCGGCCTCATCATTAGGCAACCATGCCCATTTTTTTTAATCGCTTCATCACCATGATGAAGCTTTCTTGACCTAGCGTTTCGGTGCGATTTTTAGAAATGTGAGGAATATTTTTCCGGATTCTTGTCATAATCTCAGAGCCAAAAAGTCGGTTTCTCGAGCTAAGGCACGAGAAAAAAACAATTGCCCGAGTTGTTCCATCAGGAATCCTGGGCCTTTTTCTCGACGACGCACCCAAAGTTCAGTAGACTCAAACCAAATTTCTTCTTCACACCAGAGAGACTTCCAAATGAAAGTACCTTTTATCGACATCCTTCGTTATGAAAACGGCTTCTATGAAACTGTGACCGCGAAGGCCGCAGAGCTCATCAAGAATGGTCACTTCGTGGGTGGCCCCGTGGTCGGCCAATTCGAAGCCGCCATCCGAGACTATACTAAGACTCACTTCGCTCTTGGCTGCGCCAACGGTACCGATGCGATCCAGGTCGCTCTCCGTGCTGCGGGAGTAGAGAAGAATGATGTGGTTCTCCTCCCGGACATGACGTTCTGGGCAACCTTCGAGTCCGTCGTCAACGTCGGTGCAGTTCCGTACACCATCGACGTCTCCCGCGAGACGCTGCACCTCACCCTTGCGTCGGTGAAAGAGGGCATCGAGAAGTTCCATCCCAAAGCACTCATCCTCGTCCACCTCTACGGCTGGGCCTGTCCGGAAACAACGGAGATCCGCAACTACTGCCGAGAAAAGAATGTGCTCGTGATCGAAGACGGTGCGCAGGCGATTGCGGTGAAGCTCAACGGAGAGAGTCTCCTCGGGAAGGCCCAGGTCGCAACGACGAGCTTCTACCCGGCGAAAGTTCTCGGGGCCAGCGGAGACGCCGGGGGCATCTTCATGGCCGACCAAGCCGTCGCCGACAAAGCACGAATCCTCTTAAACCACGGCCGCACCGGGCACTACGATCACGGACTCATCGGCTGGAACTCTCGGCTCGGTGCCTACGAGGCAGCCTTCATGGTGGAGGCCCTCAAGCATCTCGACGCTCGGATCGAAAGCCGAAGGAAAGTTTGTCTGGCCTACCGGGAACGGATCCGGAATCCTGCGCTGAAGTTTCTTGCTCCGGCCGCAGGGGTTTGGGAAAACGGCTACCTTTCGGTCGCGCTGATGACTCCGGAGTCAAGGCCCGCGTTCATCGAGTACCTGAAGAAGCATGACATCGGATACGGCACTGTGTACCCAGGGGCGATGAGCGCTCAACCGGGTGCCGACGCCCACATCGGTGGAAAAATCTCCCACGGCCACGCCGAGTGGATCGCCAAATCGATCATCAATCTTCCGTGCTTTGCGTACATGACGGCGGAAGAGGTCGACTTCGTCGTGACCACCGTGAACGCTTTTAAGGCTTAGAGTTCTTCCGGAGCCATTCCTCGAGGACTAAGGCAGCCTTCTTGGCCATCTTCGGGTCACTCTGGATTTGTTTATTGAGGCGCTCGCGGAGCGCCTCAATCACTTTCTTATCTTGCTGGGAAGCTTCCTTCCTGGACGCCTCCCAGACGATTTTTGGTACGGCCATGGTTAGGCAACAGCTTCCGGAGCGCGGCGCTTGTTGGCGGCGACTTTCGTCATGTGCTCTTCGATGATCTCGAAGAGTTCGAGCTTCGTGGTCTTCGGATCCATGCCGTGGGGCATGACCGAGTAAACGACTTCGTTATTCACTTCCGAGAAGATGAACCAGGTGTTCCCGATCTTCTGGAAGAGAACGTCTTTCACGCTGCTCTTGACGGTGTTGGTAGCTTTCGCGGTTTTCGTAGATGTCATAAACCCTCCGTGGTTTCATCTGGGGGACTCACGTCCTGTAAGTCTGTATCCAGCTGATCGGCGAGGGCCGTAAATTCTTTAGGCATTATTTTTAAAGAGCGAAAAAAAAATTTTCAATTCCCGAGCCCGTTAGTACGCTGATTGAACGCCCAGGTAGCCGCCGAGGGAGAAGGCCGTGTTGGTGCTGAAGCGATCGTTCCCAATCTGCTGCCACCAGTCCCGGTCGAGCCCTTTTCCCTGGGCCCGGTAGGTGGTGGGAGGAGTGAACTCGAAGAACGTGCCCACCACGAAGTCCAGGGAGTCGTAGATCTGCTTCCGGTGGTACTGCAGAGAGATTCGCGGCGAGATCGAGTAGCCCGCGTACTCCCGGTTTTCTCTCCGGGAGTTGAGCTTCTGCTGGATGTAGATCCGGTCGAAGACGTTCACGACGATGGTGCCCGAGAGGTTGAGCCGGTCCCGGGGGGCCTTGAAAGCATCGTAGCTGATGGTGGGGCCCACGCCTAACCGGAAGCCCAGTTCTTCCGAGAGACGTCCTCCGACGAAGGTGTAGGAGTTCTGGTACTGCCGGAAGACAGCGGTTCCGCCGATGTAGAGCTTTTCCTGGTAAGCGCCGGGGGCCTGCTTCATGAGGGTGTAGCTCACATCCAAGGGGCTCGAGTAGCCCTTGGTCCTGAAGCCCTGGCGATAGTTGTAGCTCTGGTAGTTGGGTTGCGTGATCCCGAATAAGAACTGGCCTCGGATGCCGGTGAGGGATTTAAGCGGGTAGTTCCGAGGCAGCGGCTCTTCGAGCCGGTAATCCGTGGGGTCCGTGGCGGCGATGGATTGATCGAGCTCTCGGGCATCGTTGTAGTAGATGTAGACGTGCTTGGAGATGATGAAGGCGCGGTTTCCGAGCCGATCGACGACGGGGATAAACTCATCTTCTGCGAAGAACGTATTCTCCTCCTCACCGCGGAAGAGTTTATCCTCAGTGTATTCTGGACTCGCTTTCAGCGCTTCTCGGACCTTCGCGAGCTTCTCCGGGGACGGCGCGTACTTATTCATCTCCGGATCATTTCCGATGGACGGATGGATCTTGATGACATCACCTTTGCGCAGGTACTGCACCACTTGGGACTCGTAGCTCCGGAACTTGAGCATCGGTGTCTCGAGGACGGTCACGACCGCCTCAAGGGCAAAGGCGTCCGCGAGGTTCAGAGTCAAGAAAAGGACGGCGATGAATTTCACTGGAACACCTGCGACAGGGAGAGACCCCAGGACTTATTGGTTTGATTGGAGGCCCGAACATCCACGGGCATCTGCTGATCCCGGAGGTTTAACCACTGGGCCTGGAAGTAGAGCCCGAAGACGAACTCGCCCAGGCGATTTTTCACCGGGAGCTCGAGGGACCCCAGCACGTCGGTGGAATTGAACTTGAAGGTCCCGGAGCCGAAGACCGTGTCGGCCGTGGCACGCGCGAAGGGACTCACGCGAAACTGTGTCTGAAACCGGAAGGCACGGCCAAAGAAATCGAAGTCCCGGGTCTTGAGCTGGGGCCCGAGGGAAGGAGCTGAATAGAGCACGCGGCCTCCGCCCTGGAGGTCGTAGGATGCTCGCTCGTAATGGAGGACCACCCCGGCCTTGAGGGGGAGTTTCCACTGCGTAAAAAAATGGATCCCGAACTGGTTGCTCGTTCCCCCACGCGCCGTCCGGTCCTCGAAGAGGTCACTCATGTAGTCGCCCTGGGCCCGGCCCACGAAGAAGCTAAACTCAGGCGGAATGGAGAGGTTCCGGTCGTAGACCGTTCGCACGAGGTTGGCCGGTGCTGGAGTGTAGGTTTCGGGTGCGACGTAGAGGGCGAGCTCTTCTCGGATGGGCTCGACGTAACGGCTCCGCACACGCCAGGCGACGTCGCCGTTTTTATCGATGATGTACTTAAACTGGTTCTCGTCCTCGAGCCCGTAGTACTTCACGTACATGGGTCGCGTCACCTGATGGTTCTCGTTGGTCGCGAGGTTTCGGATGTAGGCGCCTTTTTTGATCGCACCAAACAGGACGGGACTCTGACTGATTTTCTCTAATTGGATGACTCTCTTCGGAGGCCAGTAGCGGCGCTTCTGGCGTTCGAAGTCGCTGGTTGGATCAGGGTTGATGAAGGCCCCGGGAAGCTCGTCATCGAGCTCACGGATCGCCTCAAGATCTTGCTGGGCAAAGACCGAAGAGATGGCGAGCAGGGCAGGCCAGAGAAGCCACATCAGCCGCCCCAGTGCCGGAGGATGGCGATGGATTTCGCAAGAGTGTCGTAGTTGGATTGATGCTTCACACTTTCGCGGTTGATCTCGCTCAGGGGGACCCACTTGTAGGACTGGTGCTCATGGGGGTCAAGTTTCACCGTCCACCGCTTGTCCAGGATCATGAGGAAGCTTTCTTCGTGAACTTTCCGCTGCCGAGAGTCAGTGAATTCAAAAACCAGGCCCAGAGTTTTGATGTCGACGATGCTTTCGATCTCAAGGCCCGTTTCTTCGATGGCCTCCCGAAGGCCACCTTCTTCGATGGTTTCTCCGTCTTCTACTTTTCCCGTGACGTTTTGCCAGAATGACCCGCGCTGCTCGTTGGTCTGCAAGAGAAGAAAGTCAAACGATTGACTACGTTCGTCAATCGCGGCCAGGATCACCTGAGCTTTTTTTGTTTTGTTGGCCATAAGATATTATGGGGGACATCCCAGCGAATGTCCAAAATCTCAATTGGAATTTTAAGAGCTTTGCTCTGCGTAGCCGAGTTCCAAACTCAACTTATAAATTGCGTCATAAGACCCGATTTGATATGTAGAAAAGATGAATGATTTGAACGTCATCTTGTTTAACATCGCCGAATCATTGCCGGGCTTCCTGCTCGCCATCGTAACACACGAAGCAGCACACGCTTGGATGGCCAACCGTTTCGGAGACCCGACCGCCAAGAACCTCGGTCGTCTGACGTTAAACCCCGCTGCGCACTACGACCCGTGGGGAACGATCTTCTTCCCACTCCTCGCTGCGGTGACGAGCTTCGCCATGATCGGTTGGGCCAGACCCGTTCCGATTGAAATCCGAAACTTCAAGAACATCCGCTCCGGCATTTTCTGGGTGAGCTTCGCGGGCCCTCTGTCAAACCTCATCCTCGGCACCATCTCGGCGATCCTCCTGGCCCTGATCGCAACGAAAGTGTCCACAGACTGGGAATTCTACACCATCGCCATCCGGATGCTGCGCTACTCGGTCTTCATCAATTTCATCCTCGCCTTCTTTAACTTGATCCCGCTTCCTCCTCTCGATGGATCGAAGATGGTGTCGTCGTTTCTTAAAGGCCATGCTCTCTACAAGTATGAGAGCTTTGCCCAGTACACGCCGATGATCTTCATCGGTGTGATGGCCCTGAGTTTCATGGGAATCCATACCTTGGGCTACGTGCTCCTCCCGGCACAGATGATCGCCAACTACCTCATGTTTTCCCTCCTCGGTCTTTTTGGAGGCATCGGATGACTGAGAACGAAATCATCGTTAAGCTCGACCGCTTCGACGGTCCCCTGGCGCTTCTCCTCCATCTGATCCAAAAAGAAGAGATGCGGATCCAGGACCTGGATCTCTCGACGATCACCCACCAGTACCTGGACTACCTGCAGAAAATGCAGGACCTCAATTTCGACGTGGCCGGTGAATACCTTTTCATGGCCGCGACCCTGTTGTACCTGAAGTCCCAGACCGTCGCCGATGAGTCCCAGGACCTCAACCTGATCAAGATCACGGCCGGAGAGATGGGCCTTGAGATCCAAACCCGCGGGGACCTCATCAAGCGGCTCGAGGAACTCGAGCGCTTCCAACGCCTGGGGCAACGGCTCTGGGGACTTCCGAAGAAGGGACACGAGATTTTCGTGCACCCGAAGATTGACCGCAAGGCCATCGAGAACTCGATCCTGACTCCTCTCGACCTCCAGCAGTTGACGGAAACCATGATGGACCTCATCCGTCGGGAGAAGAAGAAGTACGCGGTCGTGAAGCGCGACCGCCTGTCGATCAAAGAAAAACTCGTGCGCCTGAAGTCGCTCCTGAAGCAAGGTGAAACCACGCAGTTCGATATGCTCCTGGACGCGGCCGAAACCGGGATCATTGATAAGGTGATCACCTTCATCTCGCTCCTTGAGCTCGCGCGACTGAAGAAGCTTCAGATCTTCCAGAACGAAGACAAGGGCTCGATCTACATTGAAGTGAAGGAAAGCTTAGACTCGTTCGATCCGGAATCGGCGAACGGATTCGATCCGGAGGGTGAAGCCGCCTCCGCAACTGCGACGGCCGCTCCGGCAGATGCAACGATCCAATAAGGAAATGCTATGGATTCTTTGAACACTGACATCAACTACGAGTGGGACCTTGCTGCGGAAGAAGCTCTCGAAGCCCAGACCGCCGCCGTCGAACCGGAATTCGAAGCTCCGGCCTTCGAACTCGACCTCGGTCATTACGACGAGCGCGCACAGGAAGACATGCTCTGGCAGGCACGCACGGGCCTTAACCCGGACACCCTCTGCGGAGCCATCGAAACGATCATCTTCATGTCAGACCGGCCGATCTCGATTCAGAAAATCAAGGCCCAGATCGACCCCGAACTCCCTCTCAGAGTGATCCACGAATCTCTTCAGAAACTCCAGGTGGGTTACGAAGAAAAGTTCCACGGCATCCGGCTCGTGGAAGTGGCCGAGGGGTACCAGTTTAGGACCAAGGCGACCTACGCGAAGTTCGTCCAGAATCTCTTTAAGATTAACTCTCTCGTTTTGACCCCTACCGCTCTCGAAGTCTTGGCCATCATCGCTTACAAGCAGCCCGTCTCAAAAACAGAGGTTGAGAAAATCCGGGGCGTCGATTCGTCCCACATCATCCGTGCCCTTATGGACAAGCGCCTGGTGAAGATCACGGGCCGCTCCGAAGAACTGGGAAGGCCTTCCCTTTTCGGAACCACCGAAGAGTTCCTCGAAGTCTTTAACCTCGCCGACCTCTCGGGTCTCCCTCCGGAGTATGAGCTCGAAGAGATGGCGATGAAAAACACCATCGGCACCATCGCGGACATTAAGTCCGTCGTCTTCCGGTCTGAGACCTCGAAGAGATTCTCCGTCGATGAGACAGAAGAACTCGACCAGCTCTCGGAGAGTATCAACCTCATCGCGGCCGACACGAACTTCACCATGCTCTTAAAGTCGGAGGAGAAGAAGAAGGTCGACGGTGGCACCATCGTTCGAAAGTCCGCGTTTGATATCCTCGAAGACTTCGTGAACCGCGAGGAGTCCGTGCGTCAGAACGCAGCTGCCGCGGCGTCGACGACGCTCATGAATGTGGTCGAGGCCTCCGTGATTGATATCTCCCAAGAAGGCGTGGTCTTCAATGCTCCTGTGATCGATGAAGAGTTCGAAGCACTTCGCGCCCACGAGATCGCTCTGGCCGACGGTGAGGCCGAAGCGAAACTGGCGGCCAGGGAGGCGAGCGACGAAGAGTTCGCTAACCTTCAAAAAGAGGCCGACGAATTGGAGCGGGCCCTGGATTTTGCCTTTGAACAACTTACAGGGGAGAAGCTGGATTCCGAAGAGATGGAGTTCGATGTCGCCAGTGATATCGACAGCTTAGATTTCTCCATCGATGCGGCGATCTTGAAGGGTAAAGACTTTGATCTTGACCTGACGTTCCTAAACGAAGTATCTGAGACCGTATCTGAGATTGAGAGCGAGAGCTAAGACTTCCGAAAGACCTTCGCCCGTTCTCAAAAAATATTTAACTGCTGAGAAGCAGATAGGAGCCATCGTGACTAAGTCATCCCAAGACCTTTCCCTTCGTTTACAAAAATTCATCGCCGACTGCGGCGTCACTTCACGCCGGAAGGCAGAGATCTACATCACCGAAGGCCGCGTGAGCGTGAATGGCCAGATCGTCACGGAACTCGGAACCAAGGTGAATCCGTCGACGGACTCCGTAGAAGTTGATGGCGTGGCCCTTGAACCTGCGGCCGTCGATAAGGTCTACGTCGTTCTCAATAAGCCCCGCGCCTACATGACCACACTCTCGGATCCGGAAGGTCGCCCGACCGTGATGGAACTCATCTTCGGTGTCCGACAGCGGATCTTCCCGGTCGGTCGCCTCGATTATCTCTCCGAAGGTCTCTTGATTCTCACGAACGACGGGGACCTCGCCAACATGATCATGCACCCGAAGTACGAGGTTGAGAAAGTCTACGAGGTGAAGGTCTTCGGTCACGTCAACGAGGCCCTCCTGGCGAAGATCCGCCGGGGTGTGATGACCGAAGATGGTCTCATGAAGCCGAAGTCAGTTCGGGTCATCGAGCAGCTCCCGAATAAGACCTGGCTTGAGTTCCGCCTGAATGAAGGGAAGAACCGCGAGATCCGAAAAATCTGTGACGCCGTCGAACTCACGGTGGATAAGCTCCGCCGGGTGGCGATCGAGGGCCTCCACATCCAGTCCCTCGCCGTCGGCCATTACGTCTTCACGACTCGAAAAGAGCTCCTGAAGGCCCTGGGTCTTAACGAGCACGGGGAGAAAGTGGCACTCCGGAAATTCGTCTCCGCGAAGAAAACTCTCAACGTGGCGAAGGTCCAGAAGATCGTCGGCAAGACGGCCCGCCCAGCGGACGATAAGAAGTTCCAGTCGTTCCGGAAAGAGAACTACTACGAAACCGTGCGCTCGATGAAAGAGCTCAAGGTTCGGCAGGTAGAAGAGGACGCGACGAAACGCTCCGAGGCCGAAGCCGCGGAGAAGGCCGCACGGTTCGGGAAGACCATGAAACGGACAGCACCGAGAAAGGCCCATGGAAGTTAAGGTCAAGAAAGGCAAGATTCTCGTCTACCGAGTCTTCGACATCGGTTCAGAGGTTGACCTGGATAAGGTCGAGGCGCTGTTTGAGGATAAGAAGCTCAAGGAGCGCTTTAAGCTCGACCGAAAACACAACATGTCGCTCATCATCTCGAGCTCACCGGTGTCGGTGCAGCTCGGGACGTTTACCCTGAAGCTCGTGGAAGAGAGTGTGTCGGCGGAGCTGATCGCCAAGGTCTGGCACTTCGGAACCGTCTCCCTTTGCTTCCAGATCCCGATCAAGGAAGGCACGACCTGGCCTGAACTCATCCAGACCGCGAGCTGGATTGAGAACGACGCGGAGATCGAAGTCTTCGCCCGAGAAAAGGCGAAAGAGTTTCAGACTGATATCTTGACCGCGATCTCCGTTCCTTCGGCCTGGTCGATCAACGAAGACTACGTGACCTACTTCATCCAGGAATTCGAGGGGCCGGTAGGCTCCATCGCGACTCTTCCGGAGAAGATCGACATCCCGGCCCTGATCCTCGCTGAACCCCGAGAGGTTCTGTCGGACTCCATGAAAAAGAGCATCCTCGAGAACCAGTTCCAGTACTCGAAGGACGACCTGGTCGTCGCCGACTGGAACTCGGCCCTCGTGGTGGACCCGAGTGGTTCGATGGACGTGCCCCTGGTCATTGAGTTTGCGCTGAACCAGCTCCTGGAAATGCGCTACTACGATGACCTCTTGGATCAGCGCCTAAACACGCTCTACAACGAGGTCGTGGGCCGCAAGAAGGGTCTCTTTTCGAACAAGTACTCTCGCCTAGCCGAAGAGGCGAGTCAGATCTATCTCGAGATCTCTGAGATCGTCGAGAACGTGGAGAACTCGTTTAAGACGGTGGGGGACTTCTACCTCGCGACGATCTTCCGGGCCTCGTCGAAGCGCTTTAGGTTCGACGACTGGCAGAAGAGCATCAATGAGAAGCTCGGCAACCTCGCCGAAGTTTCGCGGCTCCTCCATTCAGAAGTGAATGAGTCAAGGAATCAGACGATGGAGATGATCATCGTGGTTCTCATCGCGATCGAAGTCATGCCTTTCGTGTACAATCTGCTGCGGCAGTAGGCGTGGTCTAGTTGTCGATGTTCTGGAGTTTGCGCTCTTCGGTGGCCTCATTGAGAGAGTCTAAGGCGAACTCCACTGCCTGGTCACCGTAGGACATTTCCTTGTGCTGAAGGGCGAAGTTTGCGTGTTTAATGAGCTCAGCGGACCGCTTTAAGAGCTCAGCGCTCGATTCAAAAAATTCTCCCTCGTCCTCCGAAGTTAGGACTCCGGCCAGGAGAGAGTGGATGTTTTTGATGAGCCGAACCTGCGCCGGGGTTAACCCGTCAGTGTCGAACTTCATCAGAAGTTCCTTATCTTTTTGACCCAAGCTCTGCATAAATCTTCCTTTAAAACTTCAATCCTAAACACTATCGGGATAGCATCTAGGAAATTTAGCTATTTATGTCAGAGTAAAAGATTTCGGCTTTCCCCCTTTACAACCAACCCCCACGAGAGTATAAATTCATTAATTTCAACAGTTTCCTTTCAGTCGCGGGATGGAGCAGTCTGGTAGCTCGTCGGGCTCATAACCCGAAGGTCGTAGGTTCAAATCCTGCTCCCGCAACCAAAAAAATCAAACATTTACAGAACAGATTCCAAGACATCAGATTCCGAAGCGGGGATTTGGCGGGGTTCTTCTTTTTTTTACAAATGCATTCACATCGATGACATTATCATCTGTTTTGATATTCGGCATGATCATGTCTTTCACCTTGGCGAGATGCTTAGGACTCAGCTTCGCGTACTTTTCAGTAACACTCACGCTTTAATGATTAAGAAGCATCTTGAGATCATAGATGTCACCACCGTTCATCATAAAAAGACTGGCATAAGTATGACGAGAATCGTGGATTCTAATTCTTTTAACACCAGCTTCTTCCAAATCATTAAACCACATTCGGCTTCTGAAGTTACAAGCATCGATTGGACGATCACCAGTCTGGCTAAAGATAAAGTCACCCTTGCTTGTGTTCCGTATTGAGGCTAACTCTCTTTTTAAAAGACTGTTTAAGGGAAGCCTTAAATCCTTTTTGCCTTTGGTTGTGTGAACGATCTTGTTTTCTTTAGAGCACCAAATCTTATTCACGATGATTGCATCTTCTTCAAAGTAAATCTGATTCCATTGAAGACCCAACACTTCTCCAAGTCTTTCGCCAGTTAAGAAAAACGTCAGGTATATAACGTGTTTCCAGCGGTCCTTTCCTTGATACTTTCGGTGAGTATGAGTTAGAAGGCGATCAACATCTTCCTTGGACAGATAGTCCATTTCCTTCTTGTCGAGCTTGAACTGCTTAATGTCCTTGGCTGGATTTCTAGAGATTAACTCATTATTAAAAGAATGATTAAACACAGCTTTGAAGTGTTGACCAAGTCTTCTTAACAGAAGACTTGGTCAAACCATCTTTGAAGATACCGCTTATGATTTTATCAAAGTGGAGGGGCAATCAAAGTATTGGCTTACGGCTTGATATACCGACCTCTCCTTTCCCCTAGTCTCTCGCTTGACCTTGAAATAAATTAAATCTAGAATAAAAGGATCCATTCGGATCCTTTGCATGGAGAAGATTTTCGTGAATTTAATCAACATTTCAAATATTCCTTCCAGCAAAGCTTATTTTGATGCAGTTTTTGAAGTTGTCTTAAAAGTAAAAGACAAAAACACTGCCCAAGAAGAGATAGCTAGGATCTTTTTTCAGCAAAAAGGCCATGTTCGCAAAGTAATCAATCACCTCTCACTACTCGGATTACTAGAAACTAAAAACACCGAAATTAAACTTAGCAAAATCGCGAGTAGATATTGGGAGAAGAACATTCCTTTTGATGAGATGATTTTTCAAGGGCTATTTACCTCTGAAGCAGTTTCTGACTTCGCGAAAACGTTTCTGAATATTTGCTTGATTTATGGAGAGCCAATTCAGAAAAAAAACGTAGATGAAATTTTGGCAACTTTTTTCTTGGATAGAAGTGACAAGAGCGCTATAGCGTCTATCTCTCGAAATACAAGATCTTTAATCAATTTAATTGAATGGGCAGGTCTTATCCATAAATCGCAACAGAACGTTCAATGTCCAGCTAGCAATAGAGTTCTAAAAAGATTAAGTTTTTTAGAATTGATGTATGAAGGCTCCAGCCTTTATGAAATTAGTAAAAGCAATAATAGCAAGAATGACATTTCAGAATTAATAGATTCTTTAAAAGAGGCTTCTGACTCTAGTTATTGGCAAAAGTTACTTTCTTCAGTCGTAACAAATGACCAGATTTATGATTGGTCAGTGACAAGCTTTTCTAAGGAAAGAATCAATGTGACCAACAAATTCAACCAAAGAATTCGGTATTTTGTGAGGAAAAGTTTTTTATGACGAAAAATGATTTAGCAGAGAAGTTGTTTCCGGTCTTAATGGACGTTACCCCTCAAAATAATCCAAAATTTATAATAGGGGAGGAAGAGAATTTAGTTAAGATTTCGTCCTCACTTCATGCGATTGCTAAAAGACCTATTTTGAGCGCAGGGTTGGTAGTTGGTGATATCGGAAGAGGCAAGACTCACTTTTTTAAATACCTACGCTCACGTTATGACGAGGACTATCTATTTTTTTACTTGCCAGAGATGATTCAAACTGGAGCATTTGAAACAGCATTGAATCACATTCAAAAAGACTTGTTTTCCTCAACTAACGGAAATTGTTCTTTGTTGGATTTTAAAAAAAATATTACAGCTCTTTTAAGAGCTAAGCCTGCCGAATTAAAAAACAATGCCATCTTTCAAATATTGGAGAAGGCTAGGCTAGTGAAAGAAACTGATCTTGATCTTGTTCTGTCCTTTTTTAGTGCCAAACTCTTAACTCCAGTTGAGATTTCATATTTAAAGAAAACGTATGGCATAAAACTAGCGGATTTTTTTTCTTCAACCGTCATTCAGAAGACCATCTTCGAACTCATTGAAATAATGTGTTTCTCCGAAGCAAAGAGATTTTTTATTATTCTTGATGAGTTAGATCGATTGTTCTCTTCGGGAGCGTCGAAGAGTATTCAGAAGGTTGGGGTTAGGTTATTAGATTTTTATAGATCATTATTTAATGAAATGACCAAAACCAAGACTGGAGGGGTAATCCTAATCGGGGCAACTCAGGACATTTTAGAACAAATTAAGTCTAACCAAGCTTTTTTTTCTCGATTCTCTCTTCGAACATTTAACCTTAACCCTCCATCGACGTTGGAAAATTGCTTACGCTTTCTAAAGGAAAAATCTAGAGATGTAGATGTACATCTAGATCCTGAGGAAATTGAATATCTTCGTCAGTGTATTTCAGAAAATAATTTATATAGTGTTAACAGTTGGAGAGATTTTTGTATCGAATTGAATAAAACATTAGAAAATCAGTCTCACGCAGAAGTATCGCCGGGCGTGTCTTCAGAAGATTTAATTTTGAGTATTTTGCAAACACTAGATAAACCAGCAACTTCCCATGAAATAATTAATGCAATTGAAATTTCCAAGAGTCGTTTTAAGAAAGGCTTACCTTCAAAGATTATGAAGAAATTAATAGATAATAATCAAGTTGAAAAATTGTTGATTGATAAAATCATCTTATACAAAGCCAAGAAGAAAATTTAATGGGACACGCTAAGATTAAAGAAGATCAGCTCGGATCATATGATTTGAGACCTGCGCTTGCGAGAGTGCTATCGTTTCATGGCGAATCTTATGATCGACTATTGCATGAATCGATAGTCTTAGATGTTATTGAGGCAGTTGATATTTGGCAGTTTGGCTATTTTATGACGTCCCTAGGTGTGCTTGGGAGGGCTTTAGAACTTGTAAGTAAAGATGCTGTTAGCGAGCTCTTGGTTAGTAAAAGACAATTCAAGCAGAATTCAACAGGGAGTAAAATAAAGCATCTTAGGAAAAGGTTTATAGAAGAGTCTCAGAATAACAGGTTGTCACTTTTAGTTGGGAATGAGGTGAAAGTTTTTTTTAAAGGACCACCCACGGGTTCGCATAAGTTTCAGTTGGAGAAAGCACTCATTGAAGAATATGACCACACATTAGGAATGTGGCTCAAAGATTGTAGAAATGATGCTTTTCATGGTTTTACAGAGGATCATTTTAAAAACGTATATTTGCCTAAGGCATTCACTCACTTTGAAACAGGATTGAATTTATGTATAAATCTTTCACTGAAGTTAAGATGATGTCAGTGGCAATATAATCTAGATCCTAGCGGATTTCCTCTAGAGCTTAATGATTTGGGCTTCGGTAAATCTCTTCTTCAGCTGATTCCTTTTTTGTGGCTTATTATAAATTAGGTGTCAGGTTGTAAACTTCCTAGTTTGTGGAGAAGGAGAATCATCAAGGGATAAATAATTAACATTTACAAAGAATTATCATGTAAATTTATAGTTTTGCAAAAATTTCTTTTGATCGATCATAGTCCAAAGTTCATAGCTTCTATGTTTTATCACCCTTCACGAGCTTAACTGACATCTATGTAACGTTTGGTTCTTAGTACGCACCTCAAATCACTCTGTGGAGACCGTATAAACATTCAACCATTTTCCAGATTGAAATCTAAACTCTCCTCGCAAGACAAAGAATCCGATCACTCAACTTATTTTGATCAAAAACAAATTGCAGCTCACTGAGAACTTTCATCCACGCCTGATTAAACCGAGAGGACGAAACGTCTTTCTTGGAATGCATCGTCATTTGATTGAGTATCTCGTAGCTATCTAGACCATGCCACCAGTACGCAATGGACTCGAATCCTGTCTCTCTGAGTGCTTTCTCTAGAGATTCTTCGCTAAAGAGCATAATGTGCTCAACTGGACTCATGTGGCGAAACACGGTCTCCGGGAATATGTCTTGGGTGTAGGTGGCCATGGACATGGCGTTTGGTACTTGAATCAACACCAGGCCATTGTCTTCTAGGATCTTCCTCGCCATCCGGAGGTGATCCATTGGGGAAGTCACGTGCTCGAGGACGCCGATGAAGGAGACGACTTCGAAGCGCTCTTTCGAGGTTTTACAGAAATCCTCAAGGGTCTTTTGGATTAAGTCTTGCTTGAAGATTTCTTTCGAGAATGCGATGGAGCTGCTGCTGAGCTCAAGGCCCATGCAATGCCAGTTGTTTTGGTTGGCGACGGAGACCAGGTCTCCGATGCCGCAGCCTACGTCTAGCCACTTAAAAGTCGATGGCTTAAACGGGAGATGGTCGATCACGAAATCGAACTTTGGCTTCGCCACGCTGTCTCTGCGATAGTAGCAGGTTTCCACGTTGGCGTAAGTGACCTCGGAGTAGGTGGCGTTGTTGGTGTAGAACTGAATGATGTCCGCGTCTCGATATCTGGTTTGCGTGTAGACGTGGGAGCAGTCGGTGCACTCGACGTACTTGAAGCCGTAGACCTCCGAGAATGGGCGCGAATGTTCGCTGCCGCAGATGAAGCAAGTCTTCTGGGTGATGAGCTCCGAAGTTGAGCTGAGCTCCCCCATCATGAAGCGAATCTTTTCGATGTGCTTCGTGAGGTTACTCAGAACATTCGATTTGAGTTTTGTGACGTCGAGGCTTTTTCCGAACAAGTGCTTAACCATTAGTCTTTCCTGATGAGGTAGGGTGGGCGGTCTTTAACTTCGTCGTAGATCCGCCAGATGTATTCGGCGATGATTCCGAGGGAGAGCAAAATAAAACCGGAGAAGAAAGTGATGAAACAAATCGTCGATGTCCATCCGGGGACTTTATAGCCCCACAGGATGGGGTCCGAGAAGAAGAACATCCAGAAGTAAAAGAGAATCAATAATCCAGAGAAGATGCTCGAGCAAATCCCGATGAGGGTGATCAACCGGATGAGTGACGTTGAACTGCTAAAAAGAATGTCCGATGCGAGCCGGAGTTTTTTGGAAAAGCTCCAGCGGCTCTTGGCAGAAGAGCTCTTGGGTCTCACGAACGGGAGGTAGCTCGGCGAGTACCCGACTTTGAGAATCTCAACGAGAGGGTAGGTATTGAGGGGTCTAATCTTCTCGTTCAGGACATCGATGACTTCACGGTCGACGAAAAAAAGATCGGCTCCGCCGGGTGGGTACTTGATGTTGGAAAGTCGATTAATTAAATAGTAGAAGCTATTGGACCACAGGGACATGAGGATGGGGTCATCTCGTTCGGTCCTGTAGGGGATGATGATCTTACTACCCTTCTGCCACTCCCTGTAGCAGCGGACCAGGACTTCATACGGCAGCTGCTCGTCGTCCGGGATCGCCATGGCGCAGGCACCTTTCGCGAGGGAAATGCCGGCGTAGATCGAGTAGGCACTCGTATAATTCTTGCTCAGGCGGTAGGCGCGGACATTCGACGGGTGGGCCTGGGCGAGCTTTGAAGCGACCTCAAAAGACTGATCCGTGGAGCCATCATCCATGATGATCAGTTCAAAGGGAATGCCTTCCTTGCCGAGGAGATTCGATAAAGAGGTATGAACTTTTTCGATTCTTTTTTCGCTGAAGTAGGAAAGGAGGATTACCGAGAGCATCATACTTAAATCAAATCGATGAGCTGGTGAGTGCTCTCGAAGCGTCTTCTGATCTGGGCGATGTGACTCGGTGCCAGGTTCAAGAGGGCCCCCGGGGGAACTCCGGCAGAGCTACTCTTGAGTTCGATGGATGTACCCGGAAGATACTTCTCTCCGAGTTTGATCGTATCGTCGTAGATGTTAGCGATGAACTCTTCGAGGTTTAAGAGATGGATGAGATGCTGGCCCTTCGCACCCGCGCCGAAGCCGTTCACTTTTGCTCCGAGGCGGCGGAGCTTGGCGTGAACATTCTCTCTGCGAGCGTCCAGTCCTGCTTTGAACTCTGTGATGTGCTGAAAGCTTATGGTGCGAGGGAGTTTTGTTGGTTCAGAGGCTTTGCGCGTTAGGACGAGGAGAAGGGCGCCTCCGTCCATTTCGACGAAGCTCCATTCCTTAAGGCCGAGGCCTAGTTTTGCTGCGATTGGTTGAAATGCTGCAGCGGTAAAGTAGTTGAGGTGGCTGTAGCTTACGTTTTCATAACGCTCCCGCTCGAGGATTAGCTCTAAAGACGGGACCTCGATGATTAGTGATCCCTCAGGGGTGAGGAACTTCGCCGCAAGTTCCGTGAACTGAATCGGGTCTTCGATGTGCTCGAGGACATGCCTAAAATACACCACATCGAACTTCCCGATTCTCTGAACCACATCGTCGAAATTCGTCGCCGTGAGATACTCATTGAGAACTTGAATCCCGAGCTCGCTCCAGACGTCTTTAAACGTTTTCGCTGGTTCGATCCCGCGGCACTCGAAGCCGTTTTTGGCAAATTTTGCGAGGAGGTGACCGCTGTTGCAGCCAATCTCGAGGATCCGAGGCTGCGCGGTGGCTTCCGTGAGGCCTTTAACTTTTTGGATGAATGAATCGTGATAGTTCTCGATTTCCTGCGTCACATGGTAGGTCGGGAAATGATTTGAATACAATCGGTCGAGGACTGGTCGTGCCTCATCTAAGAGGGTGTAAAAGCCGAAATGACAAGTTGGGCAGAAATGAAAATTAAGCGGGATCGTGGGCTGAGAAAGAGAATCCTGCAAGTCGGCACAGCGGTAGCCGGCGATCGGAGATTCACCAAAATGAACAGTTTGCACGTCTCCAGAACAAATCTTACACTCAGACATTTTGTCCTCAAGCTTGGTCAATTTTTAGAGTCACAATCATGTACTGAAAGTAGGGAAATGTAAAACTTGTCGGGAGGGTATCCTCTAAAAAAGCCTGAAGGTCGTGAGATGACACAGCAGAGGACCTCTGGAATTTACTGACCATCTATTTGGAAAACTGCGGGTGTCTGCGGATCCTCTCCTCGAAGGCTCTCTCTTCCGATGTCCGAAGACCTGGAGCAACTTTCGCATCGCTTTTTTCCCATCGGGTCAGCCACTCTTGACCCAGTAAGGTGGATCCGAGTTTATGCGCCAGGGTAGGGCCATTGTACGCAACCGTCGTCGTACTTTTGGGGCCCGTCGCAGGGCCGTAGCCCACGGTGAATCCGACGGCGAGGAGTGTTGCTCGCACCGCCGTTGAGGCCGAGTAGTTAAGAAGCTGGACGTCATGCCCGCGGCAGCACTCAAAGACCCTGGCGAAGGCGTCCTCGCTCCAGAGTTCTCCATTCGTCTGCATGGAGAAAGGGTCGTAGAAAATCACGTGGGGCCTTGGAGCTTGGTGGATCGTGTGGGAAAAGTCTCCCTGGATCAGCTCCCAGAGGATGTTTCCGGTGGGAGATAACCACTTGTTGTGCTTTAGAAGATCGTTCGGGGCCGCGTGGTGAAGATGGGGGAAGGCCGGAGCGTTCCGAAGTGCCAGGCGCAAGGGATCGGTATCGTTTTCAAAGCTCACGATGCGGATCTTGCCCGGAAGATTCTTCTGGGCATACTCGTGAATCACGGCCATCGAATTATGGGCCGCACCTAGGCCCACGTCCCAGATGACGACTTCCTCCACTTCTTTGAGCCTCTCTTCGATGCACGAAGGCATTACGTAGAGATTCCGCGCTTCCTCCTGCGGGGGATTCACCGAATGCATGACCTCCTGGGAACTCTTCTGGCGGATGCTCGAGTATCCGCGGCCCGAGTCGACGACCTCGTAGTCACCGAGCTGCAGGCGCTTATCTTTCTTGTACGGTTTCTCTGTAACCATGGGAGTCGGTGGATTTTCCTGGTCGTTCATGACCAGGGCCTCTCGCATCCGTGTGTAAAAATCGAGGAAGCTTCCCTCCAGGATGCTCTGTCGCATCTGTCCCATAAACCGGTGGTAGAACGTGATGTTGTGGAGTGAGAGGAGGTGCCACCCCAGAGGCTCGTCAGTTTTGATCAGGTGGTGGAGGTAGGCGCGGGAGTAGTTGGTGCAGGTGAGGCATGAGCAGGCAGGATCGAGCTTCGCCTCTGAGAACTTATACACCGAGCGCCGGAGCTGGAAATTTCCGAGGCTGGTGAAGGCCACGCCGCGCTGGCCGTATTGATTGGGGAGAATGCAGTCGAACATGTCCACACCGCGGTGAACGGCTTCCAGGATGTCGATGGGAGTTCCCACTCCCATGAGGTAGCGCGGAAGATGCTCCGGCAGCATCGCTGCGGCGATGGCGGTGAAGTCCTCCCGCTCGGATTTTGTTTCACCTACCGCGAGGCCCCCGATGGCGAAGCCGTCGAAGCCCTGACCGTTCACTCGCAGATTGACCAGCACGTCGGCACTTTCCTTCCGGAGGTCCTCGTAGCAGGCACCTTGAACGATCCCGAACATGGACTGCAAAGAATCTCCTCGGGCCTCGAGGCTTCTGCGGGCCCAGCGATGGGTCAGATCCATGGCAGCTTTTGCGTCCTTCCGGGAGGCATTGGATTCGATGCACTGATCGAGCACCATCATGATGTCGCTGTTGATCGCTTTCTGCATGTCGATGGATAGTTCCGGGGTCAGAAGGATTGGCCGGTTGTCCACGTAACTCAAGAAGCGCGCGCCCTTCTCATTCATCTCCCTGGATTTTGAGAGCGAGAAGATCTGAAACCCACCGGAGTCCGTCAGAACGGGACGGTCCCAGTTCATGAACTTATGGATGCCACCGAACGTTCTCATCACCTCCGGGCCCGGGCGCAGGAGGAGGTGGTAGGTATTGGCGAGGAGGACGTTAGAGCCGGCCGTTTTGAGGGACTCGACGGTCTGATTTTTCACCGTCGCCTGGGTGCCCACCGGCATGAAAATCGGAGTTTGGACTTCACCGTGAAGCGTCGTGAACGTGGCCGCTCGGGCGCGGGATCCGGGGGCCGTGGCCTGGAGTTTGAAATTCAATCGACTCATGGTCGGAGACATTACCTAAAGGGCCCTGGGATGAGAACTTTTTATTCCTGCTGATAGGTCACTTTCAGGAGGTAGAGTCCCCGGGGATCTGCTTTTTTCCAAGGCCTCTGCTCCCGCAGTTCGCCGTGGAGGTACCGAGAAAACTCCTCCACCGAGAGCCGTCCGTTGCCGACCATCCACAGGGCCCCGACCAGGTGCCGGACCATGTGCTTTAAGAACCCCTTACCCACGATCCGGAACTGCCAGCAGTTCGTGACCTCTCCCGCTGAAAATAAAGTGTTGGCGAAGAGAAGCCTCGGATCGATCCAGCTCAGATCGCACTCATGGATGTCCCGGAGTGTCGTGTTGGATTTCCCTCCGATGGACCAGAAGTTTCGAAAGTCGTTGATTCCCGTGAGCATCCGGACGCAGCTTTGCATGTGATCGATGTTCAACGGGTAGGGAGTTTGAGCGATGTAGCGCTGGCCCTGGCCCGACTCACCCGGAGTGTTCGTGAAAAGATACCGGTACTCTTTTGAGAGTTGATCCACGGACGGGATGAAGGGGCCCTCGCAGGGAGTGAGGTCGAGGCAGCGCATGTGAGCGGGGAGTGCCTGGTTCAGGAGCGAAGCACTCAGCGCTGAGGGATCTTCGGCCGAAATCTTCACCACCTGGCCCAGAGCGTGAACACCCTTGTCTGTCCGCGAAGCGGCCCTGGTCGTGACCTTACCGTGAAGGATCTTCTGGAGCGAGAGGTTGAGGTCCCCTTGGATCGTGGGCATGCCCTCTTGCCACTGGAAACCCATGCGCTCACTTCCGTCGTATTGGAGGATGGCCCTGTAGTAGTTCATGGAATCATCTTGGCGAAAGTTTCCTGACTAGGCCACCCACTTTCGGCGGGGGCCTCATTTGACGTAGGTCTTGAGCATCTTGAGGAAAGAATGCACTTCCTCGTCGATGGCGTCGGTCTCGACCGCATTCAGTTTTAAATTTAGCCCCAGCGAGAACGTCATGATGAGATTTGTCACGGGCCTTGGGGATTTGATCCCGGCCTCGACGAGGTTCCGGGTGAGTGCTTCTCGGACTTCGGAGAAGTTGGCCTCGAGCACCGCTTTCACTCCCTCCGGGATGACGGAGTACTCGCGGATGGTGTTCGCAAAGAAGCAGCCCTTCTGACCCCGGCATTGCTGCGAAGACTTTAAGAACGCCTCGATGTTTTTTAAACCCAGGGGCTTGTGGTTTAAGATCGTGAGGACCGGGCTCGTCTCGCCGAAGCGTTTTATGCTCTCGAGGAAGATATCATCCTTGTCTTTGAACTCGGAATAAAGCCCTGACTTATTGACCCCGGTGGCCTTCTCGAGATCCGAGAGACTCGTGCCGGAGTACCCGTTTTCCCAAAAACTTTGAATGGCGCAATCGAGGACCTCGTTGCGGCTAAAACTCTTCGGTCTTCCCATACTGCATCATAACATAAAAAACCGATCGGTTCAATAATTGAGTTGCTTTTTGTTCAGCATGGGTTATATTGAACTGATCGGTTCAATAAAAAAGGAGAAACAACCATGGGTAAGCTATCGAACAAAATCGCACTCGTCACCGGCGGAAACTCAGGCATCGGTCTGGCCACGGCCCGGCTCTTTAAAAAAGAAGGGGCCACAGTCGTCATCACCGCGAGATCCCGGACCACGTTTGAGACGGCCACCAAGGAACTCGGAGCGGAATTTGACATCGTCCAAACGGATGTCTCTCAGCTCGGAGACCTCGATCGCTTGTACACGCACATTAAGGCTAAATACGGAAAGCTCGACGTCCTCTTCGCCAATGCTGGGGTCGCCCTCTTTGCTCCGACGGTTGAATCAGGCCCAGAGTTTTTTGACAACCAATTCAATACCAACGTTCGGGGACTCTACTACACCGTCGCCAAGGCCCTGCCGTATTTAAGCAAAGGGAGCTCCGTCATCCTCAATGCTTCCGTTGTCTCCGAAAAAGGCATCGCCGGCGCCTCCGTCTATTCGGCCACCAAGGCAGCGGTGCGGAGTTTTGCTCGCTCCTGGACCGCAGAGATTCCGGTCTCTGAGGCCCGCTTCAACGTCCTCTCCCCCGGTCCGATCGAAACGCCGATCTACAACAAGATGGGGATGCCGAAGGACCAGCTCGACGCGTTCGCCGGCAACATGGCAAGCACGGTTCCCATGAAGCGGTTTGGAACGGCCGATGAAATGGCCCGAGTCGCTCTCTTCCTCGCCAGTGAAGATTCGAGCTACATCTGCGGCGCCAACATCATGGCCGATGGTGGGTTCGGACAAGTTTAGTTTTTTTTAAGGGTAGGGGGCGATGTGAGCGTCGCCCTCTACAGCTGTCCCTGGCACGAAACTTCTAATGGTGCTGGGGATTTTCTCGGCGCAAACAGCACGTGGGCCTGAATGATCTGAACCACTGGCCCACCCGGGCAGGCCCGGACAAATTTCACGGGCTCTCTGACATCACTTGATCCGGCGTTGATTGGGTATCTGAAGCTGTCCGGGCCCTCTTGATCGAGCTCCACGTTCCGGACCATGAGTTTTTTGTTCACACTGACAGACACTTCGATGTCTCCCACGACTCCAGAGGAGTAGATGCCGACGAAGGGCCTTAGCTCTTCCGGGATGTCTTTCTCATCGAGCTTCGCTGGCCGGGGAAGAGGAATGACCTCCGTCGCCGCATGGAAAGCTCTCGCCCTCTTAAGCCACTCTTGAACCTTAGGATCCTCCACCGGCCGCGGATGGATGAGCCCCTTCTTGGCGAGAAGCTCAGAGACCACGCGCAGGTACTCCTCCCGGTTTACATCTCTGGTGTTAAAGAGTGCCACGAATCCCCAGTCGAGCTCTGGACAGACGTAGAGGATGGACCGGGATCCGTAGCCCGTCCCAGTGTGGCCATAGCAGATGAACCCTTGGGCGTGAAACGTTGAAGTCGCGAGCTTCGTATCAAAGACCATGAAACCGTTTCCGATCGACGCGGTGGTGCTGTTCTTTGAGACGGGATTGAGAATAGTTTCCCAGAGCTCTGAAAGCGAGGCGATTGTTTCGGATGCGTCTTTCGAACTCTGGCCCGAGGTCCAGCCTAGGAGCATTTGGCCGAACTTCGCTAGGTCTTCGGCGGTTGAGTTAACTCCAATCGATCCCTCGTAGGACAACGGGTGGAGTACTTTCGGTAAAGTGAGGCGGCCCTTTGGGCCGAGATTGGGATTCGTTCCGGGGTTACCGTGAGAGGTCACCAGTTGATCTTCTGCCCGTTGAGAGTCCAGAGAATAGAAGGTGTTCTTCATGTCTAAGGGGCGCAGGATGTTTTTTTGAACGTAGCTCTCGAAGGAAGGTTCATCACCGTAGGCTGCGACGATTTCGGCGAGGAGATTAAATCCCGTGTTCGAGTATTTATACAACGGGGCCGTGCCTGGTTCTAGGAGCTGGTCGAGGGAGCAAAATCCGTCGTTGTAATCCCGCTCGGAAGGATACATCCCGTCTTCGATGGCGCTCACGTCCCACCACAGATTTGCTCCAGGAGTATCCTGGTTGATCCCCCCCTGATGGCTCAAGAGGTGGCGGACCTTGATTTTCTCTAGCATCAGCATTCGTGTCGGACACCGGTCCTTAACCAACCGATGGAAGGACGTGAGTTCGAGCTCACTCAATGAGGTGTCGAGAGTAAACTTCTCTTTTTGAAGGAGCTGGAAAATGCTCACGGCCGTGAATAACTTTGAAACGGAGGCGATGGGGAACAGCGTCTTCTGGGCCGAAACGAATTCGCTCGACGGAGCGTTTGAGGTTCTTCCACTGGCGTAGGTGAACTGGAGGCCCTGGCCTGTGAAAGTTGCAACCGTCAGACCTGGGATGTCCGCCTTGATTCGCATCTCCTCGACGGGCCTCAGGATTTCAGCGATGTCCACCGGGCCTTCTGCGTGGGCCAGGGGCAGGGCCAGCAGCGCTACGGTTGAAAGAAGCAGCCTTAGCGGCTGTGTGATACCATTCCGATTGCGTTCAGTGCTCATGCAGAGTTCCCGTCATTGTGAAGGCTTCCAATGAGGTGTCCGTAACACAATTGCTCCACCCTTCGGGGATTTAAACGAAGGGCTGAAAAAATGTAATGCCTCCCAAAGGCCTAGTACCCGGTCCCTTGGGGTCCTGCCTCCAGCGGGAAAATGATGATCTCTAGTCCCACGACCTTTTTTGCTGAGTTCCTCTCGTACCGACAAAATCCCATGAAGGGGTTACTGGTGTTCGTCGCGTGATTTTTTATCGAGACTTTCCAGGACGGAGGCGTCGGCAGCATGTTCACGAAGTACTTCAGTCCTGTTTTTATGAACATCACCATCGCTGGATCCGTTAAGTCGGACCAGAGCTTCATCTTTCCGAGGACCAGGTCATCTGGCATGCCGGTGATCTCCACACTGTACTTGCACTGGTAGGTGACCGTTCCCTTGAGATCAAATTTTCGGTAGCCGAAGGCGCGGTCTCCGAAGATCTCGTAGAGCGGCTGGACTCCGTGCTCCTGGAACTCGTCGATGAAAAATGCGGTGAAGAAGCTGAAGATGTTCACGTCGTAGATCTTGAGCACGCGGGAGAGCGTGTTGATCTGGCAGTTTTTCTTCCCGTATTCGATCTCTTGGTAATGCCGGGGGGAAACGTCCGAGCGGAGGGAGACCTCGAGCTGAGTGAGTCCGTGCTTCAGCCGCAGAGACTTGAGGATCTGTCCAATTTTGATCGCGGCTCCAGGTTCATTCATCGCGGGGGAGATGATGGCCCTAGGGCGGGAGTCATTTTCTTAGGACTTTCTTGAGCCCAAAGGCAACCACGAACATGAACATGAAACCCAGGAGCGCGTCTAGAAAGAACTTCGGGTGCTTCCCGTCTTCGCTCGCGAAAGAGCTGCAGCTCCCCATGAGGCCTCCCAACTCTTTCTCATTCGGGTAGAGGTAAACGATCCCGTCGATGTCGTCTTGGGAGATGTACTTCGGCCGGTCCACCCAGTCGTGGTCGGAGTAGGTCATCACGGAGGCGGGGTCTTTACTGTGGTAGAGTCCAAGACCATGCCCGATCTCATGGGTGAGGGTCCCGATGAAGCTCGTTTCATTGTAGCTTCCGGTGTAAACGTCCGAGTTCATCTTGACTCTCGCTGACCCGTTGTCTCGATCGTTCTGTGTGGCGCCGAGGATGTTCACACTCGGAAGGGAGGCGCAGCCGACGATGATCTCGTTTTTGGGAACTCTCGAATCGGTTAGGGAGGCGGAAGATCTTCCTCCGTATTTGAGCTTTAGCCGAGACTCAGGGACGTCGTTCCAGAAATCGATGGCCCACTTGATGGCCTCGACGACCTTTCGATCCGGGATCCCATTGCCCGTGCAGCCTTCGGAGGAGAGTTTAACCTTCGTACTGGTGGGATCATGGAGTTCGTATTTCGGGTTCAAAAGGACAAAACCGAACGAGGCCGAAGAATAGAGGACTGTGAGGAGGATGAGAGTCTTCATGGCTGGCTTCCTTTTAATAGTACATCAGAACGCCGAAATTGAAGGCGTAGTTCCGGTTCTCCTGGGAGAGGGGCCGGAAAGTGAAGAGTTCGAACCGAAGTCCGAGGTCGGTGATGCCTAAGTCCGTGAGGGGCATGTTGAAGTTATAGTCGGCACCGAGGTTGAACGTGCTCGAGAAGGAGCTCACCGTTTTGCTCGGTCTGCGGGCCCGATCGGTACTGTTGCCGTTGGGGATCTCCACGGTTCCACCTTTGCCGCTGACGCGCTTGATGAAGTTCCCGATCCCGAACCGGAACGCCGTCTGGGCCGAGAACGCCGGGATGTAGAGGAAATCCCAGTTGAGGAAAATGGAATGCGTCGTCTGCTTCCCGAAGCTGTCGTTGGCGACTTCATTCGTATGGATGTATCCAATCTGGGGCGAGAAGCCGAACCCCGTATCGAAGAGATTGAAGTGATGGCCCCAGCCGAGGTAGGGGGAGAACGGTTTATCTTCCACTTTACCTTTCGAGTTTTGAACATCTTTGAGAGTTTTGTTCAACCCGAGTGAAAAGTGAGATTTTGCTTCGCACATGCTTAGGGGCACGATCCAAAGCGACGCCAACAATATTATTTTAATCATACTAATATGATGACTTTATCGATTTGACTAAGGCAACGCTTTTTAAAGCGTTAAGTCGATTTGTCTGAAGATTTATGAAGAATCTTGTTTAGGTCGAGGAGGAGCGGAAAAAAAACGGCCCTGAAAATGAGCTCTCAGGGCCGCAGGATTGGGTTACTTGATCTTGAAGAAGTTTAGGATGTGCTTCGAGGCACAGACCCCGGAATCGAGGACGTACTTGCCGGCCTCGCCGCAATCGTTCCGGACGTCGACCGGGTAACCGTGGCGCTGGTTCCGGATCGTAAGAAGGCTCACGACCACGTCATTACCTTTCTTGTATTCGAGGTACTGCTGGCCCTGGACCGTTGTCGTGGCATCAGCTTGAGCGTCGGTTCCGTGGACATTGGTCCACTGGTCAACATTGAGCTGGGCGTTTTTCAGGTTCACGAGTTCGTCGGAAGTCCCGTGGACGACCATCACCCGCGGCCATGGACCATTGAAGCTCCCGGCGGCACGGCGAACCGCGTCCCCGCGCTGCTGGGCCGTTGGTGCAGGGAAAGAGTTCCCGAACATGCAGTTGAAAGCGTTTGAGAGGCTTGTGGCGCACCCAAACGGAACTCCGGCGACGATGGCACCGGCGCTAAAAACTTCAGGGTAATTGGCGAGCATGACACTTGTCATGGCCCCGCCAGCCGAGAGACCCGCAACGAAAATCTTCGAGGGATCAATAGGAACCATCTTTTCCATGGTGTCGATCATCTCAATGATCGATGCCGCTTCACCGCCATCACGGCGGATGTCTGCTGCTTCGAACCAGTTAAAACAACGAGAAGAATTATTGACTTCGCGCTGCTGCGGGAGAAGGAGGTAGAAGCCGTTTTCGTCGGCGAGCTTGGTCCAGCCAGTTTCGTCGTCGAACTCGGAAGCGGCTTGGGCGCAACCGTGGAGAAGAACAACAAGAGGTGCCTTATTCGCCAGATTCTTGGGTCCATAATAGAACATCCGAAGATCGCCAGGATTGGTGCCGAAGTTATTGACTTGAGTGAGAGTGACTTCCGCCATGGCAGCGAAAGAGTAGAAAGCGAGAGCGATGAGCGCTAAATGTTTAAACATGGTTCCCCCAGATAAGGGAAAATTTTTATCATGATAGGAAGGGGAAAGGAAAGGAGTTGTTTTGCTCGCTCAGGGGCCTTGAGTGTAATGAAATGGACGACTTACCTCCGTCGCCCCCTCGGAGCCCGTCACATAAAGGCGGAAGGGTTTGCGGAGTAGATGAAGTGAAGAACGGTGCGTTACCGTTACTCTGAGTCGGGTTCCAGGTCTTACTTTCACGCTGATGAAGTTCGACAGAGTCTCGGCCACCGATTCGATCTGACCTCCGGCCTCGTCCGAGACCTGGAGGGCGAAGCTATCGAGTTCATACTCGTTGACCACCAAAAAGTTCACCCACTGAGCACGCTTCGAGGCGACTCGTGCTTGAACGCTCTTTCCGGCGTCGATTTTTCCCCGGAGAGCGAACGAGGTGTCTAGGGTCTCGCTGCTGCGGAATGTTTCGAGCTTGTAGAGTTCGTAGAGATCGAACTCCTTCGGACCTTCGTGGCTATTGAGCCGCACACTCCGAACCACGTTTCGGTTGCGGTCGATGTAGTTGCCCGCGGCGTTTCTTGAGAGCCCATGGGCGCCATTCGGTCCGAGCATGCCGGCGATCCCGAGGGGACCGAGTGGTCCAGCGTTTCCGAGAACGTGAAGCACACCGCCCGGGGCCAGGAGGTGAGCGGCACCGTTGAAGTTTAGCATCGCCTGACCGAGCTCGGTGGTGAGGAAGACTGGGCCCGAGGCGCTCAAAGGTCCATACATGCGGGAGAGGGTTACCGAGAGGTCATCCCAGTTCCCGGCCGCACTGAAGGCGGTGGTCGCGTTCCAGAGGTTTTCTCCGAAGGGACCGAGATTCCCGAGCGGGCCATAGGAACCAGTCACTCCTCTCCCGCGCGCTAGGGGGCCCATGGGATTTATCCAGAAACCCTCCTCGGCTGAGAGGCCGTATTCGATGAGGGAGCTAGCACTGTAGGCGCGAACAATTTGCGCATGCGCAGAGCTAGCGAGGAGAGAAAGACTTAAGGCAAGGACGGTGAAAACGTGCATAGGTCGCACATCCTACACGGACTTTTCAAACTCGGAGAATGGATTGAAAAAACTACAGAGGGTTTGCTCGGCAGTAGGATCGTTTGAGCTTGTTGAGCAGTCGCTCGACGTCCCTCGCGCCCTGGCTTGCGAGTTCTAAGGTAGCGGCTGCGAGGGTTGCTCGGTTGGCGTAGAGGGCGTCGACCTCATTGAGGGCGGCGGGGAGGAGCTCACGCTGCTGTTGGATCGTCGTTTCAGGAGAGAGGAATCGGATGATGCTTCGGTACCGCTGAGGGTCCTGCTGGGCCAGCTCCCGCACATGGTCCCCGACAAAGAATTCGGTGTAGGCGATGAAACCGACGTCCCCCTCCTTCAGGCCTCGGGTCTCGAAGTAGACTCCCATCAAGGTGCGGGTAGGGTTATCGCGGACTTCTCGGATGGGAATAAAAGAGAGTCCTGTGGGCGAATCCTCGATCCCGAGGCTGCTGGCCAGGCGATTGAGGTCCTGGACCGAGGCCCTTCGGCTGGCTTCAGGCCCGTAGAAGCGGCGTGCGAGTGCGGTGTCTTCAGGGTTCTCCCACAGTCCCATGCGCTGGGAGAGAATCCCGCGCATGACCTCAGCGGCCTTTACGTTCGCAGGGTAACGCCCGAGAACTTCCGGTGCGGAAAAGGGGAGTCTCGTTCGCATGCGTCCGGCCCGATCGACTCGATCAGCGTCCGATAAAATTTTTCGTGTTTCTGTGCGCCAGCGCTCGGAACTTAAGGTGAGCATATCGTTGAGGCGCTGGAGGGAGCGCACCTTGTGGTGCCCGTCGGTCGCGACGGCTCGGTCACGGCCAATCATGAAGAGCCAGGGCGACTTTTCACTGACAACTTCCTGCAGGTGGACGAGCATTCGGATGAATCCCTTCCGGTCATCCTCGGAGACTCTGGAGAGAATTCTGGACAGACCCGACGCGGGGGCCGTGATGCCATCCTCGATGAGGGTGTAGAGGCGCCGGGATTTTTCGCGGGACCAGCCTCGATCATCGCCTAAGCGGCGGGCGTCTCGGTCGAGCTTATCCGCCGCGGCGAGGTAGCCAATTCCATACTGGGTGGTCCCGATGTTCTCAGGGTAGATGGCCTGGGCCGGTAAGACCTGAATCAGGAGACAGAAAAGGGTGGTTTTTAAGAACTTCAAGAACATAGGATCTTTATCGTCAGAAGGGTCAAAAACCTTGAGTAAACTGGTCGCAGTCTTGGGGTTTTCAATAGCTTATGAGAAGATTAAAAGAAAGGCTTTCGCGTGAACCGCAGTTTAACTCCCGTCAAGGGCTTGGATTACCTCACAGGGATCAGGCTTTTTAAAAATAATCCCTTAGGTGCCATGGGCACGTTCCGCAGCCGGTATGGGTACTTGCCGTATTTCGGTGGGCCTCTTCGCACGCTCTTTTTATTTCATCCCGATGACATCCGGACCGTCTTGGTGGACGGAAAGAATAATAATGAGAAGGGAGATCAGGCCAAGCTCCTCCAGGTAGCACTCGGCCAGAGTCTCTTCATCGCCGAGGGAGAGGAGTGGCGTCGCAAGAAGCTTGTGATCCAGGGGGTCTTTCACCACCAGGCGATCGAGGGCTACGGGACAACGATTCGAGAGATCACTCAGCGCTACATCCAAGACTGGCGGCGGAAAGGGACCTTCGACCTTGCGGATGAGGTCATGGCCTTGGTTTTTTCCATCTCCGGTGCGATCTTCTTCGGGCAAATTCCGGAGGAGCGGTCCGCGGAGGTTCGACGCGCGTTCGCAGACAGTGGGGGCATCCTTGCGCGAAAGTTTGCATCTCCCATAAAGTTTCCACTTTGGCTGCCAACGCCCGAGCACCGACGGCTGAAGAACGCTATCGCTCAGCTCGATGAGTTTACGTACTTTCTCATCCGCCGCGGCCGTGAGGGAGGAGTTGAGGATGAGAGCTTCCTGGGCCGACTGCTCCGCTCTCCGGCGAACCTCTCCGACCGAGAAATCCGAGACGAAGTGGTGACGTTCCTCGGAGCGGGCTACGAGACCACCTCCATGTTCATCGTCTGGACCCTCTACCTTCTCCTTCGGAACCCTGCATACATCGACGTGTTCCTTCAGGCCCCTCGAGGTTCGGCGGAAAGAAAATCGGTGCTCCAGGAAGGCCTTCGGTTTTACCCGTCGTTTCCGATCAATGTTCGGCAGAACATTTCCCCCATGGAGCTTGGTGGGAAAGAAGTGGCCCCGAGGACGAACTTTCTCATCTCGCCCTACATGGTTCAGCGCGATCCTGCGTTCTGGGGTGACCCGGAAGTGTTTCGGCCGGGCCGCTTCTTGGAGCCGTCCTGGGGCCCGAGAGACCGCTTCCTGCCATTCTTAATTGGGCCCAAGAAATGCATCGGTGAACAGCTCGCGTACGCGGAGGCGGAGATTGTGATTGAGGAGATTCTTTCCACGCTTCCCCTCGAGCTTCTCACGCAGGAAGTCCTGCCGGTGTGTGACATTCTTTTGTACCCAGACCGGAAGCTCTTCGTTAGACCCCGGCCTTAGCACGGGAGAGTTTGCTCGGATTGTAGAGACCCGGAGCGAGGTGGTGATTCCGGTGGTAGTAGCCTCCGGAAGTGAGGAAGTTCATCACGCGGTAAAAGAGTGTGCCGTCGTGGTTTGAGACCTCGGCGACTCCGTGTTCATCGTCCTGGTGGGAGGCGTAGTTTAAGTGCGCGAAGCCGAAGAAGTAGGCGAGGTAGGCCGGAACAAAGAAAAAGAGAAATCCTGTTTTCCCGAAGAGAAGGAACCAGAAGACAACCTTGGCCAGTGCAGCGACGTGGAAGAGGATGATCTGCGCGAGAACATTCCGGCGCTGGGCAGGGCCTGCGCCGTGGGCCTGGTAGTAGAGGCGGGAAATGCACTCGATGGTTTTTTGCCGCGAGCTCATGATGAACCCGAAGAAGGTTAACCCTTTCGGTGGATGCGGATCGAGCTCGGGGTCGTCGGTGTGGATGTGGTGGAGCATGTGACCGACGCGGAAGCACCGGAGGTCTTCTAAGCTAAAACTCGCCGTGAGTTCTCCGATCAAAGCGTTGAGCCTCCGGGGCTTGATGTTGCCATGGCTCGCGTTGTGAAACGCCGTAGCACTCACGAGGCCCGTGACGAGACCCACCGGAATCAAGAGCATCACCGTAGCGTTCATGGACAGCGATCCACCGAGGCCATTGGTCTTCCAGAGGACGAAGGCCAGGAAGCCGAAGACCACCGCATTCAGAGAGAAGTACTTTAAAAAATGGAAGGCGTCTTTTTTGAAAGCGTTCATGCGTGGGCCTTTGGAATGAAGGTCATGAGGTCTCGAGCGTCGTTGATCTCAACCTTGGCCGGGTTAAAGGCACCTGGCCGGAGGTGATGGGACTTGTGGAAGTACCCACCGAGGGAGACCGCGTTTACGAAGCGGTAGTAGGCGTTGTGATTTAAGTTGATGATCTTCGAACTCCCATCGGGAAGGTCGACGTGAGTGGCGTAGTTAATGTGCGCGAAGACGAAAATGTTGGCGGCGTAGACGGGGAGGTAGGCCAGGACGAAGAGCTTCGGGCCCAGGAGGAGAACCCAGAACATGATGCGCGCCGCGATGCCGAGGTTGAAGAGAACGAGCTGCACGCGGATGTTTGTCTTGGACTCAGAGGTCTCGCCGTGAAACTGGTAGTAGGCGCGTTCGACCACGAGGAGAGTTGCCTTGATCGGAGATACGACGAAGCGGAGGAACGAGTGGCCTTTCGGCGGATGCGGATCCCAAGTGGGATTGTCGGGGTACTTGTGGTGAAACATGTGGGCGAGAGCGAAGCCGCGGAAGCCGTAGAGCATGATGGTCCCGCAGATCTCGCCCACGACGCCGTTCAAGCGCTTCGGAGCGAGGTTTCCGTGAGCACAGTTATGCATGAGGCCTGAAGGAAGTCCGCAGAGGAGGATGCCCAAGAGCGGGAGGAGGAGCTCGGCCTTAGAGACGACAAACTCAAAGCTTAGTCCGTTCGTGAGGTAGAGGCCCAGGTTGAGCATGGTTAAGATCACCAGGCTCTTCAGGCAGTACTTCAGGAGGTAGTTCTTGTCTTTCATGAACTTATTCATGGCCGAGCTCCCAGGAGGTAATGGCGCCGATGATGAGTCGGTTAACTTGGCGCGGGTTTGAACGAAGGACCCAGTGACCTTGATTGAGGGTCCGGAAGGTCGCGTGAGTGTAATGGCGGCGGACTTCGTCTTCGCTCGGTGATTCGAGGAAAGCGTCGTTGTTTCCCCAAATAAAAAGCGTTGGAAGTTCGATCTTCTGGATCTTCTTTCCGACCAACTGAGCTGCTCTTCGGAGCAGGTTCCGGTAGATCGTCATGCAGCTGAAGACCCGGCGGTCGGTTTGTGTGCGGATTTCATCAGCGCTCGGAACCTGGGAGCGATCGTAGATGTAGTTAAGAAAGAATTGCGGAAAGCGACGCCCGACGAGGTCCCGGACGAAGGGAATCTGGGCGAGGAGGACGTAGTAAGACTTGAACCACTGGCCCAGGGAGAAGATTCTCCCGGCAAACTGATCGAGACCCATGCCATTGAGATGGACGAGACCGGCGAGGGGTGAAAGACCGCGGCGGAGCGCCTCGACGGCGATGAAGCAGCCAATGTCGTGGGAGACGAGGTAGACCTTTTGACCTTCTTTTCTGACCGCCGCGACCAAAGCGACGACGTCATCGGCACACTCGGCGAGAGAGACGTGTTCAGTCGTCGCATCCGCACCGTTGAGAGTTCCCGGGAGAAAAGGAGCAACAACCTGAAAGTTCGACTTCAAGGCGTCGAGCTGAAGATCCCAACCGAAGGCACTATCTGGGAAACCATGGAGGAGCACGATCAGAGGTGCGTCCTGACGTGGTGACGGTGCCGTTAGGAAGTACAGTGACCGGGTGTTCCGGTTCAGAGAGTCTACACAGTACATAGCTTCTCCTCGTTGGCGGCAGCAAACGGAAGCCGGTATCCGCCGAATTCTTTAAGAAGCTCCTGGACTTCCCGGTGCTGGGAGAGCTGGATCATGCCCCGGGTGTAGGGTGTTCGGTAGCACAGAGCACTCATCATCTGGAGCGTGTTCTGGCCTTTAAACTTTTCACAGAGCCCAGAAATTGTTTCAAAGAATTGATGCCGGTTCCGAAGGGCACCAATCCCACGCAGTTTGGCCAGCTGCTGGAAGCTCCAGAGAAAGTTAAGAGTCTCAGAAAGGAGGAAGTCGAACTTGCTGAAAGGCCGAGTGCCCTGAGCTTGGTGCAACTGGAGCATCATGACCGCGTAGCTCTTGTGCCGGATCTCTTCCTCGAAGTGCGCGCGATGGAGAGCGAGGTAGAGTGGCTCGAGTGCTTCGTTTGAACTGCGCATGCGCTTATAAATTTCAATGGATTCTTCCTCAAGGGCCGCGATGAGCCACCAGATCGCGGCTCCGCCGAGACGAGAGTTCAAGGCATAGATCTTTCGGATCATCGAGTTAGAGCTTGGAAGAAAGGCCTTCAGTTCCCCTGTCTCCAAACCGATCTCCCGAGCAAAAATCGCTACATACCGATCGAAGGCGAGGGAGTGCTTCGCTTCGTCAGCGTAAAAATGTTCCCCGAGTGATCGGAATTCTGGACCTACCGGGTGTTTCTTAAGGACCTTATCCCAGGTTGGGCCCTGGAGAGAGACAGCTACGGATTCGAGCTGAGAGATACTGGCTGCAACGACGAGGCCCATGATCTGAGATATCGCCAGGCGCTCGGCCTCTGTGGTTTCCGGGAAGAGGAGTGATTCCGTGTCCAAAGGAAGGAGCGGCTTCGAAAGGTCAATCGCCGTTGTCCAAGGGATGCTGCTGTTAAAGTCCAAGGAGTTAGCTTCCTGGACATGCAGCATTCGGGCGATCCGTTCTTCGTCGTAGATGTCGTAGGTTTTCATGAGTGTAATTATGCCACGGTCCCCCCTGTAGTTTTGGGGGCAGGGTGAATTCTACAAGGGGGTGTCCATGAAATTGACAGTGAGAATTTTCTCTGTAGTTTCTGAGGGATTATGACCTATGAGTTTCTTCGGGACTATGTCCATTTGGTCAGTTGCGCCCTCTTCGGTTTGATCGCTGCCGCCGACCAAGCCGCATTCCACGCTTTCATAGCAACCCTGGTCGCATTCTTCTTCCTCCTACCGAGGATCTTCTAAGCCTTAAGATAATTTTGTCTGATGTTGATCGTTATGATCCTTAAATGTTCCAATCTAAGTGACTAGAACTAGAGTACACAGCTCCTAGGGAACAGACAGAATCGTCCAGAGAGAAGAGAGGGACATGATCGTATAAAATTTTGACATCCGGAATCTTGTCCTTCCAAAAGTACACACTCCCTATCTATGGAACCCATCCTTTGAAATAATGCGATTATATGAATACGACATGGGCACAATTTAGGAGTGATAAATACTTTCTTACGAAGTACTTCTTGCTTCATTGTCTGGTGCTCTCTGGGTTAATCCTCTGTTCGACTTCAGGAAATAGAATCAACTTCGATCTCATCCTTCGATGGGAATACGCTTTGCTCCTCCCGTTATGTTTTTTCGCAGGAATTCAAATTCCAGTTCTCATGCACAATTGCACCCATGGAAATTTCAAGTCCGAAAGCTTTAACTCGATCGTCGGCGAGTTGACGGCCTTCTTTTGTCTCATGAGTTTAGGAATCGTCCGGATTAACCACACTCTTCATCACGCATTCTCAGACACGCATGAAGATCCGCATTCTCCCGGGCAGCGAAGCTTCTTCCGCTTTTTCATCCAAAGTCAGTTCACCGGCGCAGGGATCATTGAAAAAAAATTCTTGGAATTTCATGGCAGGACCTTTGCCAATGTCGCCTTGTTTAAGCTTAACCGGGCCCTTCACTACGGGAGCTATGGGTTACGATTACTTGCCTGGTACCTGATCCTGGGGCCAGAGCTTTTTTTCTTTTTCTATGTTCCATCGTTCTTGGTTTTCTCTTTTGGTTTTGCGCACGTTAACTACATCACTCATTCGCACAAGGAAGATGGGAACGTCCAAATCCTTAACAAGAATGATACTCTCTACTACCGATTTGTGAATTTCATCGGAAGCGGAATTTACTTTCACCTAAACCACCATAAGAATCCAAAACTTGTTAATCCGATGCATTTAGCGATGAGGTCAAGGCCTCCGTATGCAATGCGATTTGATGATAAAAGAGAGTCGCTATGAATCACTGGGTAAACTTTAGGAACGATCGCTTCTACCTTCTGAAGTATCTTTCTGCGCATCTAGCACTTATTTCATTAGTCGTTTTTTTTCAGTGGAAGAATCTTAACCTCGACGACTTCCTTACCTTCCATCCAACGTGGTATCATCTTTTGCTCTTGATCCCCGGTCTCATCATCGGAGTTCAGATCCCGGTTCTCATCCACAATTGTGTCCATAAAAACTTGCGGCCAAAAATGGCGAACACCATTTTCGGAGAGCTCGCGGGGTTCTACGTTCTCTTAAGTCTTGCGGCCTTCGAACTCAACCATGTCATGCACCATTCCCATTCTGATACGGACTTAGATCCCCACAATCCTCACAAGAAGAATTTCTTCTCCTTCTTCCTCGCGAACAACTTCGGCGGTGGCCACGTGGTCTACGAGATGTTTAAAAAGTATCACGGTGAGAGTCTGTTCAATAAGTACCTGTTTGGCTTCAGTATGTTCCTGCATTTCCTGAACGTGCCACTTCGTGTCGCGGCGTGGCTGTTTCTGCTGGGACCAACTCTTTTCGTCACGTTCTTCGTGCCGTCATACCTCTTCCACATGTTCGTGTTCTCGCACATTAACTACGTCACCCACGAAACGAAGGACGACGGAACTGTTGAGCTCTATAACTTGGATTCGAATTTGTACTATAAATTTGTGAATTTTTTTGGCAGCGGTGTCTACTATCATAAGAACCACCACTTGTTCCCATCTCGCTATAATCCGCAGAAAGGACCAAGTGCTTCACGGTTCTTCCGGTGATCGAGACGTCTCGTTATTTTGTAATTCGCGCGACCTGTGCGGCATACTTTTTAGCGGCGGCGAGATTCACTCGTCCCCAGAGCTTAATCAGTGACAGCTTCGAAGGTCCGATCAGTTTGAGATTGGCCTTGATCAAGGGCGCGTGAGTGGCCGAGTCGATGTAGGTCATGGCCAAGTGAAGAGCTGTGATTCGAGTGTGCATGTACTCCGTCGGTCTCAGACGGTACCGACTGACTGAAGGGATGAGTAGCTTTATGAGTAAGAACGCAGCAGGTTTAAATTGTGCGACGAAGGCCATGTTCCAAACCTGATAGAGGTCGGCCCACTCTTTGGGCCGGGGACTCACTAGGTTCAGCGCATTCCCATCACTAGAAAATGTCGACGGCGCCCCCTTGCTGCAATTCGGATGATACCGGATCAGAGGAATGGTAGAGCGAGCGTTGTCGAAGAATCCAACAAAGAAATCCACCATGGTTGCCTCAAAGATATTAAACGAGAGGATCCACTTCGCAAAACTTGGCGAAAGCTTTTTCCTTTTCTGGGCCCGAAGAAAAAGGATGATGGGCAGTTCGATCGAATGGAGTTTGATGACCGCAAGGAGGTTGCTGAATCGGTAAAAATTGTTCGCTCGCCGGACTTTCCAGTAGTGCCTCACCAGCACTTCCAGAAACTCCGTGTCTTTTCGTACCAGAGAGTTGAGTTTATTCAAGCAATAGGCAAAGCTTAGTAAGTACTTAAAATTATCATGCGCTAGCGCGGTCGAGCCATCGACAAGAGTAAAGGGGGAATACTCGGAGGCCCGATCCCAAGGAATCTCATTGAGGAGATCGAGGAAGTATCCATTCTCCTGTAACGCTTGATTAATTTCATCCAGAAACTCGACCAGATCATCCCTTTTAAACTTGGAAGGGATGAGGTCTTCTTGGTACTTCTCAAGATACTCCAGGATGTAAAACTGCTGGTAGGTTTCTCGCAGAAGAGACTGCCATTCTTCCGGAGAAGTCAGAGAGACCTGATCCTGTAGGGCCTTCACAAGGGCATCGAATTTCCTAGTCGCCTCCGAATCCAAGATCGTCCTCGCAATGTCTAGAGTTCCACTTTCTATTATCCGATGATGTGCTACTATTTTTCAATGAAGGGCAGGATCTTCTTTTTTTGTGCGTTCGCTTTGAAAACCATGCAAAGGAACATGGGGAGGACGGCCTTTATTGTTCTTTCTGTGTCCATCGCCGCATGGGCATCTCTCATGGTCGTCACCGTGCTCAAAGGTATGAGTCATAACCTTCGAGATGCCGTCGTGAAAAACAACGTCGGGGATTATCAGTTTCAAGAAGTATCCTACGCCCGAACTTCAGTTTCACAGCATCCCCTGGAGTATACACCTGAGTGGCAGCTGCGCTTAAAACAAGAGCGTGTTCAGAACCCATCCCCGGAGCTCGTGATGGAGGGGTTCCTCTCAACCCCAGAAGGGGAAGCAGCACTTACGGTGCTTGGCGTTGAGCCTTCCCTGCATAGAAAATTCATTCCGCTCGAAAGCTCTCTCACCGCGGGGGATTTTTTTAAAGGCACTGGTGCCAGACCTGCAGTCATTGGTGCCGAACTTGCGAAAGAGTTCAGGCTTAAAGTGGGTGAATCTCTGGTACTGAACTTCCAGGACCATGAAGGGCAGCTTCGCGCGGAACAAGTCACTGTTTCCGGAATCTTCGACTACAGTTCCCGAAGCTTTCAGGGGCACCATCTCTACCTTTTGCAAAGAGACTGGCAAGAACTTTACTTGGGCCGATACAACGGGAAAATTCTTTTTAACCGGATGCCATTCATGGGTCGAACTCTTCCCGAAAAGAATCTCCAAAAAATGGGAGAGGCCCTGGGAGTTAAGCTCAAGAGTTGGCAAGATGAGAACCCCGAGATGTCTGTGGCGGTTGATTTTAATGATCTCATGATTCGATTCTGTCTTCTCATCACCTCCTTCACTGTCCTGCTTACGATCATGGGCCCCGTTCAAATTCTGTGGGAAGAAAGAGAAGCAGAGCTTAAGACTCTTCGGACACTGGGAGTCGGTAGAACCGAACTCCTGAGCTTAGGGCTAATTGAATTCGTTCTCACCTTTCTTTTTTCATTTTCATTGTCCCTCGGTTTAATCTTCCTCACCTTTTCGCTTTTTCACCGTGGGATTGATCTCAATTTCTTGAATCAAGGAGAGAGAATTGAGCGCGCAGGCATCATCATTGATTGGCTTATTCACCCCTCGATGGATGTTGCGAATTTCATTGCACCCTATGTGTTAGTCTTATTGGTACTCCTGTTCAGTTATGCTTGGGGTCTCACCACTGTCTTGAAACGGCTAGATAAGGGGCCAGCGTGAGACTGAGATTCCTTGCGCTTTATAGTTACCGGAATCTCTGGCGCACACCTCGTCGAACGTGGCCCATGATCATCGCTCTGAGTCTTGGCGTTTGTTTTATCTGCTTGAATATGAATTTTTCACGCTCAGGGATTGATGAGACGAGGAAAGAATTCCTTAAGCATTTTACGGGAGAATCCACGGTTACGAGCTCAGGCTACTACGGAGAGAAGGACAAGAAGAAATTCAATAAGTACAAAGTCATTAACGACTCCATGATTACGAATCAAGAGTTGCTTAATTCTACAGCCCCGAGAATTACGAATCACATCTATCTTTCTGGGAACTCAATGACGCTCGGCTCAATGATGATTGGGATTGATCCGGCCGTCGAGCGGCGGTTTTCTACAATCCATTCGTCCCTCATGACCGGAAGTTTCTTATCCGATGAACCAGCAAACGAGCTCGTCCTCGGGGCCAAGCTTGCTCGTAAAATCGGTGTCGAAGTCGGTCAAGAAGTTGGACTCATCGGACAGGCCAATGATGGGTCCGTCGCTAATGCGATGATGAAAGTCGTAGGGGTCTTAGACCTTGGAGGAGGAGATCTCGAAAGTGCATTGTCTCTCGTCCATTTAAAAGATGCGCAAGAACTTTTCGTGATGGGGGAAAACTATCACCAAAGAATTTTGTTTTCGGAGAACCACCCGCAGATCCCCTCTCGTCTCAGTGTGACGACCTGGGATCGGCTTCTTCCAGAAGTCGCAGCTTCGATGAGGTTTTCCGTCAGTTTCCTTTGGCTCATCTCTGTCATGGTGGCCGTGCTCGTCAGCGTAGGCCTGGGCAACAGCTTCATGATTACTTTCCTTCAGCGCGAGAAAGAATTTCAAACTCTTCAAGTGATCGGAACAAATTCTCTTTGGGTCGTTACGAGTCTTCTCATCGAGGGGATGATTCTCGTCAGCTTAGGATTGGTGTTTGGTCTTATGCTGGGAAGTCTTTTTACTTGGTACTTTCATCTGCACCCACTAGACATGCAGTTTTTAAACGGTGGGAAGCCTTTACTCCTTGGGGGCATGAAGATTCAACCGAAAGTACGTATTTCTTTCTTCTCAGATCCATTCTGGCAAATCCCACTTTTGGTTTTCGCCTTCTTCGGGCTTTCTATGATTCACCCCTTAGTGAGAGTTATCAAAAAAAACCGTACGCGCTTTTCACAGCCCTAGTCTGACCCGGCACCCAGATCTAAGATCTTTCAAATGATATAAAGTCGCACTCCAGATGATGCCGCCGTTTTTCTGACAGATAAGAAACGAGCGAACGAGCACTAGGGCGAGGATAAAAATCCCGAATGAAAATGCTGCGAGAACTTTCCAGGGATAATGAATGATTGACTTGGCCTTGAGCGCAAAAATAAAGGAGCTCAGCACTGACACGAGACCCCAGAATGTTGGCCACGGCTCGAGCGTTAGAAATGAACACAACGGAATGAGAAACGGACAAAAAGAAATCGTTATCATGCTCAAAAAAATCGACCACCGGTAATTTGTAAATCCACCGACGATATTTTTTTCAAGCCCAAGAACCATGTCCCAGAGAGTCGGATACCAATTGAGATTCGGGCCAGAGATCCCGGCCTTTATGAAAAGCGAACGACCTCCATTCTGTGCCATCAGTTGCCCCAGTGCTACGTCATCGGCCACTTCCATTTTGAGCCAGTCGAAGCCCTTCGTTTTAAGGAAGGAGGATTTCCGCACGAGATTAAACTTCCCCACACCCTTCACTGAGTGCTGTGGTCTCTCTTCGATCGACATCCAGGGTTTCGCGGAAGTCGTGAAAAGGATGTTAGACGTGGCCATGAGGAGGTCGAGGACATAACTTTTCTGTGCGACGTTCGGTAGAATCGCCAGATGATCTAGCTTTTCTGATTCCATGATGGCCACAGATTTTTCGAGGACCTGTACTTCGGCCGACATGTCCGCATCCATGAAAAGAAGAAACTCACCGGATGCCAAGGGTACGCCTTGATGGAGGGCATGCACCTTCCCGAGCCATCCGAGCGGCAACTCCTTGAGATGGATTGTTTTTACCCTCTGATCCACTCGCGCATAAGAGTTGAGAATTTCACCAGTTCGATCTCGCGACCGATCGTTGACGACGACAAGCTCAAGGTCTGGATAGTTAGAATGGAGGAGGGCCTTTATCGTTTCTTCGATCTCACTTTCATCATCCTTAACTGCGATCACGATGCTTATGCGAGGAACTCGAGGAAGTTCTGGAGTTACGAAAGAATCGAGCGATCTTAAATGCGATATCGCCTTGTAGGCCAACAAAAGGAAGAGCATCCAGACAACGCTAAACGACATGAAGAATAAGCTCATGGGCTTATGTTAAATCAATGTCCAAACTTTCGACACTAGATAAATTCCGCTGGAATAAGTTTTCGCCCCGCTCAAGGGTGTGGGTAAAACTCTTGCCAGAAGGCTTGGTGGTATTCGTAGAAGACCGCGACTTTGTCCGGATCCTCGAAGATCTTGGCGAGTTTTTCTTTGAACTCAAGCTCCAGGGCCTTCATTTGAGCGATCTTCGGGGCGGGGTTCCTCGGATCTACGGAAGCCTTAAGCTTTTCGAGATCGTTGAGCAAGTGGGCTTCGAGAGCGACGTACCGGATGATCGTGGTGTCTTTGACGTCAAGCCTTTGGATGAAGAATTCATTGAGGTCAACGATCCATTTGTCCTGAAATTCTTTGCCGCGAAATCTTGGAAGGAAGTCGGTGGTGAAAAGGACGTTCTCATGGAAGCTCTTCTTGAGCTCGGCGGTTGTGGCCGGAGCATAAGTGACGCGCTTCCGAGTCATTGTGATTTTCTTGCGAGCAAATTCTTCTGCACTCTGGTAGCGCTTCTTCGAGAAGAGTTCGGTTAAAGATGTGCGACCTTTGACGACGAGGTCGGGGCGAAGGATGACAGCGAGGGTCAGAAATCCCGCTACTATTCCCACGAGGTTCAGTGCGCGGTAGAGTCGCTGCTTCCGGCGGTTCTTTTTCTCGAGCTGAAGGTGTCGGGCCTTGAGCTTTCCAGATTCTTCGCTGTCATTTCCGGTTAGCTCGTCGTGGAAAAGTTTCAGGGCCTCGCCCCGAAACTCCTCGGCGTAGTTGGTGTCGATGAAGCGACCGTGATTGACAAGGAGTTGTCGCTGGACCAGGGCGGCCAATCGCGCCGCGATGTCAGCCGCGTTCGTCGACGAGAATAGGGCTCCTTCCGATGACGCAATTGGAGCTGTTTGGAGTTCCTGTGCTTCTATCTTGGTGCGATCTCTCCGGAGCTCTTCCAAGGCCTTCCGCTCTTCTGCAAGAGACTTCGTGAGTCGCTCGCGGCAGGCCTCGTATTCTTCCTGCATGATCTCGAGAGCAGAGGGGCCTTCGACAGCGCTTACGAGTGATAGATCCGTGCGCTGTCTTTCTTCTTGAATCACGGGATCTGTAACGAGACTGATCGAGGCCCCGTTTCCGACGAGGATCTCGGAGACGACTTGCTGCGCCTCGCTCACAACCACGCCCACCGTGAGCGCGTGAGTCGTTCCAAAGCTCAGGCGGTCGGCGGAAGTCATCCGGGCCCGCTTCCCTCGGGTGAGCCGTCTTCCATTGAGATAGGTGCCAGTGCGACTGGAGAGATCTTCCACCCAGAACTCCCCGCCCGTGAAGGTTATCCGGGTTTGCTTCTCGGCCACTGTGTCACTGCCAAGGTCAACATCGGAGTGGATACCATAACCAAGGATGAACGTAGATTTCGCTACCGGCACTAGCCGTTCCCCCTGAGGTCCATCAATTCTAACGATGATCGTATCGGTTCCGTTCATGTGCTATGCCGCCCGTTCTTTCTCCGAATTAGACTTAACGATCTTCCGAAGATTCTTATCCTCGGTGTCGGCCATTTCTTCGATGTAGTACTTCGACTGACGGTGCTCCTGGTCCACGGATTCTTCTGCGAGCGCCTCGATCGGATCTTTGTGTTCGTCGAAGTCCTTGATGTCCTGGGGCATGAGATTATCCGAGCAGGTCGCCCAGAGTTTTTCTAGCGAGTGGCAGAAGCGCTCAACTGAATCAACGAAGACCCTGTTCGGATTCATCAGAGCGTTCATCACGGTCATGGTGACGTTCAGCACGATCCCGAAGATCGAGGTGATCATCGAGTACGACATCTTCACTAAGAACTGATCCATGACGAGCTTCGATTTCTCGACGTCCGCGAGGTCCATCGCACCCAACTCGGGGAGGGCCGCCATGATCCCCAGGAAGGTTCCGAAGATCCCAGCGACGATGAAGATCCCTGGGAGGATGTTGATGATGTCATTACAAGTTCCTACTGGGAGGTAGCCGAAGACGGCGTTGAACTGGGGGTTCTTTTCAAAGATCTGAGTGGTGGTTCCGAAGGTGTCCGGTTTCCCGTTCTTGTAGTCGAAGTACTCCACGTGCTTCAGGGTATCTTTGACGAGCCGAGCGCACCCCGCCTGGACCAAAAGGATCCGATCCGATTTGTCCATGATGAGGTCCGGGTTCCGGCGCTTCAGGAGCGAGCGCATGATGAAGAGCTCGTAGTAGGTCTTTTCGAGGAGCATCTTCGTCGTGACATAGAAGGAAGTGTACTTCGCTGGATTCTTCTTCGTCTTTTTCAGATAGTCTTGAGTCCGTTTCTCAAAGCCTCTGGCGAACCAGGCCTCGCGCTTCACCGTCGCCCAGATGAGGAAACGCAGGATCACTGCCCCAGTGAACGAAAGCGCCATCAGCGGCATGAGCAGATCCGTCGCCACATTCATTAGCCCGGTGAGCATCCCAGAGATCAGATCGTTCACAGCGAACTCCTTATGACATTCTTTTCGTCGAGGTTAAACTTGATGATAACTTTCTGTGCCTGCTTACAGTCCACCACCTGGCAAAACTTGCTCTGCGGCATGCCGGGCATGACACCGGCGGGGGCCCGGGCCTCACTGAAGAAGCTTCGGCCTGAGACCTTGACCTTGGCCAGGAGGTCCTTTTGGTGCTTGTACTGGATGGTCTTCGTGTCAAAGATGTAGTCGTAGATCGACCGTGCCCGGCGGAAGCTCAGGTCGAGGTTGTACTTCGCCGCACTCTGGTCTTGGGCGTCGAGGCTGTTGGGGTCAACGTACTTATTCCGGTAGGTCGGTGAGGCGAAGCCGACGATCTCCACGGAAGATATCTTCTGGGCGATCTCGGGATCTTTGAGGAGGGACTCGGAGTATTTGGGGATGAACTTTTGAAGCACTTCTTTCATGCCGGGCTTTAGGTCGGCGGAGCCTTTATCAAAGAAATCCTTCCCGAAGGAGATGATGACGTCTCCGGTCTCCCGGTCCACGCTGGCCTCGACGCCGGCACTCTTAAGCGCCGTACTTATGTCTCGCGAGAGTTTGACTCTTGCCTGGGCTTTGGTTTGGGCATCGGTGAGGTTCTCTTTGAGCTTGGCAATCTCATCGGCGTGGGCCGCCTCTCTGAGTTTCATCTTCTGATTGTAATCGACGAGCTGGCGCGCCTTTTCCTCTGCGGTCATGGTGGCGGTTCGAAGCTTCTCCTGAAGCTCGGCCTTCTCTTTGGCATTCGTTAAATCATGAGTCCTTTGGATCTCGCGGATCTGATTCTTATAGTCGCTCTCGGTGTCCGCGAGTTTTCTCACCAGTTTCTCGTTTTTGCGCACCGTTTCGATCTCTCGGTTCTTGGTCTCTGCCAACGCGGCTTGGAGCTCGTAGACTCGGCGTTGGACCTCTTTTTCTTTCTCTTTCAAGCGCTGGTTGAACTCCGTCAGTTGACGTTCCTTTTCTTTGGCACTCAGGTTCGCTGCGTGGAAGCTTTTCTCGAGCGCTACCTTTTCTTCGGCGATCCTTTCGGCGTGTTCTTTTCGCACGGCCCGGATCTGTTGTTCGTACTCCTGGACTGTGAGCTGGAGCTTCTCACTCGTAGAAGCGAGGTCGCGCTTGAGCTGATTCTTCTCTTGCTCCACGATCGTAACGCGGCCGCGAGTTTCTAGGAGCTCGTCCGAAATGGCCTTGGCCATGGCCTCCGCCAGACGGTTCTTCTCACTCAGCTGCTGGATCTGCGCCTGGCCCTGAGCGCGGAGCTTCGCGATTTCTTCGTTTGCCTGTTCTCGGCCTAAGGCCGAGGTGCGCTGGGCTTCTGAAAGCTCCGCGATCTTCCGCTCCAGGTCACTTTGGATTTGATTGATCGCCGCATTGTTCGCGGTGATCTCGGTCTCATGCTTCTTGAGCTCACTGTTTTTCTTTTCGATGATCTCCTCACGGACCTGCAGCTTATTCTTGGCAAGAACATTCGCGTCGATGATGTTCTTCACGAGCTGCTGGTAGCTATTGAGGGCCACTTCCTTCTGTTCTCTTTCCAGCGCTTCTTGGCGGAGTTTTAGTTTCTCCGTTTTTGCGTTTTCCTCGAGGAGCGAGAGCTTCCCCATCAGGTCTTCGTAGACTTTTTGTTCTTCCACAGACTCCTGCTTCAGGGCCTGATCTTTCAGCGTATTGTAGGCGTTGATCTGGGCCCGGAGTTCTTGGTTCTCTCGGCCGAGCTTCTTCTTTTCTATCTTTTCGTGGATCGAACTCGTACCCGTCCGGAGCGATGCCACCACGTACATCATCAGGAAGACGAACGAGAGGACCATGAAAAGATCGGAGTAAGAGCCCCAGGAATCAGAGGCGCTGACTTCTTCCTTCAATTTGTCGTACTTAAATCCCTTCATAAGGCCCTGATCGGCGGAACACATCAAAAAGTGAAAGGATCATGAAATGGAAAAGGCTGACTAAAACTCTCGGGAAAGTACGCTTAGTACTTCACCTTCATAGTCGGCAGGGGTAATATCTTCACATGAAAAAGACCATTTTAAGCGGAAGCACCGTAACGGGTGATCTCACCATCGGCAACTACATCGGGGCGATCAACAACTGGAAAAAGCTTCAGGAAGACTATGACTGTCTTTATTTCTTGGCGGACCTTCACGCACTGACGGTGTTCCAAGACCCTCAAGTTCTGCGTGACCGGACCTACAGTTTCTTCGCACAGTACTTGGCACTTGGCCTCGATCCCGAGAAAAACATTATTTTCGCCCAGTCTCACGTCCATGAACACGCCGAGCTCATGTGGATCCTGACTTGCCTTACCCCCATGGGGTTCCTCAACCGGATGACGCAGTTTAAAGAGAAGGCGGAGAAACATGTGAAGAATGTGAACTCCGGCTTGTTTACCTACCCCGTCCTCATGGCGGCGGATATCTTGCTTTACCAGGCCGACTTGGTGCCGGTTGGTGAAGATCAGCGGCAGCACCTCGAACTGACTCGCGACATCGTCGGTTTCTTCGAGCATCGCTACGGCGCGGGAGTTTTTAAGCTTCCGGATGCCCACGTTGGGAAACAGGGGGCCCGGGTCATGTCTCTCCAAGACCCCGAGAAGAAAATGTCCAAGTCCGATGACAACGACAAGAACTTCGTTTCCATCATCGACGATGCAAAAAAAATAGAGAAAAAGATTAAGTCCGCCACCACGGACTCTGGTTCGGAGATCACCTTTGACCTCGAGAACAAACCGGGACTCTCAAACCTCATGACGATCTACTCTGTGTTCAGCGGGAAAAGCATTCAAGCCCTAGAGGCGGAGTATGCTGGGAAGATGTATGGCCATTTAAAAGTCGATCTCGCCGACCTCGTGGTGGAGCATCTCCGACCTGTCCGGGAGCGGTATGTGGAGCTCATGAAGAACCGGGACTACTTAGATGAGTTACTTAAGAAAGGGGCCGCTCGTGCTCAGGTCCGTGCGCGAGGCACTCTCGATCAGGTTTACAAGACCGTTGGTCTCGTTCGATCCTAGTCGGATCCCGATCAACTGATGAAGCGGGAGCGCTCCTCTGGAGTCGGAAGCCGACAGGAGTCTTTTTTGCCAAACAGACGGTAACGATTTTCGGCCACGAGGTCGTAGGCACCGTCTCGCAGGTTCCTTGGCAGTATGGCCGCCGCCGCAGCGATGCTCCAGAATCCGCCCAGGTCCCGGAGGACCTCTAAGACGGCGTCTGAGCGGACGTAGATCTGAGCGTCTTTTTGATACACAATTGTTTTAAGTTCTCGAGTCAAGGCTTCTGGAAGTTGAGTTCTAGCAAAGTCGCTCTGGAGTGCAGAGAATTTGAACTCGTGCTTCCGATCGATCTTGAGCACAAGATCCACAAAACCGTTACAGAGCCCGCAGACACCGTCGAAGTAAATGATACGCATAACTTCTCCTCTCATAGTCTATGATAGCCGATTCTGAGCCGATCTGGTGAGGTCGGTCTAGTCAACCCCTCTGTCCTTCATGGTAACTCATTTCGTCCTCTTCAACTCTTCCCCTCACGGGCCATGGAAAAGGGTTCACGAACCTTTAAGACCCGACTAGAATGATTCTGGTAAAGGAGGACTCATGTCCCGTATAACGATTTCCCCGGAGCAGCAGCTAAGAGAACTCAAAAGAGGGGTGTTTGAAATCCTCCCCGAGGAAGAGCTTCTTAAAAAGCTGACTAAGTCTTTCGAGAAGCAAAAACCTCTGGTGGTTAAGTTCGGTGCGGACCCGTCCCGCCCTGATATTCATCTGGGGCATACCGTCGTGCTGCAAAAGCTTAGGTTACTCCAGGATTTCGGACACGAGATCTACTTTTTGATCGGGGACTACACGGCGCAAATTGGAGATCCGACGGGGAAGAATAAGACTCGACCGATCCTGACAGCTGAAGAGGTGATGCAAAACGCTCAGACATATAAAGAACAGGTCGGCAAAGTTCTGGATATGTCGAAGACCCATGTGGTCTTTAATAAGGACTGGCTTGGACGGTTTTCAGGCTTAGATCTCATTCAGCTCATGGCGAAGGCCACCGTCGGAGCGATTCTTCAGCGGGACGATTTTAACAAGCGCTATACGAACTCCGAAGCGATTTATCTCCACGAGTTCGTCTACCCGATCCTCCAGGGCTACGACTCGGTTTTCCTTAAGGCCGACCTCGAACTCGGAGGAACAGATCAGACCTTCAACCTCATGATGGGGCGTCACCTCCAGCACGCCTACGAACAAGAAGCCCAGTGCATTCTGACGATGCCCTTGATCGAAGGGACGGACGGGGTCCATAAGATGTCGAAGTCGATGGACAACTACATCGCCCTCACAGATACGCCGACGAACATGTTCGGCAAACTCATGTCTATTTCTGATGAGCTCATGAAGAAGTACTATCTCCTTCTGTCCCGGAGGCCCGCGCAGGAAGTCGACGCTCTCATCGCAGGCATCACCGACGAAACGCTCCACCCGATGGAGGCCAAGAAAACTCTGGCCGCAGAAATCACTGGGTACTACCACGGTGAAGCCGCAGGTCGCGAAGAGCGAGAGAAGTTCGAAGCACGGTTCTCGAAGAAGCAGATCCCCGACGATATCCAAACGATCATCAAGGCCCCGGGCCCGGTTCCGCTCCTCGATTTATTCCTTGAACTCCAGCTCATCAAGTCGAAGTCAGAGGGGCGTCGGCTCCTCCAACAGAACGCTGTGAAGGCCAACTTCGAAGGTCACACGGATGAAATCCTCACCTTAGCGGCGGGACAAGAAGTGATCCTTAAAATTGGAAAGCTCAGGATGTTAAAACTGGTCGGGGAGGGCTAGTAGCTCGCCGACCCCGAGAGGCCTCGCATGATGGCGACTCCGGCACTTGTGCCCAATCTTGTGGCGCCGGCGTCGAGCATGCGTTTCGCGGTCTCGAGGTCTCGGATCCCACCGCTGGCCTTCACGCCCAGAGTGCCGACGATGGAGCGCATGAGGCGCACATCTTCTACCGTTGCTCCGGCACTAGAAAAGCCCGTGGATGTCTTAACGTAATCGACTCCGGCCTTGACCGCCGTCTCGCTTGCCCGTCGTTTCTCCTCGTCCGTGAGAAGACACGTCTCGAGGATGACTTTTAAGAGCGCGCCCTGTTGATGGGTGACCTGGGCGAGAGAGGCCATGTCGTCGAGCACGTACTGCCAGTCGCCGGACTTGAGTGCCGAAAGGTTCATCACCATATCGATCTCCCGGGCACCGTCGGCGACGGCCTTCATCGCTTCGAAGCGCTTCGCTTCCATCGTGGATGCTCCGAGGGGAAAGCCGACGACGGTGCAGACCTTGACGGACGACCCGACGAGGAGTGCCGACGCCTTTTTGACGTAATAGGAGTTCACGCAGACGGAGAAAAAATCATACTCCCGGGCCTCCGCACAGAGTGTTTCAATTTGCGTCAGCGTTGTTTCTGGCCTGAGGGCCGTGTGGTCTATGGTTTTGTTGAGGATCATCTTAGGCCTTCTGGGATTTGGGTGGCACGGACAATGGGGCGCTCACGATGGGTGAGGAGGAAATCTTTTAAAGCGGGTCTCTCGGTGAGGGAGATGACGTCACGGAACAGGGCCCAGTCGAGGAAACTGTACAGGGACATGGTCACGAAGTTCCAGTCGCGGAAGTCGTCTTTGGTTGCGTAGGGGGTGAGGAAGTCGAGGACTGAGTCGATGCGGTCGCGATGGCGTTTCACGATCATGAGCGGGGCCGTGATGTCGATGCCTGACCGTTTCATGAGGAGGAGGGCCACCCCGGAGTTGAGGGCGCCGTCGATCGCTGTCAAAAGATTCTCTTGCTCCCAGGTGAGGCGGGGCAAGCCGTGCTTCTCCGAGAGGTAGCTGAAAATGACCCGCGAATCCCAGATGGTCCTGTCCCCGTCGATCAAGATCGGAATCTGCCGGACCGGGGTGAGCCGCGAGAGCTCAAGGTGCCCGTCAGTCTCGTAGATGTTAAGCTCACGAAATTCGAAGGGAATAGACTCCATTAACATCCGGATCCGGCGGACGAAGGGTGAAGGGACCGATCCAACGAGGCTGTAGCTCATGAGAAGAACTCCGTTTTGCTTGATTCTAAATTTTCAATTAGGGGATGGCAAAAAGTGTTTCTCGTTTTCTGTCCCTTCGAGCTAGTACTCGCAAAGATTCAAAAAGTTCAAGGATCCCACTCCTAACACCGAGACATAAACGAATGTTATGGAAATTCGTCGTTCCATTTAGGTTGGTAACTAGAATACCCCGAATAGAAGAGGAAGATGTATGGCCTTCAAATTCCACTTTCTGTTTTTTATTCTGACAAATATTGTCATGAACCTTGTTTACGCAGAAGGCCCGCAATACGGCAGCTTATGCAGAACAATGTATGAGACTTGCTTAACTTCTCCTGCGCCCGTAGGAAATGGCTGCATTTGTCTCCGGAATCAAAGAGGTGACTTTAACCGTGGCCGGATCACGACAGAGACCCCCCTCGGCTTATCAGTTGATCGGTACAACAGCCCAGTGTGCATGGTCATCCATGGGATTTGCATGGCCGATTCTACCTGCCTGTGCCCCGGCCATGGAGTCGATCTTCGGATCAATCAAAGCGATCGGAGCTTAGTTCCGAAGGCAGATGACCCCGCCGACTCACCTTCTGCGGGCCCTCGTCGTGCGAGCGCGGTTGAACAGTAGGCCAGAACTCTCAAGGAATATCCTAAACCTTGCTCCTTGCAGAGTTCCTTCCCATCGGCAGTGTCGTTGAGGCGCATGTGATCGAGGTTCCCAGGGTGCTCGACGAGCTTCCTTAGGACAGCGTTCTGATCTTTCCAAGGCCCCTTTCTTCTGGGGATCATTCGAGAATCGTTTTGTGGCGGTTCTTCGATTGAAATCACACTTCTTCTCAGCCCTTTCGGTGTCAATTTCAATGGTTCAATTTGGAGGATCCGCAGAAGGAATATGGCAATCATTTGGCCATTCTTTCATGAGTGTCGACTTTTTCAACACTCCCCCGGTCCCTAACTAACCAAAATCAGTCGAGGTCACTTGGCATCGGTCTTGGATATAGAGTTCCAAACGAATGATCCAAACTTCGGGGGTAACAAATGAAACATCTTCTTCACTGTGTTCTTGGTCTCACACTCTTAACTTTCATGGGCTGCGGAAAAGACAATAATTCTGGGAAAAAGTCCGCTCCTAAGTACAGCGCTACAAATCTCTATAACTCGGGCATCTCTACCAGCACCAAACAGGTGGTCGACAAGGTCGCTGCCTGGTTCAATGGCACGCAAGAATCGCAGATTGGCCAGGTGGTCAACATCCGTCGTGTCCGCCGAGATTACAGCAGCGGTCAGAACTGCCAGCAGAGAAGCTTCATCGGCATCAACTTCCAGTACTGTACCTCTCTCGGGTCTAACCTCCAGGAGACCACAGTGTCGGAGCGCACCGGAGTGGCCCTTACTCAGAACGGAACTCGGATCAGTGCGAAAGGGAACCAAGACCTTAACATCATTTTCTCGGGTCAAGCTGGAACGCTTCTGAGTGCGGTGGACGTCTCTTCTTCGGCCAGCCGCCTTGACTTCCTCACTGCGAACGGGGTCGTGGTAAGCTACTTCATCGACCGGAACTACCACTCTGCCCTTAACCCAGTACAGAAGTCGGAAAGCTCTCAGACCGAGCGGTTCGACGTCATCGTCAGACTTTTCTAGGTTCCCTTTAACTTACACATTCCTTGGATGGGCGGCAGCGATGCCGCCCAAACTTTTTGGTCAGGTTTTGTCTTGCCTTTTTTCATCTCCGCTCTCACAAAAAAATCCAAGTTACGGTATCCTCATACTATCTATTTTTTCCAAGGATGAGGAACCACTATGGGTTATTACAAGGCCGACCTCCGTGACATCGAGTTTAACTTAAACGAGCTCCTGAAGGTTCAGGACTGGAAGGAGTTTGGGCTCGAGGAGAATGATGTGAAAGGCATCATTGCCGAATATTCCAAGTACGTTGAAAACGAAGTTTTTCCGACGCGGGAACCATCTGACCACGTCGGTGTCCGCCATGTTGCCGGGAAGGTCATCGTGCCAGAAGTGCTCCACGGAGTGACCCGGTCTTTCTACGACAACGGGTGGTTCGCCCTCGGGTTACCGGCCGACATCGGTGGAACTCCGGTTCCGGAAGCGCTCTACGTTGCCTGCATGTCACTCGCGACCGGCGCCAACTGCGCCTGGACGATGTATCCGGGGCTTTCCCGGGCGGCCTTGAATGTGGTGAACCTCAAAGGCGATGAGTTCATGCGGACCCACATCGTCCCAAGGATGATGGAAGGAAAGTGGGGCGGAACGATGTGCCTCACGGAACCCAACGCGGGCTCTGATGTGGGGGCCCTCCGCTCGACGGCGCAGCCACTCGGAAGCGGCCGCTACGCCATCAAGGGGACCAAGATCTTCATCTCTTCCGGAGAGTCCGACCTCTACGAAAACAACATCCATCTGGTCCTTGCTCGCACCCCGGGGGCCGAGGCCGGAACGAAGGGAATCTCTCTCTTCGTAGTCCCGCGCTTCAAGATCAATTCCGACGGCACCCTCGGCGGATCCAACAACGTCGTCTGCTCGAAGATCGAGCACAAGATGGGGATCCACGCCTCCGCGACCTGTGAACTCCAGTTCGGTCAGGACTCTCAGACAGAGGGATGGCTCATCGGCGAAGAATTCCACGGCATGGAGACGATGTTCATCATGATGAACGAGGCCCGGCTCTACTGCGGGCTCCAAGGGGAGGCCCAGGCCAACCTCGCGTACATGATGGCAGAAAAGTACACCCGCGAACGCGCGCAGTTTGGAAAAGAGATCATCCTTCACCCGGACGTGCGACGGAACCTCCTCCGCATGCGTGCCATGTCGAGAGGGATGCGTGCGCTCTGCCTCTACACCGCCAACCTCTTCAACAAGGCCCATCACGACCCGAAGCAAGAGGCGCTCATCAGCCTCCTGACTCCGATCTGCAAAGCCTACTGCTCTGAGCAAGGTTTCAACGTTTCGTCCGCGGCCCTCCAGGCCCATGGTGGTTACGGTTACTGTACCGAGTACGGTGTGGAGCAGTTCGTGCGCGATACGCAGATTGCCATGATCTATGAAGGGACCAATGGGATTCAGGCGATCGACTTTGTGATGCGAAAGATTCTCAAGGACGGCGGGAAGACTTTGTCGGCGCTGTCGCAGGAAATGATCGCCAGCGTTCAGGGCCTAGACGACGCTAAGTTTAAACGGGAAAAGGACCTGTTCGGAAAAGTCCTCCTCAGTGCTCAGAGCGTTATGCAGCAGATCTCGGGTTACGCAAAAAATAATCAGTACAATCTGATCCTTCAAAACTGTACTGATTTTCTCACCTTCGCCTCACAGATGGTGATCGCCTGGCGACTTCTGGATTCTGCTGTGCTCTCGGATCAAAAACTCGCTGGCTCGACTCCAGAAGACAGAAAATATTATGAATCGAAGATCACCGACTTTAAGGTGTATTGTTCCCAGTATTTGATTCATAACCTTTCGATCGCGAAAACCATCTCCGATTTCACCGAGGACATGACAACGCTAGAGATTTGATGTTTATCGTGTTAGGATGGTGATAATTTAATTAAAAGGTTCACCGTGTTAAAAGATAAAGTCTATGAGTTGTCCCAGAGGTTCTCTGGGTCGACTCATGGCAGTTCCGATTATGACAAAGACACGATCTATGTCAGGGGTAGTAATGACCGGGAGTATGTCCCGTATTCGTTCCTTGTAAAAGAATTGCCCGACATCGAGTCCATCAATCAGCTCAAATCCGAAGGGTTCGTCTTCAGCTCCTATGATTTTCTGGAGGTGAATGAGTTCGACCAGTGGTACCAATCGCAATTCAATAAGCGCCTTTCAAGCAAGGTCATGAAGAACATCGGGATTCTCCATCTCCCGGACCAGAAGGCGATATTTGATACGGTTGAAGTGGTGCATCAAACTTTTCAGATTCTCAAAGACCATAAGGTTTTGATGAACGGTAAGAACCTGCCCATTCAATTAGGGGAGTGGTACTCGAAGATCATTTTCGGGCTCCATCAGATCAAATCTTCGTCTCAGCGAGGGTTTGATTTTAAGACGGAGGAGGGGAAGATCGTCGAAGTGAAGGTCCATTGGCACGACTCGACGTCTCCGAAGGGAGTAAAGATCAAGAAATCTTTAGCTGAACTCTCTGACTATTGCATTATCATGTACGTGGCCAAGAATTTTACGATCCGAGATATTTTGTTTTTAGATTCCGAATTTATTCTGCGGAAGTTTGATACCAAAGGACACACGATTTTCCTTAAGGATCAAGACGTCGCGGGATACTTCTTCAGTAAATCTGAAAAGCATTTTGGAAAGGTCGTAAACAAGACGGCGCTCTTGAAATTTGCAAGTCCTACTTTAGCGATGAGGCTCGAAGACCGGTTGAAGTAGGGACTTTTTTGAGGAAAAAGTTTTGAAACTAGACATCGCTTACATCGATGATAACGACCTCAATTTAGACTGCATCAGAACCGTCCTCGACGACGAGTTCGAAGTAAAAACTTTCGAGCGCCCGGAAGCTTTCCTCGCCCAGTTCCCGGCCTCATCGTATGCCGCAATCCTGGTCGACATCCACATGCCCGTGATGGACGGCTTCACACTCTACGAAAAGATCATCGAGCACCACCACTACAATGGCTGCCCCATTCTTTTCATCTCCTCGGATGAGTCCGACAGCGCTCGCATAAAGTCCTTCGTCCTCGGAGCGGTAGACTTCCTCAACCGGGACATCCGGCCGGAGGAGCTGATCGCGCGCATAAAGTCTAAGATCCAGTTCTTCGAGAAGCACCGGAGCATCATCGAGTTCACGAACCTTCGAATCAATTTAACACTCCTGAAGGGGTACCTCGGCGAGAAGGAACTTCCGCTCACCTTCATCGAGTTTAAGATTCTGAGCCTCCTCTTGCGCAATCATCCCGAGGTCGTGGCCAAGGATGTTCTCCGGCGGGAGGTCTGGCGGAGTGACCATGTTCTCGACGCCACGATCTACACCCATGTCTCCAACCTCAATAGTAAGCTCGCCAGCTGGGACTTCGAAGTGAATAGCCTCAAGGCCAGAGGGGTGCAGCTCATGAAGAAAGTCCTCGCATGAAGTGGAACCTGGTCGTTTTCGACGATGAGCCGAACAGCATCGAGAACTTCGAGCAAACTCTCGCCGGTGATTTTCATGTCTTCGGCTGCCAAGACCCAAGTAAATTCTCGGCCGTCTTAGAGCGTGTGTATCCGCATGCGCTCTTGGTGGATGTCCACCTGCCGGCCATCAATGGGCACACGCTTCTTCAGCACATCCTGGCGCACCCAAAGTACAACGGCTGTCCGGTGTTCTTTATCTCGGCAGATCCCAGCGATGAGGTGAAGCTAAAGTCCTACCAAGAAGGGGCGATGGATTTTTTCCACCGAACCATCGGACGCGAGGAGTTAGTCCTACGCATCACCAACAAGATCCGTTACTTCGTCGACCGCTCGACGACGCTTGAACTAGGAAACCTCGACATCGATGCCACGACCTTGCGCGCTTCGATCTCTGGCAGTCCCATTGACCTGACCCTCCTTGAGCTCCGGCTCTTGAGTCACATCGTGCGAGCTTTCCCTCGAAGCCTCGGCCGGGAAGAGCTCATCGAAAAAATTTGGGGTCGGGACCCGGTGAAGCCCGGGACGATCAACACCCACCTCACGAACCTCAAGCCCAAGCTCGAAGCTTGGGACTACCTGATCCGAGTCCGAGCGGACAACATTCTCCTCATCCAGAAAAGCGAAGCTTAGTAGAACTTGTATTCGGCCAGGCGGCACTCGATGTCGCCGTTGTGAAGTATGTGGCGCTTGGACGTTTTAAGACCGACCGCTTTAAGCATCTCCAGGTTCCCGGTGAACAGCGCTGCTCGGTGACCTTTAAAATTGTGCTTCCAGTGATCCCCGAGCCCCTTGTAGAGGTTTCGCAGCCTCTCGTCATCTCCTGGATCGAGGCGCTCACCGTACGGAGGGTTACAGATGAACAGGGCCTTGCTCCCGGCGGGGTAGGTCTCCCGTGCGTCGAGCTGGGTGAACTCGATGATCTCGTCGAGGCGCGCCTTGCGCGCGTTATCCTTCGCCGCACCTACGCACATCTCGGAGAGGTCATTGGCCACGATCTGGCCGGGTCTCTTGCGAAGCTCGGCGATGCCTTTTTCCGTTTCCGCCAGCACCCCTTTTAAAAGCAGCGTGAAGTTCTCCTGGAGGTGTTCGTCCTTCGTCAGCCAAGGGTAGTTTTGGAACGTCCAGAGCTTAAAGTTAACGTTCTTGAGGTACCGGTCCACTTTCAGAAAGCTCGGTGGAATGTTCCCGGCCATCAGTGCAGCTTCGATTGCGATGGTGCCCGACCCACACATGCCGTCGAGGAGGTTTTCTTCCCGCGGGTTCCAGCCCACTATCTTGAGCAACGCCGCAGCAAGGTTTTCTTTCACCGGGGCTTCTGTCTTGGAAATTCGGTAGCCTCGCTGGTTCAGGGGGTCTCCGCACAGATCATAGAGGAGGGTCACGAGATAGGGCTTCTCCTGGCCTCGGTCGATGCGTGCTAAGAAGGAGACGTCGGGGTAATCCTTGGCCACACTCGGACGCTCTTTTTCGTAATGCCGGAACCAGTCGACGATGGCGTCTTTTAGTTTTAAGGTCGCAAACTGTGAATTTCTAAACTCTTCTCGCTCCCGGGGAAGATCGCCAAAGATAGTCGTCAGCCGGAATGTGTGGTGAACGTCCATGAGGCTCTTCCACTTGATTTCCGTTGCCTCAAGGTAGTAGTCCTTCTCGTTGACCACTTCGAACTGGTAGAGGAACTTAAAAACGCGGCTGGCAAGCCGCGAGTACAGGATCACTTTGAGGGCGATCTCGTGAAACGCCTCGAACTGAACCCCCCCCCTCGTGGCGGTCGCCGTCTTGACCCCGATTTCCAGGAGTTCCTGCGTCAAGAGCCCCTCAATACCTACGGGACAGGAGGCAAAGTACTCGAAGCGGTATTTTTTCATGATTTGACCTTAGATAAACCCTTGATATGGACTCCCGACACTTGAGACTCCAAGGAGAAAGTGCTAACTTTTCAAGGATTATAGTGATTTGTGTTTATTTACCAGACCCATGTGGTTTTAGGAAAAGGATTTATAAATGAAGGCAACTTTTTCAGAGAGTACTTACGGCAATTCAACGCGCTTGAAGTACAGAGTCAAAGACATCACTCTTGCGGACTGGGGCCGTAAAGAAATCAAGCTCGCAGAAGCAGAAATGCCAGGCCTCATGGCCCTCCGGGAAGAGTTCGGCAAGACCAAGCCTCTGAAAGGCGCTCGGATCGCCGGTTGTCTTCACATGACGATCCAGACGGCCGTGTTGATCGAAACACTGGTTGATCTCGGGGCCGACGTTACTTGGTCTTCATGTAACATCTTCTCCACTCAAGACCACGCCGCTGCTGCGATCGCCGCCGCAGGAATCCCGGTCTACGCTTGGAAAGGCATGACCGAAGAAGAGTTCATGTGGTGCATCGACCAGACCGTGTTCTTCGGGGACAAGAAAGAGCCTCTGAACATGATCCTCGACGACGGCGGAGACCTCACGCAGCTCATCCTCGACCGTTACCCTGAGCTCTACAAGGGCATCAAAGGGATCTCCGAAGAGACTACCACAGGTGTTCACCGCCTTTACGAGCTCGCTAAACTCGGCAAGCTCCCAGTCCCTTGCATCAACGTGAATGACTCCGTAACGAAGTCAAAGTTTGATAACAAGTACGGCTGCCGCGAATCTTGTGTCGATGCTATCCGCCGCGCTACCGACGTGATGATCGCCGGGAAGGTTGCGGTTGTTGCTGGCTTCGGCGACGTTGGTAAGGGCTCCGCGGAATCCCTCCGTGGCGCTGGTGCTCGGGTCATCGTGACTGAAATTGATCCGATCTGTGCGCTCCAAGCCGCGATGGAAGGTTACGAAGTGAAGAAGATGGACGACGCGGTTAAAGAAGCCGACATCGTCGTCACGACTACGGGTTGTAAAGACATCGTGGTTGGTCGCCACTTCCTTGCCATGAAAGACAAGGCAATCGTTTGTAATATTGGTCACTTCGACATCGAGATCGACATGGCGTGGCTCAACAAGAACTACGGTCACTCGAAAGACACGATTAAGCCACAGGTTGACCTCTACACCCTTCCGGGCAACAAGCAGGTCATCGTTCTCGCTGAAGGTCGCCTCGTGAACCTCGGCTGTGCTACTGGTCACCCGAGCTTCGTGATGTCGACGTCGTTTGCGAATCAGGTTCTTGCACAGCTCGAACTCTGGGCGAACGCTCACTCTTACGAGAAGAAAGTTTACATGCTTCCGAAGCACCTCGACGAGAAGGTTGCTCGCCTTCACTTGAAGAAGATCGGCGTTGACCTCGACGTCCTTTCACCAGACCAGTCTGAGTACCTCGGCATTTCTGCCTCAGGCCCGTTCAAGCCTGAGTACTACAGATACTAATACTTTTATCTCCATAAGATAGGCCCGCCTCGCGCGGGCCTTCTTTTTTTTTGAGCCATTTGTTGCTACCATGGCGGAATGAAAAAAATCTTCGTCGCCTCTGACCACGCCGCCTTCCAAGAAAAACAACTCTTAGTTAAGGCCCTCGGGGAGAGTTTTGAGGTTGTAGACCTCGGGACCCATGGACCGGAGTCAACGCATTACCCTGAATGGGTTAAGCTTTTGGTAGAGAACGTCCGTCGGGACCACACTTTCGGGATTCTCCTTTGTGGCTCGGGCATTGGGGTTAGCATGGCCGCCAATCGCTACAAGGATATCCGCGCTGCCCTCTGCCGAGACGAAGATGACGCTCGAATGTCTCGGCTTCACAATAACTCGAATGTCCTCTGTCTTTCTGGCCGGAAAACTCCTCCAGAGCTCTTAGAGCGCATCTCTCGGGTCTACCTCTCGACCGAATTCGAGGGCGGACGCCACCAGCAGCGGGTCGAGCAGTTTAACCAACTCGGCGAGTGATCGGTCGCTAGTTCCCGGTGGTGTTGAGCCTGTTCCAGCCCGACCTCCGGTAGCGGTTAGAGATGATGTCGAAGATTGGAGTCGACGGAAGGTTTGAAATTTCTGCTCGGCTGGTCGCCGCTTCCGCAAAGTTAACCACCTCGGTGCCGCCCTGGGGGGCCTCTTCCATACCTGGCATCGGCGGCATCACGAACCCAGGCTCCTCCGGAGCTTGAACGGGCCCACCGCCGCTTTGGTAACCGACGCTAATCGCCTCGGCTAAGCGTTCGCGGATTTTGGGAGGAATTTTACTGACCATCGCAGCCCCGATTCCACTCTCACGGACCCCGCTTCCATTCACCGGCTTGGCCGAGGCCGCCATCGCTGCGAGGTTCGCTGGCATGATTCCACCGAGCCCTTGGGCGACCTGCTTCTGTTGCTCCGTGAGAAGCGCGGGTGTGGGAAGTTTCGCACCGTACTTGGCGGCAACCCGGGCGGCGATGGCCGACTGTCGCAGGGAGGCCCGCTCAATCTGGCCCTGATCCATGTCCCCTCGCCCTAGGGTATCGAAGGTGGTGTTGGCCTCGGCCATGAGATTTACCCCGGTTCCAAGCCGAGGAGTGTAGGCGGTGAGATTTGAGCGGAGGCAGGTATTAGTCTGTCTGCAGCCACACTCTTGATCGTAGGTCGCCGTGGTGCCAGTCTTCGCGGTACAGCCGACGGCCATCCGAGGTGTTTCTGGGTTCCCGTTGTTGAGGACGCAAACTTCCTGGTACTCGCTCGGGTAGAGAGTTTTCGAGGTTGACTCCGAGCAAAAGCAAGAGGTCTTGGTCCAGGGGTTACAGTTCTTACCAGCGAACTCTAGCGAGTCGATGACTTCGCCGATCTTTTTGGCGGCGTTTTTATGCTTGTTGGCCTTTCGGATGTAGAGGAGAGTGAGCGCTCCGGCCCCGGACATTTTTAAAATCATGGCCGTGTTCAGTGCCGTGCCCGTCGAGGCAAGACCCACGTAACACGCGGTTACACCGGCGTAGATCATGGACTGGTACTTCGACGTTTTCTCTCGAGTTTTGTGAGTTTCCCGCAGCCGAACCAGCGCCTGGAGCTGTTCATCCCCAGGGATAGTCTTTCCGTCGGCCTTCTTTTGGAGTGAGGTTTGAATGATCCCCGCCACGGCCTCGTAGCCCATGGCGATGTAGCTGCAGTAGTCCCGCTGCTCTTCGGGTCGCTGGTTCGCGGCTGCGCCGGCGGCCCCGGAGGTGGCCCCCGCTGCTGTGCCCGTTGCTGCCGTTGCAGCGGGTGCCGTCGTGGCCGCCCCCGTTGCTGCTCCAGCGGCTTCTCCAGCCGCCGTCCCCGCGGTTGCACCCGCCGTTGCTCCAGCCGCGGGCGTCTCCGGACTCCGGACTAACCCTCCCGAGAGTCCTCCGACTAAGGCGTAGGCACTCCGGATCATGTCTTCGAGCGGTAGACCATCGTCGTCTTTACAGTCGTTCACGGCCGCGCATTTTTCTTTGTAGACCCGATCCTTGACTCCCTGGTGGACGAAGCCCTTGGCCCTCTCCATCTGTTGGTCGGTGAGGTTCGCCGGGGTCTCAAACTGAGAATCAACAGAGCTCGAACTCGGGTCGATGGTCGTCTGGCCTTGCGTCCTGGGAGCGACGAGGAGAAATACGAGGAGGAAGCGGAAAACTTGTTTCATGAACCTGGCCTTTATTACGCTTGATTTTATCACGTCGCTCAATGGGGTGAAGGGAGTGAAATTCCTTCCTCTCAAGGGGCTGTGAATTCGGTCGGTTAGGTTCGAGCTTAAGTCCTTGAAGTTCCAGTTGGATGCAACAAATATTTATCGTTTGACGGCTATCGGGGGGATAAGTAAGTTATACCCATGTCTGATAAAAAACAAAGCATCCAGCACACCCACGATAACGATCTCACTCATTCGATGGTCCATTACCTTCTGGCGATTCATAAACTAAAAGAGTCAAAGGGCTACGCACGAGTGACAGACATTGCGTACGAGATGGGTCTCACCAAGGGTTCTGTCTCGACGGCGCTCACGAACCTGAAGAAGCGCGAACTCGTTCTCGAGGATGAGAGCAAATTCCTCTCCCTGTCACCGTTGGGCCACGAGGCCGTTCATGGCATCCTCTCGTCGCGGACTCTGCTCTACTACTTCCTGAAAGACATCATCGGCGTTGACGAAGTCGTTGCCCACAAGGATTCGTGCCTCATGGAGCACTTGATGAGCACGGAGACGCGGGAGAAGTTTTTCAACTTCATGAAGGCCCTCACCAATGAAGACTTCAAAAAGACGCACTTCACGACGTCGTTTGACTTTTCTCAGTTTGAGCATCCGCACGACTTCGAGGAGATTCAAAAAGGCGACATGTACTTAAAATCGGAATGAAAATCGTCGAGCTCCTCCGGAGCCGCGACCCTCGGTACGGGGGACATCTTTGGTTTTTCCTCGGATCCTACTTCTTCGTTCTTTTTAACTACCCCCTCGTAAGGGCCGCGTCCACGACGATGTTCTTCGATGAGTTCGGGGCCAAGTCTTCTCCGGTGGCCTGGCTCTTGACCGTTTTCGTGCTCTTCCTCACGGTCCTGGGTCTAAACCGTCTCCAGGCCGTGCACTCCGTTCAGCGGGTCTTCCTCTGGGGCTCCCTCGGATCGACCGTCCTCTTCGGAGTAAGCACCCTGGGTGTTTCCCTTGGGATCCCGTACTCCTCCTACGTGTCTTTCATTTGGAAAGAGATCTGCATCGTGATCCAAGTGCACCTCCTTCTTGCCTACGCCAATAATTATTTTGGTCGGGAAGATTTTCGCTCCATCATCGGGCCCGTGGGTGCCGTCGGGAGCCTCGGTGGAATCCTCGGTGGGTTACTGACGACGTCCATCTCGAAAGAGTGGGGGACAGTCATCGTCTCGTGGTCATCTCTGGCCTTCGTTTTCCTTCCGGCCCTCTTGTTCCTCAAGACGACGGAGCTGCGTACCGAAGGCCAGGAGACGGCGGAGTCGCCGCTCCAGACGCTCGACACTCCGGTCATTCGCTCCTACGTCTTTCACCTGGCGCTGATCGTGATGCTCTCCCAGTTCGTCATTAACATCGCCGACTTTAAGTTCAACCTCGCGTTCGAGAAAAGCGTTCTGCTCTCGAGTGAACGCACGGCTTACCTGGGGGAGGTGTACACGTGGACGAATCTCATCGGGCTCCTGCTCCAGTTCCTTGCACTGCCCCTCATTCTGCCCCGGATCAGTGAGCGCTCCTTACACCTTTTCATTCCCGTTTCCTACCTGGCACTTTCGGGCCTCGTCGTCTGGGGCGGATTCCCGGGCCTCTTTCCGATTGCCGCCTTCTACACCTACCTTAAGGCTTCCGATTATTCTCTTTTTAGCGCAGGGAAGGAGCTTCTCTACCAAGCACTTAGACCAGAGCAGAAGTACGGCGCGAAGTACTTAACGGATATGCTCGTGTACCGATTTTCGAAGGCCCTGATTGCGGCCGTCTTGATTTATCTGCAAACCTCTTTCATTCTTAATGTAATGATAACTGGATTTTTGCTCCTTTGGCTGATCCTGGTTGTCCGCACCTTCAAGATCCACCGCCGCCTAAGCCACTGAGGTACTATGCAAAACCCACTGCTCGAAACTCCCACCGCTGATCACGGCGCCTACGGATTCGATAAAATTAAACCAGCTCACTTCATCCCGGCCCTGACCGCGGCCATCGAGACCGCCAAGCGAAAGCTCGAGCTTTTCAAGCTCGATGCTCGGACACACTTCCAGCACGTGATCGTCGAAAAAGGTGATCTCACGGAACCGGTGGACACGATCGCCGGGATCTTTTTTAACCTCCATTCCGCGGAATGCACCGAAGAGCTCGAGCGGATCTCCCCCGAGGTCTCGGAGATCCTCACGCGCTTCGGGAACGACGTCACCCTCGACCCCGTGATCTTTGCGAAGGTGAAGGGATGCTACGAGAGCCGCTTCGATCAGAACCTGACGAAGGAAGAGCTCACCATCATCGAAAAGACCTACCGCTCCTATGTCCGGAACGGAGCACTTCTGGCCGAGAGTGAGAAAGAGCGGCTCCGGGAGCTCGACGAGCGCCTGGCGAAGCTTGGCCTCACGTTTTCACAGAACGTGCTCAAGGCGACCAACGAGTACTTGATGGAAGTCACGGACCGAGCGGACCTCGCTGGACTTCCCGAGGGCGCCGTCGAAGCCGCGGCCGAACTGGCGGAGAAAAAAGAGAGGCCCGGCAGTTGGTGCTTTAATCTCGATATGCCGAGCTACCTCCCGTTCATGACCTACGCCCGGAACCGAGACCTCCGGAAGACACTCTTCCTCGCCGGAGCTTCAAAAACGTTCAACACGAAATACGACAACCAGGACTCGCTGAAGGAGATCCTCCTCCTCCGGACCGAGCGGGCGAAGCTCCTTGGGTACAACACGCACGCGGACTACGTGCTCGAGGAGCGGATGGCGATGTCGCCGAAGAAGGTCCATGATTTCCTCGAGGAACTCCTCGTGAAGGCTTCTCCGCATGCCCAGAAAGATCTGGAGAAACTGCGGACCCTGGCGCGCGAGGACGGCATCTCTGAGTTGCAGGCCTATGATACGGCCTACTACTCGGAGATCTTAAAGAAGCGAGAGCTCGCCATCGACGACGAGATGCTGAGGCCCTATTTCAAACTCGAGAGCGTGGTCTCTGGGATCTTCGAGGTCGCCCAACGGCTCTATGGCCTAAAGTTCTCTGAGGTCCAGAACATACCGAAGTACCATGAGGACGTTCGAACCTTCGAAGTCCACGATGAAGCGACGAAGGAATTCGTGGGGCTCTTCTACACGGACTTCTTTCCGAGGCCAACGAAACGCGGCGGTGCCTGGATGTCCGGCATTAAAGAGCAGGGCATGTACCAGGGGCGCATCGAGCGCCCCCACATCATGATCGTGTGTAACTTCACGAAGCCGACGAAGACGAAGCCGTCGCTGCTCACGCTCGATGAGGTGCTCACGCTCTACCATGAGTTTGGCCACGCTCTGCACGGGCTTCTTTCGAAGGTCAAGTACCGGGACCTCTCCGGGACAAACGTCTACTGGGACTTCGTCGAGCTCCCTTCCCAGATCATGGAAAACTGGGTCCTCGAAAAAGACTGCTTAGACCTCTTTGCCCGGCACTATGAAACGGGAGCACCGATTCCCGAGGATCTAGTCCGGAAGATCAAAGCCAGTGGAAAATTCCTCGAGGGCCTGGCCACACTCCGGCAGCTTTCGTTTGCCTTCCTCGACATGGCCTACCATTCCCAGGATCCAAAGGCCGTGACTGACGTGGGAGAGTTCGAAGCTGCGACCATCGCCCGCACGAGCCTCGTACCGCGGCTTCCGGGAACGAGCATCTCCACATCCTTCTCGCACATCTTCGCGGGTGGATACTCGGCTGGCTACTACTCTTACAAGTGGGCCGAAGTGCTCGACGCAGATGCGTTCGAGGTCTTTAAGACCTCTGGCATTTTCAACCGAGACGTGGCCCGGAAGTTTCGAGAGTTCATCCTCGAGAAGGGTGGGACCGAGCATCCGATGGAACTTTATAAAAAATTCAGGGGGCAAGAGCCTGACGTGGGTGCACTCCTCCGGCGAGCGGGTCTTCACTAGAGTTTTTCTAGGCCCTTAGCTTCGGCCCGTGAACCTGAAGGTTTATTAAGTTTACTCGTGTCTGATAAAGCGTTAGCTTCGCGTCTTCGGAGAGGAGCTGCGACCATGTCAGATAAGTTTGAAGTATACCATGCGGCCCTCAGTTGGTTTGCGAAGAACTCCGAGCTGCATCGGTCAAACCGGTACGACGCCCTCGAGCTGATCTGTCACAAGAGTATGGCGGCGATGGGGATCAATCGCATCGGAGTCTGGTTCTTCACCATCGACCGCGGGGCCATCAGTGAGGAAGTCACTTTCTCCACCGATCAAAGGCCCCAGCACGGGGCCATCCTTCGTCGCGTGGACTATCCGGTCTACTTTGATCAGCTTTCGGCCGAGCGATTGATCGTGAGTCCCGATGCGCTCACCGATCCGTCTGTGGCCGAGTTCGTCGACGTCTACATGAAGCCCAATCGCGTGCGCGCCATCCTCGATGCTCCGATCTTCTCCGATGGTGAGATGATCGGGATCGTTTGCGCCGAGCACTCGACCACCAGGGCCTGGGACCTCCATGACAAGAACTTCGTCACGAGCCTCGCGGATTTCATCGGTCGCTTGATCGAGACCGAGAAGCGACACACCTACGAGATCGAGCTCCGGCACCGGATCAACTACCTCGAGAACGACCTGAAGAAGAAGCTCGACGATCTCAACGAGGCCAAGCTGAGTCTTGATCTGGCACTCGAGGGAGCGCAGGTCGGGAAATGGGACTGGGACCTGAAGAACAGGAAGTTGGCCCTCAACAAGACCTGGTACACCAAACTCGGCTACCACAACAACGAGCTTCCGCAGTCCTTCGAGACCCTGAAGAAGGTCCTCCATCCCGACGATGCCCCGCGAGTGATCGAGGAGCTGGAGCGACACGTCCGCGGCGAAACGATTTTCTATGAATGTCGCTACCGGATGATCACCAAGGTTGGCGAGATCCAGTGGTGCCTGGATCGTGGGTGCGTGATCCAGAGAGATCCGCACGGTGCTCCGCTTCGCCTCATCGGCGTGAACGTGAACGTGACTCCGGTGGTGAAATGGGAACAGAGCCTCATCATCTCTGAGCAGCAGTTAAAGGCCATGATTCAATCTTTGCCAACGCCAGTGGCGATGTTTGACCGGAACCTGCGCTACCTCGCGTACAGTGCCCGCTGGCTCGAAGAGTGGCAGAACTTTGGCAGCGCCAAGGAAGGGAAAACGATCCGCGGCGATTTTCGACCAGAGTGGTTGCAGACCCTGGAGCGGGGTCTCATGGGGGAGACCTTAAAGCAAGATGAGGAACTCCTCGACTTCGGAAACGGAGAGGAGTTCTGGCTCCGGTGGGCGATCCAGCCCTGGAAAACGGCGAGCGGTGAGATCGGCGGAGTCATCGTCATGGCGGAGAATATCTCGTTAAAAAAAGAAGCGGAGATGCGCCTGGCCCAGGCCTCGAAGCTCTCCGCGCTGGGAGAAATGGCGGGTGGGATCGCGCATGAGATCAATAACCCCTTGAGCATCATCAAGGGATACATCGACCTCCTCCGGCGGCATTCGGCCCGGCAGTCCCTGGGGCCCGAGCTCCTTCTCCAGTACATCAACAAGATGGATCAGACCGTTTCTCGCATCTCCAGGATCGTGAACGGCATGCGCCGCTTCGCTCGGGAGTCCTCGATGGATGAGAAGGTCACGTACTCCCTCAATAAGATCATCGAAGAGACTCTGGATATCTGCCAGGAGAGGATCAACAACAACGGCACGGCGGTGGAGGTCGAGTATCTCCGAGACGGTTCGCAGATTCTGTGTCGACCGGTGGAAATCTCTCAGGTCCTCTTGAACCTGATCAATAACTCCTACCAGGCGACATCGAAGTTCCCCCATCCTTGGATCCGGATAAAGATGGAGGACACGGGTGCTGGGTATCGGATTTCCGTCACGGATTGTGGGGAGAAGATTTCAGCGCCCATTCGGCAGAAGCTCTTTCAGCCTTTCTTCACCACCAAGGATGTGGGAGTCGGAACGGGCCTTGGGTTAAGCATCTCTCGGGGGATCATCGAAGAGCACCGGGGTCGTCTCTTCTACAAGGACGAGGCCCCGAACACGACCTTCGTCATCGAACTGCCGAAGTTCGAGGACGTCGCGTCGGAGCTCACCCACTGAGCTTTCTAGTCGAACTTCAGGTAGCCGCGCACGGAGAAGTCCCGGGACCGGAGGGCCTTCTTCATGATCAGGTACTCTTTGAGGACGTCCGCGTCCACGTGGCCGTATTTCCTGAACTTCAGTACCGGGTACTTATCGCCGCCGTTGGCGATGAACTCCGGTAGGGCAAGGAGGTACGTCTTCTGAAGTGAGATTTCATTTCCTCCAACGCGAAGGCGCTTCAGCTTCTTCGTCGTCTTATCCATGGTCACCTCGACCCCGGAAAACTGGGGAAAACTCCCCGACCCTGGAGTCCCGAGAGTGATCACATCCTCGACGTATTTTGTAAGCTCTTGGCCCGTGAGTTCGGCGGTGACGATTTCGCTGCCGAACGGAAGCACCGTAAGGATGTTTTCGATGGTGACGTCTCCCGGGTAGAGCGAGTCGCGGATCCCCCCGGAGTTCATGACGGAAAGGTCAGCGTTGAACTTGGCCTGCATCGAGCTCGTGATGAGGTTGCCGAGGTTCGTCTCCTGGGCCCGGACGACCTCTCGCTTCCCGACGAGCTCCCCATCGACCGTGGCCACCTTGATGAGAAGGGCCTTCTCTCCTTGCTCTTTGTAGGGTCTCAGCATCTTCTCGAGGTCCGCTGCAGGAACGATGCGCTCTTGCGAATCTTTCAGATTGACCGGAATGAGCTTGTAGTCGGTGAGGCGAACTTTGCCATCGAGGACTTCGAGGTCGACGCGGCCTACGTACTTCCCCCATTCATGGGCCTGGACGATGACAGTCCCGTTCTGGACATCGGGCTTGAAGAGTGGTTTTTGGGTGTGGCCACCGATGATCACGTCGATCCCCGGCGCCTGGCGAGCGATGGTGACGTCTCCGGGGGCGTCCGGGCCATGCTTCTCATCTGGGTAGTGCCCTGTGTGAGTCAGGGCGATCAGCACGTCCGCCTTCGGCCGCAGTTGGGGGACGAGAGTTTTCGCTTCTTCGACGGCCGGAGTGAACGTGATGTCTCGGGTGTGTTCGGCCTTGGATTTTTTCGGCGTGTCCTCTGTGGTCAGTCCGAAAATGATCACCTTCAATCCACCCACTTCTTTTGCGATGTGGGAGGGGAAGACGCGACTCTTCTCACCCTTGTGGTAGATGTTCGCTGAGATGAAAGGGAACCGGGCCCACTCAGCTTGCTGCTTCTTGATCACGCTCAGAGGATTGTCGAACTCGTGATTCCCGAGGGCCATGGCGTCGTAACCGATCGCGGACATCCCCCGGAAATCTGGCTCGGCGTTGAGGAGGTCCGACTGCGGAATGCCCGTGTTGACGTCACCCGCGTCGAGCAGAAGCACCTCCCCACCGCTCGCTCTAATTTCCTCCCGGAGCCGACGGATGAGTGTGGCGCGGGCGGCGAGGCCGTATTCCCCGTCCTTATTGGCCCAGAAGCGGCCATGGTGGTCATTGGTGTGAAGGATCGTGAGCTTCACGGGCCTTTTCACCGCGAGCTGAGAGCAGGAGACGAGTGAGATGATTGTCAACAGAAAGACTGATTTCATGTTTCCTCCGGAGTTAGGGAGACTTTAAACGGACTTAGAAAAAGAGGCCAGTGTCTTAGTCAGTTACCGGTTTATGGCCTGGGAAATCGGTGGCCAGAGGCCTAGGAGTTTGGTATACCAAACTGCTATGACGATCAACCAGGCCCCCATGAATGCAAACCTCGTCGTTCGGTCGTTTCACACCGATGAGGACCGCGAGCTCTCTGACCTCGAGTCTCGGCTCATGCTTTTGGGATTTCTTCACGGAGAAGTGATCCGAGTGACTCGGAAGGCGCCGTTGTTCAAGGGGCCACTTTTGGTCGAAGTCCGGGGCCGCTGCGTAGCACTTTCCGCTGACGAGGCAAGCCTCGTGAGAGTGGAGGTTGTACTGTGATCCCTCGGATTGCCTTAGTCGGGATGCCGAACGTGGGGAAAACGGCACTATTTAATAAGCTGACTGGAAGTTTCCAGCGCGTGGCCAATTTCCCCGGGGTAACGGTCGAGAAAAAAACCGGCTGGGTGACGGAGAATGGCGTCCGCGTTCTTGAGGTGATCGACCTCCCAGGGATCTACTCCCTCGATGCGACGACCCTCGACGAGAAAGTCACAAAAGACTTCCTCTTGAAGAAGGAGCGAGAAGCGTCGGCCGATCTCTTTGTGTTCGTACTGGATGCGACGAACCTAGATAAGTCGCTCTACCTTGCGCTCCAACTCAAAGAGCTCGGGTATCCGCTGGTGATTGCGCTAAATCTCATGGATGAGGCGAAAAAAAGAAACTTCGAACTGGACTTGGACCTCTTCGCTGAGCGGCTGAGTGCGGTGGTGGTCCCAACCAGTGCCGCAAGTGGTGACGGTGTTGAAGACCTCGTGCGCGCTACTCGAACTGCGCTGAGCCGCGGGAACCAGGTTGAGTTAAAGGTCCCGGAGAACTCCCAGAAGGTCTTCCGGTCTCCGGCCTACGTCAACGGGATCTTCCGGCAGATCGACGTCCTCCTGAGTGAGGTCACCATCTCGAAACTCAAGCCCGATACGTTCTCCGAACGCATCGACCGGGTCGTCCTTCACCCGGTCTGGGGCCTCGTCACTCTCTTCACTTTGCTGATCCTCATCTTCCAAACTCTGTTCACCTGGGCCGCTCCGCTCCAGGACCTCATCGAGGCCGGGTTCTCTCTGGCCGGTGAGGTTGCCACGGCGCTGATCGCTCACCCTCTCCTGCGGAGTTTGGTGGTGGACGGCATCATCAGTGGCGTCGGCGGTGTCTTAGTTTTTTTGCCGCAGATCGTTTTGCTTTTTTTCTTCATCCAGTTCCTCGAAGACCTGGGGTACCTCGGGCGCGCGGCGTTCCTCATGGATTCTGTCATGCGCCGGATGGGGCTTCCGGGAAAGTCCGTGATCCCACTCCTTTCGTCCCATGCCTGTGCGATCCCCGGAATCTTATCCACGCGGGTGATCGATAACCACCGGGAGCGACTCATCACGATGTTAGTGATTCCGCTCACGACCTGTTCGGCCCGGCTCCCGGTGTATGCCATCCTCATCGCCGCCGTCATCCCCGACATTGCTGTGGGAGGTCTTCCCTGGCTGCGGCTTCCAGGACTTGCCCTCTTCGCACTCTACATGCTGGGCTTTGGCTCGGCGTTGGCGGTGTCGCTGATCTTTAAAAAGACACTTCCCCAGGCCTCGCCCTCGATGCTCTTGATGGAGCTTCCGCCCTACCGGATTCCCAAGGCACGGAACCTTTTCCTGACGATGAAAAACAAGGCGACGATTTTCTTGAAAAAGGCCGGAGGAATCATCCTCATCGTGAGCATCGTGATCTGGGCGCTGATCAGTTTCCCGCGGACAAATGGAGTGGCGCAGATTGAGCAGTCCTACGCCGCTGACATCGGTCGTTTCTTCGGGCCCGTGTTCGCGCCGCTCGGCTTTGATTGGCGGATCACCACGGCCCTGATCCCGAGCATCGCGGCCCGCGAAGTGGTCGTGAGTGCGCTCTCTCTGGTGCTTGCGGTTGACGGAGAAAATGAGCAGCACATGGCCTCGGCCCTGGCCCAGCAGTTTGGCCTGGGCACTCTGCTCGCACTCCTCATCTGGTTTGTGTTTGCGCCCCAGTGCGTGTCGACGTTCGCCGTCATGAAACGGGAGACAAATTCTCTGCGCTGGCCCGTGCTCATGGTGACGTACACCTTAGCACTTGCCTACGTCTTTGCCTTCTTAACGCGGCAGCTCGTCCTTACCTTGTCTTGACCTGTTCCCAGGGTTTGATCTGCCACACAGTCTCAACTTCAGCGACCGCATGTCCCTCTCGGTCTCGGATGGTCGTCGTGAGCCGTTGGAGGAACTTGCTTTCAGTGGCAAGGCCGCTCTCGACGAGGGACTTATCGATCTGTCCCAAAGAGCACGTGGCCTCAAGGTCCATCCGTCCTTGATACGTGTAGCGGACATTGAGCTCGGCCAGGATCAGTCGGTAGCGGGAGATGCCAAAGGCGGTGAGGAGCGACATTCCTGCTGCGTACTCACCGACGGTCGCCATGGCGCAGGCGTGGACGCCGCCGAGGTGATTTTGGTTGAGCTTCCGGTTCGGGAGCGCGACCACGACCTCGTCGGGACCGAGTCTTTGGATCTTGAACCCATGAGGGGCGTTGAACGGGATCCCGACTTGAAGGACTCGGTCAAGAGCGAGGAGGTTCAACGGAGTGGGGTGGGCGAGGAGCTTGTCGATCATTTTGTAAATGAGTTTCATAGGCTACCCAAGTGTCCGGTTCAGATGGTCTCGGGCCTCTGTGATTTGGGACTTGTAGCGTTCGATGATGGCACGCACGGGTTCGATCTTTTCCGTGAACTCGATGGAACTCCCGGCGCACCACACGGTCTTGTAGGACGCACTGAAGGCTGCCTTCTCGAGGAGCTTCATCCCCTTGTAGTAGGTCACCATCTTGGCGTACTTCTTCAGATGTTTATGCTTGTTCAATAGGCCCTCGACGAAGTTCTGGTCCGTGCCGATTTTCTTGACGTAGGGAGTGTTGATCACCGTGCAGGGAGTGCCCGAGAGCTTCGTCGTCACGACGATGTCTTCTGCCCCGTAGTCGATGCAGGCCTGCTTGTATTCACTCGTGACACCGGCCTCGGTGGTGGCGATGAAGGGGGAGCCGATCGAAAGGCCATCGGCCCCGAGAGCAAGCACGGAGAGGATGCCGGCCCCGGTCCCGACGCCGCCAGCGGAGATGACCGGAATCCGGCACGTCGACTTCAAGGCCGGCACCAGGATAGAGGCGGGGAGATGGCCTCGGTGGCCACCGGCCCCGGAGTTGACGGCGATCACTCCGTCGGCCCCGAGGTCCTCAACTTTTTTGGCGTAGGTTTCTTCGATGACGTCGCAGAAGACGCGGATGCCGTGCTTCTTCGATTCCCGGATCACTTCCTCCGGCGATCCGAGCGAGGTGATGAAAAATGAGACTCCGAGGTCGAGGCACTTGTGGAGCTGCTTCTTGGCCAGGACGTTGGACTTATTCACGATGAGGTTGACGCCGAAAGGCCTCGAGGTCCGAGATTTAATTTCCTTAATACCGGCTTCGAGGTCCTCGATGGTGCGGAAGTTCAGGGCCGGGATGCAGCCCGCGATTCCACTCTCTGCGGCCGAAACAATCATCTCAGTGTTGGTCACAAGGAACATCGGCGCCATGATGATCGGTAGGTCGATCCCAAGCATTTCCGTTAGCGCAGTTTTCATGATTCTCCTCGCGCGCTAAGCGCTCCGATTCGTGTAAGGTAAAGTCATAGAACTTACCTTCCGTTCAAGATTAATCTGTGTGTTAATTGTACCAATCATTTTTCTAGCAAGGACGGAAAAAAATGAAAAAGATCACTGGTTTTATGGCACTTTCCCTTTCGATGGCTGCGGTCGCTGCCCCTAGCTCTCAGTGGGTGACCGTCGACAATCAGGTACTGGCCAAGATCCGTCCGAAGCTCAACAAGTCCATCCAAGCGGTTTACTCCGCCGAAGGTGCTACCGTCGTCAACCTCAGTGCCCGGGAAGTCGAACAGCTCTCCGACGTGATCCACCATGAGCTCCACCGCTGTGGCGGTTTCATGCAGCACGACTCCCGTGAGGAGGCCATGGAGGCGCTCACGGCTCAGGGTGACCTGCACTTCGCTCAGCGCGCGATCTTCAGCGACTACGCGATCGATCAGCAGGCCTTCACGGCCCCGGTGGTTGCCAGGGTTGACGAAGCTTCGATCCGAGCGATGATCGAGAAACTTACGGCGTTCAATACCCGTCATTATAAGTCCGACACCGGAGTGAAGTCCTCTGAGTTCATCCGAGACACCTGGGCGAACCTGGCCCGCCGCCGGAACGACGTCACCGTCGAGCTCGTGAAGCACCCGAAGTGGCCCCAGGCTTCGATCGTCATGACCATCACTGGATCGGAGAGACCGGACGAGATCGTCATCGTGGGCGGCCACGCGGATTCCATCGCGGGCATGTTCGGTGGTAGCGGAAGCCGCGCCCCGGGCGCTGACGATAATGCGTCTGGGATCGCAACCATCACGGAGACGATCCGGATCCTCATGGACGCAAACTTTAAGCCAAAGAGAACTGTCCAGTTCATGGGATACGCGGCCGAAGAGGTTGGTCTCCTTGGTTCCAAGGAGATCGCTGCAAGCTACAAGCAAAGATCCGCCAAGGTCATCGGTGTCATGCAGCTTGATATGACTCTCTTCAAAGGAACAGTGGATAAGGACATCGTCATGATGTCAGACTTCACCAACGCCGCTCAGAACGAATTCCTGGGCAGGCTGATTGATGAATACGTGAAGGTTCCATGGGGTTATTCTCGCTGTGGATACGGTTGTTCGGATCACGCTTCCTGGACTGCTAATGGGTACCCAGCGTCGATGCCCTTCGAATCCAACATGGAAGACATAAACGGTAACATTCACACGGGCCGGGATACGTTAGAAACTGCTGGCGGTAACGCGCAGCACTCTGTTAAGTTTGCTAAACTAGCTACGTCTTTCGTAGCAGAACTAGCGAACTAACAGGAAGATAAAAAATTTTGAGTAATGAACTACGGTCTCTGTACCAGGATATCCGCGCCAATTTAGAAGTATCACGCAAAGCACTAACAACGACAAGCATACTGGGGGACGACGAGTCCCCCAGTTCTCGCTCTCTCGATCAGTCCCAAGCCATTCTTGAAACTCTCGAGTTCATCGCCGTCGAGACCCGAGCCCTGGTCGATCTCCACCCTTCTCTTGAATCTCTCTTCGAGAAAACTTTTGGGCGCGTCCGGGAAGTCTTCGACCGCGAAGCCATTCTAGAAACGTGCTTACTCGAAGACTATCTCTTTCCGGTCACCACCACATACCCCTTGTTCGTGGACGGAACCTTCAGCAGCGAACTGATTGCCTCGTACAAAGACACCTTCAAGGCCTGGGCGGAAGAAAAAGCCTCGGGCCACGTCGCGACTCAGGAACTCCTGAAGACCAGTTTCGACATGAAACTTCAGGATAAAGACCTCGCTTGCCAGTGCGTGCAGTGCCTCGGTGACTACCGGACTCAGGTCCGCGAAGCCGTCTACTTGGCGCAGACGACGATCATCGATCGGGCCGAGGAAAAGCTTCATGACTGGGTCCTCGTGCGGAAGATCGGTGATGTGTCGAACGCCGTTTTTGATCTCCGAAAGAACCTCGACAAGAATTTCCATCAGCTGCGCAATAAGCTGAAGCGCTCTTCGGTGAATAAGCTCGAAACCGAGGTGAAGGCGTACTTTCGAACGAAGTTTGGACCAAAGTCGGACCTCGGGAAGGTTTACAAGGAAAAGCTCAACGTCTTTTTCAACACACTCCTCGTGGAGCGGGGTCTCAAGCCCGAGCTCGTTTCTCAAGAAGAATACGAGCGCTTCTACCTCCAGCTGGAAACGAACATCTGGAAAGGGGAGGAGTTTCTTAAGAAAGAGTTCGAACGCTTCACCTCCGCCATCCTTGCCCTCAAGCGCAAAGACGTGTCTTCCGGGATCCTCCGAGAGTACCTCGGACAGTTCTGGCTCCACGCCGAGGCCCGGCGGATGAACCGAAAAGTCGTTTACCACATGGGACCGACGAACTCCGGAAAGACCTACCACGCCATCGAGGCCCTCTGCAAGGCCCCGAAAGGGTGCTACCTCGCACCCCTTCGACTGCTGGCCTCGGAGCTCTTCGATACGATGAACAGTAAGGGAGTTCCCACCACTTTGCTCACCGGTGAAGAAGTTGTGGAAATTCCTAATTCGACGCACTTTTCCTCGACGATTGAGATGGCGAAGCTCCAGACTCATTTCGACTGCTGTGTCATCGACGAGATCCAGATGCTCACGGACCCACAACGGGGCTGGGCCTGGACTCGTGCCCTCGTCAACATCCAAGCCGATGAGATCCACATCTGCGGTGACCATTCGGTCCTCGAACTGGTGAAGAAAATCCTCGCCCTTTGCGGCGACACCCTCGAGGTCCGCGAGTACACGCGGATGACCGAACTCCACGTTCTAAAGCACCAGATCCCGCTGACGGAGCTTCAAAAAAATGATGCGCTGATTGTGTTCTCTCGCCGGAACGCCCTGAAGTACAAGGCCGATCTGGAGGAACTCGATTTCAAAGTCTCCATCGTCTACGGTCGCCTCTCACCCGAGGTGCGGCGCGAGCAGGCGAGGAAGTTCGACGAGGGCGAAACGGACATCATGGTTTCCACCGATGCGATTGCGATGGGCATGAATCTCCCCGTGAAGCGGATCGTCTTCTCGACGCTCTCAAAGTTCGTCGATAACAAAGAGAACCAGCTCTCGTACTCCGAGATCAAGCAGATCGCGGGGAGGGCCGGCCGCTTCAACCGATTCCCCGTCGGAGAAGTCACGACCCTCAACCGGGTCGAGGGTGGCCTCGGGATTCTCCAGGAAGCTCTCGGGTATCACCTGGGGCAGCAAGGCAAGGCGATGGTCGGTCCGGACCTCGACATCTTCAGCTCCGTGAACAATGCGCTCGAGTTCCATGGGCTCCCCACGCTCAAGCTCTCGGAGTTTCTGCTCCTCTTCAACACGATGACCTTCGAGAAGCCCTTCTACTGCGTGGACATGAAAGAGATGATCGAACTTGCGGAAATGGTCGAGGCCGCCGACGAGAACCGGACCCTGTCCAACTCTGAAATCTTCGGCTTCGCCTGTGCTCCCGTGAACCTGGGCCTCATGGAGCACGTGCAGTACTACCTTTGGATTCTCAATCACTACGTGAGCGGCCAGAGCATCTTCAATGAAGCGATCGACGAGAGCTCCGATAACATCGACTACCTGGAGACCTCCATCAAGTGCGTAGAGCTCTACCAGTGGCTCTCGCGCCACTTTAACCAGAAGAATTTCATGTTCGAAGAGCAGCAGCTTCTCGACAACAAGGCGAAGGCCATCGAGCGGTTGAACGCGCTCCTGTCGGACAAGATCGGCAAGAGTTGCTCGAACTGTGGTTGTAAGATGCCGGCCAACGCCCGCTTCAATATTTGCGATGACTGCTTCTCGAAGCGCCGCTTCAGTCGAAGACCCGCGCGCGATGGCGCTGCGAGCGACGGCGCAGGCGGTGGTCGTCGTGAGCGCCGAGGTGGTGGGCGCGATGACCGGAACCAAGGGCGCGGTAACGACAACCGGGATCGCTCAGCACCGGGCCCGGGCCGGAGCGAGGGCCCGGCGTCGAACGCCTCGGGTCGCGGCAGTGCGAGCAGTGCGCCCGGTGCGGGCCCGAAACGTAACAAACGCCGCCGCTCCGGTGGAGCGAAGCCCGGTGGAGAAGGTAAGAAGAGTGATGCAGCACAGGCTTTCCGAAAACACCGATAAACTGAGCTACCAGGACTTCGCTCGCTCGATCCTCGAGGGCGAAACTCTGGAGAGTAAGCTGCTCGCGGCACCGGTGCACTGGGAAGGCTGGTCCCCGTACGAGATTCCGCGGCATCCGGGAAGAAAAGGCCGGCTCGCTTTTTCTGAGAAACAGATTAAGTTTCCCAAGGCCCATCACCTCTCCGGGCGGGAGAACAAGGCGATCGCCCTTCACAGTTTCGCCAACCACGAACTCCTCGCCATCGAAATGATGGCGACGGCGCTCTTGATCTATCCCCACGAAACCGAAGACGACGTGCGCTTCAAGAAAGGGATCCTTACGGCGCTCCGGGATGAGCAAAAGCACTTAAGTCTCTACGTCGGTCGGCTTCGAGAGCTGGACTTCGATTTCGGAGATTTTCCACTGAACGATTACTTCTGGCGGCAGATGGAAAAGCTCACGACGCCGGCCGCCTACACGGCGGTGATGGCGCTAACATTCGAGGCCGCGAACCTAGATTTTGCCCAATACTATGCTCGGATTTTCCGCGAGAGCGGCGACCTTCAAACGGCCGAGATCCTAGACACTGTCCTGGCCGATGAAGTCGCCCATGTGGCGTTCGGAGCGCACTGGATGAAAAAATGGAAACAGGATGCGGATCTCTGGACCTACTACCAGAGCATCCTCCCGTGGCCCCTCACTCCCGCGCGGAGCCGAGGCATCGACTTCGACGTCGACCTTCATCGCCGAGCGGTGGGGGATGACTCTTTCGTGAAGTCGCTTGTGGCCTTCGAGGATCCCTTCAAGGTGACGAAGCGGACGCGCTGATGGAACCTTCGGTGCCGAAGTCGATTAGAGTGAACGCTGACTACGAGCTTGCTCTTTTCACTGGGAAGGCCGGGGCCCGGATCATCAACGAATCCATCGAGTTCCTCGCCTTGTTCCTCGACGAGCGTCCTCTTTACAGCCAAAAGTCCTATGCACCCGAGTATCTGCGGCACGTCGAGAACCTCACCCAAAGAGTTCCACGAGTGACTTCAAAAGGTCCCTTTGAGAATTGGTGGGGCCAGCTCGTGGACCTCCCCAAGGAGCGGCTTCTAAATTCCAAGGAAATCATCGCGCCATTTTCTCCGGAGACAACGCTCGTGTCTGTTCCCGCGGACTTCCGGCCTCAACCGGGGACTCAGTACCTTTTAAAATCACCCCACGGAATGTCCGGGCAGAACTTCCACATTTGGAATCCTGAGACTCCTCTTGAAACTCTGTCGTCGATGCTCGAGCGGTCTGGAAAACTCATCGCCGAACCACTGCTCCCACGGCACCGAGACTTTTCACACTACGTTCTCTCTCCCCGCGAAGTCATTTGCTACCAGAACCTCGTCGACGATCGCTTCCAGTACAGGGGGACCCTCTTTTCCAATCTCCAGGACCCGGCCGTTTCTTCTCTGAGCTTCTACTCTGAGGTTCGGCCCCAGAGCTGGGAGCAGTTCCAGGCAGCGTTTGAGCAGATCCGAAGCTTCGTCGCAGATCGGGGCATCGGAGGTGGCTACTGCGTGGACTCCTTTAGTTTTTTTAGAGACGGGAAGATCTTCCTCCGGACGATCACCGAGATTAATTACCGAAAGACCATGGGCCTCATCGCCTGGCTTCTCTCCCAGCGGTTGGCTGGCACGGAGACCTGGTCACTTTTTTTTCTCGTGCGGCCTCCGAAGCTTCCGGACGTCTTCGGCCACATCAACTCCCGAGTGAGGGAGGTCCCAGGGCTTTTTTATCTTTCTCCCGGAGATACTCGGTTCGAAGTCTTTCTCCTCACCGCACCCACGGCGGCGATCGGTTGGGCGAGGCTCGAGGATCTGCGAGCGCTACTGCCGGACTGCGAGCTTCCGGTACAAGTCTAGGATGATCCGGCCCGCATCTTCGGCGGTAGCGCCGTAGGAAACGATCCCGTCGTCGTGGCCCTTCATGACAAAGATTCCGGAGGTTTTCCCAACGATGAGCTTCGCGGCAGCTTCCGCCATGTCTTCCGTTCCATAGGCGACCTCTTCTCCGATGGCGTCGTAGGGCCCAGCGCTCAGCAGGTCCCAGAGCTTTTGATGGTGCACATGGAAAACGTAGTTCACCGCCCCGTTATCCCGGTAGATTGCGTAATGGGTGAGGGATTCGCTCGAAGGAGGAATGAGGCCCTCGGCCGTGACTGAACCTTTTTTCAGGTCGCAGTCTATGACGCGTGTGTAGTGATGGGCCTGAAGATGCGCGAGGTGCCCCGTTTGGCTCCCGGTGATGATGAAGGTCTTCACGCCGAGACGGGAGGAAAGATTCCCGTAGCCGATCTTGTCGATAGGGTATTCTCCAATGAGTCCAAGCTTAAAAAACAAGGCCCGCCACTTCTCGAGGGCGATGACTTGGTTCATCTCCGGCGCGGGCGCACGTTTTAGTGTCAGTTTAAACTTGATGACACCTTCGTCTCGGTTCGTCGTCACGGATAAGTCCTTGATGTCCGGTGGGATTTGATTGCAAATAGCACGGGCCCATTTATAATGAGAATACTGGATAAGGAAGGCTTAGGACAAGACCCAATTCACAGGAGGGGTTATCCTCGACAAACTGCTCAACGACTTGAAGTCTAAGCTGCCTTTTGGGAAGAAGCCCAACGCAGATGACGACGAGTCCCAAGAGACCGATGAGACCGCCGATTCTCCTGATGGGACGGAAGCGACGAGTGTCGCCGTTGATGACCGTGGTACGGAAGAAAACGAGAAGGCATCCCTCAAAGATCGTCTCAAATCTTCTCTCACCTCCATCACAAATCTCCGGAAGCTCAAAGAAGGGGACGAAGGCTTCGAGAAAAAGAAGAAGATCAGTCGTATCCTCCAAGTGAGCATCGGGCTCGGGGTTGTGGTGATCCTTCTTTCCGACGAAATCTTTCCTCCCGACGTTGAGACGACGGATGTCCCCGTAACGACCCTGAAGAAACGGCCCAAGGTGAAACCTCCTGTGGCGGAAGAGAAGAAAGTGGATCCTCCCACTGAAACTCCGACCGCCGAGGTTCCTACTTCTGAAACTCCGACCCCGGCAACTCCGACTGCAGAGGTTCCGGGCACAGAAGATAAAACTCCCTCACCGACGACCCAGACGCCTGCTGGACCCGGCAAAGAAACCAGCGATGACTCACCAGTGGAGGTGACCTCAACGGAAGTTCCGACTGAGCCTGGCCCTTCAGTGACCGAAACTCCAACCCCGTCGACTCCGGCCACCGAAGCACCGTCCACTGAGACACCCGTGACCACGGAGCCGGGGACCGAAGTCGTCCAAACCGAAACTCCGACGACGGATACCCCGAGCGCTGAACCCACCACCGATACGCCTCCGGTCACCGTAGATTCCATCGACGGCTCAGAGACCACCACCCCCGGGGATGAAACCATCACAGATCAGATCCTCCAGGACCTCGAGAAGCAAGCGAAGGGTACGAAGCCAGTCGAGCAGAAAAAAGAGTACGTGACCCCTCCGGATTACGAGTACCGAGGCCGAGGCCTCGTTTACAACTGCCAAGGCAAGCACTGGGCCTGCGTCGATGCACCGAGCTTCCGGACCTGTGAGCAGAATCATTCTTCCGTGAAGTACCTGGGGAAAAAAATTGAATGCTATCCCCTGAGCGTCTACGAGACCCTGAAGGGCTGCGAGAGCATGCAGAACCGGATGGTCTCATCTAGCGCGAAGACTGAATTTTGTAACTGATGCCTACGCCGCGTTCTTGTTGAATCGTCGGTCTAAGAGGGGAATGTAGAACTGCTCTTCACCCTTCTTGGCTTCCTGGTGCATGCCTTCGATGAAGAGACGAACGAGAGTGGGATCGAACTGAGATCCTGCGAATTGGTTGAGCTCGTCGTAGGCCACCTCGTAGGGAAGACCCTTCCGGTAGGGGCGGGTCGACGTCATCGCATCGAAGGTGTCGGCGATGAGGATGATCCTGGCCGCCACAGGGATGGCCTCACCTTTGAGCCCGAGGGGATACCCCTTTCCGTCGAAGCGCTCGTGGTGCAGTTGAGCATTGACGGCCACTTTTTCAAAGTAAGGAAATTCTTTGAGGATCTCGAAGGAGTTTTCCGGATGCTGCTTCATCACAAGGAATTCTTCTTCCGTCAGTCGTGATGGTTTATTCAGGACAGCGTCGGGGGTTCCGATTTTGCCGATGTCATGGAAGATGGCCGAGAGTTCGAGCTCGTACATCTCGTCAGCGCTAAGGCCCGCCTGGGCCCCCGTGACGAGGGAGAAGTAGGCGACGCGCATGCTGTGACCGAAGGTGTAGTTATCCTTCGCGTCGAGGGCCTTCAGGATGGTTCGGGCGGCCTGCTCGCTGATTTTTTTGTTGTCTGCCTTGAGACTTTCCACCTGCGACGCAAGACCCAGCAGGGACAGCGCCGTAGTCAGTGAGGGGAGCTCGAAGACGTTGTTCTTTTTCATGCTTCTCCAGCAAACACGAAGACTATACCGGTGATCCTCGTCACCTGATAGTTTCTCTTCGGTTGTTTTGCAGAAAAATAAACGGTAAAATAATGGATATCTCACGAGCGTATCTAAGCCCCGGTAACCACTGGCGTTTATCGACAAGAGGGCCTTAAAAATGATCATCTTAGACGAGCGTAACTTTGTCCGACCGGCCCTCGAGTCAAAAGATTTTGGGATCTTCGATTTTTTTGAAGAACTCACCGTAGTGGACACCGCTAGCTTCTCCCAACTCGGGCTCACTCGTCGTGCCGATGTTCTTCTGATCGACGCTCGCACACTCCTTGGAAAGCGCCGTGGCCCCGACGACTTTCGTGCCGTTTTAAACACCTTCCTCGGTGCCATGTTCTTCTATGAGGCGACCGACGAGGAGGCGCGGAGGTGGGTCGAAGCTGAGGCACCACTCCTTTCGAAGATGATCGGTGGCCACGCACTTCCGATGCCGGAACTCAGCTGGACCATCCTTTCAAACCAGCTCCAGTTCCTCTGGGGCCTCCTGGAGGATCAGCGGAAGCTTCAAAAGCACATGGCACAATTGAGCCTTGAGTTGGATCAAGTCTTACAGAATGCAGAAGAGGAAATGCATCGGGCAAAGCACCTGCACGCGGCGCTGGTCCCGCGCCGAACAGAAGAGATCCGCGGCATCCTCTTCCAGAACCGCTACGCCGCAGGCAACGGCGGCGGAGGCGAACTCTACGATCTGATCCAAACGTCAACGAAAGTGTATCAGGTTCTTCTGTCGAGCCAGTCCTACCTCATTTCGAGCGCCGTGATTGGACTCCTCGCTCAGCACAAAGACCGAGGCTTTGATCCCGAGGCTTTCTTGCGGGACTTCCGCACGGAGACCGAAACGATTAATCGGGCACGCAAAACCAGGGCCGAAGTCGAGCTCCTTTTGACCGAACTCGATCTCGCTTCGCAGACCCTGACATTTCTGACTGACGGTAAGGCCGAGCTCCTCAGTTTAACAAAGGGTCTCATCAGGCCCGTCCGCGGCCAATCGATCCGCCTCGAAAAGGCAGAGAAAGTCGTTGTTTTCTCCCCGGGATTCCTTTTTAATTGGAAGGAAGCTTGTCCCGGGAAATTGTTGGCCAATTTCATCGAAGGTCAGAAGCAGCTGCCTGCGGCCGAGGTTCTCACCGAGCTTTTCATCGCTCTCAAAGAAACCAGCGGCGCCGGATTTTTAAAAAGAGACGCGACCGTCGCGCTGATGGAGGTTACTCGACATGGCATTCATAAAGTATAGTTTCGCGCTTTTCTTCGCGCTCTCGAACGCCTACGCTCTGGAGGCCCGGTTTAGTCCGAAGAGCTGTCTTGATTCCTCCTACAAGATGAAGATGGTTCAGCGCGGTCCGCTCTTCGGACTCCTGAAGCAAGAGTTCGTGATTAACAAAAAAAATTGTCTCATCCACGTGACCCACCAGAAGTACCTGCCACGGGAATGGTTCGTCGACGTCTGCCGTGAACCCGTTCACATTAAAGTGACCTCCGCCACTGGAGTGGACGTGGCGAAGAAAGAAGTGAGTTGCCAGAACGTCGACAAGACCCGGGACACGTCTGACTTTTGTTCTCAGTTCTACGTCCTCATGGACGTGATCCAAGACGATGGTCTGATCTTCGCGGAGGGTGACCGGGACAACCTCGGATCCCACCACGGCAAGACCTACTGCACCTACTTACTCTTAAAGAAGTACCTCAACGAGTCGGTGATCTTTAGCCGCTACACCGAGGTTCCCGATATCTTCATCGAACCTGCGCAAGGATCACCCACACCGGCGAACCTCCTAAGGCCGGAACCTGAGGTCAAGAAAGAGAATCCGGAGGCGCGGGTTGAACCCACACCTTCCGGACCCTCGGAGTCTGTGACTACACTTTAGCGAAAGCCGTTTCGAGGTCTCTGATCAGATCGTCGCCGTCCTCAATGCCGACGGAGAGCCGGATGAGGTTGTCGTAGATCCCGAGACCCTCCCGGACCTCTTTCGGGATCGAGGCGTGGGTCATGATCGCTGGGTGATCGACGAGACTTTCGACGCCGCCGAGGCTCTCGGCGAGAGCGAAGAGATGCACATTCTCGAGGAAGCGGCGAGACTCCTCGATGCCTCCCTTGAGGAAGAACGTGATCATCCCACCGAAACCTTTCATTTGTTTTTTCGCGAGCTCGTGCTGCGGATGAGATTTAAGGCCTGGGTACACAACCCGGTCAACCTTGGCGTGGCGTTCGAGGTACGCCGCAATCTTCAGCGCGTTCTGCTCGTGCTGCTTCATGCGCACTGCCAGCGTCTTGAGGCCGCGCAGAACAAGCCAGGAGTCGAAGGGTGACTGGCAAGGACCGATGGCGTTCTGGTAGAAGAAGATCTTATCTCTGATCTCGTCGGAGTTAAACATGAGGGCGCCGCCGACGACGTCGGAGTGGCCGTTGATGAACTTCGTCATCGAATGGAGAACGATGTCCGCACCCTGGTCCAATGGATTCTGAAAGTACGGGCTCATGAACGTGTTATCCACGACCGTGAGCGCACCGTGCTTCTTCGCGAGGGCCGAGATGGCGGCGATGTCCGAGATCTTCAACAGCGGATTCGTGGGGGTTTCAAGCCACACGAGCGTTGGTTTGAACGCGGCGATCTCCGCTTCGAACGCCGTGACGTTCGTCGTGTCGACGAACTTGAACTGGTGGATCTCCGGGAAGACCTTCGAGAAGAGGCGGTAGGTACCTCCGTAGACGTCATCCCCACAGAGGATCTTCGATCCCTTCGGGAGCATGTGCATGATGAGCGTCGACGCCGCGAGGCCCGAAGCTGTCACGAAGCAGTGCTTGGCGTTCTCGGTTGCGGCGAGACACTCTTGGAGCCGGGTGCGCGTCGGGTTGTGCGAGCGCGTGTACTCGTAGCCTTTGTGCTCTCCCGGCGAGGACTGGACGTAAGTGGAGGTCTGGAAGATCGGCGGCATGATCGCTCCGGTTACCGGATCTGGCTCGCCACCGACGTGGATAACTTTTGTTTCGAACTTCATCTCTTTCATGGTTCCTCCGTTAGCTCTTTCATTTCGTATGCAGCGGCGAGGACCGAGAGTCGAGCGATCACCGAATACACTGCTTCTTTTATCGTATGGTCACAGTCCTGCTTCACGTCCGAGAGGCAGAGCTTTTGGTAGATCATGCCCTGGGCGTTCAGGTTCGCCTGCGTCCCTTTCAAGGGGTTCGTGCGCATGAAACCGCCGGAACTCTTACCATTGACGAGGTAGATCGTCACTTCCGCTGGAGCGTCGTCGTACTTGACCATCGTTTCCACGCCCTCCTGGATGAGGACGGAGGTAAACTTGAGGTTGTTTTTCCCAACGTCCATCTTGTTCCGAACCTTCCGGTTCATCAAGCGGATCTCATCACCGCTAGCGACAACGGAGATCCCCATCCCGTAGGTCCCTTGGGACGCCTTAACGAAGACCGACGAGCCGTCGGGAAGAGTTCCAAGGACGCGGTCGACCTCGGCGGCGATCTCGTCGAGGCCCTCTTTGGTATTGAAGTCGACGTTATCCACGGAGGAGAACTGGGCCTGGATCAGTTCCGGACGAATGTCGAACTGCGCACAGAATCGGTTCGCGGTTTCTTGGTAGTGCCGGAAGTGGTGGATCTTCTGGCGCTTGAACCAACCGGCGTAAGGTGACGGCAGCACCGGAGTCGTGACCTTCCGCCAGTCCACGTCGAGCGGAACGGACTGATCATTGTTCAAAAGGATCACTTCGAAGTCGAAGCGCACCGCCGGGTCGACGGCGATGAACTGGGCGTCCTGCACCTGCGCCCGGTGGATCTCAAGTCGGTGGCCAGAGAAGGACTCAAGCTCGACCCTGTTCCCACCAGTCTCGAGGAAGAGGTTGGCGTCGGGGGAGAAGAGGATCACCTCCGTCTCGGCCATCTCGATGGTCGACTTGAGTTTGTACAAGTGGTCGAGGTAGTACTTGTTCTTCGTGTGGGACTCTGGCAGAAGGCCCACACGCCGAAGACCCGGTCGCAGCGACTCGAAGCAGGCCCGGAAATGATCCGAGCAGTTCAGAAGATCTTTACTGCAGAGGTTGTTGAAGCCAGCGGGGTACATGTTGTGATCCACGGGGGCGTACTTCGTCCGGCTTTCTCGGACGTCCACGCTGGAAGTCAGGGGCTGGGGGAGGGCCCCTTGTTCGCGGTCGATCCAGTCATTGACCAGGTTCCAGCTCTTACAGATGAACTGCTCGAGCTCGGCCTTCGTGTTAACGGTGTGAGGCATAGGTCTTCCATTTTTCAGTTAAGTGTTTAAGGTGTTCTATGGGCGAGAGGCTGATGACTTCTGGGAACTCGAGAACCACGGGAAAGACGGCCCGGAGCTGGCCCTTGAGATCCTGCTCCTTTCCGAGGAGCGATTCCTTCACGGCCAGCAAGTTCGGGACGGTCGGTGCCCAGGCCTCAAGGTCACTGGCGAGGCACTTGTTGAGGACGAGGTAATGATCCTGATGGATGAAGTGGCCCGCGTGAGCGCGAAGGTTGATCGCCTCCGTTGCTTTCCCCTGCTCGACCGAGGTCACGAGAAACCAGTTACACTCGCTGCGAGATTTAAGCCGTTCCTGGAGCGACAGGCCCTTCATGAAGGCGTCCCTGGATTGGTAGATGATCTGGACCGCTTGAATGAAGTCATCGATGAACTGGCCACCGGTGACGGCCTCGAGGTAGCCTAGGAGCTTACGCACTCCCGTGGAGATGAACCGGTTGATGATTCCGAGGCCGAAGACTCTCTTTCCTGCCCTGGCGGTTTTCTGGCCCAGGTAGCTGAAGATCTCGATGAAATTCTGATCAAAAAACGACCGGATTTTGCTGAGCCCCTCCAGGAAATCGAGGAAGTGTGCGCCCGGTGGTGTGTCGAGGACGACGACGTCGTAGGCGCCCGTCTCGAACTGCATCTGCACCTCTACCAGGGAGAGAATCTCGTTCATTCCCCCGTAGGGTTTCGAGAGGATCTGAACGATGCGGTTCGTGGCCAGGTCCGGCGTTTGATACTTCTGCGACATCCGAAGAATCGTCTTCTCCGGAGACATCAGAAGCGCGTGCAGTTTTACCCCGATCACTTCAACCGGAATCACTTCGCCAATCTGACTTTCGGAAAGGCCCAGTAGATCTTTGAGCCTCCGAGCGGGATCGATCGTGATAAGGAGAACCCGCTTGCCCGACGCCGCGAGGTCAATCCCTCGAGCTGTGGCGAGCGTCGTCTTCCCGACGCCGCCGGTGCCACAGAAAATCTCGAATGACTTAGTGGTGAGAGTCACTTGGGGGATCCTTTTAAAGTCTTCTCATTCTATATGAGATTCGGGAGGGCCCCAAGTAAATCCGCCTCGATTGACGCTGCATCCCGACCGAGCGAATGAGGAAGAACGCAACGCATCTGCTCTCGGTGTTCAGACACAATCTGCTGCTCGTAGAGGGCCTTCTCACGTAAGCTCGCGGGGAGCTCATCGAGGTTTCCTTCGACCAGCGGGTAGAGGCAATTGTTCACAGTGATTTCTACCGCCACGGGGGTCCGTTGGACCAGTCCGGACCGGAGTTCCTGGGCCTCTTGCCAGGACATCAAACTCGGAAGGCTCACTACATGGATCTTGGTATACTCCGGGTCATTCAGGCGGCCGAGCATCTTCATGGTGTCTTCAAAGATGGCACCGCTCTCAAAGATTTGCTGAAAGTTTGTCGTGCTCTCGATCATGGTGAGAGCGTGGCCAGAGGCCGGAGCGTCGAGCACCAGAATGAGGCGTGGGTCGTCGGCCCCGAGCTGAAGCATCTTGCCCAGAAAGATTAGGTAGCTAAACCCTGGCATCATGTTAACCAGAGCGCGGAAGAATGGAGTTTTCACGATCCAGGAAGCGATGAGTTTCGAGCCGAGTTTTTTTTCGATGTATCCCCGGGCGGCGTCTTCTAGGTCAAGTTCGATTTCACGGATTCCATTGAGCTTCACATCTCGGGTGGCCCCGTGGCGCTCACCCAGGGATTGGTTCTGGAAGGTCACGTACGCCACTTCCAGATCACGCTGAGTCAGGCATCGGGTGAACGCTTTGGCGAGAGTGGTTTTTCCGACACCGCCCTTACCTGTGAAAATGTAGAGGCGACGGGGTTTATCCATCAGAACAGGTACATTCCAGTGATGAGGAGCTTGAAGTAGTAGCCCTTGAGGTCGGACATGTTATCCTGCTCCACCTTGAAGGGCCAGTGCATCTGTCCCATGACACCGATCACGTAGTGCTCGTTCAAGCGAAGGTCAACGCCGCCGCCGAAGTTCAAGCCGAAAGTCACCTTCTGATCAGACCATTTGGCCCGAGCACCTGAGCCCCGCTTCGCTTGAGGGGCGTAGAACCCAAGCCCGCCGAGGAAGAACGGAGAGAGATTGTCGTACTCGACGAAGCGTCCCTTGATCGAAGAGGTCAGGCCCGTGACTTTCATGCGCTCATTATTGTCCTGGTGCTCGGAGACGTGGGCGTTTACCAAGAGGTCAAACGAGTAACTGGCGGCGTAGGAGTAGAGGAGGTCTAGGGTGATCTTGTCGTTCCCGTATTTCCCGTAGTCTCCTAAGAGGAAAGTCTGGCCGAGCCCAAAACCCAGGCCGTGCTGCTGGAGCCGTCTTGGAGACCCAGAGCTGACTGGAACTTTCGCGTCTCTCTCTGGTTCCTCTTCCACCACATTTTTTTCTTTCACAACTTCTTTGGTCCGCAGCTCTGCGGCCGTGTTGGGAGTTTTGATTTTGGATGAAAACGATTTCTGCGGCGCCGGTTGGGCGAGGGAGGAGGATGGGGTCAAAAAACTCATGGCCGCGATTGCGGCCATGAGCATTAAAGAAATTGTCGTACTCATGAACTAAGATTAGTTCAAAGTAGAGGAACTTTCCATAGAAGAGTTGAGACCAGCAACGAAAGCAGGCATATCTGTTGCGACAGTCGCAGCAGGCATTTCGAAAGTGAGATTGAGTCTGCTTTCGAGGCCAGCGATGTAACCTGTGAGTGTGCCTTCCTCAGAACGGATAACGCGCTTCAAGAGCTCGGTGTTACCCGGCTTGAGAGACTTGCGCTCTTGATCGAAGAGGAGCTGGATCTGAGTCATATAAGTGATGTCGTTCTTAGATTTATTGTCGATGACCTGGATCTCGTGGCCTTCGCGGATAATCTGAGCGATCTCTTCGAGCGTAACGTAACAGCTTTGGAAAGTGTCATAGAGCTTGCGGTTCTGGTAACGCTTGATGATCCGTACGTCTTTCATGTTATTCCCCTAATTTTTGGTTATACCCTGTTAAAATCGTTTTAAAGGTACATTTGTTAATTATTCAATGCGTCAAAGAGAGCAGTGCACTCAAAATAATATGTTTTTGCGCACTATTCCCCGTCTAGGTCGGTTGGGTTTTACTAAGCGCGAGTTTTGCTGTCAACCCAGATGGTCATAAAAAATCCTTAAGATGATTCTTTCGCTTTCTAGAGGGTAAAAATTTCCTTCAAATCTTCAGGGTTTTGTAATTATTCCAGTGACTTAAGGCTTTAATCTTAGCCCTCAATTTTACCTCCAGACAAGTCCACCTATTCCTAAGAATGGCCGCCGACGAACCGATAAATGGATTACGAGGGATCTAATGATTAGCCCCTCATCAGGTCACAGGACGGTTATGAAGTTAGGTCCCGCTTTTTGTTCCCTGTTCCTTTTAGCTCTGGTCTCAACCGGCTGCGCTGGCTTGAAACAAGCTCCGAAGCCCGAGCTCGCGGACCTGGACCCCGAGCAACTCCAAGAGCTCAACCGCGAAGCCTTGAACGTGGCTTCGAAACGCCTCGGCGAAATGGTCGCCCAGGCACGGACCAATAAGTCGACTCAGACCTACCTTGCGACGGACTTGTTTCTCAAGGGAAACATGTCTCTCCTAGAGGGCGACTACGCCACGGCGAGCGTCCTGTTCCGGCACCTCACGGCGCTGGTGCCCGATGACCAGTTCCTCCAGAAGAAATTCGCCATTAGTCTCATCCGACAAGGGGAACTGGAAGAGGCCCGGGGAGTCTTAGAAACCCTCTACGCCGCATCAAAAGACGAGCGCGTGGGCCTGATCCTGGCCGGCGTTTACACGGGGACGGATCAAGAGGTCGAGGCCCGCAAAATGTACCGGAAGCTCCTGGCCGCCAACCCGAAGAATGAGGACGCGTGTGTCTTCCTCGGGAAGTCACTTGCCGTCGGGAAGGAAACCGAGGCCGCACTGAAGGAGCTCGCTCGCTGTGCCAAGGTGAACCAAAAAAATGGGATGTACGATTACTACATGGGTAAGATCCACCTCGACATGGGTCAGGTTCCGAAAGCGATCGCAGCTTTCCGGAGCGCCTTCGCGCGGCAGCCGGATCTGGGAGACGCCGTCGCTGCTCTTGGGATCGTCCTCGAAGAGCGCGACCAGCACCAGGAGGCCATGCAGATCTACCGGCGCTACCTCGACAAGCAACCAAACGATAGTGCGATTCTCACTCGCATGGTTCAGGTGTTGTTTCTTAAAGAACAGTTCGCCGAGGTGATTCCGTTTGCGGAGCGGCTCGCGGACCTCGAGCCGGAGAACCTCAACCTCAAGGTGAAGCTCGGGATTCTTTACACGGACGCAAAGAAGTACTCGGAGGCGATCTCCGTCTTCCGGGACCTCCTCACGGCCGCCCCGAAGTCGGACAAAATCCTTTACTACTTAGGAGCGATCCATCAGGAACTGAACCAGTTTCAGGAATCCATCGAGTACTTCAATCAAATCCCGGCGTCGAGTGGGCTGTACTCCGATAGCTCCGTGCAAATGGCCAACATGCTCTCCTCGCTGGCACAGGCCGAGCACGCGGCCCGCCGACCGGACGAGTGGAAAACCCGCTTCGTGAGCTTCGTGAATGCGAAGCTCGGGGAGCTCCCGAGCCTTCGCATCGAGTTCAGTGTCATCAAGGCCGGGTACTACGAGGGCATTGGCCTGTACCGAGACGCGATGGAAGTCATGATGGTCGTGCAGGACGAGAAAGGGTTTAGCACTCAACACAAGTACTACCTCGCCAACCTCTATGAAAAAGAAAAGAAGTACGAAGAGTCCACGGCCCTGGTCCTCGGGATCCTCGAAAAGGAACCCAAGAATGCCCACGCGTGGAACTTCCTCGGCTACTCTCTCTTGGTCCGAGGCCATGAGATCGAGCGGGCCTACGACTACATCCAGACCGCCCTGAAGCTTAGCCCCGACGACGGGTACATCCGCGACTCCTTGGGTTGGTACTACTACAAAAAGGGAGAGATCAAGAAGGCGCTCGCAGAGCTTCAGCTGGCGCACCGGAAGGTTCCGGATGACGTCGAGATCCTCAAGCACCTCGCGGAGATTCACCGGGAGCTTAAGGACTTCGCCCGCTCTAAAGCCTTCCTTGAGTCGGCGCTGAAGCACGTCCGCTACCACGCTGAACGGCAGGAGATTCTCGGGCAGATCGAACAACTCGAACGCGACCGGATTCCCGCCTCAAAAATTGATCAGTAGGTTCTTGCGTTTCGAAAAAAATCATCTCATCATGGGGCATGTTGAAACCTCTGCCCCTCTTCCTTCTGCTCCTCACTTCCTGCGCGTTGTTTAAAACGAGGCCCGCCCTCGAGAGCATGGACCTCGAGAAACTCCTGAGCTCCGTTCGCCTCGTCGGCGAGGGGCGCGGCCGTCTTACCCTCGGAGGCCGCCAGTACGTGTTCGGCGTCGACAGCGTTCTTCGAGAGAACCATGACTGGGTCATGGCGGTCGCGATTCCGCTCCACGGTGAGGAAGTGATGATCCTCCCGGATCTCAGAGCGGCCGTCGCCGAGGGCGAGGAGACAGAATCCTTCGAGGCACGCATCGCCGAGGAGTTCCGGAACCTGGGCCTAGACCGCTCGCTCTCGAGCGCCGAATTCATGCGCGAGCTCCGGGGCCTCGTTCGTTTCACGGCCGCACCTCTTTGGGGTAGCCTTCGGGGGTGTGGGCCCCAGAAGGTTGTTTCCGAGTGCCAGTTGGATGGACAAAAGTATGGCATCGAGGCCCGGAACCAAGAATTTTTTATCCACCGGTCAATTCGCCCCGGAGTGGGCCTGGAGCTCGTGGCGAAGAATCTTACTGAGTCTTTCTTCCATCAAATCGATATCCGTCTCTACATAAACCGAACCCAACAAGAGACTCGTCCTCCGGAGTTTTCTCTCGAACTCTTCTGGTGAGGAACTTTCCAGAGTGAATTGGTAGCAAATTGCACCACTTGCCAGCACTGCATTGTTTTTATAGTGAATAATATGAGAAATAGCTTAAACTTATCCTATTCAATTCAGGAGCGATAATGAAGCCTTTGGTACTACTTGTCAGCGCGCTTTTGCTGGTCTTCGGCTGCAGCAAAGAAAACAAATTCGACGAGCGAGAAATAAACCTGATCTCGCCGGAGAAAATCGCCGGCTTCGACCCGATCAACGCCTCCGATCGCTACTCCGGAAACGAGACGGGCAAGGTCTACGAAGGTCTCTTCGAATTCCACCCGCTCAAGCGCCCGTACGAACTCATGCCGAACCTCGCCGAAAGCATGCCGACGGTTTCAGAGGATGGCCTGACCTACACCGTGAAACTCCGCAGAGGAGTTCTGTTCCACGATAGCCCAGCTTTCAAAGACGGGATCGGCCGCGAACTGAAGGCCGACGACGTGATCTATTCTCTGAAGCGCCTCGCGGATCCGAAGCTCAACGCGAAAGGCTGGTGGCTCCTCGACGAGCGCCTCGTGGGCCTGAACGAATGGCGCGCCAAGCACGCGCTCCTCGATGTCACGAACTACGATGAAGTCATCGAAGGGCTCCAGAAGGTCGATGACTATTCGATCCAGATGAAGCTCAAGAAGCCGTTCCCGCAGTTCCTCTACGCGCTCGCCATGCCGTACACCTTCATCGTGGCCAAAGAAGCGGTCGAGCATTTCGGGAAGCAGTTCCTGAACTACCCCGTCGGAACCGGCGCTTTCATCCTTCCGAAGTTCGAACAGACCAGCACGATCACCTACGTCCGAAACCCAAAGTTTAGAGAGAAGTTTTATCCGACGGAAGGGGAAGAAGGGGATGATAAACTGGGCCTCCTCGCGGACGCCGGAAAGAAGATCCCGCTCGTTGATAAGATTAACGTTCACATCATCGTCGAGTCCCAGCCGAAGTGGCTCTCTTTCATGAAAGCGAAAGAAGACCTCCTCGAGGTCAAGGATGTGAACATCCAGCAGACGATCACGCCGGAGAAAGAGCTCAAGACCGAGCACAAAGAGAAGGGCGTGCGGTTGATCATGAAGCCGATGCTGGATGTGACGTACTTCGCCTTTAACCACGAAGAGCCGATCTTTAAAAACCGCAAGCTCCGGCAGGCCATGAACATGGCCTTCGACCGAGCAGGCTTCAACCGTCTGTTTCATGAGAACACCGGCTTCGAAGCCCACGGCCCCGTGCCCCCGGGCCTCGGAGGCAATCGGAAAGAGTTCAAGAACCCATTCATCCGCTACGACCTCGACCAGGCCAAGCGGCTCCTCGTCGAAGCGGGCTATCCGGGTGGCAAGGGCCTTCCGACCATCGTGGTTCAAACGAGGTCCGATACGGTGGCCCGCCAGCAGGTTGAGTTTTTTGAAAAATCCATGGAAAAGATCGGCATCAACATCGACGTCGGGACCAACACCTGGCCCGAGCTCGTGAACAAGGTCACCAAGAAACAGCACCAGATGTACACCATGGCGTGGGGCGCGGACTATCCGGATGCGGAGAACTTCCTGGGGCTCCTCTATTGCCCGAACCAGTCCCCCGGGTCGAACGGTGCCAACTACTGTAACCCAGACTTCGATGCGCTCTACAAGACGGCCACCGTTCTCCAGGATTCTCCGGAACGCACGGCGATGTACGAAAAGCTCAACGAGTCCGTGGCGCTCGACGCGCCGTGGGTCTTGGGCTTCCACCGGACGGACATCTACCTGGCGCAGGCGTGGCTCAAGAACTTTAAGCACATGGAATTCAATCACTCCCAGTTCCAATACCTGAACGTTGACCTGGAAGTAAAAAAACAGCTCAGTAAGAAGTTCTAACGATGATCAAGTACGTAATCCGTCGTCTCCTTTACCTCATCCCCGTGCTCCTCGGGGTGAGCTTTATTATCTTCGTGCTTTTTAACCTGGTTTCCGGTGACCCCACCGCTGTCCTTTTGGGGAAAAACGCAACGGCCCGGCAGATGGCGGAGCTGCGGGAGCAGTTGGGGCTCAACAAGCCGCTCCTGGAGCAGTACTTCGACGTCGTTCGGTCGGCCTTCACGTTTAACTTCGGGACTTCCTGGGCGACGAAGCAGGACATCTCCCAGATGATCGTCCAGGGGGCGTACCCCTCCCTGTGCCTCACCCTCCCGGCGTTTGTGTTCGCGACGATTCTCTCTCTCGTGATTTCGCTGGTCGCAGCGTTTTACCGAGGGAAGGGGATCGACCTCTTCGTGCGCATCATGTGCATCGCCGGGGTGAGCGTCTCGGCCCTGGCCTACATTTTATTCTTTCAGTATTTCTTCGCCTACAAGCTCGGCTGGTTTGAGATCTCTGGCTTCGAGTACGGATTCCCCGATTTCGTTCCCTACGTCGCACTCCCCGCAATCATCTTCGTTCTCCTGAGCCTCGGGCCTGACGTGCGCTTCTTCCGCACCGTCATCCTCGACGAGATCTACCAAGACTACGTCCGGACCGCTCGGGCGAAAGGTCTAACGGAAATTGTCGTCCTCTTGAAGCACGTCCTGAGAAACGCACTCATTCCGATCATCACCTACGTCGTGATCCAGATCCCGTCGCTGATCCTCGGGGCCCTGTTGTTGGAAAATTTCTTCAGCATCCCGGGCCTGGGTGGAATCACTCTGAATGCGCTCAACTCATCGGACTTCCCGGTGATCAAGGCGATGGCGATTCTCTCAAGTGTTCTCTACATCCTCCTGAGTCTCCTGACGGACGTGCTTTACACGTTCGCGGACCCACGGGTAAAGCTCAAATAGAAGTGAAATTATGAAAGAAAACTCTCTCTGGAAAGACGCCTTCCGAAGACTCGTGACCGACAAGTTCGCGCTCGGATCCCTGCTCATCGTGCTCACCTACGCGATCGTCGCACTCCTGGCGGCCAGCGGGCTCATCGCGGCGGACTGGGCAAAGGAAGTTGGCGGCTCGAACCTGCCGCCCTCCACCGAGCACTGGTTCGGAACCGATATCTTTGGCCGTGACGTCTTGGCCAAGCTCATCCGTGGGACTCAGATCGCGATGTCCGTGGGGCTCGTGACCTCGCTGATCGCCATTCCCATCGGCGTGATCCTCGGTGCCCTCGCCGGATACTTCGGCGGCTGGGTCGACGATGTCATCACCTGGCTTTACACGACCTTCTCCTCCATCCCGAACATCATGCTCTTGATCTCCATCACCATGATCCTCGGGAAAGGGATCTTCGCCGTTTACATCGCTCTCGGAGCGACCAGTTGGGTCACGCTCTGCCGGCTCATCCGCGGCGAGGTGATGAAGCACAAGGAACGCGAGTACGTGCAGGCCGCCGAAGCCATCGGGGGAGGGCACTTCCGAAAGCTCTTTATTCACATTCTTCCCAACGTCACGCACATCGTGATCATCAACACGTCACTCCAGTTCCAGTTCGCCATTAAGTCCGAGGTGATCCTGTCTTACCTAGGCCTCGGCGTCCAAGGGGAGCCGAGCTGGGGAACCATGATCGACGACGCGAAGCTCGAACTCTCACGGGGTGTCTGGTGGCAGCTCGCCGGTGCGACGTTGGCGATGTTCGTTGTGGTTCTAGCGTTCAACCTTCTCGGGGACGCGCTCCGTGATTCCCTCGACCCTAAGCTAAAAGGAAAGTAGCTATGACGTCACCGCTTCTCTCGGTTAAAAACCTCGTCGTCGAATTCCAAACGGGTGAGGGTATTACTCGGGCCGTGAACAACATTTCGTTCGATATCCCCGCCGGCAAAACCATCGGCATCGTCGGTGAATCGGGGTCCGGGAAATCGGTGACCTCCCTCGCCGTCATGGGACTCTTGCAGCGGCCAGCGGCGCGCATCCCGCAGGGAGAGGTTTTTTTTAATGGCCAGGATCTTCTGAAGTTCGATGAGTCTCAGATGCGGGAGATCCGGGGGAATCAGATCTCCATGATTTTCCAGGAACCCATGACGAGCCTCAATCCGGTTTTCAAGGTCGCTGACCAGATCGCGGAGACGATTCGGATTCATAAAAGTGTTTCAAAGAAAGAGGCCTGGGATCGGGCCGTCGATCTGATGAACCAGGTGGGGATTCCCAATCCTGCGCAGAGTGCGCATAAGTATCCCCATGAAATGTCTGGCGGACAAAAACAGCGGGTCATGATCGCGATGGCGATCGCCTGTGAGCCGAAGCTTCTCATAGCCGATGAGCCGACCACGGCCCTCGACGTCACGATCCAGAAGCAGGTGCTCGATCTTCTGCATAAGCTTCAGCAGCAGTACCAGATGAGTATGATGTTCATCACTCACGATCTCGGAGTGATTGGCGATATCGCCGACGACGTCGTCGTCATGTACCGCTCGAACGTCGTTGAAAAGAACAATGCTGACGAGATTTTCACCACCGCAAAACACCCGTACACCAAGGGTCTCCTTGCGTGCCGACCGAAGCTTGGAGCGAATCCAAGGCGGCTCCTTACGGTCAGCGACTTCATGGACGAGAACGGAGTGGAGAAGCACATCTCAGCTGAGAGAGTTGTTGTTTTTGATAAAGAGCAAGAGAAAGAGAAATCCAGCGACATCCTTCTCGAGGTTAAAAACCTCGTTACCCACTTCCCCATCAAGGGTGGTCTATTTGGTCGGACCGTCGACCACTTCCGCGCCGTGAATGACGTGAGTTTTACGTTGAAGAAGGGGAAGACCCTGGGCCTCGTCGGTGAATCGGGGTGCGGTAAAACGACCCTCGGCCGATCGATCCTGCGGCTGGTGGAGCCGGGCTCAGGAAGCATCAGCTACGGCGGGAAGGACATCACGCACATTTACGCGGAGGAGCTCCGGCTCCTGCGCCGGAAGATGCAGATCATCTTCCAGGATCCGTACTCCTCGCTCAATCCACGGATGACGATCTCCGAGATCCTGACGGAACCGTTGAACATCCATGGAGTCGGAAACTCGCGGGCTGAGCGCCTCAGCATGGCCAAAGAACTCTTCGAAAAGGTGGGCCTGAAGGCGTCACAGCTTAATCGCTACCCGCATGAATTCTCCGGCGGCCAACGACAGCGGATCTCGATCGCTCGGGCGTTGATGCTGCGGCCAGAGTTTGTCGTCTGCGATGAATCCGTTTCTGCCCTCGACGTTTCGATCCAGGCCCAGGTGCTGAACCTCCTTCTCGATCTCCAGGAAGAGTTCCACCTGACCTACATCTTCATTTCTCACGACCTTTCCGTCGTCAACTTCATCGCCGACGAAGTCGGTGTGATGAACGGCGGGAAGATCATCGAGATGGATAAGGCCAATAACATTTACAAGAACCCGAAGGAAGCCTACACGCGCGCACTCCTTTCTGCGATCCCGAAGGGCATCACGAAGGCGAACCTCTCCGCACTCCTCTAGCGTTTAGGCTCCGCGGTAAGGCCTTGCCGCCGCGTAGACTTTTAAGAAGAGCATGGAAAGGGCACAGCCCCAGTAGACGTTGAGGTTCCAGTCCCACTGGAGAACGTACGTGTTCGCATAGACGCCGGCCATGCCAAAGGCGTAGGCGCCAGCGACGCTCGCGGGAGTGAGCTGATAGGTGAACCACTTTTTGAAGACGACCTTGGTGAGAAAAATTCCCAAAAGTGCGCCGCCCGTCCAAGATTGGACCTTGAGTCCTAGCAGCAGAAGTCCATCGTTCGCCGACGCGACGACGGCAATCCCGAAAAGGAGAAGCGTGATCACCGCTGTGTCGATGACGGAGTTTCGCTCGAGGTTTGCTGAATCCCGATTGGGAAGAATATCGTTGTAGACGGTAGCGCAGAGTGCGTTGATGGTAGAGTCAAGTGTGCTCATGGTAGCGGCCATGACCCCTGCGACCATGATTCCACGGATACCTGCTGGGAAGTGATTGACGATGTAATAGGAGAAGAGGTGATCAGCGTTGGCCACTGTCGCCGGGAACGGATGACTTTGGTAGTGCGCCCAAAGAAGGGCACCCACCCCTAGGAACAAGAGGCCCACGGAGATGGAGATGAAGGAAGAAAAAAAGATGGCCTGTTGTGCCCGACGAAGGCTGTGATTCGCAGTGAGTCGCTGTGCAAAGTCTTGATCCACTCCATGCGTTGACATATCAAAGAGCACACCTCCGAAGAAGCCGAAGATGAAGGGCCATGGATTTGCGACTGAAAAGAAAGAGGTCTTGCCTGCTGCTGCCGCAATTCCCATGAGTTCGCCCCAGCTCTGACCACTGGTCACCGGGATAAGGTAATGAGCGATGATGCCTCCGGAAATGAAGAGGCCCATTTGCATGATGTCTGTCCGGACGACGGCCTTGAGGCCCCCGATCAGGGTGTACAAGAAAGTAATGAATGTGACGACCGCAAGGCCCAGGTAAACGTTGGTTCCGATGAAGTGAGCGACCAGGATCGAGCCGGAGAAGAGACGGACACCAACCGAGAGGATCTTTGAGATGGCGTACAAAACGGCGACGGTCCGCCGCCCGGATGGCAGACCCGTTTCCTGCGCCATCACTTCGTAGATGGTCAGGCCCTTGCCGTAGACCTTGGGCAGGAAGACGAGTGCGATCGCGATGCGGCCTAGGATGGCCCCCAGGTAGATCTGGATGAAGCTGAAGTCTTTGTTAAACGCGAACGCCGGGATCCCAAGGAAGGTCAGCGCAGAAACTTCCGTGGCGATGATTGAGCAAATTGATTCAGTAAACGTGAGGGAGTTATTTGCCATGTACTGCTCGCGGGCGCGGTCTCTCGCGCTGGCCGAGGGGGTGAGGGTTCGAGTCTCCTGGCCAGCGCGGATGGCGAGGTAAAACACGAAGATTATGTAGATGGCGATGACGATCCAGTCGATGGGAAGAAAATCCATGGGCACTCCTATGTGCCGCGGAGTGTACGATAACGGGGTAATTCCGTCCACCAAGGGAGGCTAGATATCTTTACATAAATGCTCCTCATAGGATCTGTTTAGAAGCCGATAGGTCTTTAGAAGTACTGGGCTTTTTTATGAACCATGAAAAGAAAATTTTAGCAAAGCTCCTCGTGAAAGACCTCGCGAAGAAAGTCATTTGCGATGGCCACCTCTACCTCTCCTCTGGAGAGCGCCGGTTCTACGTCATGAAACCCGGTGTCCTCGTTGATCCCGGGTTCATCAAAAAGCACGCGGCCACCAATCAGGCGTTCGACTTTGACTGCAGTACTTCGCCGGCCCATCGCGAACAGTTCCGGCGCCATTTCCGTGAGCTCCGCTACCTCCAGTTTGAGAAAGATCTGCGGGAGAAGTGCGTGCTCATCGTGCGCGACTTCCATCGCACGTTCTCCTCCGACAACCACTTCCTAAGTTTCGCCCTCGCGTGCCACGATGAGTTCTGCCTCCTTCCCATCGAGCAGCAGATTCGCATGCACGAGACGGACATGCATCTCTACCGGAAGGCCCTTTACGCTGCGGCCTTCTCCGTCGTCACGGCGATGGCCAATGACTTCTTCCATTACATGATGGTGAAGGACCTCTACAACATCACTTTCTCTCTCGACGCAGGCCTCTCGGAAGCCAACTACAGCTACTTCGTCGCCGAGGCTTGCAACGCTGAAAATAAGGGCCCGGGTGAAGGCCGTCACTACCTCGAGACGGAGCGTGCCTCCGAGCTCGAGAAAGACGTCTTCTTCGGACATCCGGCAAGAAGCTATGAGCTCTTGAAGACGCTGAAGATCCTGAGCTACCCGGAGCTCGCGGAAGCCGTGCTCTACCAGCACGAACTCTCTGATGGTTCAGGGTTCCCTCGAGGGATCCGCAAGGGCCAGGTCTCGAGCTGGGAAGCCGTGATCATTTTCGCAGACTCTCTGGTCGAGATTCTGCCGGAGTACGATTTTGAGACCCAGGTCGTCGAGTACCTTTTGAACTTTAAAAACCAGAAGCAGAACGAACTCCCGGTGAACCGTGTGTTCCGAAAGCTTTGCCTCACGCTCGAGTACGTGAAGAGCTTTAAGGAAACCGGATCCTAGTGGAAGCAGCGAAGAAGCAACTCGCCATTCTGAACCTCGCCGGAGAGCTCGACCCAGAGCTCCTGCGCTACCTCACGGCCAGAAACGTAAAGATTCTTCCTTCGGACGCTGACAAAACGACGTCGTGGACCCATGTTCTCACGAGGGAGCTCCAGGACTTCTCCGCCCTCAACAAGACCCATGGCCTTGTCGCCAAGGGCCGGCATGCGATTTCGTTGACTCGCGTTGAAAACCTCCAGAACTTCACTGCGAACAATGGGAACTTAATCATCGACAGTCTCTGGCTCGGGACGCCGATGGGTCCCTTTGTTCTCGACAAGTATTTCCAAAGCTTCGGTGGGATCACCCTCGGGGATAACTACCCGGCGTTCACCGAAGTGGGTTCGTTCAATGTGGCCAATCCGTTTAACACTGGAGAGTACGTCGATCGGATGGTCTCCCGCGCCTTCGAGCAGGGCGCCGAGGCCCTTGCGGTGAAATCCTACTTCGATCACTTGATCATGTACGTCGCAGGGTTGAAGAATCGGGGTAAGGTCGGGTTACCGTTTGAAGTCACCTACGGGACGTTCCAAGACATCTTCGCCCTCCAGGTTCACTTCTTTGCGAACTCCCTGGCGATCGCCGACCTCACCGCGGCCCTAGGGCCGGGGCTCTCGAAGAGGCCGGAAGAATACTACTTAAACCTGGCGGTTCAATCCGCCGACTTCTTCGACTTTTCCTTTATCCCAGAGGTGAGCAAAGTCGTCGTCACGGGTCTGTGGACGAAGGACGAGCGCATCCGCTTTGAAAACCGCGGCCTCATGATCACTGCTCTGGAGGGTGGCGAACCGCTGGCCCCTTATAAAAATGACACCGCCACCGCCTCGATCGTCATCGCCGCCACACCGATTGAGGATTTCACCGAGAAGCTCACAATCCCTGCGGGCCCGATGGAGACAGAAGAGTCCAGACTTGTGAAGGGAATGCTCGAAGAAGAAGAAGACTCGTCAGAGCAGCGCTTCAGCTCGGAGACGCCGGAGGCCGAAACTCTCACTCGGCTCTCGGGGACCCCTGATGAGCGAGAGGCGGTGTCTCGGGTCTCTGGGATGCCAGCCGAGAAAGAACTTGTCACCAAGGTCTCTGGAGGTTCGGCAGAAGAAACGAACCACGTTACCCGGATCGCTGCCGACAGGCCCGAGGCCCGACAGGAAGGACTGCGAGTCCAGAGTCTGGGCGAACAAAAATCGGACCGTGGTGCCCTTACAGTTAAATCACTGGGAGTGGGGGCGCAGCCGGCAACCGGGAAGACCGGGCTCTATAACTTCGCGCAGACCCTCGGGAAAGCACCAGAGGAGTTAACCGAGAGCGAAGTCAAAAGTTTTTTAGACCACGACGAGACCCGCGGCGCGGAGTTCGATAACCCGGTCGTCAAGCAGCTGGAGCAGCAACTGGTGTCGACGAGATCGGAGAACGAAAATCTCAAGCGGCAGTTGGTGACACTGTCGACAGAGCTTCGGGTCGTGAAGGAAGGTCGCGAGCGGGCGGTCAAGCTCCAGGCCATGGCCGCAGCGGCGGCCGATGAGAAGCTGGCAGGAGCGAAAGGGCCGGAGGAGGATCTCGTTCGGCGCCAGCTTGAGAAAAAACTCCAGGAGCAAAAGACCCTGAACGAGGAAGATCTCAAACGGATCACCGCGTACTTCGAAAAAGAATCCAAGCTCGTCGATGCCCAGCGCGAGCTCGAACTAAAAGTTCGAAAGCTCGAGCTCGAAGCTGGCCAGAAGGAGACCTTCTACTCAAAGGAATTAGAGAAAGTCGATCGGTTGGCCAAGGGCAAGGAGATCGTTCTCGCTAAGACGAAAGAGAATCTCACGAAGCTCCTCGAGCGCAAGGAGCAAGACATCGCTGCTCTCCGCTACAAGAGCGACGAGCTAGCGAAGGCACTCGCGAGTGGCCCCGCGGCGTCTCAGGCACAGATGATCCGTGAGCTCGAGAAGCAGAACCAGACCTTCCAGAAGCAACTGGAAGTCTACAAGAAGCAGTTCGCGACCATGTCGTCAAACCTTCAGCCGGGGAAGGGTGAAGAGGAATTCAAAGAGGAAGTACGGAAGCTTCAAATGATCAACCAGCAGTTGAAGAATCAGGTCGATGCGGGTCGCCGCGAAGCTGAAAAACTTCAGGCGAAGATCGGACTCGATAACACCCAAATGATGCAGCTTCGGACCGAGAAATCGAAGGTCGAGCAAGAGTTAAAGAAGGCGATTCAGGATGCGAAAGCAGCGCTGACGATGACCCCCGCTGCTGGGGCCTTAGAGCAGGAGCTTAAGAAGTCACTGACGAAGGCCCAGACTCAAGCGCAAATGATGGAAGGGCAACTGAAAGAAACGCAGACGAAGATTGTGGCCCTGGAGGCCAAAGTCGTCGAGCTCTCCAAAACTCAGAAATCGACCGGCCCTGAGGAAGGGGCCAAGGGGAAGACGGGTCACCTAGAAACCCAGGTCAAAAAGCTCACGCAAGAATTGAACGCTCGTGACGCCCTCCTTTCAGAAGTGAAGAAAGAAACGAACAAGCTCCGAGCGGAGAAAACGGCGCTCCAGAATCAGGTCGATAAGTACAAAAAAGAGGCAGACAAGATTGAGAAAAGTAAGCCGGGTGCACCGAAGAAGCCCGGTGGTAAAGCCGCCTAATTTTTCACTTGCCAACCTCCCCGCGATCATTAATAATCTCGAACTTCACGTACCTAGATGCCCAGTTGGTGGAATTGGTAGACACGTTAGGCTTAGAACCTAATGCGCGAGCGTGGGGGTTCGAGTCCCTCACTGGGCACCAACAAAAGTATGTGATCGTTTTTAAAAAGCCTCCGTCTCGCGCCGGAGGCTTTTTTTTGATAAACCTCGAGCATAACCCTGCTCTCGAGTCGAAGCAATCTTCGTTTCTCCCTCCCCATCACAAGAACCTCTTCGAATGGTTCGATAATCAGTCGATCTGCCAGGAGCCTAAGGCTTGATGAAGCGGCGAAGGCCGAGACCCATTACATTAATTCATACTTCCGAATCTTAGCAATCCGGTTGATCGTCTTCTGGTTATTCTGGCCATTCAAAAAATTCAAAGGAGCGTGCATGAAGTTACTTATCCTGGCGACCGTAGTCCTCATCTCAACCCAAGCATTTGCACTACCACGGAAGTGTTTTACCCTTGCGGAGAACAATGTTCGCTACGCCGGGGAAGACGCCGAAGCGTACAAGTGCGTAAAAGCCGCTAACGGTGGAGTTGTTATCTGCGAAGTCGCTGCCTACAAGGGTGGTGGCGATGCGGTGGACACATGGAGAGTTGTCCTGGATCCGACTTGCTCAAGAGTTTACCGCTCCGAGCTCATCGGGGAGGAGTAGTAACCCTGTCTTCCCCGACAAAGTGCGAAGAGAATAGGCCGGCTGGAGACCCAAAATTGCCATCCGGCCTTCGCTTTACGATGGAAACCCAGCTCCGCTAAATTCACCCTGACCACGACCGATGGAAGTGTATTTTTTTCACGCGTCCGGGAAAGTTCATTTCCCCGAGGGATTCTGATGTACCCTCCGTCAGTCTAAAAGGTGGTGTGCGAATGAAAACTGGTAAATTATTGATCGTCAGTGTTTTCACAGTCCTGTCTTCATTGTCTGTGTGGGCCCAGAGTCCCCTGAGCTCTGAGCTTCGAAATCTCAGCGAAAGAGTTGAAGAAGTGGAGGCCTCTCTGAGTCCCAGCGACCGTGGTGCTCTGAGGGATTTGATTCGACGGATGAGTGCCATCACAGATCAATACTCTGGTGGACCTACGGATGGTCCTCGGCCTGGACCGAATGCACGTCCTGCGGTTTGCGTTTCCAACGGCGAAGCTGGAACCTGGGAAAAATTCAGGCCCGTATCTCTTTCAAACAACCAGGCCTTGGGTGGCTTCACTTCTAGGCAAACCTGCGAGAGCTTAGTTCAGACGTCGCGGCGAGACGTCATTTGCACTTCCAACGGGGAGGCCGGCACCTGGGAAAAGTTCAGACCCATGAACATTTCTTCAGGCACCGGTATCGGAGGGTTCACTTCGTTCACTACTTGTACCGGCAATTTGGAACAGAACCGGTCACGTCTTTTCTGTGTGTCCAATGGCGAGGCCGGAACCTGGGAAAAGTTTGCAATCCACGATCCTCGGGCCAGCAAGACCATCGGCGGGTACACAAGTTTGACGACCTGTAGGAGCATCGTTTCTGCTTCTTCCAACAGGCTGACTTGCGCGTCGAACGGTGAAGCTGGGACCTGGGAGAATTTCTCTCTCTATAACTTGCAAACTCAGCAATTCATCGGTGGACAAACTTCTTTCCAGAACTGCCTCAACTCTATCCAGTAGTTTCATCCGCTACCGAGAGCAACCAAGCCTTTGCCACTCAAATGAAAAAAGCTTGGTTGTTTCGCTCGGTGCTTCTCATCACCTCCATTCATGCGTCCTGCGTGACCTCCCAGTGCGGCGTCGAACTCAGGGCCCGAATCTCGGAGTGCCAAAATGCACCCCTAGATGATGTCTTTTTCGTACGCTATCGTTTTGAAGTGTCCATAACCAGGGAGCTTCCAATGAAAATATTTCTTTTAATCTTTGTGCTTGTATCGAATCTTCTCTCAGCGTTTGCCGCTGAGGATGAGAGGGGTGATTTTTTACGGAGTGGTTTTCAGACCTGTAAAAGTTACGGCGGAACGAATGAGCTATGCGCGAAGACCAAGAGCGCATCAGGGTTTCAGACGTGCAAAAACTACGGTGGCACCAACGAACTCTGTGTGAATGCGAGGAACGGAGGAGGTTACCAAATGTGCAAAAACTATGGGGGCGACAGTGACGTATGCGTCAACGCTCGAGACGGCCAAGGGGTTCAGGAATGCAAGAATTACGGAGGATCCACGAGGCTTTGTGTGGAAGCTCGAAATGGGGCCGGTTTCCGAGTCTGTAAGAGCTACGGAGGGGAAACAGAATTGTGTATAAAAGTCCGGGACGCTGATGCCTTTCAAGATTGTAAGAACTACGGCGGCTCGACGGAAGAGTGCGCCGATGTTCGTCCTGAAGGATCGGACGACTTGAGATAGAACTGCATCGTCGCTGAACTCGAGGCAGGGGACTCGTCTCTGCCTCGGCTCGTCTCAGCTCGTCTCAGCTCGTTTGGCGTGGCATCGCTGCGTTGATCAACAGGGCAGAGTCACAGTGAAAATGGTGCCATTTCTGGAATCACTCCGGACCGTTACTTGCCCCCCGTGGGCCTCCGCGACTCCTCGGACCAAGGTCAGTCCGATGCCCCAGCCTTTCTGTTTCCCCGAAGACGCTGAATCTGACCGCCGGAATTGATGGAACAGCGACTTGATGTCGTTCTCGGAGATGACATTGCCTCGGTTCGTAACGGATATGACCAACTCCGAAGCGGTGATCATGACGTCGACGATGACCGAGGCGTCCGCAAGGCCATACTTTATGGCATTGTTACAAAGATTCTCGATCACCCTTCGGATTCCCCGGGGGTCAACGTCGGCCTCTGCATGATCCTGGGCCCTCAGGATGAAACGATTACCGTGCATGATGGAGAGTTCGGTGAGCGTCGCCTCGACCAGTTGTTTAATGTCAGTTTTCTCTTTCATGAGAGAAAGCTTCTCTCCGCCTTGGATCCGGTTTGCATCGAGGAGATCGGTGATCATTTGACCTGCGCGGTTTGCCTGGGCGAGGATCATCCCCGCTGACTTCCGGTGGGACGCCAGGTCGTCCGGTCTCCGGATGATCATCTGCGCGGAACCCAGGATGATCGATAGCGGGGTGATCAGGTCGTGGATCAAGAGAGAGACAAAGGCTTCTCGGAGGTCTCGTTCTGATTCAAGGCTTAAGATCTTATCCTGCGAATGGTAGAGCTTGTTTAAGTTCTTCCGTGCCTCGTCTTCCTGCTTTTCCCTTTCTTTCTTAGCTTTGTAGTACCGGTCAAAGGCAATCGTCACGAGATTCGTGAGAGCGCTCGCGAAGTCGAGATCCTTTTCATCGAGGGGACCTGTGCCCTCGAGCTGGAGTGCGCCGAGGGGAGGCAGGTAGTCGATGATCAGGGGTAAGGTGATGAATCGGCCGCCGAGGGACTTATCGAAGGCAAGGGTCCGGTGGTCATGGTGAAGTTCGCTCTCGGGAACCGTCGTCGTACTCAGGTCGCTGTTGGGAGCGAGGGGCCCTCCGGCGATGAAAGCATAGGCCGACTTCGCATGCACAATCGCATTCTCGATCGTCTCTTTCGGAGTGTTCGCCGCAAACCAAATGGTCATCCGTGGTTTATGCTCCCAGTGCTCGATCAGGATCGCCGTGGTCAGAGGAAAACACTCTGACACGGTCTCGAGGATGTCGGCGAAGGACTCGTCCATGCGACTAAAAACAGAGAGCTTCTTACTCACGGAGTAAAGGATCCGGAGTCGGTTGAAATCCTTCGTCTGCCCTTCGCCCTGCTCGCCTTTCATTTCTTCCGTGCAGGTTTGAGGGATTTTGTCGGAGCTCTTTTTACGGATGGTTTACCGGTGCCGGAAAAAATCTTTATCCCGGAGTGGCCGATCTCAATTTTGTGCCGTCCGTTTGCATGGGACGTGTTCCGGAGTTTGTAGATCTCAAGGAAGCGGTCGCGCTTGAAGGTCTTTTCGTTATTCACGGCCGTGAGCAGGATGATCCCATCGACGACGGTCTCTTCGACGCCGAACCGGCTTAGTTTGTGACTCCCGTAGGGGACGTCGGCGGCGAAAAAACCGACGGCCTGAGACATCTGCACGAGCGTCGCGAGCTGGAAAATTTTCTCTCGGACAACTTGTGGGTCCGTGATTTTGTGGAGGAAGACCGACGAAGAGTCGATGGCGATTCGCTTCGCTCCCAAGCTCTCAATCCGGTCTTTCATCATGAGGAGATGCTTCTCTACCATGATATCCGGCTGGGGGATGAACACGATTTCGATGTGCCCTCGCCGGATCTGCTCTTCTAGGTCCCAGCCCATGCCTCTGGCGTTCGCGATGACTCGCTCCTCCGTCTCCTCGAAAGAGAAGAAGATTCCCTTTTCGCCACACTCCACCGCTCCTTTGTAGATGAACTCGAGCAACAGGAGAGTTTTTCCGGTCCCGGCGACTCCGGAGACGAGCAAGGTTGAGCCAGCGACGATGCCTTCACCCAAGAGCTTGTCCAGGTGAGGGAATCCGAGTTTGACTCTTGAGGGACTGGCCTCCGATGTGACGCTCCCGTTTTCGGGAGTCCTGCGAATGGTCAGCCGGGGCGCGTAGACCTCAAGGCCTTCGGAGTTGATGGCGAACGCATGCTCGTCTCGGCTGTGGTCCGTTCCCCGCATCTTGATGACCTGCACGAACCGTTGGTGCTCTCCGGAATCGAGACGAACTCGGAGGGAGATGATCCCGTCGATGATCGAAAACAATGGATTTGTTTCGATGTCGATAGATCGGAACTCACCCAGGAAAAATCCGGTGCATTCCCAGGCCATTAAGTTGAGCGCCACTTCATAGGTAAACTTCCGAAGCTCCTCCCGGTCTTGGGCGAGTTCGTCGAACACTTTGAAGCTGTCGATGACAACGAACGCTGGTTTGACCCGTTTCACGTGGCCCATGAGGAGCGAGATCGTTTGTTCGAGTCCTTTCGCTCGCAGAATCTCCCCGAGGTCGATGAAGGTGATGCTGCCGTCTTCCAGTTTTGCGGCGTCGAAGAAGCTAAACTTCCGAAGGTAGCGAAGAGTTTTTGCGGTGGGCTCCGATAAGGTCTGGAAGATCAGCGCCGGTTTTTCCGGGGTCGCGTTTTTGAAAATAATTTGATGCGCGAGGGTCGTTTTCCCGGCCCCGGGACTTCCCGAGAAGACGATGAGCTCCCCCGCCGGAATCCCTCCGAAGAGAATCTTATCCAAGTTCCGGACACCCGACTCTATTCTATTGTCGGGCACTGAGATTTTCATGATTCCCCCGAATCGTTCAATTTTATGGTCAAGAGTTCTTTGTGAAGCGTTTCAGTTAAGATGTCCGCCGTGAGCCTTCCGAGCACTCGCAGGAGCTCGATGAGCAGTGCCGTGAGCGCACGTGCGACCTCGGCAGAGTCGGGGTCATTTTTTAACTCTGTGAACCGAAGGCTCTGATCCTCGATCTTCACCAAGTGAAGGACCGGCAGCTCCTCTTTGACCTGCTGGTGCACGCGATCTAAGACAACCAAGAGAGTGATCTTGCTTAGCGTGAGCCCCGCACGAGTTTCGATGGCACGGATCGCTTTCTCGAGCAGGACGATTTTTTGGTTCGTCGTGAGCGCACCTGCATCTAACCAGCGATTGACGGCTTTAGAGTGGACGTCATCTTGAGAGGCCATTATCCAGCACCTGCGTCCTTAAAAATCTCAGAGACTTGAATTGAAAAAAGATGAGACACAAAACTCCTTTTAATCTAACTGCATCGTGGACGTTGAGCAATGCTCTTAGCGCATTTCAAAGCATGATATTCGTCAGGAAAGTGGACTCGAAGAGGCAGGATACCGGGGCTCATGTTTCAAAGGGGTTAGCTTTTACTTTTGAATCTTTTTGGTTTTTTCTAAGAGATTTCTTTGAATTTTTTTGGGCGTGCCGAAAGGAGTCCAACTGTCACTAAAGTTGAGGTGAAAATGAATAAATTAAGTTTACGCAAGAAGATCCTTAGTTTGGTCATTGGGATTGCCATCATCTGTCCCATGGTCGCTGGGATCATCACCTACAAAAACAACCAGAATAATGTCCTCTACCAAGCCATCGCTGAAAGGCAGCTTCCCGTAACGCGTGACTTGGGAAACCTCCTCTTCAGTTTCCGTGAGGTACGCATCCAGGTGCGGTCTCTGGCCATCAGAGGGAACACGGCAGAAGTTAATGCGACCTACCTCAACGCCATTTCTAAATCCATCGAAGACGTCAATCAGATCAAGGCGCAGCTCGCCTCAGCGCTTTCAGGAACGGCAGAGGAGCGGCAGATGTTTTCTCAGATGGAGAAGGCTTGGGAGAGCTTCGAAAAGTTCGGCGGCTCACTCCTCGAGCTCAACCGGAAAGGTGACGTGCAGTCGCTCGAGAAGCTGGCCGAAGAAGTGCGTGTGACCTGTCCACGGCTCTCCAAAGACTTCGAAGACGTTGTGCGAAACATGATCGAGTCCCAGCGAATGCGCGCACTTCAAAACACGGCCCTGGCGAAAGAAAACGCAGCGGCGTCTGTGCGACTCTCGATGATCCTGGCCCTCCTCGGAATCGGGCTCTCAGTCGCTTTCGGGTTCTTCTTCTCTTCATCTCTGAGTTCCAGCCTTATTCAAAACATGAACCGACTCTCGGAGAGCGCTGGGGACATCGCCGCGCGCTCCAATGGACTCTCGCAGATCTCCGTCACACTCTCAGAATCCACTGCGGAGCAGTCCGCGAGCCTTCAGGAAACGGCCGCTTCCATGGACGAAATCTCCGCCATGGTACGCCGGAACTCCGATAGCGCCTTGTCGGCGGCATCCACCTCTCAGGAGGCGACGCAGATCGTCCGCGAGGGGAAGGGACGCGTGCAAGAAATGATCGCTTCCATCAACGCGATCTCCGATGGGAACCGCGAGATCATGGATCAGATGCAGCGGTCAAATGATCAGATCGCTGAGATCGTCGGGGTCATCAAAAACATTGCCACGAAGACGAACGTCATCAACGACATCGTGTTTCAGACAAAGCTCCTTTCGTTCAATGCTTCCGTCGAAGCCGCTCGGGCCGGGGATCATGGGAAGGGGTTCTCCGTCGTGGCCGAAGAGGTGGGCAACCTCGCCTCCATGTCGGGGAACGCCGCCAAAGAGATCAGCGGGATGCTCGAGGACAGCGTGGTGAAGGTGACCTCGATTGTTTCAGACACCCGGAGCCTCATGGACTCACTCATGTCCGTGAGCCGGTCGAAGATTGAGAATGGTTCGAAGATGGCCGTCGAGTGCGGCCGGGTCTTTGACCAGATCCATGGGAACGTCACAGCGCTGAACGCTATGGTTAACGAAATTGCCACGGCTTCTCGGGAGCAAACCTCAGGCATCGAAGAAGTGAACAAAGCGGTTTCCCAGCTCGAGTCGGTGACCCAAGAGACAGCGTCTTCGTCGCAGCAGTCGAACGAGTCGGCGGCGGCCCTAAAAACACAGTCTGAAACCCTCTACGCTGTCGTGGGCGAGCTCGGTGACATCATCAACGGGAGCGGCCAAGTGAAGACACAAGGAGTGGTGGTTCCGATGAGGACCTCCTCCCGGAGATCGGAAGCGGCCTAGCTCAGACACCGCAAGGGTTAAGAGGTCAGATCAGTCAATCTCTTCTCGGAGCGCATAAACAAATGAGTTCGGGCCTCGGAGGATGTCGTGGCCTTCGAGGGATCGGTTCTTACCCAGATTCTTGATCTGTTCCCGGTAGCGGAATTCCATCTTCGACCAGATATCAATTTCGTTGGTGAAGTCGATGCCGAGGCTGGCGGGCTTGGTGTACTTGACTTTGTGGATGTCAACTTTCGCCATCGGCGTTTTCTTTGAGTCACTTTTCACGGTCGTCTCCTTGGTGTTGCTCGCTGCGGGGGTGACCCACGAGCAAGGGGCGGTCTCGCGAATGGACACAGAAGTGCCCCGCTAACGGTGACGTCAACGGGGCACTCTTAAGGTCTTAGTAGCGGCGAGAAGTTTCGCGCTTTTCCATCGGCTTCGCCTCAGAAACATTCATCTGACGGCCGTCAAACTCTGTTCCGTTGAGGGCGCTGATGGCCTCAGAAGCTTCTGCGGATGATGACATTTCAACGAAACCGAAGCCTTTGCTGCGGTTCGTGTCTCTGTCCATGATCACTTTGGCCGAGGACACTGTACCGTATTGTGAGAACTTCTGAGAAAGTGCTTCGTTAGTAATAGAGAAACCGAGGTTTCCGACATAAATTTTCTGACTCATATGAGCCTCCGGTGTAAACATGTCACTAAGGTGTGACAGTGTGTTTGAAGTAATTTTTTGTGAAGGAGTTTTATAAAAACGAGCTTAGGTAAAATTGATCTGAGGTAAAAACTAGTAGCGGGTAGTTGATAACAGATACTTCACAGTAACCGGTCCCCATGAGAAGCACCAGCGTTCATTTCGATTCGTTCTGTTTATTATCGATATTCCCCACATACCAGTAGCTTAAAGGCTTAAGGTCCATCGGTCTTGGGCAGGTCTTTCCCTCGCGGCTCTTCATCCTCTCGCCCAGTGGCACGGAAGACGCGCGGAGAAACTAATTGGTATCAGGAGCTAGACTAATCTCGTCGGGAGAGAGTAATCTGAGATGTAAAAATTTTTGAGTATGTGAGGTGACGCTTATGATTAAAGAACTGACCGAAGAGCAAGTCCGGACGATGACGCTCGAGGAAAAAGACGCTTGGTGGCTTAAGAACGTTTACAAAGGGGATATGCCTCAATTGACCCTCCGTTCTGCGTTGACAGGAATGATCTTAGGTGGAGTCCTCTCTCTCACCAACCTCTACATCGGCATCAAGACTGGTTGGACCCTGGGCGTAGGGATTTCTTCAGTGATTCTCTCTTTTGCGCTGTTCAAGCTCATGGCCCGGCTAAAGCTTGGCACCGAAATGACTATTTTAGAAAATAATGCAATGCAGAGTATTGCCACGAGTGCTGGGTATATGACGGCTCCGATGATGGCCTCCATTCCCGCTTACATGATGGTCACGGGACAGGTAATCCCTATGTGGCAGTGCTTCTGGTGGATCGTCATCCTCGCCCTCTTGGGAGTTCTCTTCGCCTTCCCGCTTAAAAGAAGATTCATCAACGAAGAGCAGATGCCCTTCCCAGAAGGCTACGCTGCGGGCGTGGTTCTCGATAGCCTCCATGAAGACGAAGGCGGTCAGGGGATGTTTAAGGCGAAGCTCATGATGGTCGGTGCGGGCCTCTCGGCCTTGATCGAGTTTCTGCGCGCGGATACACTCCTCGAGAAGATTAAGCTCAATTTCCTTGCGATCCCGCACTACTGGGACTCTTTCATCTACAGATTCGCAACTCCGGCGATCATGGGAACGCCGCTCAAGGACCTTACGATCCAGTTCGACACGTCGATCGTCATGGTCGGAACCGGCGGCCTCATGAGCATGAAGACGGCCATGTCGATTCTCCTCGGTGCCTTCGTGAACTACTTCCTCCTCGCACCCATCATGATTGACGCTGGGATCATCAAGGAGACCACGTTTAAGGCCATCACCATGTGGAGCCTCTGGGGTGGTGCTGCGGTCATGACCACGTCATCGCTGTACAGCTTTTTTTCCAAGCCACAGATCATCCTCCAGTCGTTCCAGAAGATGTTCTCAAAGGGCCAGGTTAAAAATGACGCCCTTGAAAAGATCGAGCTTCCGATGTGGATCTTTGCGGTCGGTATCCCAGTCATGGGTGCACTTACGGTGTACTTCGGGCACGTCTGGTTTGGCATCCACTACTGGCTCGGGATCATCGCGATTCCTCTGGTGTTCGTCTTCACCCTCATCGCCGTAACGTCCACCGGTCTCACAGCGATCACTCCTGGTGGAGCGCTGGGAAAACTGACTCAGATCACCTACGGCGCCCTCGCTCCAGGGAACGTCACAACGAACCTCATGACCGCAGGGATTACCTCAGAGGTTTCGCTCAATGCTTCGAACCTTCTCATGGACATTAAGCCCGCCTACATGCTCGGCGGGAAGCCGAGGCACCAGGCCCTTGGTCACATCCTCGGCATCTTCGCCGGCGGCCTCGTTGCGGTCCCGGTCTTCTACAGCATTTTCCATGGGGACATTTCCCTCTTCACTACCGACGCGCTACCGCTCCCGAGTGCGCTGGTTTGGAAAGGTGTCTCCGAGGTCTTGACGAAGGGCCTCTCGAACCTTCACGTCACCGCCCAGATCGCTGCCGGCATCGGCGCTGTCCTCGGGATCGTGATCGAAATTCTGAACAAGAAAATGAACGGCCGCTTCCCGCTTTCCGGTGTGGGCCTCGGGTTAGGTTTCGTGCTTCGGTTCACCGACGCGTGGTCCATGGCCCTCGGGACACTCATCTTCTGGATTGCTCGGAAGATCTGCAAGAACAAAGAAGGCGTCGGGTACCGTGCCTTCGTTGATAACCAGGAAACCCTGGCCGCCGGTGTGATCGCCGGTGGATCCATCATCGGGATCATCCTCATCCTCCTCGAACAAGCTGTCTAAGCTTTCAGGGCCCCGCTTCGGCGGGGCCTTTTTTTTTCCAAGTTCGGCACCATCCTTGCTCCTTATCCTGGTGATCAGAAACCCTTCATTGGCGTTTTGATGATTTACGGTAACCACACTGTATAAGGATTAGACATGCGTAAACTAGCGATCCTCCTCTTCAGCTCAGTCCTTCTTACGGCGACCGCAACCGCTGGGCAGATCAGCTCCATAGGCCTGATCCTCTCGCCGAACCTCCAGGGTAAGATCGACGGGACTTTTGAACTGCAGCGAGGCCTCTTTAATCAGACGAGTGAGGTTGTGACCGTTTCTAACGCGGGCCCGGGCCTCCACCAGGTGGCACTCCTGAGACCCCTCGACGTGAAGTCGGTCAAACTGAGGTTAACTCTGAAGTCAGCGGCGAATCTCAAAGATGATCTCAGCGAATCAGCAGTGATCACGGGGACCCTTACTCCTGGGAAAGAGCTCCGCCGGGAGGGCCTAGAGATCGTGAACGAAGACCTCAACGCACAGCTGAGTTGTGCCAACGTCATTGCTTCGCGGATCGTCGGAAACCAATTAGAAATTAACTTGAGTCGATTCGCGAACCTCACGGACTGCAGCGGCCGAGATCTGCCGGAGTTTTCACACCGCTTCGTGGGCCAGCGGCGCATCGACGATGGCTCGAACTGGTTTTCTTTAGCGGACGACGAGAAGATGGGCCGCGAGTACACGGAGAAGTTCATCCAGGAAAACAGAGACAAGATCCTTCCGCTCGAGCATCCGACCACGCGCTACATGCAAGAGAAAATGGAGCTCATCGCGCGCTACTCAGATCTTCCCAACTTAAGACCCAAGGTCCGGGTGATTAACGCCGACGTGTTAAATGCGTTTGCCCTGCCCGGAGGATACGTCTTCGTGTTCCGCGGACTGATGGAGAAGGCTCCTTCGGAGGCAGCACTCCTTGGAGTCCTCGGTCACGAATGGGCCCACGTCACGGCCCGCCATGGAACTCGGGGGATGACTCGCACCCTTAAGACCCTGGCCGTCGCGGTCTCGATCGCGCTGGCGACTCAAGTCTGGGCCCAGGTCACCGACGATAAGGTCCAGAAACTGGTTCTTCCTCTCATCGGTGCCGGTACCCTGGCCGGAGCGCAGTTGCGCCTCCTCTCTAAGGGCCGAGAACAGGAGCTCGAGGCGGATCGTCTCGGGTCCCAGTACGCCCTCTTGGCGAACTACCATCCACGAGGGATCGGTGACATGTTTGAAGCCTTCAAGCGAGAGGCCGGTGGGAGTTCGTCCACCTTGGAGCAATTCCTTGCTTCGCACCCGAACCACGACACGCGCATCGGTCGAAACCACGTGCTCGCGGCCCTCTTTTACCCGGCAAGGCCTGACTACATCACGAACTCACAGGGCTTCGACCACGCACTCGCCGCTCTGACCGGACAACCGCTCCCGCAAGCGGCCCAGTCGGCCCAGGTGGCCCAGTCCTTCGTCGACGGACTCCGAGCACAGCAAGAGGGAATCATCGTCGAACAGATGAAGGCACACATCGGCGACCTCATGCGGGGGAGAACCGCACGCTAGCGGAGTCTCCTCGGTTTACTCTTTTTCAATCATCAGACGAGCGCCGCGCCGGAAGGTGAGGTAGGTCCAGGCCCATTGGAACAGCACGAACACTCGATTCTTGAAGCCAATGAGATAGTAGATGTGAACCAGGAGCCACGCCATCCAGGCCGTGAAGCCGGAGAACTCGAGACCCTTGTACATGGCCACGGCCCGGGAGCGCCCGATCGTCGCCATCTGCCCCTTGTCGATGTACTTGAAGCGCTCCGGCGCTCTTGAACCCAAGATGCGCGCTCGGATGATCTTCGCCACAAACCGTCCCTGCTGCATGGCCACGGGAGCAAGACCTGGAAGTGGGGCACCTTGGGCGCCCCACTTATAGTGGGCCTGATCGCCGATCACGAAGACTTCTGGAAATCCTGGGAGAGAGAGATCTTTGGTGACCATCACTCTTCCTTGCCGGTCAAGCTCAACGTTGAGCTTGCGGTTGAGCGGGCCCTGGGCGACGCCCGCCGCCCAGAGAATGGTTCCGGCCGAAATGAACTCGCCCCCCGCCGTGATGCCCTCCTTTGTAATGTTGGTCACTACGGCATTCACGCGGACCTCCACGCCTAATTCATTCAGTTCTCGGACTGCCTCTGCCTGGAGCGCTGGAGTCATGGAAGGCAGGATCACGGGACCTCCTTCGATGAGGATGATCCGGGCCTCCTGAGGGCGAATGTGGTCAAAGTCCCGCTGAATGTTATAGCGCGTGATTTCCCCGAGGCCTCCGGCCAGCTCCACCCCTGTCGGGCCACCGCCCACGATGACGAAAGTCATGAACTGATCGTGGGCCTTCGGGTCTTGAGTTCGCTCCGCTTCCTCGAAGGCGCGGAAAACTTTTCTTCGGATCTCCGTTGCCTGGCCCAAGGTTTTCAAGGCCGGTGCGACGGCTTCCCATTCGGGAGCATTGAAGTAGGTGTAGGTTGAGCCGCAGGCGAGGATGAGGAAGTCATAGGGGATACGGTTGGCCTCTGTCTGAACCCAACGCTCCTCGCGGTTGACCTCCTGGACTTCGCCGAGCAGCACCTCGATGCTGTCTTGGCTCAGGAGCGCGCGCAGAGGGTAGGCAATCTCGGCCGGCGAAAGCCCGGCCATCGCAACTTGATAGAGCAGCGGCTGGAAGAGATGGTAGTTGCGCTTATCGACCAGAGTGATCTTGACTCCTGCGATCTGAGAGAGCCGCTTGGCCGCCGATAATCCGCCGAAGCCACCGCCAACAATTACAACCCGTGGAGTGTCCATCTCGGGATCCTAGCACAGTGGTGCCAGTGCCGAACCGCCGCCCGCAGCGCCCAATGAGAGTGGGGCGTTAGCGCTGGAAGATGTCTGCGGGCCCGACTCCGATGCGCACCACCTCTGGCACACCGCTCGTGAAATCAATGATCGTCGTTTGCCCAAGGAAATCGATCTCTCCGGGATCAACGATGAGATCGATCATGCCTCCGAAATGATCCTCGATGAGAGCGGAGTAGATGAATCCCCCCTCTTCGAGCTCCAGCATTTCTGCGGAGACATGCGTTGAAATCACGACATCACCGTGGGCCTCGAGGATGGCGCGGCAGAGTTTCTTGGGAGGAAAGCGGATTCCGACCTGATGGTCATAGCGCGAGGCCTTCAGGAGCTTTGTGACCTTCTTCTGGGCTTCGAGGATAAAGGTGTAGGGCCCCGGGACCACGCGCTTCATGAGAGAGAACGCGGCGTCGGGGATGAGGGCGATTTCCATCGCCTTTTGAAAGTTCGCGCACATGACCGTGAAGTGCTTCGTGTCCTCCACGTGCCGAAGGGCATACAGCTTGTGGACACCTTCTCGGCTGTAAGGATCGGCGATCGCGACCCAGTTCGATTCGGTGGGAAAACAAACCAATCCTCCGGCCCGGAGAGTTTCCGAGGCCCGCCGGAGGACACGGTCGTCAATGTTGGATTCGATGACGTATTCAATCACGGGGTTGTTCTACCACAGTTTCGGGGATAAAAAAAAAGCTCAGTTTCCTGAGCTTTTGGAGGGGTCAATGTCTTCAGAGGTTAGTGCCCGCTGACGCTCATCTCGCGGCCGAGGGACTTGGAGCGGCGTTCGTAGAAGTTCTGTGATTCTTCGCGCTCGGATTCTTCCTTGCAAAGGATGCACATCTCAGAGGTGGGCCGCGCGATCAGTCGTGAGTACGTGATCGGCTCGGCGCACTCGTCGCACATGCCGTACTGGTCCGACTCAATCTTGCTCAGGGTCTTCATGATTTTCTTGTAGTAGAGGTTCTCGCGGTTCGAAAACCGCATGTCCGCGGCCAGGAGGATGTTGTCATTGGCAGAGTCCACCTCATCCTTGGCACCGGTTAACGAGTTGTTTTCGTACTCGTGTTTTTTGAGCTGGAAGTTTGAACGGATACGCTCTGCTTCACCCATTAATTTGTCTTTAAGCAGCTTGATCTGCTTGTCAGACAAGTGACTGTTTAGTCGAACTGACATCCTTAGTTCTCCTTGTGACAGGCGGCCTACGTGGCCGTTAGTTAACGTGTGTTAATGCAGAGAAAATTAAAAACCGTATTCGTTTGATTGCCAAGTGCTGAAGGGGTTATAAGGCCTTGTATTATCTAACATTTGCTTTCAGGATTGCGAGAGGGTGTAAGGTTCTGATACACCCTTAACAAAATCATAGGTACCTCATGAGCGACTCTAAAGAGAAATTTCTCAGCGACGTTTTTTTGACACTAAGAGAATACATCTCTGAGAGTTCAACCTCCGAGCTGGTGACGAAGGTTTCTCGTCCAGAGAAACTCAAGCAGTTGATCCCGGAGATCGCTCCAGAGGGTGTGAGTGATGAAAAACTTCTGAGCGAGCTGCGAGACATCCTTGAGCACTCCGTGAGCACGATTCATCCTCTGTTTGTGAACCAACTTTTTGGTGGTCTCGACGAGGCGGCCTGGGCGGGTGAAGTCTTAAGCTCCCTGTTGAATCCCACGATGGCGACGTTTGAAATCGCTCCCGCCATAACTGTCATTGAGAAACGAGTCGTCACGGAGCTCCTGGACCGCATGGGCTTTGAGCGCGGCGAGGGAATCATGGTGACCGGGGGAAGCAACTCAAACCTTCTGGCCATGCTCTGTGCGCGCACGGAGTACAGTCCCAACATCCGCCTCACGGGCTTCGGGCACAACCGCTTCCGGGTCTATGCCTCGGCCGAAGCCCACTACTCCTTCGATAAGGCGGCGAACATCACGGGGATCGGCACGCAGAACCTCGTCCAAGTTCCGGCCAACGAGCGGGGTGAGATGATCCCGGAGGAGCTGGAGCGGATTCTGTCTGCAGACCTCAAGGAAGGCTACGTTCCCATCATGGTCGGGGCAACCTTTGGGACCACAGTGATGGGTGCCTTCGACCCCGTGCCCAAGATCGCTAGAATTTGTGAGCGCTACAAGGTATGGCTTCATGTGGATGCGGCCTGGGGGGGCGGGGCCCTCTTCACGAACAAGCATCGGCATCTCGTCAAGGGCATTCAGCTCGCGGACTCGGTCGCCTTCGACGCCCATAAAACCATGGGGACGCCGCTCATCACATCCTTTTTTCTGACCAAGCACGCTGGCATTCTTCGCAATGCCAATCGAGGTGGTGGTTCCGAGTACCTTTTCCACGAATACGATAATTCCGACTGGGACACTGGTACCTACTCCCTTCAGTGTGGACGGCGTGCCGATGTGCTCAAGTTTTGGCTTCTCTGGCGCGCCCACGGGACTCAGGGTCTCATCCGCCGGACTGAGCACCTCTTTGACCTGGCCCAGTATGCGACCCAGGAAATTTCCACGAACCCGCGCTTTAAGTTAATCCACTCAAACTACCTCAACGTCTGTTTCCAGGTTCAGCCGCGAGATCCTCTCGGCGACATTAATTCCTTCACACTCAAGGTTCGGAAAGCACTCGTTAGAGAAGGGCGCGCCATGGTGAACTATGCTCAGCGCGCTGACGGAACCATTTTCTTCCGCCTCGTCTTCCCCAACCATCGTACGGAGAAAGTTCATGTGGCCCAACTTCTGAGAATCATCTTGGAAACCGCGGACCGTGTCGATATAGTATAGGAAACAATTTTCCACGAGGCCCCCTCATGCAAGTCCCTTACCATCCACTGGTCGTGCATTTTCCTTTGGCACTCACTTTCATCCTCCCACTGCTCATTTTGATTTTTGCCTGGATGATTAAGGCGAATAAAATGACTCCGAAAGGGTGGTTGATCATCGTGGGCCTCCAAATGGCTGTGGTCGTTAGCGGATACGTGGCCCTTGAAACCGGGGAGAACGAGGAACACGCCGTTGGTCGTGTGGTCGCGAAAGGACTCATCCACGACCACGAAGAAGCGGCAGAGATTTTTGTTGGTTCAACGGTGCTGGGCCTCGTCTTATCCATTGCTGCTTTCTTCCTGCGCAAAGAGCTGAGCTTTCCTTTGAAGCTCGGGATCGCTGCTATAGGCCTCCTTTCTAGTTTCCTGGCCTACCGCACAGGGAAACTTGGAGGTGAGTTAGTCTACGTTCATGGTGCGGCCAACGCATACCGCGTAGGTCCGAGTTCAGGGTCACTTCTACCCACCCCTGGTCAGGCAACGTCCGAATCCACATTACCGATCAATGAGTCAGAAAGTTTGAAGCCGGATGAGAACGATTATGGTACTTCCGACGAACCTTCCATCGGTGATGATGACTTTAAGCAAGAGGATTAGACTTGAAACGTTGGCCTTTTCTTTTTTTGGCCCTGGCATGCTTCCAGGGTTTCGCACGGGCCGAAGAATCTATCAGTATGCCCGCGAGCTGTGAGGGAAATCGGCTCAACTCGAGTTCCGGGAAGCTTCTCTACCAATTCGCCTTCGTTCGAGAGTGCATTCAAGGACTCCAGGAGGCCCAGGCGAACCGAGGTCGTTTCTGCGACGACCGCAAGCTCATTCGTGAAAATGGCACCCTCGCTCACCGCTTCCGCTTCGCGAGCGACTGTAAAGATGGCCTAACGGACCTGCAGCGCTCTGCGCGGGGCCTGTTCTGCGATCACGCGGACATGATTCAGGTGTACCGGGGCCTCATCACGACTCATTCTTTTGATTCGAGTTGCCAGGAGGCGCTGACCGAGGCGAGCACCTACAACGGGTTGTTTTGCAATGGGAGCGTAATGACGAGCCACACCGGTCGTCGTCTCCGGGATTACACTTTCAGCTCCTCCTGTAAGGATGCTCTGCCAGCGATGGGTCGGTCGGTTATCTTTTGAAGATGAAGTACACGGCACCGACGAGGCACGCCCCTGCATAGAGAAAGTTCCGATTCAGTTCTTCTTTCATGAACAGGACAGCAAAGAGCGAGAAGACGATCATCGTGATGACTTCTTGGAGGATCTTGAGCTGCGCCAGAGAAAAGTGTTGAAAGCCGATGCGGTTGGCCGGGACCTGGAAGCAGTATTCAAAGAAGGCGACACTCCAGCTCGCGAGAATTGCGATCCACAGGGGCTTCGTCCCTAGTGTTTTTAGGTGACCGTACCAAGCGTAGGTCATGAAGACATTGGACAGAAAGAGGAGACCGATAGTTTTGAGCATTACTTGAGGAGATCGTTTACGGTTTCATTAAACTCTCTCTTCCAGGTCTCAAAAAAGTGACCGGTCGACGGCCCGTTGAAGCCCGCATGCACCTTGACCACTTCGTGCTTTTTGTTCAGGAAAACAGTGGTGGGGAAGGAAATGAAGTTTTTTATCCCTGGAATCTTATCCTTTGGTTTTGCGTCTGCGGTCGCGCCAACCAGGAGGATCGGGTAGGTGATCTTCAAGCGCTGCTGGGTTTTCCGAACCTGCCTCCAGGCATCTGCTTCCGATAGGCTGCGCTCGAACGCGAGCGCGACGATCTCGACTCCGCGCTGTTTGTTCTCTGCGTACCAAGGCGAGAGGAAGTTCGTCTCGTCGATGCAATTGGGGCACCAGGAGCCGAAGAATTGAATGACCACCGGTTTGTTTGTGAACCGCTCATCCTTTAATGAGATGAGTTTGCCCGTCGCATCTGGGTAGGAGAAGTTCAGAGCTTCGACGGTCGTTTGCTTGTAGGCGTCGGGGAGGGTCGCCGCATTGTCTTTAACCCCTACGATCTTCGTTTTGTAACTGGAGAGGATCGTTGCTGCGAGCTTCCCTTTCGTGACTCTGCCCTTTAGGAGGTAATTGTACACACCATCGAAGCTCGCCGCTTCAAACACTGCCCCAGAGACGTAGCCCTCAAAGTACCGGTAGTCTCCGGTGGGCGTGAGGATGCTGCCGTGGAGGTCAGGGCCCGTTTGCTCGAAGACAATCACCCCAGCTTCTTTCTTGTTTTGATCATCGACCATGGACACGGCCCAGCGACCGTTGAGGTCAATGGTTGGTTTGGTGCGGTCCCCAGGGAAGCGTTTGGTGGCCCCTTGTGTTGCGACGACAGGGATTCTGACCTTGGGGTCCTTGTTGTGGCGGACAAGAAACCCGGTCATTTTTCCGTCTTTCGGCGGCTGCAGCTGCAGCGAGATCTCATAGGCCTGGAGAGGAATTTCGATCCCCCCGTCTTGGACGAGGATGTCAGGGAGAGGAATCTCCTCCTTCCCATTTTTCAGGACTCCAGAGTAGTCGGATTCTATTTGCTTGAAGTCGATGATGAAGGGGATGGTCCCGTAGGTGCTCTGGAGCTCAAACCGCCAGGGCCCCGTGATGGACGGCGCACCGAATCCCGGCGAACTCGTGCACAAGAGTATCAAGAGGAAAGTGAGACAAGATTTTTTCATCATAAGCTTTAACCCCTGATAGATTTTGGTAATATCTTGTTCTACTTGTTCGAGTTTGTCACTCATTGCTGGAGGAGAGATGAAGCAGTTCATCATGGGCCAACGCTGGATATCGGAATCGGAGCCTGAGCTGGGCCTAGGGGTCATCGTTGAGGTTGAAGGAAAGACGGTGACTTGTTTTTTTCCTGCGGCGAAGGTGGACCGGAAGTACGGCAATCAGACGGCCCCATTGAGGCGGATCATCTTCGTCGAAGGCGACGAGGTCCGTGCACAGGATGGGTCCACTCTCACCGTCGTGTCCACGACCGAAGCGGGAGGACTCATCACGTACATCGGGGAGGGGAGGACCTTGCCCGAGGCCCAGCTCGCGGATACCCTCTCGTTTTCCAAGCCGGAGGAGAGACTCTTCGCCGGGAACGTAGACTCGAATGAAATTTTTAAGCTCCGCTACGACGTGCTCCTGAACCAGCGCAAGCTCTTCCTCTCTCCGGTGCGTGGCTTCACGGGCCCGCGGCTCAGTGTGATCCCCCATCAACTCTACGTCGCGAACGAAGTCACCAAACGAACGCGACCGCGGGTCCTCCTGGCGGATGAAGTGGGCCTCGGGAAGACGATCGAAGCGGGCCTCATCCTTCACCACTTGATTCTCACCGGCCGCGTCGAGCGCTGCCTCATCCTAGTGCCGGACTCCCTCGTGTACCAGTGGTTCGTGGAGATGCTTCGGAAGTTTCAGCTCACGTTCCAGACCATCAACCACGACACGAAGCTCGAGCGCGGGGAGCGGCCCTTCGACGACGGTCAGCTCTTCGTTGCGTCCGTGAAGTACCTCATGAAAGAGGACTGGCTCCTCGAGCAAGTGCTGGAGTCGAAGTGGGATCTTCTCGTGGTGGACGAAGCCCACCAGCTCCGGTGGTCCCCGGAGAATGCCTCCCCGGAGTATGACTTGGTTGCTGCCTTGGCCAAGGACACTCCAGGAGTTCTCCTGTTATCCGGGACCCCGGAGATCCTGGGCCTCGCTGGGCACTACGCGCGCCTGCATCTTCTTGACCCGAACCGCTTCCACGACTTTCACCAGTTCGTCGAAGAGACTTCCACCTACCGGCCAATCTCGTCGCTTGCCAATAAGCTCATAAAGGGCGAAGCGTTGAAGGCCGAGGACAAGAAACTCTTGAAGGCGAAAGTCGGGATCGACGTGGAGGACAAAGAAAAGGCCCTTCAGCACCTCGTCGACCGGCACGGCACGGGCCGAGTCTATTTTCGAAACACTCGCAAGACCATGGCCACGTACGCGGAGTTTTTCCCGAAACGGATCTTCAACAGCTACCCCTTGGTCCTGGGGAAGAGCAAGAATCCAGAGAAGAAGCTCTTCGAACTCAGAGGCAACTGGCTGGCGGGGTTCGTGGAAAAACACAAAGCAGATAAGATCCTCCTCATTTGCCATGACAAGGACGTGGTGGTCGACCTCGAGAAGTACCTTCGGGAGAACACCACCGCTCGGATCGCGTTCTTCCATTCGGGGATGAACCTCATGAACCGAGACCGGCAAGCGGCGTACTTCGCAGACCCGGAGGGAGCGCACATTCTCCTCAGCACGGAGATCGGGTCGGAGGGTCGCAACTTCGAATTCGCTCGTCACCTCGTCCTCTTTGACCTTCCCAAACTACCAGATCTTCTCGAGCAGCGGATCGGCCGCCTCGACCGCATAGGCCAGAAAAACGATATCCAAATTCATGTTCCCTTCGTGACCGGAGCAGCGGATGAGCTCCTCATGCGCTGGTACCACGAAGGCTTCAATGCCTTCGAGTCCTCGCCGCGGGGGGGAACCGAACTCTACGCAACGGTGCGCGCGGGCCTCCTGGAACTCCTGGGCCGGGCCGAGGCAGGGGATTATCCAGAAGAAGAGTTCCAGTCTTTCTTGCAGCAGACCCAGGCGATTCATCAGGAGATCGAAAAGAAGCTTGAGGAAGGCCAGGATCAGTTGGTGGAGATCAATTCTTTCCATCACGGTCGGGCCATGGCCTTCGTCCAGGAACTCCGGGCGCAGGATGAGTCCGATGAACTCCGAGACTTCATGGTGAACCTCTGGAACATCCTCGGAGTTGAAACCGAGGACATGAACGACGCCTACACCTTCTTCATCCGGCCCGGCGACAACATGTACTTGCCGCACTTCCCGGGCCTCGAAAGCGAGGGCATGACCGTGACCTTCCGGCGCGCCAACGCACTCCTGCGCGAAGAGATGACTTTCCTTTCGTGGGATCACCCGATGGTCCTCGGGATCATGGACTTCATCGCCTCCAAGGAGATGGGAAACGCGACGATCGCCGGTTGGAAGACTCCGTCAAAGGAGCAGTTCCTCTTCGAAGGGTATTTCGTCCTCTCCGCGGTCGCAGAGAAGAAGCTTCAGCTCGAGAAGTGGTTCCCACCGACCCCGCTCCGGATCCTCCTGAACGGCCAGCTGCAAGATGTGACCCAGAAGCTCCCGAAGAAATTTCTGGATGAAAACATCGAGACCCTCGATCAAGAGCGACGGGCCCAGCTCAAAGAGATTCCGAAGGATTTCATCAAAGGCTGTATCAAGAAAGGCAAAGAACTCTGCGTTCCTCGGGCGAAGCAGTACCGGGAGAAGTTCCGCGACGAGATGCTCAAGTACATGAACGCCGAGATCGAGCGCCTCGAGGGGTTACGGAAGGTCAATCCGACCGTCTCGGAGACAGAGATTTTGCTACTTAGATTTAACCGCGACAGCATGGCCAAGGCGATAGACCGAGCCGAGCTTTCGCTGGATTCTTTACGCCTCATCGTGAGCTAGGAGAACTTTATGGGAATGACTGAATTAACTGACGAAACGATCTTCGGGGTCCTTGAAACGGAACCGCTGGTGTTCATCGATTTCTACGCCTCCTGGTGTGGTGCCTGCCGAGTCGCTGCACCGATGTTTGCCAGAGTCGCTGCCGAGGAAGGAGTGAAGATCTTTAAAATTGACGTCGAGAAGAACCCAAAGATCAAGGAAATGCTCACGCTCCCGGGGCTTCCGTCCGTGGGCTGCTTCCGAAACGGTGAGCCCCAGGACCTCGTCAACATCACAAAGGAAGATGGATTCCGTGAGTTCATCCGGAAAGGGAAGGGGTAACGCATGGACCTTAAGTCGATCAAGCATTTAGCGGAGTCCTACACGGTCGGTGAGCTCACGAAGTTCGCCGATGATTTCGAGAGCACGGGTGTCGCTCCGGTGAAGACGCAAGATGATCCGGGGGATCAGATGAGTGACTATCTCATGGGTGCCGAGCTTCGCACCCTGATCGATAAGGGTCTTTCCATGCCCGAGGCGGTGCGGGAGTTTTCCAAGCGGGTGAGGGGAGTGCTTTCGTGACCGTGAAAATCCGGCCGGGCCTCCTCTTCGATGTCGATGTGATCGCCGCTTTCCAAGCGCAGATGGCCCGCGAGACCGAGAACCTCTCTTTGGACCTACCGACGGTCACCCTCGGCGTGAGCGCCGTCTTCGATGATCCTGCCAAGGGCAAGTACTGGGTCGCGGAGATCGGGGATGAGGTCGCTGGCTGCCTTCTCACCGTTCCGGAGTGGAGCGATTGGCGCAACGGGACGGTCCTCTGGATCCATTCGGTCTACGTGCTCCCACAGTTCCGTGGTCAGGGTGTTTACCGGGCCCTGTACCAGCATCTCAAGACAATGGTCTCAGAGTCTCGTGACCTTCGAGGTCTCAGGCTTTACGTCGATAAAACCAACGAAGCTGCGCAGAAGGTCTATCGGGCGTTAGGGATGGACGGAGAGCACTATCAGTTGTTTGAATGGATGAAGTAAGTTTTGGGATGAAGAGGGAACCTTAGCTGAGGGTGGAACGGAGGCGGGAAGATCGGGGGTGTGGGAGAGGTAACGGACTGGTCAGACCCGATACCCCGGTGAATTTTTGAACTGTTGTGGAGTTCATCACCCTCAGCTGCGATCATTAAAGCAGGATCTATGCCAAAGCTAAGTTGTGGAAACCTGAGTCCGTAGCTCGGATGAGGTGGTTCAGATTGGGTCCGTCGGGGCCAGAATGGCCCTTCTCAATGCGCCTCACTTTCCTTCTGGTGTCAGAAGTTCCGCCGACGATAGCTCCGACCCAAGTGTAAGCTCGGAAATCGAAAAGCGCTTAGTCCTTTTTGGGAGTGCATAGACTTCTCCCCAGGCGGCCAAGCGGTCCGGGGCCGCGATTCCGGAGACGGGCTTGAGAAGTCGCCAGTTAAGGCCACCCGCTCCTTGGAAGAGGTCTCAGGGAAAGAGAATCTTTGAGCTTCTTCTCTATTCAACACCTTCGATTGTGTCAGTTTCCACAGTGTCAGTTTCCACTGACTAAGTTTTCGACGGGTCAGTGAAACTTTTCCTAAAGAGACCCGCACCAGGCCTTTAGCCTTTATGCTTGGGTCAATCCATTCTTGCAATACGCAAACAATCCATAGGAGGATTTATGAAAAAGATGATCGCCCTCGTGCTTCTCGCCACTTCTCTCTCAAATGTCTTCGCCCAGACTGCCCTCGATCTGTCTGTTGCGACGACAATCTCTCCGTTCGTCACAGCGACCCGGATCCTCGACACTGCAACGGCCGTGGTCCTCTCTCCGTTCGTCGCGACGATCGCCGTGATCGCTCAGCGCCGGGGCGTGGCCGGTAAGGAGCAAATCAAAGATGACCTCATCGCGCTCAACGATGACATCGTCGCAGGCCGCGTATCTGCGATCGCAGATGTTCGCCAGCCGGCCCTGAAAGAACTCCTCCAGGAGCTCGCGAACGACCAGGCGCAAATGGAAAGCATCAACGCGGTTGTTACCTCGGGCTCAGACCTTCACCGGGTCACAACGGCCGTAACCATCGCTCTTCTCTCAGAATAATCGTCGTCTTACTAGGCCCGTCCGTAGCGACGGGCCTGTCTTTTTTATGCCTCCCTCCGTCAATCATTTAGACACTCCTCTTGCCCTATCCTTTTGATTATTCGTGACCTCTCTCTGGCGCAGTCCTTGCTTAGTTTTGGGATACATTGATCCATCTCTTTTACTAAGGCCTGGCTAATGAAACTCATCCTTGCGCTCATGATTTCGTTTCTCGCGACTCTTGCCGGTGCGGCGACCATCAGCTCGGAAGGGTCCCCCACACTAAGGGAAGCTCTTGCAGAAGTCCAAGGACTGCTACCCTCCGGCTATCTGGATCGAGTGTCCGGTGCGGTCACGGTCCGCGAACTCGCCCTCAACACAGACGTCCACTTCCGCACTGAGGATCTCTGTCAGATCGAGGAGGGCGTTGAGTTCGGGTACGCTCGACGACGCTCGATCACGATCAGTAAGCGTCTGATCGAACTCGCGGCGACGAACACGAGAACCTTCTCCTGCGGCCATAGGACCTTTCGGAAGATGCTCCTGGCCGTTCTCATCCACGAAATCACGCACGTGAAAGACAACGCCGAACGAATTAGCACGGATCCGGATTTCCAGCGGATCGTCGGCATGAAGCGCGTCCAGAGTAACTCCCGGCGGGCAGTCATGAACCGCAACGCTGCGACCTCTGCGGACCCGTACGAGTTTAAAAATCTCGCGGAATCGCTCGCGGTCAATGCGGAGTACGTTGTCCTCGATCCAGAGTTCGAATGCCGGAAGCCAGCGACCGCTCGGTTCCTCTCTCGGCGGCTGAGCGTTCCTCTAAGAGGGGAGTGCCGCAAGAGCTACCGCGTCCTCTCCCAGTCTGCCTTTCCGGAGGATAACTACTCTGTTTCAGTCTCCATTGATCCCAGCCGAATCTATCAGGTTCACTACCTCTTCGCGGGGCAGGGCCAATCCATCATGTCCCGGTGGGGACACGCGATGTTCCGGCTTGTGATCTGCGCGCCGGAGCGCACGCGAGTTGGACCCGAGTGCCTCGACGACGTGTCTCATCACCTGGCCCTCACCTACCGGGCCAACGTCACGGATCCGAACCTGAACTACGCTCGAGGAGTGTTCGGTGGATACCCATCTCAGCTCTTCATCATGCGCTACCTCGAGGTCCAGCAGGAGTACACAAAACTCGACCTCCGAGATATCTTTAGTGTCCCGCTTCGACTCTCTCGCACGGAGCTCGCTGAGTTCGTCGACGTCACCCTCGAACGGTACTGGACCTACCAAGGGAGATACTATTTCATTGATAATAACTGTGCTACGGAGGCGGCCAAACACCTTGCGATCGCGCTCCCAGATGCACAGTCTCGGTTGATCGGTTCGATTACCCCACTCAAGATTTACAACGACATCATCCGCCATAGCGCTGAGCTCTCTGATGGATCTCTCCGCGGGCTCGACCGAGACCAACTTCGCCAGCGGGGCATTCTGGTTGAAAGCATGTTCCCTCGGCTCAACGAAACTTACCAGTACCTGAAGCCCCACATGCCTTCGTTCTCCGAAAGCTCTCTCCAGCGTTTTCTTCGCAAGACGAGTGCCGTCGACCGACTACGGGACTACGAAGCCTTCGCCGGAGCGGTCCAGGAGCTGTCTTCAGCACTTCGAAAGGAAGCGGCCCTCCGGCTGTCTTTTTTTGAGCGCTACCTCGCGGGCCGCTTCATGCAGGAGCTCCCGAGACGCGCGATGGAGAAGGTGGAGCGCGACGATGCGTTGAGACGGGAACTCTCGAATCTTGGTGAAGGGCTGCGGCTTCTCACACTCCAGCCTTGGGAAGTCGTCGATGCGCGCTATGGCGCGCCTACGGAGGAGGAGGTGGAGTCTCAGTTCACCCGGTTCCTTGAAGCGCGACGGACACAGGTCCGGACCTCGACCGAGCGCCAGTTGAGTCAGCTTCAGTCGATCCTTGAGAAACCGCACTTCGAGGCGGAGCTCGCCGAGATCGAGGCGCTGAGAAAGACACGGAAGTTAACTTCGGACCTCATCATACAGGTGAATCAGTAAACAAATCTGAAGCTCGGGTGAGTCTCTTGAAACCCCACTGCTAAAGTAAAAAGCCCGAGTTTTCACTCGGGCTTTTTACTTTAAATAACCTGCAGGGAGACGAACGGGGAATTTTTTTGGTGGGCCTTGTGAGGAAGAGTACCGTGGTTAGTGGTCACTTCCTGGGACATGTTATTGAACTTTTGTGAGTTCATTCCCCCTGCTTGGTTTCCTATGAAGCAACCCCCATGCCAGGCAGGTGTTTTTATAACACCCCAAAAAGATATGATTACTCTTCTCGTCAAAACAAAATTCTTATTAGGCAGTTTGCCCCATGATGAGTCACTGGGTGAGGCAAAAATGATAGAACGAGTATGTTAGATATTGTAAGTTCTGCATTCCCGTGAAGTTATGCATGTTTTTTGAAGTAAGTTTTTCTAAGACGCGAGTCAGAGTTCAAGGCTGAAGCATAAGAAAAACACTCTCTTCTTCTGCACCCTGAGTTGTCTGAATGCTCGCGCCATCTTTGAGATCAAGTGCCTTAGCATTTGCATTATTTTCTTTCAGGAGATCGGCGACGTTCACTTTCTGGCCCACTCCTAGTTGCAGTTCAGTTTTAATCAGACCCAGTCCCTGCTCAACCGGCAACTCCTCCCTGGCCTGTTCAGTTCCCGTAAAGATGACCTGGCGAGGTGTTTTGCGTAATTCGAGCACAATCCGGTACTGCTTCGGAGTGATGTACTGGCAGGAACCCTTCGCCATATAATTGTTCAGAGAAAACTCGAAGGCCCCAAGTGTTTCAACGTTCACGACATCGTTGGCCGAACCTACTTGTTGAGTGGCCGAGACCGAAGCACCGTTTTCTGTGAGGCCGCCACCGACCGTAGCATTTGTCTTGGAACGATACTTTTCGATGCGGAGTCGGCAGGGTTCCCGCGAAGCCTCAGCACTGGAGAAGACTATTTGAAGATCCGGGTATAGTGAGAGGAGGTATTTCTGGATGAGTTCACGGCGGTGAGGTCTCATGACAACCACGAGACAAGCACCCTCGAGAGAATCCCGATCACTCGGGACCTTGATCTGTTGAAACCTCCCCTGGCCCTTGGCCGCGAGCTCGGGCCCCTGAAAACAGTATCGCTCGGTGGAGAAATCATCAGCACCTGCGAGGATGGAAAAAAAAAGCAGCAAAAGGGTCATGGAAGAATTATACTCGATGACAAATGAACAATGAACTGACTTATCTCTCCCCGGAAGGGCATACGATTTTCACCAGCCGCTTTCACCGAAAAAGGGGCACCTGCTGCAAGTCGGCCTGCGTCCATTGTCCGTTTGGTTACACGATCAAAAAGCATGGTCTTGAGTTTCGACCAGTGACTCAGGAGGACTCGTCTTTTCTGGAGAGTGTCGCGGGCACCGTTGATTGGAAGTCCTACCTTCCCGACAATGTACTTCTCGTGACTTTGAAAGGACAGGTCTGCGGCTTTTTAGTGAAGAATCACATCGTGGTCAAGGGACTTGTTCTTCTCCCCGAGTTTACTGATCAGGGGATCTCCAGGGAACTCGTGGAGAGCTATCTCTTTATTTAACGACTTTGTGATGCAACGACTAAAAATCCGCGCCCGACATAGGTCAATCTGGATTTAGATAGCGCCCACAACGCTAAAGAAAATAAAACTCCCAATTAAAATAAGAATCGATTTGCTGATCCAAAGATCCTGTTCTGTAATCATGAGATTCCTCCGTAGCTGAAGTTATTCGAGAGATTTCCAGAGCTCGCCACATTCGTAGCGAGGGTGGTTATGCTCCCGATTGAAGAAAGTAAGTGTGAAGTCCCTTATTGCAGAAAGTACTTCTCGAAGATGTCAATGTCGCTGTCCACAGCGGAGAGAACTTCTATGAGGTCCCAGGCCATTTCCGACGCTAACTTCTCATCGACGTTGTATCGAGTAATGAGTTCTCCCTGAAGCCGTACGAAGAGTTCTGTTTCATTTTTCTGATGTAATGGGTAACAGCGTGCGTGCGCCTGCATAGACGTCCTCCTTGACGAATAGTAAGCTTGAATGCTTTTTAAGTTGAAATTAGTAGGTGCGCAACAAACCAACCATCAAGCCTCGAATCTCACATTCTTTGTCTTTGATGATGATTGGTTTCATCGTTTTGTTGGCCGGATGAAGCTCCACCTGTTTTGATTTTTTAAAGTAGCGCTTGAGAGTCGTCTCGTTGTCTACAACAGCGACAACAATCTGACCGTTATCGGCCTGAGTTTGGTGTTTAATAATGGCGATGTCACCGTTAAGAATCCCATCGTCAATCATGGATTCACCCTTAACTTTTAAAGCGTAGTGCTGACCTTTTCCAAGCATTTGAACGGGCACACTGATCATGTCGGTGCTTTCGATGGCCTCGATAGGAGTACCAGCAGCGATGTTCCCCAAAAGAGGAATGTCTTCTGAGTTCTGCTGAACCGTCGACGGCATGAGGCCACGAACTGAATGTGAGTCATTATTAAGAAATCCACCGGCCGTGAGGTACTTGATATAATCCTGAACTGAGCCCAAGGACTTGAAGCCAAAGAACTCTTGGATTTCTTTTTGTGTCGGAGAATAACCGTGCTCGCGAACGTACCCTGTGATGAAATCCAAAACGTCTTTTTGTTTTTTGGTAAGCGCCATAGCTTTTCTCCGTATTCTTTCCGTACTTAAAAAGAGTATAGGCGTAAATTTTCCGTAGTTCAAGAAAAAAATTAGGCGGATTTCACTATGATTTTGGCAGTGCCAATTTCTTATCGAAGCGTTTAATAAAGGTGCACCGCTGACAAAGATCCTCTGTGAGCGTATGTTTTTTAAAGCCTTCACGCATCCGGTTAAGTCTTTCGTTGGCGAGAACAGCGGCGAAGCCATCCGTGAGGACATTGCCGAGTGGCAGCGCGGCTTCTTTATCGAGGCAGCACGGAACCACTGTCCCATCAGCGTGAATCCCGATTTGCTGTGAGAGGGCATGGCAAAACCCCGTTTCGCCCTGGATCGGATCTCCTCCATTAGGCCATTGAAAGCGGGAGTCGAAGTGAAAGTAGATCCTTCCTATGACGTTTTTACTTTTCCGGAAGCTAACGTCCACGGTTTCATTCAGCGACACTTGGAAAAACTCACAGATGTGGTCAATGATTTCCTGATTCTCGCTACGGACGCCGGTCTTGCCGTCGAGGTTCCAGAGTCGGTAATTCAGGTAGAGTTCGGGCCTCTCCTCTAAGGCCATCCGGGAGAAGGTGAGGATGTCGTAGAGGTAGGGGCGGATGTCCTGGCCCGGGAAATTGTCTTTGTAGCTATGGATGGAGAAGTTGATCTGGCGGATCGCCCGGGAGCGCAAGAAAGTCTCAAACCCATAGCGGCCTAGATAGGTTCCGTTGGTCGTCAGCTGGATTGTGGCCCCCTCCTCTTCGCAGATCCGAAGGATCAACGGAAACTCCGGGTGAGCGAGAGGCTCCCCCATGAGGTGGAGGCACACCTGCTCCGTGTGCGGAAGGACTTCGCGGAGGATCTTTCTGAAGTCCGTCGGCGCAAGAATTTTCTTGTCCCGCTCCACCTCGGGGCAGAAGGTGCATTGGAGGTTGCAGATGTTCGAGATCTCAATGTAGGTGCGCTGAAAGCGGGTGCTCATGGCAAGCCTTATAGCAGAGAGGTCTTCGCTTGACTATTTTTTAGCGGCGACTTCCCAGGTCCGATGGAGCGCCTCTTCCTCGGTCGCTTTGAGCTGATCATTCATGCTCTTGCTGATCGTGGCGAAGACCTGCGGGATCGTCACCTCTTTGTTCAAAAGCCAGTGGTCTGTGGTGGCCTGGTACTCGTAGCGCAGCTGCGTTTCCTGGGCGCTGAGCTTCTTGAGGGTGTAGGTCACCGTGCTCGTGCGGAACGCAGATTCGCGGGAGAACTTCGGTTCGGTGTAGAGGCGGACTTCGCTGTCTTCGAGCATCCGGAGCGAGACCGTGACACTCTGAAGCCGCTTCCCGTCGCGGACTTCTTTGATCCGAACGAGTTCGTAGAACCCGTAGGGGCCTCGGTTGTACACTTTTCGTCCGAGGAGGAAGAGGTCCGTCCATTCGCGGACATCGTGAGGTTTCCGGATATCCCGCACGAGGAAAGTTTCGATCAAGTGGTCGTTGTGGTACTTGCAGTCTGCCTGCGTCGAGAAGCGGCGCTTGAGCTTCAGTTCGTTGTTACAGCGATCCGCGAAGTTGGTGACCCCTTGGTAGACATGTTCAATCGGGAACGGGATCCGGCGCTCCGTGACGCCGGTGTAGGTTCGGTCTTTCTCGAGTTTCTCCGAGCGCAGGTGGATGCCGTTGAGTTCCTGGGTTTTCTCTGCCGCAGTCGCGGTCCAGACGGAGACGAGAAGGACGAGGGCCGTCAAAGTCTTAGGCATGTGTTCCCCTTGAACCAGTACAGGTCCCATTGTACTGGATCAGGGGGCAAGAATCCTGGTGGGAAAAAATTACGGGTAACGGCACTCGACGAGAACGGCGGGAGCGTTCCGGATCGCTGACGAGAGGAGGAGACCCGGGTAGACCGTTCCCCACTCGGGTTCAGCGTCAGGCCAGATGTCGACGGTAAGCTTGAACCCCCGGGCCTGGTACTCCACCCGCTGGAGGGCCGTGGTGGTGGTGACGAGGTAGTCCACCTTCCGCGCTTGGCCATTCTCCGAGAATCGAAGTTCGGCGTCTTTGTAGTTGCCGTTCTCCGGAGCGGGGCCTTTCACGATGAAGTTCACTGAATCCGTTACGCACTCGACTTCGTGAGCTGCAGCACTAAGAGATATAAAAACCAAGGCAAGAGCGATGAACTTCATCCGGGACCTCATTCGATAGGTTGGTAGGTGATGGCGACTACTTCGTAGGTTACTTCACCCGCTGGGACTTTGACGAGGACTTCGTCTCCCGGACCTCTCCCGAGTAACGCTTTCCCGATCGGAGACTGCCAGCTGATTCGGCCCTGGGCCGTGTCGACTTCGTCGACTCCGACGATGGTGAACCGCTTCGAAGCTCCGGCCTCGTCGGTGGCGCCGAACTGGATCAACGTTGAACTGATCTTCAGGGGGTCGACGACGACTGCGGCGTCGAGCCGTTTAGTCAGGAACCGGATGCGCCGGTCGATCTCTCTGAGCCGGCGCTTGCCGTAGAGGTAGTCAGCGTTCTCCGACCGGTCCCCGTTGCTCGCCGCCCACTGGACGAGCTTCGTGACCTCGGGCCGCTCCTCTTTCACGAGACCCGCGAGCTCGGCCAGAAGCCGTCGGTGTCCCCCGGGCGTGATGTAGTTATTTTTCTCCATCGGCGCCGGCTTCGATCAGACTTTCTCGGATCACCTCCCGGAGCTCTGTGGTGCACTCCGGGGACGTAAGAAAGGCCCGGAGGAGGGCCAGGGGCGGCTCCGGCGCTCGCTGCTGGAGGTAGTCGTCGAGGGCTTCGATGACGCCGTCGAGCACCGGCTGCGGTTCGTCAGTTTTCTCCGCGAGGCAGGCCTGGAGAACGAATCCCATAACGAGAGGCACTTTGGTATCCTCGTAGCGGATGAGCCGGCGCTTCTGATAAAAATAATAGAGAATCCCGAGTGCGGTGAAGAGAGCAATCTCGAGCAGAAAGTTTTGCCAAAATGTATCCATGCGCATCCGTGGAAGGCCAGCGTCGGCGGTTGAGTTTCGGCGACCATCGCACCGTCTGGAGTCTATGATGCCATGGCCTTAGACAAAATGTATTGGGACATCTTCGCGCGCGCGGAAAGACCGACCATTTGAGTCGCCGGCGTCGACGCTTCCGCCTAACCTTTGAAGAACTGGTCAGTGAAAAGAAATCTGGAAAGTCTTTCAACCTACGGAGGCAACAGTCCGATAGGACCTCTAGGAAGGAGGGGTTTATGTACCACGCTAAGAGTTTGAAGGATCTGCTAAGAACAACCCCGCTCACGGAAGGCTTCTTCCACGACCTGGATCCGTTCCACCTCAACTACATCGACATGTGCTTCCGGAAGTCCCTCGATGATCAGATGGGGATGATGGCCGAAACCGAGTTCCGAAACTACCAGCTCTTCATGAAATACAAGAGCGAGTACGAGGAAGATTTCTACCCCGAGATAGAGACCAAGAAAGCGTCTTAGGCACTCGTCAAGAAACTTCTAGTCGTCACCGCTGCTGGCGAGTGCTATCATTTTCCCACTGACAAAGGGAAATTCCATGAAACTGCTCACCACCGGTCCGAACGCTCTTCGGAGTGTGCCGTGACGATGTCGTTCTGGCATCTGGATGAGCCGTGCCTTCCGTCGGACTCCGCCGCCGACGTTGTTATCCTCGGCGGGGGGATCGCGGGACTTTCGACCGCGTATTGGCTGACGGAGATGAGACCCGAGCTGCGGATCACCGTCGTTGACCGCGGCACCATCGGGGCCGGGGCGAGTGGCCGGAACGCCGGATTCCTCACCACGGGCAGTGCCGCCTTCTACGCGGGGCTTTGCCGTCGATGGGGTCCGGATCGTGCGCGAGAGATTTTCACCTTCGCCCGTCAATCTCTTGAGCTCCTTCAGGAGCACGTCCTGAAGGCATCTCCCCACATCCACGCCGAGCGGAGCTTCTCACAAACACTCGTCAGCTCCGATGCTCAACTGACGGCATGGGGAGAAGCGGGCCTTGACCCCCGAGCGTTTAACCTGAACTGGCGAGAAGGGGCTTCTCTTCCTCGGCCGATCGGCCATCGGTTCATCGGGGCCTACGAGTCGGGGCCCGAGTTCAAGGTCAACCCGATCCAGCTCCTCGGAGTCCTTAGAGGCATCCTCGAATCGCGCCGAGTCCAGATCGTCGAAAAGACCTCGGCCTATCACCTAGGGCCCGCGGGGCTCCAGACGGACGTGAACTTGATCCAGGCCAAGAGTGTCGTGCTGGCGTTGAACGGTTATCTTCCGCAGTTCCATCCGACTTTTTCTCGCGTCATCACGGCGCGCCGGGCACAGATGCTCGCCGTCGAACTCCAAGAGGACTTGGAGTGTCCGGGGCTCTACTACGACCCCCCGGAGCGAGTCTACTGGCGGCTAGCGCAGAAGCGGGTGCTCCTCATCGGTGGCAAGCGCCTCGTCGATGAAGCCGGCGAGACCGGTGACTTCGAGAAGCTGTCTCCGGTGATCCAAGGGGCGCTCGAGGATTATCTGCGCGGGAACCTTGGGCTCAGCTTCAGAGTCCTCCGCCGATGGTCCGGGATCATGGGCTTCACGGAGTCGGAGCTTCCGATCATCGAGCGCCTGGAGACCCCCCTCCCGACGGTGGTGGTCGGTGGTTTCAGTGGCCACGGGATGGGTCTCGGGTTCCATGCGGGCCGGGAGGCCGCGGCCCTCGTCACTGGGGAGAAAACAGTTTCATTCTTTGGCCCCATTAAGCATCCGGAGATCGCTCTATGAGAAAGACCACAATCGTCGTCGCGGCGTTGACCGCGGGCCTTCTATTCCTCGGGTGGTGGGGTTGGAAGACGCATCGGTTTACCAAGCAGGGCCCGACGGAGCTCAGGCTGGCCCTGGACGACAAAGTTGAGAGCCTCGATCCCGCGAAGGCTTACACCGACGACTCTCTCCTCGTCTCCGCTCAGGTCCTCGAACCCCTCTACCAGTACCACTACCTGAAGCGACCCTACGAGGTGGAGCCCCTGGTGGCCGAGGCGCTCCCACTGTTCGCAGAGAGCGGACGCGTCGTGAAGATCCGGATCAAGAAGAACATTTTTTATCACCCCCACAAGGCGTTCGGGGCAAACCGTCGCTCGCTCAAGGCAGAGGACTTCGTGGTCCAGATGAAGCGGTTGGCCCTCGACCCCCTCCGGAGTCCGGGCCGCAGCTTGTTCTCTGACCTGATCCTCGGGTTTGACGACTACAGCAAGGCCGTCGGCCATGACTGGCGCAGACTCCCGCAGGTCGACTTGGCCGGGATCCGAGCGCTGGATGAGCAGACCCTCGAGCTCCGGCTAAAGAAGAGCGAGCCGAACATCACGTACTACCTGGCGTTGAATTTTCTGGCCCCCGTGCCTTGGGAAATCGTAGAGTTCTTCAATAACAACCTCGACTACGCGATGGTCGGCACGGGGCCCTACGTCTACAAGAGCTACAACGGGCTGCACTTCGACCTAGTGAGGTACCTGGGGTACCGGGAGGATTTCTATCCGACCTCGGGGGACCGGTACGCCAACGTTCAGCGACTCCTTGATTCGGGGAAGCAGCGGATTCCTTTCATCGACAAGGTGCGCTTCTATGTGACGGCCAATGAGCTCGACCGTTGGGAGAAGTTCTTCGACCGCGGAATTGATATCCTGACGGTTCCGAAAACTTTCCTTCCGAAGCTCCGAGATAAGCACGGGGAGCTCACGCCGAAGCTCCGCAAGAGCGGCGTGGAGCTGAAGCACTTCCCGACGCTCGCGAACCGGTGGCTTGCGTTCAACATGCGCGACCCGCTCCTCGGGAAAAACGAGGACCTCCGCCGCGCCATCGCGTTTGCGGTCGACTACGAGAAGTACGTCCAGGTCCTCTCGCAGAACACAAACCTCCGGGCCAATTCGATCCTCGTCCCGGGGATCGTTGGCTACCAACCCGCCAAGGCCTTCCGCTTTCACTATGACCTCGGAGCGGCCCAAGAGTACCTGAAGAAGGCGGGCTTCTCGGACCCTTCTCGGGTCCCAGAGATTGTCTACTCCACTCGAGGGAATCAAGGGGTCAACATCCTGGAGGCGCAGTTCATCAAGGCCCAGCTCCAGGCCCTGGGTCTTAAAGTCCGAATTGAAGTTCTCACGTTCTCAGAATTCCTGAGGAAGGGCCGGGCCGGAGAACTTCAGTTCTTCACAGACAACTGGCTCTTCGATTACCCCGACGGCGAGAACATCCTCCAGCTCCTCGTGTCGTCGAACTTCCCCGGCATCAACAAGAGCGCCTACGCGAACCCGAAGGTCGACGCTCTGTACGAGAAGCTCAAGATCACGACCAACGTTGACCAACGGAACCAGGTCGTTCTGGAAATGGAAGAACTCATCTTCGACGACCTTCCGTGGATTCCTCTCATGTACGAGAGCTCGTTCGTGCTTCACTACCCGGAGATAAAAAATTTCCGCAAGTCGAGCATCATCCGCAACTACGTCAAGTACCTCAAGCGAGAGGAGTAGCATGAACCTCGGGAGCATCGCCGCCGATCTTCGGACCGTGCATCGGACTGAAGGGCCCCTGGAGCTGGGCCTTCGAAAAAAACGCTTAGTCGCACTTCGGTCGGCCATCGACCGGAACGGGTCAGCGATCGCCGACGCGCTCGCTGCCGATCTGGGGAAGTCGGCCTTCGAGGCCTACGTTTCAGAGATCGGCTTCATCCGAGAAGAGATCTCTTACACTCTGGAGCATCTCGAAGACTGGGCCAGCGCGAAGCGTGTCCCGACACCGATGACCCTCTTCCCTGGAAAGAGCACGGTTCATCCTGAGCCCTACGGTGTGGCGCTGATCATCTCTCCCTGGAACTATCCGTTTCAGCTCTGTCTCTCGCCGCTCGTGGGTGCCATCGCTGCCGGGAACCGGGTTGTGGTAAAGCCCTCGGAGTTCGTGCCAACGACCTCCGGTGTGATCGCCGCTGTCCTGGCCGAGGTCTTCGCGGAAACGGAAGTCCGGGTGGTTCTCGGAGGAGTCGCGGAGACGCAAGCCCTCCTCGCGCAGGCGTTTGACTACATCTTCTTCACCGGTAGCACCGCCGTGGGGAAGATCGTCATGCGAGCGGCCGCGGAACATCTCACGCCGCTAACCCTCGAACTCGGAGGCAAGAGCCCCTGCTTGATTGATTCGTCAGCGAACCTGGCATTGGCGGCCCGGCGCTGCGCTTGGGGGAAATTCCTAAACTCGGGGCAAACCTGTGTCGCCCCAGATTACGTTCTCGTTCCCCGAGACCTCCAGCACCGCTTCATCGACGAACTCCGGTCGGTGGTTCAGGACTTCTATGGGGGAGACCCCAAGGTCTCCCCGGACTACGGGCGCCTCATCTCCGAGGCCCACTTTGACCGGCTACTTAAGCTCGTGGACGCTGACAAAACGGCCATCGGAGGAGAGCATCTCCGCTCTGAGCGGTACTTCGCACCCACGGTGCTCCGGGATGTGCGCTGGTCAGATCCGGTGATGGAAGAGGAAATCTTCGGACCTGTGCTTCCAGTGTTGCCCTACGATGATTTCTCCGAGGCCCTGGATCAGATCGCGGCCAGACCTAAGCCACTTGCTCTGTATCTGTTCACCGATCACCAGACCGCCAAGGAGGAAGTCGTCCGGCGGGTCTCCTTCGGTGGGGGGTGCATCAACGATACGGTGCTTCATCTCGCGAATCCCAATCTTCCCTTCGGCGGCGTGGGCCCTAGTGGCATGGGTAGCTATCACGGGCGGAGAACATTCGAGACCTTCTCTCACTTCAAGTCAGTCTTCGAGCAGACGACTGCCGTCGACGTCCCGCTGCGCTACCCACCCTATAAGGGGAAACTTGGCTGGATGAAGCTCTTTCTTCGCTAGAGCTTAAAGCTCGCATCGTAGAACGGCTTCACCGGAGTGCTCCAGCTCGCGACCTCGCGGTACTGCCATGGGGATTTCATGTGCGCGTAGTGGGTTGCCATGACTGTCCAGGCGACGAAAAAAAAGCACCAGGTGAAAACGGATTGCATGTTCCAGCTCATAGGGATGATCCTTTGGCAAACGGTGATGAGTTCCTATCGGAGAATCGGATGAAGAGATTGAGGCGGTCGGGGAAACGGCGGCGACTCCGCTTGGAAATTAGCTAGTTATCTCGCCCGACCCTATTGCCGAGAGTCGCTCGGATGGATAAGATAAAAGCGCTTTAACTGTCATCTCAAAGGCCTCCTAAGTGAAAGTACTCTTTCTCTTCACCCTCCTGTTGTTAGGATCCGTGCCGCTCGCAACCGCACAACTCCTGAAAGAGAAGGTCCTCATCGGTCGCATCGAGTGGGCCTCGCTCCCGGCGCTGAAACTGCGGCACAAGGCGCGGATCGACACCGGCGCGAAGACGACGTCGATGCACGCGGTGAACATCGAAGAGGTGGAGCAGCGCGGGGAGCTCTTCGTGAAGTTTCAGACCGTGGACTCGGATGGGAAAACGGTCGAAGTGGTGCGGAAGGTCGACTCCACTCAAAAAGTCTCGAACACCTCCGGCTTCGTTTCAAAGCGCTACGTGATCAAAGAAAAAATCAAGCTCGGCGCCATCGAGCGCGAGGTGAACATCAACCTCAACGATCGAACCAAGATGGACTACAAGTTTCTCATCGGCCGCAACCTTCTCCTGGGACGCTTCATCGTGGATGTGGCCCGCTCCCACGTGCTGGGAGATTAGCGAATGAAAAAACTCACCGTCCTCATCACGAGCCTGTTGATCTTCATCCCGCTGGGCGTCCTCGTTTACAAATCTCAAGTGCTCCAACTCTCGCTGATCCCTCAGATGGTGGACGACGTGTGGAACCTTCACGTGAACGTGAAGCCGAAAGGGAGCGTCTATAGTTTTTCTTTCCCACTTCCTCGCAGCGCTCCCGGACAGCGGATCAGCGACGACAAACTCAAGTCCCGGGACTATCAAATTTTCGTCGACCGAAACTCCGATTCGACGATGGCGACCTGGTCGTCGAAGAGCTTCATCACCGGCCGGGTCTCGTACTCTGCACGCCTCGATCTGAAGCCCATCTCGTACCAGAGCATTCCCAAGGACTACACGGAAACCTATCCCCGTGGGCTCGAGAAGTACCTCAAAGTTCCGGCGCTCTTGCCCGAGGACCAGGAGGCCATCGGTGCCCTGGAAACGGCGATCCTCGAGGGGAGCGAGGACAAGACATCGCTCATCCGGAAGATCTACTACTACGTCGAAGAAGAGATTCAGCGGAACACGGACATCAAGACGATCCACGAGACCCTGAACGTGGGGAAAGGGTCTCCGCTCGTGAAGGCCAAGCTCTTCAACATCATGGCCCGACGGAAACGAGTCCCCTCCCGGATTGTGGTGATGGTGCGAATGCCGGAGGGAAAGAAGGCAAAAGAAAAGACGAAGCTTCACTTCACCTTCGCCAACGAAGTCTTCCTGGCGAACAAGTGGATCCCGGTCGACACCAACCGAGGCCATTTCGGTGAACGGCCCGACGGATTCCTCGTCATCCATCGAAACTACGAGGAAGTCGAGAAGATCATCTCGAAGAAACGAGTGTCGTACTCGATCCAGGCCGAGCGCGCGCGGATCAACCGGTACAACAAGGCCGAGTTTAAAAAAGAGGTCATTCAGTCGGACTCCATCTTCGGAAAGCTAAGCCTCTACCGGTTACCGCTGCCGATCCAGACGATGTTTACGACCATCCTCCTTATCCCGATCGGGGCGTTGATTCTCTCGATCGCCCGGAACCTCATAGGGATTCCGACCTTCGGGATCTTCACACCGATCCTCCTGGCCCTCTTTTTCCGAGAGACGTCCTTCGGCTTCGGCATGCTCTTCTTCAGTGTGATCGTCGTCATCGGCATCGGCGAGCGCTACGTCCTCGATAAGTTCTACCTCCTGGCGGTCCCTCGGCTGTCGATCATTCTGACGCTGATCATCCTCCTCATGCTTGGGTACTCTTTCTACAGCGTCGAAATGACCACCTTCTCCCACAAGCACCTCGCGTTCTTTCCGATCGTCATCGTGACCCTGATCATCGAGCGCCTGTCGATCATGATCACCGAGGAGGGACTGGTGAATACCTTCAAGACACTGATCGGAACACTGGTGATCGTCGTCTTCGTGTATTCGCTCTTCTTCATCTCGGCCCTCGAGATGTTCATGTTCACGAATCCGGAGTTGCTCCTCACCGTCATGGGTCTTCTCATCCTCGTTGGGAAGTACAAGGGCTACCGCCTCTCCGAGTTCCTCCGGTTCAGGGACCTCGTGCGCCAGAAGAAGAAGCTGGAGTCCAAGTCCCATGATCTTTAGCGACTTAAAAGACCTCGGAATCCTCGGCATCAACAACCGGGTCGGGCGCTACATCCTCCGGCACAACAAGCGCGCCAATTACCCGCTCGTGGACAACAAGGTCCTGACGGCCCAGCGGGCGGAGGCCTGGGGCATCCCCACGCCAGAGAACTACTTCATCGTGGAGAACTACGGATCCCTCAAGAATCTTCATTTAAAACTCATGAGCTACGACTCCTTTGTGATCAAGCCGGCCCGAGGCTCGCAGGGGAACGGGATCATCGTCATCAAGGAAATCATCCGGGAGGACCGCAACGGCGAGGTGCGGATTCTTTGTCGACGCTCGAACGATAAGCTCATGGACGTTGAGGAAGTTCGGCATCACATCTCCGGCATCCTTTCTGGGCTCTACTCACTCTCTGGTCAAAGCGACATCGCCATCGTTCAGGCCAAGATCGATAAGCATCCGATCTTCGACGACTACTCTTTCGGCGGAATTCCCGATGTTCGGGTGATCGTCTTCGAGGGCTTCCCAGTGATGAGCATGGTGCGTCTTCCAACCAGAAGTTCCGACGGCCGCGCCAACTTGCATCAGGGAGCTATCGGCGCGGGGATCAACCTCTCCGATGGGAGAACGAATAATGCCGTCATCCGAAACCAGGTGGTCGATGTCCACCCGGATACAGGACACAAACTTTTGGGTCTCAAGCTTCCGTTCTGGCCTGAGATCCTTGAACTCGCCGCTCGCTGCTATGACATGGTGGGCCTTGGGTACCTCGGCGCAGACATCGTTCTCACTCCGGATCAGGGACCTATTCTTCTCGAACTCAACGCGCGACCCGGGCTCGGGATTCAGATTGCAAACCTGGCAGGCCTTGTGCCACGCTTGGAAAAAATTCGCCTCGAGGCACCCAGAGATCTCCTCGCCAAGGAACGGGTTGCCTTTGCGATGAAGCATTTCTGATCGGGATCCCTCTTCAAGAGGGGAGAGTCTCAATCTGCGCGTAAAACTCAGAGACCGACTGCGAGAGCATGAGGCCCCGCCGTAGGAGAGGGCCGTTCTCGAAGTCGTCCACCATGAACCGCGCGACCGATTTACTCTGCTTGAGGACTCCTCGCGCAGAGACGCCCTCCGCTTCAAGTGTGGCCCTGTACTCTCGAAAGAATTCTCGGATCCGGTCGGCCGTTTCAGCGTGAGTCGGATAGAAGTTCTCCTTCCGGTAGTCTTGCGCAAGCCAGGGTGCCTTGAGCGCACCCCGAGCGACCATGACCCCATGGCACCCAGTTTCTTCTAGCATCCGTTTCACGTCCGTCGTTGCCCACACATCTCCGTTCCCGATGACGGGAACCTGAGAGATTCTGGCCGCGCGGGCGATGAAGCTCCATTTCGCTGGTGCCTTGTACATGTCGTCTCGCGTGCGGGCATGGACCGTGATGAGTTCCGCACCTTCGTCATTGAGGAGCCGGATGGAGTCTTCGAAGCCGCTCGTATCGTGGTAGCCGATGCGGATTTTGCAGGTGAACCGACCGGAGAAGTTCTGCCGGATGGAGCGCACGAGAGGGGCCAGGGTTCGGAGATCTCGCAGAAGGTAAGATCCGCCCTGACTCTTACAAACGGTGTTCGACGGGCAGCCGATGTTCATGTCAAGCCAGGGAACTCCGAGATCCTCGAGCTGCTTCACGAGATCCACGGTGAAGGAGCGGTGAGAGGTGAGGATCTGGAACATGGTCTTGCTCTGAATCCGAGGGATCGAAAAGAGCTCTTTGCCGAAATGGCGGACCACGTGTTTGTTCGGGTAATGGCCGGCCGCTGGGACACGGAGAAAATCCGTCGCTAGGTAATCCCACTCCGGGTAGAGCTTTAAGATTGTCTTCCGGTAAGCTTCGTCGGTGATGCCTTCCATCGGCGCAAAGAAAAGTGCGCCGGGCTCGACGGGATCAAGGCTTAGGCGCTCCATCTTTCCTCGCTCCAGATCCCGAAGGACATCAGGGCCAAGAGAAAACCGAGCTTCACCGTATCGAGGCTCCTGTAAAGGAGGTGATAGAACTGGTGCTCTTGTTGCACATCCGGAATTCCTGCCACCGCCGTGAGACCCATGAGGTCCGTGCGCTTCCACAGCTCTGTGAGGGCCACAAGCTTCGGCGTCAGGAACGTAAAGTAGACCATCGCAATGATCCACAGGCAAAGTGCCATGAGGAGGTGAGGAAGAACCTTTCGCCCCTGCCGGTACTGCCAGCACACCAGCGCTAAGATCCCGGTAGCGACGATGACTTCGAGATTGTTCAGAGTTGAGAAAAGGGCGATCCCGAGGTCTCCGGCCTGAAAAAAATTGTCGACCACTGAGAAAACGGCCCGGATGACAAAAAAATCAATCAGCACGGTCCAGCCCAACCAAAGGGAACATAAAACGAGTAAAAAAGAGTAGGTTTTGCGGGCAGACAGCATGGTTCGAGATAGCAGACTAACTGAGGACCGTCACTACTAACTTTCTGGGGGACGTTCCTCGCGGCTTGAGAATTTAAGTGGTTATAGGATGATAGACCCAACTTACATGTTCGATTGTCACCACTTCCTGCTCACTATCTAACAATTAGATCATAGGCATCACTTCTCTTCAGTGGTCACCTGTTTAATCCTCGACTATAACGTCGAGCATTAAAGGGAGTTCGAGTATGAATTATTTTTTGGCGCTGTTACTTTTATCTGGAACTTGTAGCAGTTGGGCAGCTCGACTATCCGACTATCGACCGTTTAGCTTCGAAGTTCTTTTTACAAATCCGGTCTGCGCAACTTATCAATACGACCGTGAACAAGTGACCCATTCTGGGGAAGTCCTCCGTCAAAAGCCGCAGAACGTTTACTGCAAAGCTTCCGATGAAGCGACATCCGTGGGCCGAAGGCTCTCACCTCAGTTTAGGCTCATCGAGTGGATCTCCGCACCGGAGACGAAAGAGATCCACGCAGCGTACTTGAGTTTTAGCTCAAAGAATGTTGCCCAGGCCCTGTGCCAGGCCCTCCGGAAAGGGGTGAAAGTGACGCTTGTGATTGATGGTGGCGAAACCGGAACCGCGACTAATAAAGATGCTGAAAGTCTCCGGAGCTGCGGGAACCTTTCGCTCACTTACCGCGGGAGCACCGGAGGCCTCGGCTTTGCACACAACAAAATCCTCATCGTCACCTCGACGGATCCGGCGGTGAAGAAGATCGTCTTCTCGTCTGGAAACCTGACGACCGGAACCAGCATCAATCATGAGAACTGGAACTTCGTGACCACCGCGAGTGAGTCCTACTTCGCTCAAGTTCACCGGTGCGTGATTGACGCCATGGTAGAAAGCGGAGATTCGAGGGAGGCGTTCTCGGGCCAGCTAAACCGCTGCCGCTCAGAGATCAAGGCCTCACCCGAGTCGGATATCAAGAGCTTTTTCGTTCCGACCGATGGGGTGGCTGCGCTGGCCCAGGTTCGAAGCGCGAGTGAAGCTGCCCTTGAGATTGAGGCGATGTCGCATCGATTGAGCGGAGCGCTCCTGGAAGTTTTTGCGTCCGCTCTAGGCCGGGGAACGAAGGTGAAGTTTGTGCTCGACGACGATGTCTACTGGGCCCAGACGCTGCGGAAAGATGTTGGCCGGAACACGAGGGTTGAGGCGCAAGCGATCGATAGGCGCTTGATCGGGGCCGGCGCGGTGGTGAAATTTCTCGAGACGAATCAGAACATTTACCAGCTCCAGCACAACAAGTTCATGATCTACAACTTCGGCGGCGGCGCCGGTGCGGTCTTCACGGGCGCCGGGAACCTCACTACCTCGGCCTTCACGAAAAACTTCGAGAACTTCTACTACATTACGATTCCAGAAGTCGTGAAAGCTTACGATGAGCAGTACGATCTCTACTACGACACTCTGGCCACCGGAGCATCGCAGATGCCCCGGGACTACGTTCTGCCTTAGACCTTACGTTGAAAGAAGTGGCTTCGGGATTTGCTGCATCCCGCGAATGCGGGAAGAGGGAACCGGTTCATGCTGTCTCCTCCCTTAGGGCGAACACAGCATGAAACTTATTTCGGTGAATGTTTCTACCGGAAGGGCCGTGGCCGACGGATCTTCATCGGACGTTAGTCGGCGCCCTTATCCGGGTTCATCTGGGACTGCATGTAGTTCTGAACGCCCACGGCCTTGAGAAGGTCGCGCTGAGTTTCGAGCCAGTCTACGTGGTGTTCTTCAGATTTTAAAATGTGGAGGAAGAGGTCCCGAGACGTGTAGTCGTGCTCCGACTCGGCCTGCTGGATGCACTTCTTAAGATGCGGAATCGCGGAGTACTCAACCTCGAGGTCAGCGTCAATGACCTCCGTGATGTTCTGCCCGATCTTGAGCTTATCGAGCTTTTGAAGGTTCGGAAGACCTTCGAGGAAGAGGATGCGTTTAATCACCATGTCCGCGTGCTTCATTTCGTCGATCGAAGCGTCGTATTCGAGTTTGCCGATTTTCTCGAGGCCCCAGTTCTGAAGCATCCGAGAGTGGAGGAAGTATTGGTTGATCGCCGTGAGCTCTTTCGTGAGCACGGAGTTTAGAGCATCGATAATTGTCTGTGAGCCTTTCATGTGCACCTCTGGGAGAGCGGTTAGATAAGTGGATTGTAGAGGATGCTGTTTGAAGAATCAAAAAAGTTCAACAGACCTAAGAATTGTTTGAGCTGTCTTTCGATTCGCGGGGTGCGCGTGCGGCGTGTTCGAGGAGAGATTTAATCGCATCTTCGACGCAAGTGCCGCAGTCACTCCCGATCCCAAGTGACTTCAAAATCTCTTTCGTGTTGTTAGAGTTTCGGGAAGTCACGGCTTCTTGGATTTGTTTTTCAGTGATGCCTTTGCAGATACAAACATACATAGAGATAAGACCTCTGTTATGTAGCTTATTATACATCTGTTCGGCTTACAGAACAAATGTTTTAGCAAAGCTTAGTATGTTTGGCGACTAGAACAAAAAAACAAGGACTTAACTGAGGTGACCAAGGTGTTTGAGGAGCCTAAAGAGTCCCAAGGTCGACATGGACCATTTGAGTTGGTCCTGCATCAGTGCTTGAAGAAGCTCCCTCGGGTCATATTCGAGGACTTCCAAAATGGTCTCTTCTCCATCTGGGTTCGGAAGCTTTGAGGGAGCGAGGTCTCGGGCGATGAAGAAGTGCTGCTCGTTATTGATGGTGCCCGAGCCGCGAAGGGTCCAGAGGAGTTCGAGAGATCCCGCGCGCAGGCCGATTTCTTCCTGGAGTTCGCGCTGGGCGTTTTCCTCCGGCGAGCCTTTCTCGGGTTCAAGGATTCCGGAGACGGGTTTGATCCGAACCGGAGGAGTTTCATGGGGCCTTTGCTCCTTGACGAGGAGGATTTTCCCGGAAGTGGTGATGGGGAAGACGATCACTCCGTTGGGTAAGAACGCGCGCTCCCAAGTGATGCCTCCGATGACTTCTTCCGTGACCCGGATGATGCTACCTTTATAGACCTCGTGTTGCATGTGCCTCCAAAATATCTTTAACTGTTCGGGCCATGCCCGGGCTGATCTCATGACCAGTTCCTACCACAAGGTGAAAAGTGGCATCAATCCCACGCTCGACCAAGAGAGCGAGCTCCGTCCGAGAGGCTTCGGCCTTCACGACCGTGTCCGCTTCGCCGTGGACCGCCGAGAGCGGAAACTGCGGCAGCGATGCGAGAAGATTGGACCTGAATTCGCAGGCCAGACCAATCACGAGTCGGGTCTCCGGAATCTCCATCCCCACCAAGGGGGCCAGGTAGCCACCCTGGGAGAAACCGATGATCGTCACCGGGAGCTTGGCGGTGTTTTCTAGAAGGAGAAGATCCCGGAGCCAGTACTTGGCCAAATCCTGAGTCACAAAATAGCGGTTTTCGAGCTTATCGTAGAAGTACCAGGAGTGCCCGTAATCCATCCGACCTTCCTTGGCGCGCTCCAGGGGGAAGGGGGCGTTCGGGGCGATCACCAGGGCCGTCGATGGGAGCACGGGCAGGAGCTTCCGGTAGATTCGCTTCCCACGCTCACCGAGTCCGTGCAGGAGCAAGATGATCTCCGTCGGGGCCGAGGGCCTCCGGACGACTCCTTTGAGCTCAGCGAACGATGTGAAGTGCCAGGTGGCCTCGACCGCTTCCTGTAAAATTTTCAAACTCTCGTCCTTAAAAGCACAAGTCCCTCGGAAGCTTATAAAATAGCTCCATTATTGTAAGGAGTCTCTATGAAGTTTCGGAAGTTCACGGTGTTCAATCCTAAGGCCACGGCCCATGACGCCGAAGAATTCGAGGTTCTCTTCAACCTCGATCACATCGTCTCGATAAAGCCCATCCGCATCTCCCGCGCCGACCGGCTCATCAATGGCTTCTGGATTCGCACTACCAACGGGAAGAAGTACCGGTCCTCTCGGATCCCGGATGAGCTCCTGAGCGTTATAGGCGAGGAATACCAGGGCACAGTGCTGGCCGACGGGTCAGACGAACTTTCGTATCAATAATATTCCTTAAGCAGCGCCACGCCGTACCGACAAGTCGAGTGCGAGGTGGCGTGATGATGAATCTGATCCAGCGATTCCTAAGTAAAGACCGCAGCAACAAGTCTCAGATCCGGAAGAATTTTCGAGCTAATTTCTTCTCCCTCCCGGAGCACCGATGGATCGTAGAGGGCTGCAACACCGCTCACTTCGACAAACTCTTTTCGCATCTCCCGGCCAATCTTTTGAATGAGCTGATGACGACGTCGCACCTCAGATTCGTACCGAGCTCTGAGCTCGCGGAGCTGCGGCATCTGGGTCCCGTCTCAAACACCATCGTCGTTTTCCCAGAGTTCCAGGCCCTCCTGAAGTCGGACAAACGGGCCGCTGTGGCGTACCTCGCCCACGAGATTGCGTTTCTACTCCTTGAGCTCGACGGAGTCACGGGGGAGTCAATCATGGCGGAGGTAACGGCGGATAAATTCGTCGCCGACCTTGGTCTTACCTTCGAACTCGAAGACCTCCTCTTGATGCTCGATGAGTCACTCGAAAAACGCGTCCGCCTCACGTATCTCACCGCACATCACTTCCAGGATCTCTAGGTTTAGGAAAGTTTTTTCGTCGGGTACCAAGCAACCTTTAGGAATTTATCAGTTGAAGAAAATCCATATCCTCGGATAATGGGTAGGAGATCAGTTTTAGTGGTTTTCTTTCAACGGAGTAAAGAATGAAAAAGCTATTGGTTGTGTTACTAACCCTAAGTTCTACCGGCGCCTTCGCGGCCAAGTACGGGTCTGCAGGATGTGGTCTTGGCTCGATGATTTTCGAAGGCGATCAAACGTGGTGGAAGCAGTCCCTGGCGAGCATCACCAACGGAACCGGCTTCCAGTCGATCGCGATCACGGCCGGGACGTCGAACTGTGATTCACCCGCTCCGCTGAAGGCGGATGCCCAGGCCTTCGTCGAGGCCAACCGAGTCGCCCTCTCAAACGATATCGCTCGCGGGAACGGCGAAACGATCGTGGGCCTGTCGAAGGTCTACGGCTGCGCGAACTCGAGCGAGTTCGGTCAGGCGCTCAAGGCGAACTACGCGACGATCTTCCCGGACGCTGACGCCGCTGCTCCGGCCGTCACTCATGGCATCAACACTGTTGCTGCTACGACTTGCAACACGCACATCTAATTTCTATAATGGGATCCGTCGACTAGGCGGGTCCCATGCATCTCATCATTTTTCTCATCGTCCTATCAAGTGCAGCTTGTGCGGGAGCCTCCCCTGCGAGCTCCTCTAAATGGCACCGGCTTCTTCATTACCGAAAGACTTGGCAGGGCTTCGAGAGCGACGCCGATGGCCCACGCTTTTTCCTCTCCCCCAAGGGAAAACGGGACCCTCAAGCCGAACTTGAAGAAACCATCCGTCTCTTCGATTCTGGGGAACTCTCTGATGACCACCCGATCTGCCGCTTTCCCCTCCGGTATAAATGGCTGAATCGAGAACTCGGGACGCGCTGGAGCGCGGATCTGTCGAAATGCCAGGCCTACGGCGCTTTCACTGAGAAGCTCGCCGCCCGCCGCGCCAGTGTAGTGTTCTCTTCAAACTACCTCACCAATCCGAGCTCGGCCTTCGGGCATACGCTTTTGCGGCTCTCGCGGTTTGAGAACGGAAACGAAACAGAACTCCTCGACTACGGCGTGAACTTCGGGGCGCGGGCCGACTCCACGAATCCCCTGGCCTACCTCTGGAACGGTTTCACCGGCGGCTTCCCGGGAACTTTCGCGGCAACGCCCTACTACTACAAGATCCGTGAATACGCGGACCTCGAATTCCGTGACCTGTGGTCGTACGACCTCCGGCTCACACCGGAAGAGGTGAGCGAGCTGGTGGACCATGTCTGGGAGCTCTCCCAGACTCACTTTGACTACTTCTATTTGAAAGAAAATTGCGCGTTCCATGTGCTGGGACTCATCAACGTTGTCCGCCCGGAGCACTCGCTCACGGAGAGGTTCGCACTGTACACTGTCCCGGCCGAGACCCTTCGCGTGCTCCGCGACCAGCGGCTCATCGGTGAGGGGAAGCGACGGGAGTCGACGGTCTCAAGGCTCTCGCGAGTTTCGTCTCAGCTCCCTCTGGCGGAGCTTCGTCTGGCCCACGCCGTTGCGGAGAATCCCTCCCGTGCCCGAGAGCTCCTCGGTCACATCGACTCCGGCAAGGCAGCGCGCATTCTGGACACTGCGATCGAGGCCTACGATTACCGGCACGCGAGGGAGATTCTGAGAGAAGATCCGAAGACGGTGAAGCGCAAGTTCCCCTTGCTTCAAGCACGAGCGATGAACCCCGTCATCACCGACCTTTCTGGGGCCGCAGGTCCCGCCGTGGAGGACCCGGCCTATGGCCATGCTCCCCTCCGGCTCTCGAGTGCGTACCGGTCGTCTTACGACGGGAGTTCCGGGGTTCGGCTCGAAGTGCGACCGGCGCTTCACGACCTCCTCGACCCTGAGGTCGGAGCGCTCCAGCACGGGGCCCTCGAAATGGGGACACTCTCTCTAGAGCTGCGCTCGAAGCCGGGAGGGCCCACGGCGGTCATGCTCGACCGCTTGACCATTCTTTCCGCCAGAAACTACCCCCCGCAAAGCTTTTGGATGAAGCCCCTGGCCTGGGAACTAGAGGTGGGAGCACGGGACTTCCAATACGTCGATTGCTTTAACTGCCCGGGAGCTTACCTCTCCGGCGGGGCCGGTGCGAGCTTCCTGGCGGGAGACTTCCTTGGTGCGCTCCTTCTGACAGGAGAGCTCGATGTTCAGTCACAGTTCCAGGACCTTTACAGACTGGGAGCTGGGCCTAAGTTTTTTCTGCGGTACCGCTTTCACCAGAACTTAGTTGCGGGCCTTGCCTCGAGGTATCAGCTCAATACCTACCGGCCGAGTTCCCCCTTCCAAGACGCGAGCTGGGAGCACGAAGCTGAGCTCAGGTTTCAGGTTTCCCAAAACGTCTCGCTCTTCACTCGCGCCGCTGCCTCAGAGGGCCCGGCGGTCTGGCGCGGGGTCTCCGAGTTTGGCTTGCGGTACTTCCCGTGATCGAGGAAGATGGGTTCATGATTTCTCCTCGGTCTGCGTTCGTCTCCGTTGCCGACGTTTCCCCATCCATCCGGATGGCGGCGTCTTACGCAACCAGCGAAAACTTCACAGGCCAGGTGGTCCCAGGCTACACTGCCCCCGTTGTCCTCGTGTCCAGGGCGATGGCCGAGGGCCTGGCCCTGGCCCAGCTTGACGCCGAGGCACGGGGCCTTGGGCTCAAGGTCTTCGACGGTTACCGGCCGGTCAAGGCGGTCGCTTTTTTTCAAGAATGGGCGCAGAGGCCTGAGGATAACCTCCCGCTCAAAGAGCGCTTCTACCCCGACTTCACACGCTCCGAGCTCTTCGAGCGGGGTTTCATCTCGGCCCGTTCCTCCCACTCCCGCGGGGCCGCGGTCGACCTGACCTTGACCACCCTCGCCGGAGAAGAACTCGACATGGGGACAGAGTTTGATTTTTTCCATGAGCGCTCGTTTACGAAATCACCGCTGATTACGGCCGCAGCACGAGATCAGCGGCGGCTTCTTGAGGACATCATGGCGCGGGCCGGATTCCGGAACTACTCTCAGGAGTGGTGGCATTTCTCGCTTGTAAGAGAGCCGTTTCCTGAGCAATACTTTGAGTTCGACGTCACCGCAGCTATTCGTAGTTAAGTTCGTGACCGGCGTGGAGGTCATCGAGCTCGCGCATCGAATTGCGCCAGTAGACGACCATGAGGTAGGGGCTCATAAGAATAAGGCCGAAGCGAATGAGTGTTTTCATGTGTCCCTTTTGCCTCATTATGTCGTTAAATGGTGCGGAGTGGGTATGGAGATTCCGTAAGCCGAGTTAAGATTTGATTAAGGACGTACCATGCGATTATTGATTCTGATCTTTGCTTTCTTCCTTGGGCAAAGTTGTTCTCATGTTTTCTATCAGCCGTCGGCCCTGCACTACGTTGACCCGGCCAAATTCAACCTTAAATACGAAGACGTGTACTTCTCCGCTAAGGACGGAACTAAGCTCCATGGTTGGTTCTTCCCGACGCGGTCTGAAAAGGTGCGCGGAACTGTGGTCCAGTTCCACGGAAATGCCCAGAACATTTCGACGCATTTCTTTAGCCTGGTCTGGCTCATCGACCATGGGTACAACCTCTTCACCTTTGATTACCGGGGGTACGCGAAGTCCGAAGGGCGCTCGTCCCAGGCCGGGATTTACCTCGATGCCCTGGCCGCACTGGATCGCGCGTTTGCCTTTCATCAAGGGAGCGGGGGAGGGAAGTTCGTGGTCTACGGCCAGAGCACCGGAGGGGCCATCTCTCTGCGAGCACTCCCGGACTGGAAAGAGTTTTCTCGGGTCGACCTCATCGTCATGGACTCTGCCTTTTCCTCCTACCAGAAGATCGCCTTTGATAAGCTGCACTCGCGCTGGTTCCTCTGGCCTTTCTCGCCCCTCGCGTACCTTTTAGTGTCTGATGGCTACTCTGCGGATGAGGTCTTTGAGCGGGTCACCCAACCCCTCCTCGTGATCACCGGAAACCGGGATCAGATTGTGCCACCGAAGTTCGGCAGGGCCATCTACAAGGGCGTCGCTTCGCCGCGGAAGTGGCACTGGAAGCTCAAGTCCGGGTCCCACATCGATGCCTACTTCATCGACGACGGCTCTCAGCGGCAGCGATTCCTTAGCTTCCTCGAAGGAATCTGAGGGAAGGGTCACTTTTGCCTAGCGGCTTTTTTCTGCCGAGTTTTTGACAAGGTCCTATATACTAGCCATAAGGTTTTTGTTTAGGACTTTATCAAGGATTGATAAGTAACAATGGGCCAGGCAAAGAAAAGTACGATTGATGAAATCGGCAAACGTTCCTACACCGCTTTCGCCCGGATCAATGGCGATCACCCTTTTAAGTCTCAGGTCCCCGGCGGCTGCGTCGAGTACAGGGCCCGCCACCGGCGCGGGGGCAAGGTCGCCTTTTTTAACTTCGACCTCGCCAAAGAGATGGGTCTTCTCCCGAAGTCACATCCGTCGCAGCTCAACCCGGAGCTCGAGCGCGAGATCCTAGAAACCTTCAGCTTAGTGATCATCAACGAATATGATGTGATGAACAACGTCAAGGTGACGGAAGAAGAGCTCTACCCGAAAACATTCATGGCGACCCGGTACCTACAACTGCAGCACCCCGACAAATCGGGACGGACCAGCGGAGACGGTCGCTCGATCTGGAATGGCACGGTCCGGGCCAACGGAATCACCTGGGACATCTCAAGCTGCGGCACCGGTGCCACGAAGCTCTCCCCGGCCTGCAACATCAACAAGAAGTTCTACCAGACCGGAGACCCGAGCATCTCCTATGGCTGTGGCCTCTCGGAAGTGAGCGAAGGACTCGAAACACTGTTCTTCTCTGAGGTTCTCAACAAGAACGAACTTCGCACAGAGCGCGTGCTCGCGATCATCGAGCATGAGAAGGGCCTCGGGATCAACGTCCGTGCAAACCCCAATCTCATGCGGCCAAGTCACTTCTTCGGGCACCTGAAGCAAGGGAACTACGCCACCCTGAAACAGGTCGCAGACTACTACATTCAGCGTCAGCTCGAGAACAAGGCCTGGGCACCAGGGAACTTCCGGAGTGACAAGGAAAAGTACTTTGCGCTGGCCCGAGAAGTCGCCAAGGCCTTCTCCGAAACCGCGGCGACGTTCGAGGATGAGTATATCTTCTGCTGGCTCGACTGGGACGGCGATAACATTCTGATGGACGGCGGCATCATCGACTACGGATCGATCCGACAGTTCGGTCTTTTTCATGCGGAGTACCGCTACGATGACGTCCAGCGCTTCTCGACGACGATCCTCGAGCAGAAGCAGAAAGCAAAGTACATCGTTCAGTGCTTCGTCCAGATCGCCGACTTCCTCACGACTGGAAAGAAGCGCTCCCTCTCGTGCTTTCGGAACCACGAGCTTCTGCAGTACTTCGATCGCCATTTCACCGAGTGCAAGGACCGCAATCTCCTGAAGAAAATTGGATTCCGCAAGGAGCAGCAGGAGCTTCTCTTGAAAGGAAACCGGGGCCTCGTGGCGAAGTTTCGAAAGGCCTTCACCTACTTCGAGCGGGCCAAGTCGAAGCGAGGCCTCTACAAAGTGGCCGACGGAGTCACCCGCGACGCGGTCTTCTGCATGCGCGACATTCTCCGGGAGTTCCCGCAGCTCTACCTCACGAGGCAAGAGCCCCTGCCGGCGGAGGATTTCATCGAGGTCATCCGCTCGTCTTATGCGCGGCGATCGGATCTGCGCCTGACACCCATCCGGCGCAAGCAGATCACCAAGTTCCAGGACACCTACATCGCTCTCGTCTCTGCCCTCGCGCGCGCGTCGGGGAGCGACCGGAAACACCTTTTGCTTGAGCTCACGATGCGGGCGTCGATCATCAACAAGTACGACCGAGTGACCGGCGACTCGATCTCTTTCATCGTTCAGAAAGTTCAGAAAGTGAGACCGAAACTCCCGGCCCAGGAGCTCTTCGAGCTGGCCCGGCAGTTCACGACCTACCAGAACATGAACCCGGATCAGAAACGCGCTCAGGGAATGGAAGGGGGCAGGCACCGGAATATCCTGCAGAACTTCTACTCCATCGTCCGGGACTGCCGCGAGGGGATATGAAGCTCGTCCTCTACAGCGGAGGCGGTGACCAGGAGAACCTCGACCTCGACCGGGCCTTCGTGGAAGTTCTCAATAAGCGAAACCCCGTCGTCACCTTCATCCCCTCATCCTCCTACCTCTCCGAGCAGGAGTTCAAAGTGTTCGTGAAGCACTATTCGAAGTATCGGATCTCGCGCTTCATCCACTTCCCCATCGACGTTCCCTTCGACCGGATCATGTTTTCCGAGGTCATGCGGAGCGATGCCATCCACCTCGCCGGTGGGAACACCTTCTACTTCCTGCGGAGCCTTCGCCGCGCCAAACTCCTAAACGAACTCCGCCGCTTCGTCGACCGCGGTGGTGTGCTCACCGGTCTTTCGGCCGGAGCGATTCTCATGACCGCCGACATCGAAATGGCGGCGTACCCGGAGTTTGACCGGGACGAGAACTCCGTCGGACTGAAGAACCTCGCGGCCCTTGGTCTCGTCGACTTCGCCTTCTTTCCCCACTTCCGGAATTCCCCGCGCTACGACGCTGTCTTCAAGAAGTACTCTCGGCTTAAAAAAAAGATGATCTACGCCTGCCCAGACGGAGCGGGGATCGTGCTCAATGGGCCGGAGCTTCGGTTCATCGGGAAGGCCTTCGCCTTCAGCGATGGGCACAAGTTCACCATCAACTAGGCGAGGAGTTCGAGTTCCACGTAGAGCGGGAGATGATCCGAGAGATTCCTCCAGTGCGGATCCTTGAGCGCCGTCGCCGTGAGGGGTGTGAGGTTGTGCAAAAAGACCCGGTCGAGCGAGAGGAGCGGGAGGAAAGAGGGAAACGTCGCCGGGGAGGACCCGTGGAGCTTCCGAAACGCCTCTGTGGCGCCGAGAGACTTCTCGATCCGGGGAGAAATTTTCTTGTTCCAGTCGTTGAAATCACCCACGAGGATCCACGGAAGATCTTTGTGTCCCTGGAGGTGCTCGACGATCTTCTCAGTCTGGAGATTCCGTCCGCTCTGGGTTAGGTCAAGGTGGGTGTTGCACAGAAGGATCTCGCGCGCGACGTCGGGGATCATGACTTTCGCTTTCAGAAGGCCCCGGTGTTCGAACCGGTTGGTGGTGATGACGTGGTTCTCCCAGTCGGTGATGGGGTACTTCGAAAGAATGGCATTACCGTGGTGCCCTTCCGGATAGACGGCGTTCTTTCCGTAGGCAAAATGAGGCCAGATCGAGTCGGCGATGTACTCGAACTGGATCGCCGTTTTCCAATCCGGGATGCGGCACCGCTCGTCTTTGTGATCCCCGAGGACTTCCTGGAGGAAGAGGATGTCCGCATCCGTCTCCCGGAGTGCCAGGCGGATCTGCTCGAGAATGAAGTCCCGGTTCCCGATCGTGAACCCCTTGTGGATGTTGTAAGAAAGAATTTTTATCTTCATGTTAAAACCAATATTTAAAAAGAAAAAAGAGCCGCGCTAGGAATCTGTCCTTGAGGGGCCTTTTTCTTAGGTCCTCGAGCGTCACCGTCTGTTGAGTCTGAGTCGATTCTAAGAAATGAGCGGCGATGATCGCCTTATTATCGTCGTTCACGATCGCGAGGTCGATCTCTAAATCGTGGATGAAACTGCGGTGGTTGAGGTTCGTGGACCCGATGGTCATGAAGTCGTCGATGATGTAGTTCTTCGCGTGCAAGACGGAGGCCGTGTACTGATAGACTTTCACGCCCTTTTTAATCAGGTAGCCGTAGTAGAAGTACTGGAGCCAAGCGAAGAACTTCACGTCAGTGCGCTGGGAGATGAGGAGCCGCACATCCACTCCCCGTTCCGCCGCCCGGACGAGAACACGGATGAGCCTGCGTTTCGGAATAAAATAGGGAGTCATGAGCCAGATCCGGTTCCGGGCCTCGCCGATTCGCTGCAGGAAATCGGTGTAGAAAAAGCGCCGCCTGATGATCGTCTGATTTAACCGCAGAGGCGAGGAGCGCCAGTTCGCAGTCAAGTGACTGCGCTGCTGACGGCGGTAGCGGTAGAAGTCCCGGGTGCGCCAGAGTTTGAGGAAATTCAGGACCCCGAACCGCACGTGATCACCGGTCACCCGCACGCCCATGTCTTTCCACGAAGGTTCGAAGTGGAGCCGAGTGTGCTCGGCGGTTAGGTTAAAGCTCCCGGTGTAGAGGATGTGTTCATCGATGATGATGATCTTCCTATGGTTGCGCCGGTTCAGCCGCCAGAGCCGGGCGCCGATCACGGAGAGCTTTCTGAGGCCTCGGACTTTCTCGAAGTGCGGATGGTAGAAGGGGAGAGGATTGTAGACTTTTACTTCTACTCCGCGCTTCTGGAAAACTCCGAAGAGCCTTTCGAAGAATCCCCACGAACCGATCCCGTCGACGAGGATCTGCACTCTGACCCCACGCTGGTGAGCAGTGATGAGGTGGGCAGCGACTTTTTTCCCAAGGAGATCGTCGTTGAAGATGTACATTTCGACAGTGATCGACGACCGGGCCTCGTCGATGTCCCGGAGGAGGCTCTCGAAGTATTCGTCGCCGTCGAAGAAGAGCTGCTCACTGGACCAAGTGATTTCCATGGATAAGGTATCGGAAAATCCGACGAGGAGTACACTGGACTAAGGCAGTCAGGAAGAGGGTCGTCTAAGTTTCCCCCGCGGGACGACGATAAGCTCCCATAGGCTCTCATTTCAACGGAAACATATGGCGATGACCAAAGAGACGTTCGTTAACATCATAAAATCTGCGTTTGCGTCGAACGTCAGTGACATCCACCTTCGGACGGATGAGAAGCCCTGCTTCCGGCTCCGGGGAGACCTGGTGCAAGTGAAAGCGGATCAACTGACGAGCGTGGACATGAAGCTCATGTGCTCCGTCATGATCAAGGACCAGGAAGTCCTGAAGCGCCTCGACCGGCTCAAGGAGCACGACGGTTCCTTCGAGGTCCCCAACGTCTGCCGGGTCCGGTTTAACATCCTCCGGTACCAAGGGAAAATCGGGATCATCCTTCGACTCATCAACGCGAAAGTCCCGACCACAGAAGAACTGAAGCTCCCGGCGGTGATCAACAAAATTGCCGCCGCGAACGCGGGCCTGGTCCTCGTCACCGGGGCCACCGGGTCTGGGAAATCCTCGACGCTCGCCGCGATGATCAATTACATTAACCGGACCTCCCCGGTGCACGTTCTGACGCTCGAAGATCCGGTGGAGTACGTCCATAGCCCGATCAAGGCACGGATCACACAGCGGGAGATTGGCCAGGACACGGAGGACTTCAATTCGGCCCTTCGCTCCGCACTCCGGCAAGATCCGGACATCATTCTCATCGGTGAGATGCGAGACGCGGAGACGATTTCCATCGCCATCAAGGCGGCGGAAACCGGTCACCTCGTGTTCGGAACCGTTCACACCACCGACGCGCTCTCCACCATCGGGCGCCTCATCGCCATGTTCCCGCCGGAGGAGCAGAACGTCGTGCGCACCCGGCTTGCGGACAATCTTCACGCGACGATCTCCCAGCGTCTCCTGAAGACCACCGACGGCAAAGGCCGGGTCGCGGCACAGGAAATCATGATCAATAACCCCGGAATCCGGGAGTCCATCCTCGACCCCGCGAAGACGAAGGAAATCTACACCTACATCGAGAAGGGCCAGGGGCGAGGCGGTTCCGGAGCGCAGAGCTTCGACCAGCACATCACGAAGATTTATAAGCAGGGCCTCATCACCATGGAAGAGGCCCGGGGCAACGCTTCGAAGCCCGACGACTTCGAGCGGAACCTCATGTTCGGTGACTCCGCCGACGACGACTGATTGGCAACCAGACCGTCAAGTTGGTATGATGCCACGACGAGGTCTCCATGAATCTATCTTTCCGTCACTACTACTGGCGCTGGCTTAAAAATCAGGGCTTCCTTTTTTTTGTGTTCACCCTTTTGATGACGCTCGCGCGCGTCTCCTTCGGGTTCTACTTCGGAGACATGGATTCGCTCAGCGCCGACCCGGTCTCCCTTCGGCGCGCATTTTGGCTGGGGTTCCGGTACGACCTCATGCCTCTGGCCTACGTCAATGCCGTGCCCTTCGTTCTCCTCAACCTCGGTGTGTTTATCCCCGGGAAGCGGACCATCCGCGTGTTGAGGCCCTTGATCGTCGGCCTCCTCTTCGGTGGCTACCTTACGATCGGATGGCTCTACATCTTTGACTACGGGTTCTATTCCTACTTCCAGGAGCACCTGAATGTCCTCTTCTTTGGCTTCTTCGAAGACGACACCCGGGCCCTCTTGATCACGATCTACAAAAATTACAACGTTCCGCTGTGGTCGCTCGTGCTGGGCCTCATCCACTACGGTCTCTGGCGCTTCATTCGGTTCCTGTTTTCGCCCTTCGAGTTCGACCTTCGGCCCCGGCGACTTTCCCTCGTCGCACCGGCAACCTTCCTGGCGGGCCTAGCCCTCCTCGCCCTGATGGCCCGGGGAAATTTTTCTCGGCTCCCGCTCTCCTTGGAGGACGCGCACATCAGTGACAACGAGTTCATCAACGAGCTCGCGCTGAACGGGGCCCTCACGCTCAACCGGGCGATCAAGATTCGAAAGACCTACGGACAGGACCGGTATGATTACTTGAAAAACTACGGTCTCGCAGATTGGGCGCAAGCCTTCAAGGCTGCTCGGGGTGTGGCGCCGGTGACGGCGGACCTGCGTCGGGCCCTCACGGCCAAGACTCGGACGTCCCCATTTTTGTCGGCACATCCACCCCACGTTGTCTTAGTGGTCATGGAAAGCTTCGGGAGCTACTGGGATCAGGCGAGTGGAAGTTCCTTCGAACTCTTCGGCGATCTTCGGGAGCACTTCGACCAGGGAGTTCTTTTCAAGAATTTCCTCCCCGCCGATAACGGCACCATCGGGAGCATTGTCTCCGTCGCCGTCGGTCAGGTGATTCGCCCCGGTGCCCGGTACCTCTCCGAGTCCGAGTACCTCCGCACCTCCCTCGGATCTGCGGGGCATCGAGCGTTCCAGCGGAGCGGATACGAAACGCACTTCGTCTACGGCGGGAAACTTGGCTGGCGGGACCTCGGGAAGTACCTCGCGGTTCAGGGGTTCGACAAACTGTGGGGGGCGGATGAAATCAAGGACGCGCTTCCGGAGCTTTCGAACTTCGCCGACCATGACCTCGGGAACGAGTGGGGCATCTTCGACGAATACGTCTACGGCTTCATCGACGAGCAGCTCCGGACCGCGACGAAGCCCCAGTTCTTCCTGGTGCTCTCGACCTCGAACCATCCGCCCTTCGAATACCCAACGTCCTACCAGCCGAGGCCTCTGACGATCACTCCGGAGATTGCTCAGGGACTCTCGGTTCCTGAAGAGATTGCTCGAAAACGCTTCCTCGGTCTTCAGTACGCGAACCAGAAAATGGGTGAGTTCCTAACGCGGATTAAAACCTCATCTCTGGGAGAGAAGACGATCGTGGCGCTCACCGGCGATCATAGTTTTTGGATCGCCAAGGGCGTGGGCCATGAGCAGGAGTTCAAACGGTATGCTGTTCCCTTCTTCCTCTCGATCCCGAGGCCCTATCTCCCCGGCAACATTGATCCGGAGAAATTTGGTTCTCACGAGGACATCTTCCCCACGCTGATCAACCTCGCCCTCTCCGGTCAGACTTACTTGAAGCTCGGGGAAGATCTCTTCTCGGAGGCGAGTACGGCGGTGAACAGTTCGGGCCTTCTCGCCAACGAGCACGGGGCCATCCACCACGGGAAGTTCTGGCGCTGGGAAGATTCGCAGCGACAGATCCTCTCGCCAAGTGAAGAAACACCCGAACTCCGTGAGCTCCAGCAGCGCGGTCGCGGTTTAATCGGCCTGACCGATGCCTACCTTAAGAGTGAAAAGAATCGTAGGCCGACTGCCGGAGAAAGTGGTCGGCCATGACGATCTTGGCCATCGCTTCGACGACGGGTACGACTCGGGGAAGGATGCAGGGGTCATGACGGCCCGCCTTCGCCTTTTCACCGATGGTCGATGGGGCCTTGAAGGCGAGCTTCAAGACGATCTCATCACCGTTCGTGATCCCACCTTCCATGCCGCCGAACGTGGACGAAGTCGCTGACATCACTGAACCGGGAAGCCTTGCGGTTGAGAAGGCATCGGCGACACTGAAGCCGATGCACGCCGGGAGCGAGAGCATCGCTTTGGCAAAGTCGGCCTTGAGTTTATCGAACACCGGTTCCCCCAGGCCTGCGGGAGCGTTTCGGATGGAGATCGTCACCACACCGCCGGCAGATTCGCCCTTCACTTTGCAGTCTTTGAGGAACGCAACGACCGTCGCCGAGAGCGCTTCGTCGGGGATGTTGATCTCGCCGCGATCGACGGAATGATCCCGGGGAGGTCCGGAGAGCCGAAAGTGTGCCACCTCTTCGATGTAGGCGAAGAATGAAATTCCTGGGATCACGAGGCCTGCGAAATAACCCCCGATCACTCTCGCAAGGGTCTCACGGCCCGAGGCCCGTCCGCCGCCGCGGTGATCCCGATGCCCGTACTTCAGCATCGTCGTCCGGTCCGCGTGCCCCGGGCGGTAGGTCTCTTTTAGCGGATCGTAATCCTGACTCCGTTGATTCGTGTTCCGAACAATCACAGTGATCGGGGTTCCGAGACTCTTGCCTTCGAAGACCCCGGAGAGAATCTCCGCTGCGTCCTCTTCTTTGCGGGACGTATGGACCTCGTGCTGCCCCGGGGCCCGGCGTTTGAGTTCCCGGGCAAGATCGTCCGGGTTCACCTTGAGTCCTGCGGGCATTCCGTCGATCACAACCCCCAGGGCTTCGCCGTGAGACTCCCCGAAGGTCGTGATCCGAAAGAGTTGACCGATGCTATTTCCACTCATGTTTAATCCTTTGGAGAAACTCGGCCCGGAACTTCTCGTGTGCGGCGGGTGGTACCTGGAGGAGGTTTTCGACTGCGGTGTAGGTTTCTGCGGTGAGGCCACACGGATTCAGGGTCGAGATCGCTCTTATCATCTCTGAGTTTTCTCTGAGGTTCAACGCCATCCCGTGAAACGTCGTAAGTTTTTCGATGGCGATGCCCATGGAGGCGACCTTCCTGTCTTGGTGCCAGAGTCCCAGAAGTTTATGTTGATGGTGAAGGCCCTCGATGCCCCAATCTCTCAGGACCTCGATGGAGAAGTCAAAGATCTCATCGATCATGCGAGAGAGGGAGAGTGCACTCGGGTTAAGCTTCAGGACCGGATAGAATACAAATTGCCCGGGGTGGTGAAACGTCAGCCCTCCGCCGCGCTCGATTTGGTGGAAGGGATACGGGAGGTGAGCATGGGCCTTGACATCGAAGTCGACGAGATCCAGGGATTCGCCTTTTCGTGGTCTTTGGAGCCCTCTACCGTAGGTTAAGACTTCAGGGTGGGAGCAGCACAGGAGGATTCGGAGCTGGGGCGTCTGTTGCACGAGCTCGAGGGCCCGGCGCTGAAACCCATGAGCCAGCTGATAGTCCCAGTCCCACTTCGTCACGACGACGGTCCGGTGATCGAGGTCCTCGAAGGAGCTCGACGTGAGCGCATACTCCGCTGGGTCGAGGGCCCGGAGAATGGCGTCTTTCATAGGCTTAGCTTTTGCTTTCGACGTAGTCCAGGAAGTCTGCGGCCTTGTAGGAGCTCCGGACCAGTGGACCGCTGGCCACGAACTTGAAACCCAGTTTAAGGGCCAGGCGCTTCAGCTCTGCGAACTCTTCCGGAGTGTAAAACTTCTCCACGTTCAGGTGCCGCTTGGAGGGCTGCAGGTATTGACCGAACGTCACGATGTCGACGTTGATCGCTCGAAGGTCCGCCAAGGTCTCTTCGATTTCTTTCCAGGTTTCACCGAGGCCCATCATGAGTGAGGTCTTGGTCTGGATCTGCGGGTAGTGAGTCTTGTAGAACTCTAGGCAGGCCAGCGTTTTATCGTACCCGGCACGTGGGTCTCGGACAGGGTGGGTGAGTCGTCGAACGGTTTCTACGTTCTGAGCGATGACGTAGGGGTTCGAGCGCGCGAGGGTGTGCATCCGCTCAGGGTCTACGCCGAAGTCCGGGATGAGGACTTCGACCTTGGTTTCGGGATGATCCCGGTGAACGCGATCTACCACGGCTGCGAAGTGGCCCGCTCCGTGGTCGGGCACGTCGTCCCGGTCGACACTGGTAATGACGATGTAGCGCAGAGACATGAGGGCCACCATCTTGGAGGTGTTCTCAATCTCTTCTGCGTTGATGAAGCCTTTCGGGTTTCCGGTTTTAACGTGGCAGAACTTGCAGGCCCTCGTGCACGTGTCTCCCAAAATCATCACCGTCGCCGTCCGCGCACTCCAGCACTCTGAGATGTTTGGGCACTTCGCCTCTTCGCAGACTGTGGCGAGTCCCTTCTCCCGAAGGTTATCGCGGATTTCCTTAAAGTCCTGCCCTTGCGGAAGTTGAACTTTCAACCATTCAGGTTTTCTCTGGTATTTGTCTTTATCAAAGTAGGTTACGGCCATGGGGAAGTACTATCACAGGGGGCCTTCCATGACCAGACGGTCGAAGTTTTTTTGAGTGACTTAAGTCCTAGAAATTCAAAGGCTAAGAGCTGTCTAGAGGGGAATGAGGAAGGATTCATTCGTCTTTGGTACCAGGTGCACTAGTTTCCCGACTGGCCAGAGCAAGTCTCGAGTAGAGCGTTGGTGCTGAACTCGCTGTTGACCGAAGTCGAGTTCGTAGCGGAGGGTCTGGGGGCCCGCTTCAAGTCTCAGGACTCGCATGGGGAGGCCATGCTCCGTTTCGACCCATGCCTGATCGGGCACTACGAGAAGCGCATCTTCTTTCCCGGTTTCCGGGTAGGGCAGGGGACCCCAAGGAGAGTTCCATGCGCCAGCCGCGAACTTGACCGGAAAGAAGTTTCGGTACCCGACGAACTGGGCCACAAAGAGGTTCTTCGGTTGAGTCACCAGTGTGAGTGGGTCTGTGAAAGCTTCGAAGCGACCGAAATTCAGGAGCGCGATTCGATCGGAGTAACGGAAGGCTTCGGCGAGATCGTGGGTGACCCAGACGACGGAAACTTCCTGCTGGCGCAGGTAGGTGAAGAGGTTCGCGAGGATCTCTGTGCGCGTGAAGGGATCGAGGTGCGCGAAGGGCTCGTCCATGAGGAGAATCTGAGGCCTCGTGATCAGGACGGCGGCCAGCAGGACTTTCTGCCGCTGTCCCGCCGAAAGCTCCCCCAGAGGTTGGCGCAACTGGAAGGTGAATTCGAAGGTGTCCGCAAGGTCACGAGCGAGCTGGATTCGTTTTTCTAGCTCCAAGTCCGTGGCGGCCGCATCGATCAAAAATGCTTGGACGTTCTTCGTCTCCGGCGGCGGATTGAGGGTTGGAAAAAACGCGCACCGGCCTCGGACCTGAGTGCGGCCAGAGTCAGGGGAGAGGGTCCCCGCAAGGACCTTTAAAAATGTTGTCTTGCCGGACCCGTTGGGCCCAAGGACAGTAACGACCTCTCCCACTGAGAGCTGGAGGGAGACTCCATGGAGACCCGCGATTCCGCGTCGGTCAAAGGTGAGAGATATGTCACGAGCGTCGATCATGCTCCCTTCTTTACCACCAGCAAAAGGCCCGTGAAAAGAAGAATGACCCCGAAGAGACGGGAGGCAGTGACCGGTTGGGCGGTGAGACCGAGAAGGCCAAAGTGATCGATGAGGATTGACCCCATCAGTTGACCCGTGATGAAGGCCCCGACCATGGCGGTCGCACCCAGCTTCGGGACAAGGAACAGGGAAGAGCCGACGAAGATGGCCCCAAGAAGCCCCCCCAGGAAAAACTGCGGAGGCACCTGGGAGAGGCGTCGAAGTTCACCGCCTCCAGTGGCAAGAGAGAGGAGGGCAACGATCACGGCACCGACGGACAGGGACACGAGCGCTCCGAGGTAGGGGCTCTTGAGTTGCCGCGCGAGTTCCGCGTTCAGGACTGCCTGAATAGGCATGACCATCCCGATGACAATGGCCGCGAGCACGAATCCAAACAACATATCGACCTCGGAAAGAAGTTATGATTGAATCAAAGTATACTCCGAAGATTTCCGAAAAGGTATCCATGACGCTGACGCAACTGAACTACATCATCGCCGTTGACCGGTGTCGTAACTTCGCCCAAGCGGCCCGCGAGTGCTTCGTGACCCAGCCCACGCTCTCGATGCAGATCCAGAAACTAGAGGATTACCTCCAGATCATCGTCTTCGATCGGAGCAAGACTCCGGTGGAACCGACGCCCATGGGAAAAAAAGTGCTCGAGTATGCTCGGAAGGTGATGCGCGGGGCCCAGGAGCTCGAGGAACTCTCTAAGTCTCTCCGCGGTGAGGTTGCCGGAGAGTTCATCCTGGGCGTGATCCCGACGCTCGCGCCCTACATCCTTCCGCTCTTTGTTCAGAAGTTCGTCGCCGAGAATCCGGAAGTGGAGCTAAAAATCTACGAGCATCAAACAGATGAGATCGTGCGGCTCCTGAAGGAAGGAAAACTCGATGCAGGCCTTCTGGCGGCCCCGCTCGAGCACAAGGAGATCGCTGAAGTGCACCTCTTCTACGAACCCTTCCGCGTTTTCTTGTCCCCCGGTCATGACCTCTTGAAGAAGAAAACCGTCGACGAGAAGGATCTCGATCTGCGCGAAGCGTGGCTTTTGAAAGAGGGCCATTGCCTGCGTGCCCAGGCCCTGAATCTTTGTCAGGTGAGCAAGGTCACCACCGATGCGCGGCACCTCTACTTCGAGGCCGGAAGCCTCGAAACCCTCGTGAACTTCGTGAAGGCGGGCCAAGGGTTCACCGTCCTGCCGCACATGGCGGGGGAAAACCTCAGTGCCGTTGATCAGAAGCTCCTGCGTGATTTTAAAAACAATGTCCCGGTCCGAGACGTGGCCTTCGTCACGGGCCCACACTCGATGAAAAAATCCATCGAAGCTGCCCTCGTAAAAACCATCCTGAAGAATCTCCCTAGGCACCTCGAAAAATCGTCCAAGAAGTCAGAGGTCATCCCCATCACCTAGGACAGTGCAGGCCTCTTTCGAAGGAACACCACGGACTCCAGCGTGTACCAACCCAGCGCGATCCAGATCAGGAAAAAGGTCTGAAGCTTCTCCGATGAGAGGGGCTCGTGCAGTACCAAAAGACCACAGATGAACTTCAGACTCGGTGAAAGGTACTGGATAAATCCCAGTGTTTGGAACTTCAGTCGGCGGGCGCTGTAGGCGAAGAGGATCAGCGGAATCGACGTGATGAGGCCTGACAAGGAAAGCGTCAAGAGCTTCCACGCGGGGAGCTCGTGGAAGACTGTGAGGGGAGTGGTCGGGCAAACCATCCAATAGATCAGGACCGGGCCGATGATAACCGAGGTCTCGAAGGCCAGGCCCTCCATGGCACCGACGTGGGCGACTTTTCGGATCATGCCGTAGAAGGCAAAAGTGAGGGAGAGGGTAAGTGCGATCCACGGGAAATGCGAGAGGTCTGTTTGAAGGCCCATGATGACGATGGCAACCATCGCCAGCGCGATCGCCGGCCACTGCGTCGGTCGGAGCTTCTCCTTCAAGAAGAGCCAGCCCACGAAGACGTTGATCAGAGGGTTTAAGAAATACCCCATGCTCGCTTCGAGGACCTTCCCGGTGTTGACGGCGTAGATGTAGAGGAGCCAATTGGTGGAGATGAGGACCGCTGAAAGCATGAGGAGGTAGCGAGTTTTTCTCTGGGCCCAGATCGCTCTAACCCCACTGAGTTTGTGCTGAAAAGCGAGGATCAGGGTGAGGCTTAAGAACGACCAGATCAGCCGGTGGCCAAAAAGATCCCACGCCCCCACTTCGGAGAAGATCTTCCAGTAGAGCGGAAAGACTCCCCAGAGGGAGAAGGCCGTGATGGCGGCGACATGGGCGGAGCTGATGTTCATACTACCTCAGGTTAAACTTCGTCTTAATCCGGTAGGCGATGAGAATGGCCACGAGGGACGTCACGATCGCAACGATCCCGACGACGTTATAATTTGTGAGGGCCCCGGCCGCGGTGGAACCGATGATGAACCCGGCGATCTGAGAGGAAACTCCGGACGAGAGCTGGCGCGCGGCGTTCTCAAGGCTCATGAAGGTCCCTCGTTCTTGTGGTTTCACGACCGCCGAGACAATCGTCATCGCCGGGATGAAGCGGCCGGAGCCGGTCATCGTGAAGACTGTCGTCACGGCGAGGGCCATCCAAACGGGGATCCCACTCGGAAGGTTCGTGAGGGCGTAGATCGGAACCACGGAGATCAAGGCGACGATCCGGAAGACGCGGAAGCTCCCCACGCGGTCGCAGAGTTTTCCGATCAAGCGTGCGGAGATGATGGTGCAAAGCCCACCGAAGAGGTAGATCAAGGGAAGCTGGTCTTCTCGGAGCCCAACGTTCCGAACCATGTAGGGCGAGATGAAGGGGATGACGCCGAAGATCCCGAAGCCCAGCACACTCGTCAGAGTGAAGCTCAGGAGGTAGTCCCGTTGAAACACGATGCCTCGGAAGTTTTTAAGGTTTTCTTTGAAACTCTTGGGGGTACTCCGAACTCGGACAGAAGGGAGCATGAGCATCGAGAGGACCCAGAAGACGGCGCTCACCAAGCAGATGAAATAAAACGCCGCGTGCCAGTCAAAAACACTCGCGATCCAGAGTCCCGTTGGGATGCCAAGGATGCTCGAGATGGAGAACGCCGACATGACGGCACCCATGGCATTCCCACGCCGTTCGAAGGGGATGAGGTCAGAGACGAGGGAGAGGACGGTGGCGTTCAGGACGCCGCCGAAGGCACCGGCGATGATCCGCGCCAGCAGGAGGGCGCCGAAGCCTGGGGCGAGGGCGCACAAGAGCGTTGCGACGATGAAGCCCGTGAAGTTAAACAGGAGGAATTTTTTCCGATCAAAGTGGTCCGCGTAGAGTGCTCCTAGGAAACCGACGATCCCGGCACTGAAGGTGTACGCCGAGACGAGGGTTGAGAACTCGACCGGGCTGATCTTGAAAACGCGCATGAACGTGGGCCCCAGCGGCATCATGATGACGAAGTCTAGGATGTGCGCGACCTGAATCGCCGAAAGGATCACGACCCACCAGCGCTCGCGGCGGAGAGTAGCGAGGTGCTCTTCAGTGTGTGTCATTGGTCTATTCTTTCAACCCCACAACGTCGTCGAGCTTTGAGCTCGTATCGTCGAGAGTCTCGAGGGACGCGACGATGCCGACGCAGTGATCGATCATCGACACAGCTGCGGGCCGATGGTTCCCAGAGTTCTTGAGACCTCCGAACGGAAGCCGGGCCGTCGCACCGACGGTGGAGCGGTTGAGGTTCACGAGTCCTGCCTCGATGTCCCGCAGACAGAGTTGGTAGACGTCTTGGCTGCGCGTGAAGACCGACGCCGCAAGACCGTAGGGAGTGCAGTTTGTGATGGCGATCGCCTCTTCGATGTCATCGTAGGGAACGAAGAAACAGTTTGGCCCAAAGATCTCTTCTTGGATGAACTTGCCCGACAGGTCTGGCTTTTTGGCGTAGTGGATCGACGGAGACACATAGTACCCCTCGAACCCTGTGTCGAGTTTTCTCGGGGCCACGAGTTCTTCGGCGCCCTCTTGTTTCCCCGCACTGCAGAAGTCGAAGTAGAGTTTTTCGGCCTGGGCGTCGATCAGGGGACCCATGAACGGGTCTGGTTTTGACGTCGGGTGTCCCACGCGGATCCGCTCCGTGATCGCCTTAAACTGAGAAATAAATTCTTGCTCAATGTTCCGGTGGATCAGGATCATCGACGTGGAAGTGCAGCGCTGACCGGACGTGAGGAAGCACGACCGAAGGAGTTCCGGGAGCGCGTGCGCGATGTTGGTGTCATGGTGGATGATCGTAGAATTTTTTCCACCGAGCTCCAGTGCAACGAGCTTGTCGAGATCCCGGTAGGTGTTCTCCAGGATCCGAAGGCCGACGGCACGAGAACCGGTGAAGAAGACGCCCTTGATGCGCTTATCCGCTGTGAGCTTCGATGCCGTATGGCCCGTGCCGTTGATGAAGTTGATGACGCCCTCGGGGAAGCCGGCCTCGTGAAGGCACTCGACCATGAGCTGAGCCGAGTAGATGGTCTTCTCCGATGGCTTAAAGATGATCGAGTTCCCGGCCAGGAGTGCGGCGAGGATTTGTCCGTTCGCGAGGTGGCACGGGAAGTTGAAGGGGCCGATGATGAACGCTGGACCTAAGGGCCGGTAGACGACGTGGCCGTCGATCTTGGGCATGACATCTTTGATGGTCTCCTGCCGGATCCGTTCATAGGAGTCAGTGATCGTCACAGACACTTTCGAATCCAGGGCCGCCGCTTCGGTTCGGGCCTCCCAGAGGGGTTTACCGACCTCGAGCGCTAGAGCGAGGGCCAGGTCCTCCTTCCGGGACCGGACGACCTCTTGATACTTCTTCAGGTACCCGATGCGATCGGTGAACGAGAGCTTGCGCCAGACCTCGTACCCCTTCTGGGCCGATTCGACGACGCGCTCAATGTGGTCGTAGAACACGCCGGCCTCCCACAGGACTTGTGAGAGATCCGCAGGAGAGTGTTTTAGTATTTTTTCCTGGGCGGTACCGAGCCCCGGAAGGTGAAAGCGTCCGTTAAAGTAGTCGCCTTTGAGCTGCATTTGCATGGGGAATTCCTTCTCTTAAACTTGACCTATCCTACCCCGGTTAGGGCGATTATCCCACTATAATACGGAGAGTTAATAACGAGTATCATTTGATCCTGCACTCATCTCTGTTAGAATAAACTTATATTTTTAGGAGACACTTATGACCGTTAATAAGCTACCCGCCCTCCTTGATAAAATGTGGGCCGATTACATTCATATCAATCCCCTCGCCAAGAAAATTCATGACCTTCTGATAAAAGAAGGAGAGACGATTCAGAACGATCACATTGCGCTCCGGACCTTCCGGCATCCCCGCGTCGGAATCGATGTCCTGGCCAGGCCTTTCTTAGAGGCGGGCTACGTTTACAAATCGGACTATCAGTTTCCGGAAAAAAAACTCTACGCTAAGCACTATGAGCCGAGCGACCGGTCCCTCCCCAAGATCTTCATCTCAGAGCTAAAGCTCGAGGAGATGTCTTCATCGCTTCGTGCGACGGTTTCGAGTTTGATTGATCAGATGCCCGCGGGCCTTGAGCAACGCTTCGACTTTTCTTCCATCGGAAGACCCTGGAGTGTGTCCACGTCTACGTACCAAGAGCTTCATCAAGAGAGTGACTACGCTGCGTGGGTGGCAGCGTTTGGTTACCAACCGAATCATTTTACGGTGTTCATCAACCGGCTCAAAAAGTTTTCAGACATTCACGGTTTAAACGATTTCCTAAAGTCTCAGGGATTTAAGCTCAACGCGAGTGGCGGGGAGGTCAAGGGGTCCAAGGACGTTCATCTCGAGCAGTCGTCGACGCTCGCGAATAACATTGAGGTCCCGTTCACCGATGGACGCCTTACGATCCCTGCCTGCTACTACGAATTCGCCAAGCGCTACCCGCTCCCGTCGGGAGATCTTTACGAGGGGTTCGTGGCCGCTTCCGCGGACAAGATTTTTGAGAGCACCACCCGAGGTCAGTAGGCGTCGACTACTTCTTTAGCGGTTTCTCTCTTTTGCTGTCCGGGGCTTCTTTGCCCGGTCTTGAAGAAAGCCGCTGGTCGTGTTCTTCCAGGTGCGCGGCGAATTCTATGAGGACGTAATCATCTGCCGGCGTCCGTTTTTGGCAACCGATAGAAGACAGCATCAGGACAAGGGCGAGGGTTCTCAAGTCCTATCCTTTCGCTTAACTTCTTCGGCCAGTGGGGCCAGCTCTTGAAAGAAATCGTCCTCCCGCAGTTTCATCGGTCCTACTGGATCTGGGTCTTTGAGGTAGAGCTTTAAGCGGTGGATGGGCCCCGCGATCCTGTGAGAAATCAGTAAACCTGCCGCAAGAAGGAAGATCAAATTGAGCAGGGCGAGTCCCACGAAGAGAGTGTCCAGGTCATGCTTCTGGTTATCGAGGAATTGGTAATACACGTGCCCCTCCGGGATTCCGACCGCGAGACCCTTCTCCTTCAGATTCCAAAAAAACAGGAAGGTGGTGGAGTAAAGAGAAGCCGTCGTCGAAATGAAAAGCCCGACGAAGTAACCTAAGAGCTTCAGCTGGAAGGGAGGATTGATGAGGAGGCTTTGGAGCGAACGTTCTTTCGTTGTCATTTAAAAATTCTTTCCGAGTCCCAGGCCCCAGTACGTTTGTTCGGCCTGGAAGTACTTCCCGAATTCACTTTGGAAGTACCAGGTCTTGAACTGCCAGCGCGAGTAGAGCGAAGCGACGTAAGCGAGGGGTTCATTTTGCTCGATGTTATAGTTGTCTGACTTAGGATCTTGGAGCGTCTGATGCGTGTAAATGATCGGGAGGCGCACGCCAATGCGAGACCCGGAGGAGGAGACGATCATCGAAGCACCGGGGCTCAGCTTCGCTCCGTAGGCCGGGACACTACTTTGTTGGTAGGTCACCGGGGAACTGGCGTCGGCGGAGACTCCACCCGAGCCGGCGATGACACAGCCATCGACGTAGAAATGGTAGAAGGCATTTTCCCAGCCGGCTTCTCCCCCCGCGCAGACACCACTGTTGGTGATCACCAGCCCCGTGTCTTTTGCGTTGCCCGCGAGGGTTGCCTCGGTCTGCCAACTGACGTACTGAAAGGACAGCGACCGGGTGAACCGGTAGACCTTATCCTCAAGGTGCTTTAAGTGCGCCAGGATTTTGTCGTTGAACCGATCGACTTTCCCCTCCCGGAACTCAAGCTCACTTAAGATCTTGCTGAACATGAGGTAGTGCTTGTGGTCTTTGTCGATCAGCTTCGACTGCTTCTCGTAGCTCTTGATGATTCGGCCATAGTCGTTCAGGAGATTCCAGTAGAGGACCTTGAGGGCCTCCGGATAGCCTTCGCTGTCGATCGTTTCTCCCCGCGCGACGTCGCTGACGATTTTTCTGTGGAGCTTCTTGTACTTTTCGTTGATGAGCCGGACGTTGAGTTTGATGTCCTGTCGGTAGAAGCCGAGTCTTCGAAGTGAGTAGGAGATGTAGACCAGCTCCTTTGGTGTGTAGCTTTGGTCCGGGTTCCGCTTGTAAATCTCCTCCACCTTGCGGAAGTCCTTGGCGCTGAACGCTTGCGCCAGCTCACTCGCGTGCGCACCGGCAGAGAAGAGAAGGGTCAGAAGGAGGATGAGCTTCATAGCCATATGTGCGTCTGAACCAGGTACATCCACGAGTCCTTGCTCGAGGTGTCTGGTGAGAAGCTCCTTGTGTTGTAGGCGTCGAAGCGCAGCTCGAGGCGTTGCGCTGGAAAGAACTGAACCCCCGGACCCCAGCGGACGGTGTAATCGGACTCGGTGGTGTCGCGCTTAAAGTACTCGATGTTCGAGAGGAAATAGAGACCTCGCGTGGGGCGGAGGTAGGTCTGGAGAAGGCCGTACCGCATGGTCCGATCGTCAGACCCGTTATCTGTTTTCCTTTGAACCTGTCCCACCTCGGTTAGAACCGCCGACCCTTCTTTGAGGTTTAACCGTGCGTGGGTTGAGTACGAAAGGAGTTCCTGATACTGGTTTCGGCTCGACATCACCGAGGCCCCGAGGCGATGCACGCCGAACGCCGTGCGCTCCACGGACACGCTGCCGCCCTTCATCCGGAGATCCTCGTCCTGCGTGAGGTTTCCGGCGAAGCCGTGGGCAAACGCTTCCCAGCTTTCGCCGAGGTAGTGTGCGAGCACTCCGTGAGTTTGGTCATTCTGCATGACCTCCGGGGCCTGGCGAGAAAAGGCAATGTGCTCGATGACCTTGATCCCAAAAACCTTGTCCATGAGGCCCGCGTAGATTCCGACCTTGGGGGTCACGCGGTATCCCAGGTAGTGCTCTCGGCTGCGCCACTCGGGTTCTTCGCCTTTGAGATTTTCTGGGACTGGAGAGTAGCCGAAGTTCGCTACGCCAACAAACCGGTCATTCTCGCCGAACTTCACGATCGCCCGAGCATCGGCCTGCATGTTGATCCAGCGCTTCTGTTCACTGCGGGTCGACCCCGGGTTTTGCACCAACTGGAAGCCGCGGTAGTTGATCTGGGATCGGAACCAGTTCTGAGTGGGCTTCCGGAAAAAAAAGCCGGAAGAGTCTGCTACTCGCTCTTCGTTCCAAACCTTCGGGTACAGCGCTCCCGAGGAGATGAGCGTCGCAGAGACCACCCGACCGTAGTCGTTCAACGGACCCCCACCGGAGGGGTTGTAGTGGCAGTTAAGGCAGGAGGTGTAGCCGTGACCGATGAACTGAGTGTAGCTCCAGGCGGCAGGACTCAGAAGGAGAACAAAGACCAGGATGAGCGGCTTCATGAGTCGATGTCACTTACCCACTCGACGAGCTTATCATACTCATCGGACGGAAGGGCGCTTCCACCCTGGGGCATGTTCGAACTCGCACCCCCGTGGTTGATGATCCGGAAGATCAACTGAGAGCCGTTGGGGTCTCCGGGGACCACGAGGTTTTCATTCGTCACCCAGTCGTTCTTGTCCGTGTAGGCCGACCACTGCGCATGCCGGTGGCAGTTCATGCACTGGTTCTGGAGGATGTCGTAGGAGGCACGAAAATTGGCCCCACCGGTGAGCTCGAGGCCACCGAACTTTTCGCGATCGAAGGAGTTCGTATTGTAGTCCTGACAACCGGCGAAGAGGAAAAAGATGGATAGAGTCAGGGCAGGGTAGCGCATCGAATCTTATCTTGCGACAAACGGAAGAACCGCTTCCACGGCGATCACATCATTCACGCCGACCCCGAGGTACTCAACCTTCTTAAGACCGAACTCGGACGCCTTCACAGTGAACTTCGCCGCGACGGTCGCGGCCACGATTTTATAGACGATGGCGACGGGTTTCTTGACCCCGTTGACTTCGAGGGTTCCGGTCGCCTTGCCGTTGGACCCTTTGACGTCGGAGAGCGTGGCCTTCGGGTGCTTGGCGGAGTTCATGTGCTTCCAGGTGTGCTCGTCCCGAAGGTCGATGCCGGTTTTTAGAGACTCGATGCTGACGGTGATCTTGTCAGCGCTCACACTTTCGCCCGATTTGATGACGTTCCCTTTGAGCTTCTGGCTCACGGCTTGGAATGATCCCGCGGGGCTCAAGCTGATCGAAAGGGTGATTTTACTTTCGGCCATCACCGACAGAGAGGCAAGGGAGAGGGCCAGAGCTAGAAGTACCTTCATCGTTTAACCTTTGTTAAAACGTCCTGTTTCTTATGGGTACTCTATTTGACCAAGGATCGGGGGAATTTATCAAGGCTTTATTACGCCTGGGGCCTATTTCTTCTTGGCGGCCTTGCGCGCCGGAACCTTAGGCCTGAATGAAACGAAGCGAATGTTATCACCGACCCGGAGCTTCAGGGCCGCCGCGGTGACTCCGGAAATTCTGTAGCCGCCGGTCTTGAGTTTAACCACGCTGCCGAGGGCGGAGCGAAACTGCTCATTGGTTCGGGAGATGATAAAAACTTCTGACTTGATGCCTTTGTCAGCGATCTCCCGGATCTCCCCGATTACGCTCTCGCGGATGGCACGGATGCTGTCAACGTCCGCGATGAGCACGGGGCCGGGTTCGAAGATCCCTACAAGGCCCGAGAACCGAAACCCCTCCTGCTCGAGGATTCGCTTGGCGGGTTCGGTGTTCTGGTGAACCTTTCCCACCACATACTGAGCGTCCTCCGGCAGCAGGTTCGTTACGATCGGGTGCTTCGGGAGGAGCTCCTCGATGAAGCGCTTGTTCTTGACGTACAGGTAGTCTGCGGTCGGAAAGTCGATCTTAAAAAAATTCTTCCCCACCGCGTCCCAGAAAGGGGAATGGCCAGAATCGTTCACCATCCCTCGGAGCTCGGCCACGACCTGGTCCTCGAAGTAGCGGCGATTCTCGGCGATGAAGAGGAACCGCGAAAGCGAGAGGAAGCGCCCGTTCTGAGAGTTCCGGTAATCGGGGTGGAGGTAGAGGGAACAGATCTCCGCAGGGCCGTTGTGGATGAAGTGGAAGTGCAGCGACGTGACCTCGTTCTTTACGTGGATTGACTTCGACTCGTGCTGCGTTTTTTCGACCCGGTAGAAGTAGTAGGGCTCGAAGCCACCGATCTTCGAGATGATCGCACACACCCCCACCAGTCGGCCCGTGAAGAGCTCCTCCATCACGAAGATGTAGTCTTCTCCACCCGGCCCGTCTTCTCTGTGTAAGAAACTCCGTTCCGAGATCCGGATGCGCTTCTTGAGGACCTCCGGATCTTTGGGAAGAGAGGTCAGGCCATGGCCCGACTTCTCCAGAAGTTCCATCAAACCGTCGAGATCTTTGGTCTCGATCGGGCGGATGATGAACACCGGCTTAGTCCATCTCGCTCAGGGTCTTCTCGATGATCGCGCAGACTTCATCGATGTGCCGTTCTTCCGTCGCCATGACCGGCATGAGGAAGCGCACGCGGGTCGTCGGGTGGCCCCCGGCCATGAACGAAAGCACGCCGTTTTCAAAGAGCTTGATCGTGAACGCCTTTGACTTCGGTTCGTCTCCGTTGAAGACGCTCATGGCGACCATGGCGCCGATCCCGAAAGGCCCTTTGAGTTTGTCAGGGTTCTTGTTCGAAATCCGCTCGAGGTTCGCTTTGAACCGTCGGTGGAGTCGCTCGATCTTCCCGTCAGCTCCCAAGTACCCACCGGTGACGATGGAGTTGATCACGTAGTAGGCCGCGGCGATCTGGGCCGCGGAGCCAGTGAACGTCTGGGACATGAGCCCCGGCTTCGGCTTGTGGTCATCGGTGAAGAGCGTGGCGCAGACCTGGGAGTTCTTCCCGATCGCGACCACATCGGCGTGCTTGTCGAGTTTGAAGTGCTGGAACGCAAAGAGTTCGGTGGTCCGGGCAAAACTCTGGACCTCGTCGATGAAGACGGAGATGTTGTTCTCGCGACAGACTTTGATCAGGGCCTCGAAGTACTCCGTGTTCCCGACCCAGCTGCCGTTTTCGCCCTGGATGACCTCCATGACAAACCCGGCGTGCATGCCCGGGAAGCGCGTGATCTGCTTTTTCATCGCGGCGACGGCGGCGTTGATCGAACCCTGGTGGTCCCCTTCACAGTAGAACGGGATGTAGTCCACGTCGAGGGTCTTTGGAAGGCCCTGGCGGTACGCCGCTTTGTCAGTGACCCAGGCCATCCCGAGCGTGCGACCCGCGAAGCATTTCTCGAAGGCGAAGAACCGGTTCGCCGGGAAGCGCTTCTGGAAGATGATCTTGAACGCGTTCTCGTTGGCCATCGCCCCAGAGGTGGAGATGAAGACGTTCTTGACGCCGGCGCCGTACTTACACGCCTCGTGGGAGATGAGTTCGAGGAGGGCTGCCGTATCCGTGTTTTGCTGGAGGTGTCCGTTCATGACGGTGTTCGACACCGCACCTTTGAGCTGCGCTTCGATGACTCCCGGGTGTGAGTGGCCCATGTAGTGAACACCAATCCCGGTGATGAAGTCGTACTTCACGGACCCGTCCGCGAGCTCCACGAGGGGACCATTTCCGATGCCGGAGCCGAGGTAGTTGTAGAAGAGTGCTCCGCCTCGGTAGTCCGCAACTTTCTTTAACAGCGCCTGGTAAGATTCTTTGAGTTCCGGGTCCGCAGGACGGACACCGGTGATCTTCGAGGAGTGTTCTCCGAGGGCTTCGTGGATGAGTTTTTTTGCCTGGGCGAGGCGGGGATCATTGAAGAAACCATCGGCCACTGTCTTTGCCATATACGCTCCGTAATGAAAAAAATAAGATATCGAGTTTTCGGCAGTTTATGACGAAGACTTGAAGTTAATCAAGAGAAAGCTCTTTGGGGAAAACCCGATCGTTCCAGTTGCCTCCGGGGACTTAGATTTAGGCCGTCGGTCGATGGGGTGACGCGTCTTCAAGGCTCCTTCTGTTTGCCTGACCCATCGGGCCCATGGTACCTTACTGTACTCAATTTTTTTATCCACGTTCAAGTCTACGGAGCCCACTATGACGACGATCAAGATCGTGAAACATCATGATATTAAAAAAACGGACAAGCAAATTTTGACCCGCTGGCTTCATCTCATGATCCTCGGCCGGATGATCGACGAGCGGGCCCCGAACTACCTGAAACAGGCCCTCGGCTGGTCGTACCACGCACCCTACGCGGGCCACGATGCGATCCAGCTGGCGATCGGTCAGGTTTTTGACCGGAAAACTGACCACCTCTTTCCCTACTACCGTGACATGTTGACGGCCCTCTCCGCTGGGCTGTCGGCCGAGGAATTGATCCTCAACGGCATTTCGAAGGCGACGGACCTGGCGTCCGGCGGTCGTCACATGTCGAACCACTTCGCCAAGCCCGAATGGAACATTCACAACGTCTCGTCCTGCACCGGCAACCACATCCTCCACGCCGTCGGCGTTGCCCGGGGGATGAAGACCTACAAGCACCCTGGGGTGGCGATTTCATCCCAAGGGGAGTCCTCTGTTTCTGAGGGCTATTGCTACGAAGCGATCACCGGCGCTGACCGCGAACTGCTGCCCTGTGTGTTCGTGTTCCAAGACAACGGCTATGGAATCTCCGTTCCGAAGGCCGATCAGACGGCCAACGAGCACGTCGCGGATAACTTCTCCGGGTTCAAGAATCTGAAGATCATCAAGTGCGACGGAAAGGATGTCTTCGATTCCATGAACGCCATGCTCACAGCTCGCGAGCACGCGCTCAAGCACCACGAACCCGTCATCGTTCACGCCGATTGCGTTCGCATCGGCAACCACTCGAACTCGGATAACCATGAATGGTACCGAGACGAAGCGGAGCGGGCAGCCGCGAAAGCTCAGGACCCGTTGCCGCGCTTTAAGACTGAGCTCTTGAAGGCAAAAGTCATCACAGAGAAAGAACTCCTGAAGCTCGAAGAAGAGGCAAAGGCCATGCTCCTCGAAGCGCACTCGAAGGCGGTCAAGGCACCGAACCCAACTCCGGAGTCCATCTTCGACTTCGTCGTCCCCGAGCCACACCGGCCAGAAAAGTACGTGGATGGAATCCACCATGAAACCTCGGAGCCGAAGAAGTTCATCGATGCGATCAATGGAACCCTCAAAGCGGAGTTCCGACATAACCCGGACACTTTCATCTGGGGCCAGGACGTCGCCAACAAAGAGAAGGGTGGGATCTTCAACGTCACCAAAGGGATGCAGCAAGAATTCGGGAAAGAGCGCGTGTTCAATGGCCCGATCGCCGAAGATTACATTCTCGGGACGGCGAACGGGATGTCCCGATTTAACGATAAGCTTCGGCTCGTCGTCGAGGGGGCCGAATTCGCCGACTACTTCTGGCCTGCGATGGAGCAGATGGTTGAGACTTCCCACGACTACTGGCGAAGTAACGGTGCTTTCTCCCCGAACATCACGGTTCGTCTTGCCTCGGGGGGGTACATCGGCGGCGGTCTCTACCATTCTCAAAACATCGAAGGAACTCTGACCACGCTCCCGGGGATCCGGGTGGTTGTTCCGGCCTTCGCAGACGATGCGGCAGGTCTTCTCCGGACGTCCATGCGCTCTCGCGGCTGCACCGTCTATCTCGAGCCCAAGGCCCTCTACAACGCCAAGTACGCCATGACCCCGGTACCGGAAGACTTCGAGGTGCCGTTTGGGAAGGCGCGCGTGCGGCGTGAGGGTCGGGACATCTCTATCATCACCTACGGGAACACCGTCCACTTCTCCCTCGAGGCGGCAGAAGCGCTTGCGAAGGAAGGCATTGAAGTCGAAGTCCTTGACCTCCGCTCCCTCAATCCTCTCGACTACGACGCCATCGTCGCAACGGTGAAGAAAACTCACCGGGCCCTGGTCGTCCACGAGGATAAGGTTTTCGGTGGCTTCGGTGGTGAGCTGGTGGGTGTCATCAATGACCGGGCGTTTGAGCACCTGGATGCTCCCGTCCGCCGGGTGGGCTCGACCTTCACTCCAGTGGGTTTCAACCGTATCCTCGAGCGCGCAACTCTTCCCGATACGCTTAAGATCGCTGTCGCAGTCCGGGAGCTTTGTAAGTACTAGCTGCTTTCCGTAGAAGGGCCCTGAGGGCCCTTCTACTTTAGAGAACTTACAGGTCTTGTAAATTTTTTATGAGTCATGGTTCGCGACGGCCTTGGGGAGTATGATGCGCCAACTTACCCCCAAGGAGCCTCTCCCATGAAATCCTTCGTTGTCGCCGGCATTCTCCTCGCCTCTGTGAATTCCTTCGCACAGAGTTTTCTCATCCTGCAGAATGGAGTTACCCTCACGACGGACAAGATGGGCTTCGTCTACGACTTCGGTCACTTCCACCTTCACTACAAGGTGACCACGAACGGTGGTAACTATTTCATCGAAGATAAGAAGCTCTCGACCATCAACGAAAATGGTCTTCTCTTCGAGAAGCCGAACACCAAAATCGAAAGAGTGAAGGGCAAGGGGCTCAACTACCTCATCGATGGTAACAACCATCTGGTGGTGGTTGATGCTCTCGGGTTTTCTTACGAGTACGACAAAGACGACAAGGTTTTCAAAAAGGCCATGGCCTTCGGTGGAAACTACTTTCTCGTGAAGCCGGAGGACCGAAAGCCTCTGGTGGAGCTCTATACCATCAATCAAAAAGGGAACTACTTCAAGTTGGCCATCCCGGGCCTCAATCCGGCCGACATCACGGTCGCTGCTGGAAGCTACTTCCAGACAAAGGCCGGAGTCACACACACGGTTTCTAAGGATGGTTTCGTCTTCGCGAAACCAGAAATTCGAGTGGGCACGATTGCCAAGGCCGGCGGAAACTTCTTCGTCGACTCGAACAATCTTCTCTACACTGTTTCCGAAGAAGGGATCCTGGCCCTGCCGGTGTTACCGACGAACCTCCGGGTCGCGTCCCTGCAGCGGCTCGGTGCCAATTTCATGATCGATGCGGAGGGCCGGATCTTCACCGTCGACCAGACCGGGAAGATCTTCGAACGCAGTTCCACGCATGATCTCCGCGGCGCTCGGATCCTTTTCAACCGGTAACTCCTCCGGTCAAACGAATCGCGCTCAACAGCAGACGGGGTTTCTCTTAAGGAAGCGGGCGACCATTCGGTCCGTTGGGTATGCTAGTTGAATTTCACTCCCGCGCATAGGAATCGACCGCGAGAGCAAGTATAGTGCGTCTCCCTGACCCATCCCTAAGGAGATGCACCTATGAAGTTTCTTGCTGTTTCTTTCCTCGTCACCCTGTCCTTCGCCGCCAGGGCCCAGTCCTACGTGATCATGGAGAACGGGATCGTCGTGACCACCGATACCACGGGCCTCACCTACGACTTCGGTCACTTCGCCTACCCGCAGAAGATTACCCTCAAAGGTGGCCAGTACTTCGTCGAAGACGGAACCGTCCTCGCCACCATTGACGAAACGGGACTCCTCTTCCGGAAGTACGAGCTGATCCCAGAGAAGATCCTCGGCAAGGGGCTCAATTACTTCCTCTCTTCAGAGGGAGTGGCCTACGCGATCGACCGTAAGGGGAGCGTGAAGATCTCCGAGTTCGAAGTGTTCCGGAGCGCGGTCAACTTCGGGGGAACATTCTTTACCGTGCCCCGGAGCCCGGGACTCCCGGCCCTTGATCTGTACGTCGTCACGAGTGACGGTGTGATTCAGAAGACAGAGCTCGAGTTTCAAGAGCGGGAGATCGTCGAATTCGGGGGCACGTATTTCATGACCAATCGAGGGGTCCTCCACACCGTTGGAGCAGATGGCTCTGTCCACCTCGAGACCGCCAGCCGAATCGGAGTTCTCCAGCGCCGTGGGGGGAACTACTTCGTAGACTCAGCGGGGTTACTCTACACCGTCACTGATACCGGCAAGGTCATGCTCCCGGCCCTTCCGGTCTCCCTGCGACTTTCGACGGTTCACCGGTTCGGATCGAACTACTTCATCGATCAGGCCGGACGGCTCTTCGTCGTGGATCGGTGGGGAAGCATCTTCGAGAAGCCCATGCGCGACCACGATTTCCGCCAAGCCAAGGTGATCTCTCTCTAGCGATGGAGAGGCCCTGCGGGATCGCAGGGCCCTGATCCCAGCTATCGGCCCGTGGCCGTAGCGCCGGTGGTTGTGCCTGTGCCAACAGCAGTCGATGGGGTGCCGTCGTCCTGCACACGGCTGATTGTCCCGCAGGCGATCGGCAGGGTGGCCTCAGGTGCTAGGCCTTCAATCGTTCCAATGGTCGCAGGAAGGTTCGCTGCTGCAGGAACACCGTGAATGATGACAGTTCGACCTTCGAGGTTGAGAAGCTCTCCCTCTGACAGCTTGACGACCGGGTCATCGGGGATAGTGTCCTCTGCTCGAAGGTCAGCGATCATGGTCGCCAGAGTCGCTCGACGAGTGTAGCGGTAAGCCCCGGCACGGTTAGCACTCGGAGTGGTCATCCCACCGTCCGCTTGAGTGTTCAAGTTGCCATCGAGTGGGACGAGGATCGCACCGTACGAAGGGATCCCCTCGAGAACGTCAATGAAGCCGTCACCGTTAGCGTCCTGGGCCGCCGTCGGGCAAGTGGCCGCGCTATGTATGTGCTGGAGGTGGGAGATCTGCGCAGGTGTCCCGGCCATGTCGAGCTGAATCTGAAAGCTCTGATCGGTGATGAGGATTGTCCCAGTTCCGGTAGAAGCATTTCCGGCGACGCCAGGGTTGAGAGTTTGAAACGTCACGGTGTAGTTCCCCTGATCTACCTGCTCCTCTTGCTGGGGTTGTTCCTGCTGCCGCGGCGAGCTCGAGTCGTCGTCATCGTTGCTTCCGCAGGACACTGCTGCGATCACACAAGTTCCGAGGACGAGTGGTGTCCAGATCTTATTTTGCTTCATCATGACTCCTTGTTTTTGAAAGTGCTTTCTTGCACAACCATTATTGCAGCCTCTCTAAGCAACTCATGTGCCGGCCCCTCGTGGAGGTGAGCTTCTTTGGCGGCAGTGGTAGCGCCGCGCGACGGGCAATTAAAGGACAATCAAATGGGGTGTGACTAGAGAAGCTTCAAGTGTGCTGCGAGGGGACCGAACTCGTTCCGGAGCTCGGCAAAGTTGCCAGCGTGGTCAATGACGAGGATTTCATTCTGCGGACCGAGGTCACTTTTAAAGAGTGTGAGGTAGCTTCCGATTTCTTGCGCCCGGAGTTCGTTTAGGATCATGACGTAAAGAGGCTTCGCAAAATTGCGACCTACCACGACTTGGCTACTCAGGCCCGCCGATGCACGAAGGTTCGCTGTGAGAAGGCCATCGAGCAGGTAATCGAGCTCTCGGTAGACCGGGGTCTCGGTGCTCAGGTCGCTCTTCGCGAGCCAGACGATGCCACTCGTGAGGGGGGTCACTTGCCCCGCCAAGTTAGTCATGGCGATTGAGTTCCTGCTTGTAAACGCTGTCGAGGATTCCATTCAGGAAAGCCCCGGACTCCTTGGTGGAGTATTTCTTCCCGAGTTCGATCGCTTCGTTGATGACGATTTTTCCCGAGACTTCCGGATGATACTTCAGCTCGTAGATCGCAAGGATGAAGATCGTGTGCTCGATCTTGGAAATGCGGGAGAGTTTCCAGTTCTTCAGGTATTTTACGATGATGGTCTCGAGCTCCTGGTGGTGCTTGAGGATGCCCTTGACCATGGTGGCCACGTAGGCCTGAGCTTCGGTGTCAAGGTCGATGCCGAGAGTCTGCTTGAACTCCTGGACGCGTTGGAAGATCTCGGTCGTTTCGAGGTTCTTCTTTTGCTCTGAGAACGCCGGAAGCTGGAAGTGGTAAAGGAACTGGAGGCAGAACTCTCGGGCCTCGCGCTTAGTGCTCACGGCTGTCGTCCTTCGGTTGTACGGGCATTATTTTATACTGGGTGTACTCATCGTGCTTGAGCTCATTAACGAATTCGTCGACGTCTTGGAACTTGCGGTAAACCGCCGCAAAGCGGATGTAGGCGACCGGATCCAGATGCCGAAGGTACATCATCACGAGATTACCGATTTCCTTACTCTGAAGTTCTTTGTCAGAAATATCCAGGATGGCTTTTTCGATGTTACTGATGACTCGCTCTATCTGAAGGGCAGAGATGGGTCTCTTCTCAACGGCCTTCTCAATTCCCTTGAGGATCTTGTCTTGCTGATAGGGTTCACGCCTGCCGTCGCGCTTGATGACCATTGGCATGGCGAGTTCTACGGTTTCAAAGGTTGTGAAGCGTTTTTGGCAGCTCTCGCATTTCCTACGGCGTCTTATGACGCAGCCTTCTTCGAGGTTCCTCGAATCCAAAACTTTCGTATCCGGGGCCGAGCAATAGGGACACTTCATAATGCAGACCTATACTATATCTAGTGGTTAACCCTCACAGTTTTAGCACTATACCCTCAAGATAGGAAGCTAAATGACCGATTTTGGGCATCTCTGAGGAGAGGGAATTAACCCCTCTCCTCAGGAATTCAAACCTCTGTTATCGTTGCGTTTTTTCGCACTGACCTTCGATCCAAGTTTTGTGCCCATGGCATTCAGCTTCGCAGGAGTTTCCAAAACTTTGCCCGTTAGCGCACACAGGTCTAAAGATCTTCATGCAGTAACAGGGCTGCACAGTGTAGGGACTCACTGGTTTGGCGTCACTTTCTCCGGCAGCCTCTATGGGATCTGCGGCCTTCTCTTTGGTCATGGACCCACAAGAACTCAGGAGGGCCAGGAGGAGGAAATACTTCATCGGTGATCCTTATTTGTAGACCGGAAATTTTCTGCAGAGCTCGTGGACCGCACCTTTAACGTCTCGAAGGACTCCCTCGTTCTGCGGATTTCTCAAGGCCCGGACGATCAATTCTGCCATGAGCTTTGTTTCCTGTTCCCGGAACCCGCGGGTGGTCACTGCCGGAGTACCGAGGCGGATGCCGGACGTGACGAACGGTGACCGCTTATCATTCGGCACCATGTTCTTGTTGCAGGTGATGTCCACGCGCTCGAGCACTTCGCCCGCTTCTTTCCCGGACATGTTCACCGAGTCGGTTTTCACGAGGAGTAAGTGGTTATCGGTGCCTCCAGAGACGAGGTCGATCCCGTGCTCCAGCAGCGTATTTGCCAGAGTCTTTGCGTTCCGTACAACCTGCTCTTGGTAGCTCCGGAACTCCGGAGCAAGCGCCTCCTTGAAAGCGACGGCCTTCCCAGCGATGACGTGCTCGAGCGGACCGCCTTGGATGCCCGGGAAGATGAGCGAGTTGAACTTTTTCCCAAGCTCTTCACTATTGGTGAGGATGATCCCCCCCCGCGGGCCCCGGAGTGTCTTATGAGTCGTAGACGTCACCACATCCGCGTATCCCATGGGCGTCGGATGGACCCCTGCCGCGATGAGGCCCGCGATGTGGGCCATGTCGACCATGAAGATAGCGTCGATGGACTTTGCGATCGCTGAGAATTTTTCAAAGTCGATGATCCGCGGGTACGCCGAAGCCCCAGCGATGATCATCCGAGGTCGCTCTTTGCGGGCGATCTCTTCTAGACGGTTGTAGTCGATGGTTTCAGTCTTGGGGTCAAGCCCGTAATGGAGCGCGCGGAAAAGCTTTCCAGAGAAGTTCACCGGGGACCCGTGGGTGAGGTGTCCGCCCTGGGCCAGGTCCATTCCTAGGAACGTATCCCCCGGGGACATGGTGGCAAGGTAGACGGCCATGTTCGCCTGTGAACCGGAGTGTGGCTGGACGTTGGCGAAACCGGCGTTGAAGATTTTTTTGAGCCGTTCGATGGCGAGAGTCTCGATCTCGTCGACGAACTCACATCCGTTGTAGTAGCGCTTCTTGGGGTAGCCCTCAGCGTACTTGTTGGTAAGGCAAGACCCTTGCGCCTCCATCACTGCAGGGGAGCAGTAGTTCTCACTCGCGATGAGCTCGAGGCCCAACTCTTGGCGGTTCTGTTCTTGTTTAATAAACGAGGCGACTTCTGGATCGACGGATTCGATGTGCTTCATGGGGGTGCTCCTGGATGGACTCATTTTATGAAAAATGGGCAGGGGTGCCTAGTGATTTCAAGGACTTTTCTAAAATGGTAACTCTTACCTAAGCTCTTGATTAGAAAAGAACTGGAGGGTTATGATTTGCTGCATTATGGAAGTCTATTTCCTGATTCTCTTTCTCTCTGTGGTGCAGTCGCTTTTTGGAGTGGGCCTACTTCTGTTTGGGACTCCGCTCCTTCTTCTTTTAGGGCATGACTACACTGATGCACTCTTTTCTCTGCTGCCGGCCTCTGCGGCCTTGAGCTGGAGTCAGGTCGCGGACCACCGGGGTGAACGACTCAACGGCGGGTACCGCAAACGATTCTTCCTCATTTGCCTCCCGGCCCTCATCATCGGGATGCTGGCCGCGACAGAGCTTGATGTGAAATGGGAGATCCGATTCTTTGTCACCATCATGCTCGTCGTCGCCTTCGTGCTTCGGACATCCGCCCGGCTTCGTTCCGGCCTTCAAGCGTGGATGCGCTCTAACCTCCCGGTTGCCCTCGCAGTGATGGGTCTCGTGCATGGGCTCTCGAACATGGGTGGATCTATTCTCACGCCGCTCGTTTCGAGTTTGTACAAAGAGAAGTCAAAGGTCCTCGCAGGCGTGAGCTTCGACTACGCGTTCATGGCGACACTTCAGATCCTCGTTCTCATGCTCCTCAGCGGCAAGGTTCTCGGGGCCCCCGAGGCCACAGGCGCTGCGATCTCTCTCTCGGTGCGCTACCTCTTAGGAAAGCGCGTCTTCTCCTTCGCTTCAGAGGAGAGCTACCAGCGCCTTCTGAGCGGCTTCATCCTCGCCAACGCGTTCTTACTCGGGATTCATCTTCTGGATTGAAGCTGGGCCCTCTGACGAGGACCCAGCACATTAGGTGTCGGCTTTTTTGAACAGCGTGGAAGAGTTGGTTCCACCGAATCCGAAGGAGTTGTTGAGAGCGTAGCGGATGTCCCGCCTTTCGCTCTTGTTTGGGACGTAGTACAGGTCACACTCCGGATCCTGTTTGTCGAGATTGATGGTCGGGGGAAGCATCCCGGTTTCCAGAGCTTTGATGCAAAAAATGGATTCGAGTCCCCCGGCCGCGCCGAGGAGGTGTCCCGTCATCGATTTCGTCGAGGAAACTGCAAGTTTATAGGCGTGCTCGCCGAACACTTTTTTAATGGCACCGGTCTCCGCAACGTCTCCGAGCGGAGTTGAAGTTCCGTGGGCGTTGATGTAGCCCACTTCTTCGCGAGGGACTCTGGCCATGTCGAGAGTTTGCTGCATGCAGATCATGGCACCCAATCCCTCGGGATGCGGAGCCGTGATGTGGTTCGCATCAGAACTTCCACCGAAGCCTACGACTTCAGCAATGATCCGAGCGCCCCGGGCCTTCGCCTTCTCATAGTTCTCGAGAACGATGATCCCGGCGCCTTCTCCCATGACAAACCCATCCCGATCAACGTCATAGGGTCTCGAGGCCCGCTTCGGCTCTTCGTTCCTTTTGGAAAGCGCCTTCATGGAGGCGAAGCCAGCGATCGTGAAGGGGGTGATAACGCCCTCGGTGCCACCTGTGATCATGGCGTCCTGACGACCAAGCATGATCTCCGTGGCTGCAAGGCCTAGCGCATGGGCACTTGAAGCGCAGGCGGATGCGATCGCGAAGTTAATCCCCCGGAAGCCCCATTTGATTGAAATGAGCCCCTCCGGCATGTTCGGGATTACAGACGGGATGAAGAACGGAGAAACCCGCCGAGCACCCTTCTCTAAAAAAACTTTATGGTTAGATTCGATGTGCGGGAACCCGCCCAGGCCCGTTCCGAAAATGATCCCAATCTTCTCCGAAGCGTAGCCGGCCTCGAGGAGCTTGGACTGGCGCAGGGCCTCGTCCGTAGAATGGAGAGCATAGTGATTAAAGAGATCGAAACGATCCTGGTCTTTGAGGTCCATCAATTCCGGTGAGAGTTTAAAGTTTTTGACCTCACCGCCGAACGTCACTGGCCACCCTTCGGTGTTTTGCCGTTCCAGAGTCGAGATGCCGGACTTTCCAGCGAGCGCATTGGCCCAGACTTCATCAAGGGAGTTCCCCAATCCACAGATCGCGCCCATTCCTGTGACTGCTACACGATTTAGTTTCATAGTTTATGATCCTTAAACTAGAAGGCCACCTTTCGGTGGCCTTAAAAGGTCGATTTAGTGTGATTTTGCTTTGAGGTAAGTCACAACGTCACCGATGGACTTAAGATTCTCCGTCTCGTCTTCTGGAATCTCTACGCCGAACTCGTCTTCCATTTTCATCATAAGCTCGACCATATCGAGTGAGTCAAGGTTAAGATCATCAACGAAGCTCGTGCTCAGGCCGATGTTGGCAGCGTCCATCTTTGTAGCTTCAGAAACGAGCTTGATTACCTTCTCTTGTAATTCCATTAAAATATCCTCCAAAATGTGAGATGCCGGCTAATTTATTAAATGTACAATCCGCCGTCAATTTTAATCACTTCACCGGTGATGTAGCTTGACGCACGGCTCAAGAGAAAACACGTGAGATTGGCCACTTCCTGGGTACTTCCAAATCGAGCGAGCGGAATCGATTTGGAATATTCTTCCTTGGCCTTGTCGTTTAGTGCATCAGTCATGTCTGTTTGGATAAAGCCGGGACAGATAACGTTACAGCGCACATTCCGGGAAGCAAGCTCCTTCGCAACGGACTTCGAAAAGCCGATGAGTCCGGCCTTCGAGGCCGCGTAAGCGGCCTGAGAAGGATTCCCCATGAGCCCAACGATCGAACTCATGTTCACGATAGACACGTGCTCGGCCTTGAGGAAGTTCCGCGAGAGGGCCTGGGTGACCATCATCGAACCCTTCAGGTTGGTATCTATGATCGAGGAGATTTCCTCAGGCTTGAGTCGGAGGAGGAGGGTGTCTTTGGAGATTCCTGCGTTATTCACAAGACCGGAGATGGGACCCACTGTCTTCGTGAACTCATCGATGGCCTTGGTCATCGCCGGATAGTCTGTGACGTCGAACTTTAGTCCCGTCGCGCGGCCTCCGGCCCGCTCAAGCTCCTCTTTGAGTTCCATCGCCTTGCTCTCATCCCCACGGTAGTTAAAGACGACATGGGCCCCTTGGGCCGCGAGCGCAAGAGAGATGTCCTTCCCGATCCCGCGGCCAGCGCCGGTGATGAGGATCACTTTATCTTTTAAGTCAGCGAAGGTTGCGATCATAGGGCCTCGACTTCAGAAAATCCGGTCTCCGTATCGAGGGAGATGACTTTCAGGTTAGGGTTTATTTTTTTGATGAGGCCCGCGAGGACTTTCCCCGGACCACACTCGATGATGACAGTATCGTCTGCAAGCGCTCGGATGCTCTGAGTCCAGAGAACAGAGCCACAGACTTGCTTCAGGAGGTTCTCCTTGAGGATCTCCGGGGCCGTGCCTGGAGCGTACTCGCGGGCGTCGACATTCGCGACGTAGGCCTTCGAGGGTGGCTTGAAGTTGATTCCCTCGAGGACGGGCCTCAGTTTCAGTTCCGCGGGCTTCATGAGCGCGCAGTGGAAGGGTGCCGAGACTTGAAGCTCGATCGCTTTGACCCGATCTCCGGTCTTCTCTTCCATAAGACGGATGGCCCTTTGGCAGGCGTTCTTGTCACCGGAAATCACGATCTGAGAGGGTTCGTTGAAGTTCGCCGGAGAGACTTCCTCGAGCTCGCTCGAAGCTCCGACACAGGCTTCGCGGATCGTGGCTTCGTCCTGTTTAAGGATGGCGTACATCGTGCCCTTTCCTGCCGGAACGGCCTCCTGCATGTACTTCCCACGGAAGTGCACGGCGCGCACGGCCTCCTCGAAGGTCATGGCACCGGCAGCGGCGAGGGCTGCGTACTCGCCGACGGAATGGCCGAGGACTCTGGCGACGGTGATGTTCTTATTCTGCAGCAACTCCCTGAGCCGCTCGAACAGCATGAGGGAGTGCGCAACGATCGCTGGTTGTGTGTTCTGCGTGAGCTTAAGGTCTTCCGCCGGGCCCTCCAGCATGAGTCTCGTGAGGTCAAGGCCAGTGGCGCGGTTGGCCCGCGCAAAGAACTCGAGGCCCGCGAATGCTTTTCCCATGCCCACGTACTGGGTTCCCTGTCCAGGGAAGACGACTGTGACGTTCATGAAATCTCCAAAAGAAGGGTTAGTATTTAAGGCAGATGGCGCCGGCGGTGAGCCCTGCTCCGAAAGCCGCCATGAGAAGGTTGTCACCGCGCTTGATCCGACCGTCTCGAATCGCCTCATCTAGCGCCACAGGGACAGAAGCCGAGGAAGTGTTCGCGAACCGATCGACGTTCACGATGACCTTCGAGGCCGGAATGTTGAAGCGAGTTCCGACTGCCTCAATGATCCGAAGGTTCGCCTGGTGCGGAATGAACCAGTCGATCTGATCGAGGGTCAGCTCGGCTTCCCGGGCCACTCGCTCAGCGTGGGCGGCCATGGTGGTGACCGCAGCTTTGAAGATCTGTTGCCCGTTCATGGTCATCCACTGTTCGTTCTTGTCGAGCACCTCGTGCGTGATCCGCTTATTGGCCCCGCCGGCCATGAGTGTGAGGTGGTCTTTCTTCGTTGAGTCACAGGTCAGGATTGAGCTGTAGATGCGAGAGTCTTCGTTCTCAGAGGCGCGGCCCAGAACAGCGGCACCGCAGGCGTCACCGAAGAGGATGCAGGTGTTGCGGTCGTCCCAGTTGTTAAAGGAGGAGAGCATCTCTGAGCCCACGATCAGGATGTGCTTGTAGAGGCCCGTCTTGATCATCGCATCTGCCATCGGAACAAGGTAGATCCAGCCGGAGCAGGCCGCATTGACGTCGAGCGTGGGGCAGAGATTGGTGATGCCAAGCTTCTCTTGGAGGACGGACGCGGTGTTGGGCATGCTCTGGTCTGGCATCGTCGCGGAGACGAGGATGAGGTCAATGTCGTTGGGAGTTAGGTTCGCTGCTTCGATCGCCTTGAGGGACGCTTCTTTCGCCATGCCACTCGGATTTTCTCCCTTAGAGAGGTCTGCAACTCGGCGCTGATGGATTCCCGTTCTCTCGACGATCCAATCGTGGCTCGTGTCGATGCGCTCAGAGAGGTCTTTATTCGTGACGATGCGTTCTGGGAGGTAGCTTCCCGTACCTAGGATTTTCGTGTTGAAGAGTCTCATTTGATCCCACCTTTTACGTCCCCACTTATCCGTAAGTCGAGACCGTTGATCCAAAAAAAAAGCCTTCTTTCGAAGGCTTTTTTTGTAAGAAATTTCTTTCTAAGTTAAGCTTGGGCCGGAGCTTCGTCAGCTTTAACTTTGACTTCGAAGACTTGCTTACCCTTGTAGTGACCGCAAGACGGGCAAACGTGGTGAGGGAGAACAGAGTCACCGCAGTTCGGGCAGGCCTGAGGAAATTTTCTGTAAAGTTTATGATGTTGACCAGCTCGTCTTAAACCTTTCCGGGAAACGCTGGTTCTCTTCTTAGGTACTGCCACAAATGCCTCCGATAATATTAACTCTTATACTTAATTGAGCTTTTTAAAAATGAGGTTCTATTTCTAATACAACTTCCACCCGTTGCCAAGCCCAATCTTGACCGGTTTGTCGGTGCCCTTTAGGCCAGATCCTCTGAATCCACGCCTTCCAACTTAGCATCCGCGTCAAGAACAGGGTATTGGTTGTAATTGAGGAAGATCTGTTCGTGGAGCATGTCTTGGAAATCGACCGTCCGCTTGGAATAAAAGTAGATCTCATAGACGTCATTCTCGACGTAGGTCTCATCGATTTCAGCAAATAATTCAGTACTTGCGAGTGCCTCGTCAACGAAGACAATCTTGAACGGCACATCGAGCTGAACAGTCATGGGCTTGAGCGTCCGGACGCACTCCGTAACGTAGTCGGCTTCGATCGTGCCTTTGACGAGGAGAAATTCTCCCATGTCTGTTTTATTTTTCTTCTCCAGTTCGCCGGAGATAAAAATGGATGTGTCGTCGAGGTAAGCCTCTGGCGACTTCTCGGTTGCGTTCTCGTTCATCTCCAAAAGAAAGCTCCGGACCCAGTCCGTTTCTTGATCGAGCTCGAACGAGAAGGGGCTGTTTGCTGGGAGCTTGATCAGATTGATCTTTGCGGCAACGTGCTTATTGTCTATCTTATTCATGGAGGGCCTTTTTTTTATTGCCCTAGCTTCTATAAAAATATTCGGACAAAGAGAAGGGCCACATGGCTAAATGCGAAAAAATTTTGATAGCTGGCTTCTCTGGCGCTGGGAAAACGAGCCTCGTGCGTGCGCTTCAGGCGAGCGCTCCCGAGGGGTGGGAGCTTTTCGACGACCTCGATCAGCTCGTTTTCAAAACCGCTGGGAAGGGGTACGCCCGGTTAGCCGACCTCATCGAGGGAATCGGCTGGGAGCGCTTCCGCGTCCTCGAACGGCAGCAGTTCGAGGCGTGGCTCAAGGAAGAAGAAAAGGGCGTGCTGGCCCTCGGTGGCGGAACGCTCTCCCCGTTGCTTTGGGAGCTCTACCGGCGTGGTCCGCGGTTACGCTTCGTCCACCTGGACGTGCCCTTCGCTGTAGCGTGGGAGCGACTCCGTTTAGATGTCGAGACGCCGCGGCCGCTGGTGGCCCGCGGAGCGGTGGAGCTCGAGAAGATCTACGACGAGCGCCGACGGCTCTTCCTCGAGCTTCCCGTTACCCTCGACGGTGTTCTTCCCTCCGAAGACCTCGCTCGGGAGCTGTGGAAGTCCCTCGGAAGCTAGCCCCACGGGGCCCCGACGGCGTCGTTCGCTCCGGAGTAAAAAGCTCGGGGTAATTCGCCCGGCGCGATCCTTTACATGGTTTCTCGTCCTACGATACCATGGATCAATGCTTTCATCTGGTCGGGAGGACCTATGCAAACCACGCTTCAAGGATCTGATTTAACAGTGGCAATTCTCATGGATGACCTCGCCTGTGCGAAGGACATCGCGGGGGCCCTCCGGCAGCAGAACATCCTCGCGCACTTGTACCAGAGCCTCGATGAATTCTGGGTCGCCAGCACGGTTCAGACTCCCGACCTTGCGATCGTCGATGTGACGAAGATGAGCCAAGGCAGCATCCAGTTTCGAAGCCACCCGAAAGTCGTCGATAAATCTCTGTGCTATGCTTTTTTCTCGAAAGAATCGACGAAGATTCTCCTGCAGTCGACGCTGAGCCTTTCCCCCGCTGGTTACCTCCACCACGACTCCTCTTTGACGGCCCAGGTTCTGGCGCTGGTGGGACAACGGACTCGTGAGCTGCGGCAGGACCGGGAACGGAGTGACCTCGAGGTCCGGGTCCAGCGGCTCCAGGCCAGATCCCAGAGACTCCTCTCGGAGCGGTCGGGAGCAGAAGAGTTCCGGGCCAACTTTGAATTCATCCGGACCCTCTGCGCGGAGATCGAAGCCGACTCCACCAGACAGGACTTCACTCATTCCTTGATCGCAAAACTTGAGAAGTGGGAGGCGATCGACGGATACGGCATCCTCGAACTCAACCCCTCCGGCCAGAAACTCATAGGCCCCGACCTGGTTCGGAAGAAGTACCATCCGTTTCCATCGCTCTGGCTTGGCCAGGCGAACCTCCAAGGCATCGAACCATTCGCCCAGGAGATGGGCACGCAGGTTGCCCGGGACCTCTTTGAGACCGGGCCCGTCCTCGTGAAGATTTCTTCCGGTGCGACGAATCCGGACTTCCTCCTCTACGTCTCCTTTCACGAAGAACGAATGGCGGATTTCCCCTGGGACGTCCTCGAGGCGATGCTCAGTTCGAGCTTACGGAAACTCCGACTCTACCAGCAGCTCCCGCACTACGCGTCGCATTTCTTACCCATGTGGGAGGCCCTCGACGACATGGACCGGATGCAGAAAGCGAGCTTCGACGCTGACGTGCGGATCGTTTCCCTGAGCCTCATTCCTCTCACCGACGTGGCCAAGCGCCGGCCGATGAACAAGTTCTTTTGGTCTTCGTTTTTCAACGACTTTTTCATCCAGCTTTCTGGGCGCCTTCAGAAGAGCACGAAGCTCTCTCTCTTCGGCCCATGGCACGTGATGTTTTTCATCCCGAAAGAGTCGGTGGAAGCGGAGACCCAGATGCTCCAGTCCTTCGTGAAGCAGTTCAGTTACTGGAAGTTCTTCGAAGACACCGCCCAGGTTCTCTCGGAAGAGATGCTACCGGTTCTGAAGCTGGTGCCGCCGTCGTCGGCCCATTACCTTCGGCTTTTCGAGAAGGAGTTCAGCGAACTCTCTTTGAGAGACGAGGAAAAGCGGCTCCTCATCAACCGGCCTAGTTCCAAAAGAATCACTGTCTGATGCGCTACCACACCTACCTCGAAGTTAACCTTGGCCACCTGGCCGGGAACCTTGCCCTGATCCAGCGCCTCGCTCCCCAGGCGCAGGTTCTACCCATGGTGAAAGCGGACGCGTACGGAAACGGAATGGTTCCTGTGGCCCAGTTCCTCGTCCGTGAGTGCGGGGTCCGAGACCTCGGCTGTGCCACTCTCTGCGAAGCGCTGAAGCTTCTGGAAGAGTGTCCGGATCTGGGGGCTCGAGTGTTCATTTTTTCTGACTCCGAACTCGAGGATGAGAAGCTCTCGGACGCCTACCTGAACTTCAACTTCGTTCCCGTGCTTCACAACCGTCGGGACCTAGAGCTCGTTCTGACTCACGCCAAGTTCCGGAGCCTCCCGCTTGTGCTGAAGCTCAACACCGGCATGAACCGGTTAGGCTTAACTGAAGCCGACCTCATCGCGACTCGCTCCCGGTTGAAGAGCCGAGGCGTCAAGCACTTGATGACTCACTTCGCACGTGCCTCGATTCCGGTCGAGACGGATGACCTTTGTTGGCGGCAGCAGGCGGAGTTTCATCGCCTGCGGAAGGTCTTGACCGATGCCGGCGTCGCCATCGAAGAGACCTCGATCTCAAACTCCGGGGCCATCGAGCAGCAACTCGGCGTTGACCAGACCTTCGTCCGACCAGGGCTCGCGCTCTACGGTCCACCGAGTGTCGTGGATCCGGTTCGGTGGACGGGGAAGCAAGCCTCCCGCTGGGTCACCCGGGTTCTGTCGACCTTCGAGGTCAAACAGGGCACCCCGGTCGGCTACGGTATGAACGTGGCCGACCGGGATTCGTTTTTTGCCGTCCTTCCGGTCGGCTACGGTGACGGCTTCCTGACCTTCTATTCGGGGGTACAGCTCACGCTCAATGGCCTCCGCGGCCGGGTCTTCGGCCGAGTGAACATGGACATGACCTACATTCAATTTGAGCCTGGTCAACGGGACCAGCTCAAGGTCAATGACGTCGTGGAGATCTGGGGCCATGACGGGCGTGGTGTCACCGACCTGGCACAGCAAGCGAACACTCACGCCTACCAAGTCATGTGTGCTGTAACGAACCGGATCCCACGGGTCTACAAGGTGAGCTAACGATGAATCTCAAAGCAATCGCAGAGGCAAGGGTCACGGATCTCGGGGAGAACATCCTGAAGCACCTTCAGGGGTTAGGAGACTTCACCAATTTCACGTTCCGGACGATGTTCTGGACCTTCAAGCCACCGATCCGGATGCGACTCTTGTTTGATCAGATCTATTTCATGGGAAATAAATCGCTCTTCATCATCTTTCTCACGTCCATTTTCACGGGCGCGGTCTTCGCCTTCCAGATTTATCTCGGCTTCAAGGCGATCAACGCGGACTCGTTCATCGGACCCATCGTGACCATCGCCCTGGCCAAGGAGCTCGCACCGGTGCTTTCGGGCCTCGTGGTCGCGGGCCGTTGCGGCGCCGCCATGGCGGCCCAGATCGGAAGCATGAAAGTGACCGAACAAATTGACGCCCTCGAGGTCATGGGGATCAATAGCTACCAGTACCTCGCGGTTCCACGCATCGTCGGTGCGACCTTGGCGATGCCACTTCTCTCGGCGATCTTCCTCCTGATCGGTTACTGGGGTTCTTGGCTCATCGGGGTGCGGGTGCTTCAGATCGACGAGATCCTCTACACCCAGAAGATCAGCGACTTCATGCGCCTCGGGATGGTCGCCGAGGGCCTCATCAAGGCAACCGTGTTTGGCTACCTCATCGGCATCATCGGAACGTACCATGGCTTCACCGTCACCGGCGGCGCCGAGGGCGTTGGCCGCGGGACAAACATGGCCGTGGTCTGGGGCATGATCACCGTCTTGGTCGTCGACTTCTTTCTCACGAGCTTCCTGGCGAGGATCCTGTGACCAGTGAGTTCGCGGTTGAGTTCCGGAATGTCTCCAAGACCTTCGGCGATTCGGTGATCCTCCGGGAGCTGAACTTCGGCATCCGGCGCGGGAAGATCACCACGATCCTCGGATTCTCCGGCGCCGGGAAGACCACGCTCATGAAGCACATCCTGGGCCTCGTGATGCCGACGACCGGCGACGTCATCGTCCTCGACCAAACCGTGAATCAGCTGGGAGAGCTGGCGCTCAGAGAATTCCGAACTAATTTCGGCATGGTCTTCCAGTACGCGGCACTCTTTGACTTCCTGAGCTCCTTCGAGAACGTGGCGTTCCCCCTCCGAGAATTCACCAAGCTCTCAGAGGAGGAGATTCGGACGAAGGTCATGGCCCTGCTCGACTCCGTGGGAATTCAACCAGAGGCGGCCAAGCGCCTCCCATCGGAGCTCTCGGGAGGGATGCGCAAGCGCGTGGGCCTCGCCCGGGGCCTTGCTCTGGATCCGCACATCATGCTCTACGATGAGCCCACCTCGGGCCTTGATCCGATCACCACGCACACTGTTTACGATCTCATGCGGGACACGCACCGGCGCAACGAGCACAGAGGGTTCACGTCGATCATCATCTCCCACGACATCCATGCCACACTCAAATACTCGGACTACATCGTCTTCATGGAGAAGGGGAGGGTAGTTGAGCATTTGGATGTGGATCGGTTCAAGCAGTCGGAAAATCCTGTCATCCGGAGATTCCTTGAGTTATAGCCGGAATCGATTATCATCAAGTTTATAACCGATGGTTGTAATATTGATTTTTACGGAGTGAGATTCATTGAACCCTCTGAAGGTCGGACTCTTAACACTGGTGGCGCTCGCCAGCGTGGTGGTGATGTCGCTCAAGATCACCCAGAACCAATCCGGTTTCGGACAGCACGTCCGCTATAAAACCATTCTCGAGGATGCGTCCGGTATTTTCGAAAAGACGCCGATCAAGGTCGCCGGGATCAACGCGGGCCGGATCAAGAAGATCGAGCTCGAAGGTAACAAGGCGCTCCTGACTTTCGAAATGCTCGAGGCGATTAAGATTACCCCCTCGGCGAAGCTCAAGATTAAATCCGTGGGCCTCCTCGGCGATAAGTTCATCGACCTCGACCTCGGAGATCAGAAGGGCGACCGACTTCCGGAAGGAACGCTCATCCTCACGGAACCGGGGGAAGGATTTGACAGTCTGGCCAAGGACGCTTCAGCGGTCCTCAAGGACGTCAAGGAGATCACCGGGAACATCAAGGCCGCGCTCCGAGACGACCAGGGCCGGAACATGATTAAAGAAATCGTCGAGAACATCAGCGAGGTCACCCGGAGTCTGCGCCGGATCACTGATGGGAACGAAGAGAAAGTGAACCGGATCATCGACGACGTGGAGGCGCTCACGTCTCAGCTCGCCCACGAAACGGACCGGCACCAGAAAGACTCCCTCATGGGTGACCTCTCAAAGATCGGTCCGATTTTGGACAAAGTCGATGCCACGGTCAATGATCTTAAGATCATCGTCGCTGATGTGAAAGAAGGGAAGGGGACAGTCGGTAAGCTCCTCCGTGATGACGCAGTCGTCGACCAGGTCTCCCAGACCCTCTCTTCCGTCAACCGCCTCGTCAACCGGATCAACAACATCGAAGCGGATATCGGTCTTTCTACCGGAGCGAACACGCGGATCGGTTCGGACACGCGCTTTGAGCTGGACATCTACCCAGCGCCGGAGCGCTTCTTCCGCCTCGGGGTTGTCACGAACGACTTCGGGCCTCAAACGGAGACCGAAACTGACACCTACACCACCGTCGACGGAGGTGAGGAGAGCAAGAAATCCGTTCGGAAGATCAACAAAACGAACTTCAAGTTCAATTTCCAAATCGGCCGAAGGATCCAGCGTTTCGCCCTCCGTGCTGGCCTCATCGAATCCACCGGTGGCGTCGGACTCGATTACTTCGTGCCGGACTTCGGCATCCGAACTGGCCTCGAGCTCTTCGACTACCAAAAGGACGCGGGCCCGAACCTGAGATGGTACTCGGAGATCAAGATCTGGAACGTGATGTTCACGCGGCTCGCGGGTGAAGATCTTATTTCCAAAGACGGCAAAACAAGTGCTACAATTTCTCTGGGGCTCCGGTTCACCGATCAGGACTTGGCCGCCCTCATTGGACTCTTCGCTCGGTGATTATGGATAAAAACTGGCTCATTCGGACACGCTCAAATCACATCCTCGGTCCCATCTCTAAGGAGAAGGTCCTGGAACTTTATCACAACGGATCAATTAAATCCGACGACGAAGTGTGCTCCGGTAACGGGTACTGGTTCTACCTGCGCGAGGACGACCTCGTTGAGCGCTTCCTCATCGGAGAGGAAACTCAGAGTTTCAATCCGATAAGTGAAGCGAAGGACGTTCTGACGTCCTCGGGCACCAAGCACGCCTCGAGTCCCGCGAGCGATCACATCACCCACGTCGGACAGATAGATCTTTCGGGCCTCAAGGAGCCTCCTCCGGTAGCACAAACAACCGGTGAGGTCTCACCACCTCCACGGCCCGAGGCCCAGCCTCCTCGGATTCCAGATGCCGCCACCGCCACGAGTGGTGAGAAAAAAAAAAGTAGACCGGCCTTAAAGCCGAAGAAGGCCAGCCCCCCAGCTGAGTCGGTGCAGCTGAAGAAGCAGCGCTGGTTGGTCTACATCGGGGCCCTGGGGTTCGTCATGCTCTTCCTCATGATTTACTTCAGGAAAAGTATCATCCAGCGCATCTTCCAAGTGGATCTCACTCTGGGCCCGGTAGCTCTCGTCAGCGTGGTGCAAGCCCAGGACCTCCCGGTCGAAAAAAAAAAAGCTCTTAGAGAGTGCCGTCACCCTCGAAAAGTTAACCCTGAGGCCCGTCGCAGGTCTCGAGGGGTTCAGGGTTCTCAGTTCGTTTAACATTGACGAAGTAACCTGCGCCGACTTCGCCACAGATCTTTATCAGCTGGCCGTGCTGCTCCATCCGCCGGAAGTGATCAACGAGAAGTTCCTCATCCGCCTCCGAGACTGCGTCGTCAAGCTCCCGGAGGGCCATGCGCTAAAACGCTGGCTGCGGTGGATCGGCTCTCTCCAAGCACAGGGGAGGACTCTTGAGGAGCAGACGGGATCCCGCTTCCTAACGGAGATCATCAATTCTCAGTTCAACCTCATCACGGATCTCCAGGTTAAGAATCGGATCATCGACGCGCTCAGTGAAATCCCGGACGAGACCTTGCCCGAGCTCCTCCTGCGTTCTTACCTGTACCTGATGATCGGAAACGTCTCACGATCGGATGCGATCCTGCGCGACTTTATCACGACGGCGCCGAGAGTGAACTGGGAGAGGTCAGCGTTCCGGGCAAGTCGGTACCATCGCATTGCCCGAGATCAGGCCCAGCAAATCCTCACGAAGCTCGCCCGCCATCCGGCGGACCGAACTATTTTTCAGCTCCTCTTGCTCTACCTGCGAAGCTACTACAATGATCCGGCCCTGCTGCGCATGGTGGATGGGATTGAAACGAGTGAGTTGGAAGCGAAGCTCGACCTCCGCTTCACTTTGGCTCTTGCTCCAGAGCTGATCCATTTCCGGCGGCTCTTGCGGCTGCCGGACATGTTCCGGGTGCGAGAACTCCGTGGGCCAAAGCTCCCCTTGCCGGAGCAGTCATCCTGGGTCTGGCCTTTCATGGACGTGGCCCCGCTGGTCTCGGAGGCCCTTCTCCCGGAGCTCCAGCGGCTGGAGTCGAGGGATCAGCTTTGGCTTATTTACCTTCTGGATGACGAGCGCCTCGCAGACCTGTATTCGCGCAAAGCAGGGAAGAGTTTCTTACCCGGGCGACGGAAGTTTCTGAAAGAGGGACTCGAGGCCGAGGCCTCTTTCATGCTCTGTTTGTATAAGCTGATTGAACTCGGGGACATCGATGAGGCCCTCGTGCGAAAGACGGCCGAGATCACCTTCAGGTGAGCAGGTACGCGGAGCCACCGTTCTATCGGCTCAATCAGGACTCACTCCAGCTCGTCGAGTTTGTGCTTCGTCAGCTCGGTGACCGGAGGCCTCTTCGCATCCTCGACCTCGGCGCGGGCTCTGGGGTCATTGGGATCGAGCTCGCCAACCATCTTCGGCCCACCGACCTCACGCTGGTGGAGCTCCAACCGGAATGGGAACCCTATCTCTCACAAAACATCAGCCAAGGCTTACGGAGCACGGTTTCGGTCCGGACTCACCTGACGGCGTTCGGAGACTGGAGCCCCGATGGGGTCTACGACTTGATCGTGAGTAATCCGCCGTATTTTTTGCCAGGCCACGGGCGCCCCTCCCCGGACCCTCGGCGCGAGCTCTGCCGGACTTTCAATCGGGATGGATGGGCCGTGCTTCTTCGGACCATTCAGTGCGCTCTTGCGAGCGATGGCTTCGCGTTCATAGTCCTTCGCAACGATCCGCGTGTCCGTCGTGAACTTGACCGCCACTGGCCTCGACCGGTGGCTTCGGTGACCCACGACGGGGGACTTGCGTTCGTCACTTTGACTGGATGTAAATCGACGTCAGAATCGCCTTGAGTTCGGCATCCGCAACTTCCGCAAAGAGTCGGTCTGCTTCGCTTTTTAGGATTTTATACCGAGGATCTTGCGGGTGAAACCGAGGCGCCGTTGACTTCGTCGGTGGTCCCTCGCTCGTGCCCACCGCAGGTCGAAAAAAACTCTCTTGGGTTTGGAAGTTTAGGCGCTTGAGCACGGGCCTGAGTTCCGGAAACAGGACGAAGATCTTTCGCTTTAGTTCTTCCGACAAGAATGAAATATTCTGGGAGTAACTGGCGTGCTTCGAGAGAATGATCAGGGTGTCACCCTTCATCTTCAGGGGACAAGTAACGGCCGCAAGCCCCGGGCCGATGAGCTCGGGCCAGCTCTTGATCAGGTTGATGAAGTCGAAAGTTTGATAGAAGGTGTGGAGCTTCTCACGCTTCAGGTCATGAGCGTCGAATCGGTCCAACTCATCGTAATTTAAACCCTTGAACTCAATCTTTTTAAACATGATTCTCTACCACTAACCTAGCCCTTGCCTCTTGTCCATGGTATAGATTTCTCATGCTTAAGTCCCTCGTTTTTCTGCTCCTCTTCGGGTGCAGTGGTTATCGCTTCTCTCAACAGGATAACCCGCTCTCACTCTACGGGATACAGACCCTCGCGGTCCCGATGTTTTACAACTACTCCAACCTTTCGGAGCTCCACACGGATTTTACCCGAGAGACTTACCGCGTTTTGACGGGCTTCAGCGGCCTCAAGCTCATCAACGGGTACAGTCCCAAAGCTGACGCTTTGCTGATCGGAATCATCAAGACTCCGGAGAAACTCATGGAGTCCGTCAGGGCCTCGAACTTACGGCTAGCACAACTTAAAGCGAAAAATGCGATTGGTACGAACCGAGAGAATTTCTACATCCCTGGAACTTCCGATGTTCAGCTCTACCTGCAGATCATCGTCATCAAGAGACCGACGGAAGAAGAACTGACCCTCCTGCGCTCCGGCCTCAGCGATCAAATCCGAGGGAACTCGAAGATCATCTTTAACGAGTACCTCCCCCTGAGATCGATCTACACCCGCGAGGTCCTCGACGACGCAGGCGTCCAGGTGGTCGGCACCCAGAATGCTGGCGTTCAGAGGAAGGTCCTGAAGAACCTCGCCGTCGATGCCGCGATCAACGTCCGGGACATGATCCTCTATGCATTCTAAGTGGCAGCTCTGGGAGTTTTTTTCGGCGCAAAACCGAGACTTGCTGAAGCAGCACGAAGGCGTTCTTGCGCTTAATACCTTCGATCCCATTTGCCTCAAACTCGCGAAGGATTTCCTTATTCGCAGCGTCGACGCTCCTTCGCTTCACTACAAGATGGCTTCCGAAGTTACCCGCGGCTGGATCGAAGAAGAGTTCTTAACCCTAAGCCTGTTTGGTAACCTCGAGAGTTTTTTCGTCCACCAGGCGCAGGACCTCGCTCCGGATCTGCTCGACCTCCTGGCCGGGGCCGGAGTCTCCGGCCGCTTCATTTTGTTGAGCTTCGAGAACGAGCAGACGGCCTGGAAGAAACTCGTGAAGGATGGCAAAGTTCCAACGATCCTCATCGAAGCACCGAAGTTTTGGGAAACTGGCAAGCTCTTGGATTTTGTCTGCTCTCACTTGCGGCTCCCTCTCTCTCCCCCCGCGAAGACCTGGATCGTGGACTCGTTAGAAAATACTCTCGGAGAGTTCTACAACGCTGCCTGCCTCATTAAGCTCAATCATCCGGACGCTCGGGAGATCACCCTGGCCGAGGTCCAAGAACTCTTGGTGCTCGAGCGCTTGGACCAATTCTTACTTGCCTCGCTCTTTGCCCGGAAAAAGTTCCCGGACTTCTTTGATCGGCTGGTCGCTCACGAGGGAGACTTCGAGAAGCTCCGCGGATTCTTTATGTTCCTCCAGACCCATCTGGTGAAGATGGTCGACCCCTCCTACCTAGAGCAGAAACCCCGTCTCACTCAATATGATAAAGAACTCCAGAGTACGGCGAGGCTTTGGAAAGAGGCAGACCTCATGCGCGAGGTCGATCGCTTCAGTGAGTGGGAACTCCTCTGTAAGAAGAAGGAATCTCTTCTCTGGCATTTGATCAAGGACGCCTCTCTTCGCTCTCACACCCCCGGTCTCTCGGTTCGGTAACCAACCGTCTGAGCACCCAAAGGTGGTGTTAACTCTTTTGACACTGGCAACGTTTTCGACACTCAGGCCTGTCTAACTTCCTCTCTGAGAGAGAAAGATTGGCACTCCAGTTGCAGGACTCCTCCCGTACAATCCGAACGAAGGGGACCTCATGTTGATCTGGAAGCTCTTACTGCTCATCTGCATTGCCTCGTCCCAGCTCTACGCTCAAGACCAGCTGGCCGTGCGGTTCAACGAGCAGGGGATTATGAAGGTTCTCACGATGGCGGTGAGATACAACTCCGCCGGTCGCCAAGACATGGTGATCCCACAGAACCTCTATGATTTCGTTCTAAAGAAAGGGTCGGTCGATGTGAACCCTTTGATCCGAGTGCTCGGACAGATGAGAGGCATCAATCTTAATGAGGATCTACCCTTCTACCTCCAGACCTCGGACATCCGAATCACAGGAGTCGTCGACGAGCGAAGTCTCCGGACAGAGATTTCTAATTCGAGCGACAGTGGCTTCGACGTCCGCCTATCCTTGTCGCTCACTAGCGTCGTCATCCAGGGAGCTGAACTGACTCTTTGCCAGAACCGCCACGCTACCGAGAAAGAATGTGCGAATGGAATCAAGGTCGAGATGAAAGGGCTGCGAATCGCCTCCACCAATAAGCCCATTACTCTGAGTTCCGTTCTCCGGTTCCGGAACGACGGGCGCGTGGCCCGAGTCTCGGTCCGATCGGTTGAGTCGAGCTTGTCCGGACCGGATGCTCCGGATCTGGACATCTCCTATGAATCTCTAGAAGTGCCTGCTGCGAACTTCATGGATGGGCTCGTCACTCCGATCGTCAGAAGACGTCTCCGAGAGAGCATCGTTGAGCAACAGGATTATCTTGCGGACAAACTCATCTCCTTCGCCGCGGAGTTCTTAACCAACGACGTCGTGGAGATGATGAACGTTTACCTCGTGGACCGCGACGTTGCGACGTCCTACGTGGTCTATCAGCAAGAGAACGGAAGCATCTCGTTTGACCAGTTCGTCGCGAACCGGGCCACTCGAACGGCACCCCCGTACCGGCCAAGACCTTCTACCGCCGGCGCAGATCCCATGGCGCGGATGCTCAACCAGATCTCCGATGTGCTGAAGAGCTCACAGGTCGCTGTGTCTCTCAATCGGATCGCCACGCCGGAGAGCAAGGACATCGAACTCTTGGGTCTCGTGGACTTCAAACTCGGAAACCGACAGATCACTACACAGAACACGCTAGGGAATTCTCGGCGTACGCTTCCTCGGCTCAACCTCTCGTCCCAGCGTCGGAATGACTTGAACCTCGTCATCTCCGAGCCACTGATCAACGCCGCCCTTGACCTGGCCAATTCTGCGGACCTGTTCCAGAAGATGCTCGAGAGTCTCGCACCCATCAAAGGATTCAAAGTGAAGAGTGTGAAGCTGCACTTCGCCGGAGACCAGGCGCTGGTCGGTGTCGTCAACGCCGAGGTGGATCTGAAGAAGCTCGAGTCTCAGGGCGTGCGCTCCTGGCTCTCGAACCGGGTGGCCTCCTTCCTCGAACGGAATAACAACAATGGGATCATCTTTTTCCCGATCGAGGTCTCCATGGTTCCGACGTTTCGGCGGCTCCGGAGTGGGGGCATGGGCCTCGATGTCCGGGTTGTGTCACCCTTCACGAATCGGGAGCTGCCGAACCGGTTCAATTACCCGACGAATATTCCGCTCGCGACGGACATCGTGAAAGACGGAATCATGGGCCAGTTAAAAGAAGTTCTCGAGCCACACACAAACAAGACCTACAGTGTGGACGTCACGAAATACTTGAACAAGTCAGGGGTGGAGTTCCTCCCGAAGTCCATCGGGATTAACCAGGGCGCTTACCTCATGCTTGGCGTCGACATCGTCGACATCAAGTTCGATGCTCAAACACCGAACTAAGTGTGGGGAGTGCCTAAAAATACACTTGCGCTTTGGCCTGCATGAACGAGTAGAGGAAAACCGCGTTCGGGTCATTCGAGACTCGGCCCAGATCTTCTCGCGCCTTATCGACCGTGTCTTGTGTGACGTAGTTCTCGGCCACGAGCGTATCGGCGGCCGAGAGAAGAAGGTCCGTCCAAAAAAAGATGGCCTGCTTGCGGAGCGCCGGTTGGCGGTTATCGAAGTGCCAAGTTTTCACTTCCGTTCTCACTTGGTGATAGCCAACTTGGGTCAGTAAGTTTCCAAGCTTGGCCCCGATGAACGGATCCCCAGCGTGGGTGTGCTGATAGTCGTTGAACGCCATCCAGTACTTCCAGACGCTCGGAGAGTAGGGGTCCAGGAAGAAGGACGAGTTCATGACCTCGGTCACGACGATCTCAGAGCCGGGCCTCAGGACTCTGCGGACCTCACTCAGAACTTGCGCGGGGTTCGGCACGTGCTCTAAGATCCAACAGAGGTAGGCAGCATCGAAGGACTGGGCTTCGAACGAGAGGTTGTCTCCACTCATGTGGTGAAAGTCAAAACGGCCGGCGCTGCCAGGGAGGCTTCCCACAAAGGCTTTCGCCGCTTCGAGCTGCTTCTCATTTAGGTCGACACCCGTGACGTGTAACTTCGGGAAGCGCCTCAGGAGGATTTCCGTCTGTGCGCCGACTCCGCAGCCCACCTCGAGGAGCCGCTTCGAACCCGAAAAGTTTACGTTCTGGAAGATCGAGTATTCAGCGAACTCGGCTTGGGTGCGGAGGCGCTGTTGCTCAGTGGAGGAAAACCCGTGAAGGTAGGGGAACTCAGTCACGGAGACTCCTTGTAGTCGAGGGGACTTAGCGCAAAGCTTCGAGCGGCACTGATCATCTCTCTAAGAGAGATTCCGGCTGCGTAGTTCCCGAAGATAGCGATGTTATCTCCGGCCTGGGCGAGCTGATGGAGTTTTTTGACACTCAGGTAGCGCTGGAGATCATAGACCGGAAGCGCCTTCTCCCAGTACGTGTTGTCGATGAAGTCCACATCCTCCGGAACGAACTCGCCGTAGAGCGCTTTCACGTCCGCCAAGATGTCCTCGTTCGTGCACTTCTTTCTCGCGATGAACGTGTACGAGTAAACGTTCTCGTTGTTCGCCGGGAAGATGGCCTTGTTATTGATGACCCCGATGGAGTTGAACCCGGTCTCGAGGGGGATCAGGACTCCGAAGGCATGGTGAAGGGACCGGATTTCACGCTTCAAAAAGACGGTTGCGCTGGTGAGTTCCTGGTAGCGGATTCTTCTGAGCTCCGTGCTCATCTCGGGTCGGAGTTCCGAGAGGAGTTCCGCCGCTGTTCCCGCATCCGTGCAGAGGATCGTGTTCCCCTTGATCCTGAAGGCTTCTTTGTAGTTGAGTTTGATCTCTGTTCTCAGGGTCTCACCGAGGCGGTTGATGAGCGTCTGCATCCCGCCTTCGAAGCTCACGGAACCGGCCACGTCGAGCTTCGGCTTAAGCTTCTGGTTCCGGATCATGACCTTGCTGAACTCCCAGTAAGAATCGAACTGGGCTTGGTGAGAGAAGTCACTGAAGACGGACTTAAAGTGAAGCTGTTCAGCCGGAGAGGCATAGATGCCTCCCAGGATCGGAGAGATGAACTTGCTAATGTTCTCAGATCCGATGAGAGGACGGAAGAAGTCCGCGACGGAAAGACCTTCAGAGATGAGTGGCGGCTTCCGGTGACCGTTCAGGGTGAGCTTCGTGAGAAGAGCGAGCTGCAGGGGCCTCTTCGGCTTGCCGTTGAGAAGCAACAGCCGCCGGAGCTTTTTCGCGGCCGGCATCGGTTCGAGCCGGAGTTCCTTCAGAAGGTCCATGGCGTCGGAGTTCATGTAGAGCGCATTGGCACCGATTTCGATGGGGCCCGCAGCGGTCTTCTTCGTGCCGATCTTTCCGCCGATCTTCGCCGAGCGCTCGTAGATGGTGACGCGGTAACCTTTCTGCTTAAGGTAGTAACCGATGATGAGTCCTGAGAATCCGGCCCCCCAGATGTTCACATTCTTTTCAGTAGGGTTCAGCTTTCCGATGACTCTCTTCATGGTTAGTTATTCTTTAGGTATTCCTGGAGTTCGCCACTTTGGTACATCTCCGTGATGATGTCGTTTCCGCCGATGAGTTTGCCGTTCACGTAGAGTTGTGGGTACGTGGGCCAGTTTGAAAACTCTTTCACTCCCTGGCGAATTTCTTGATCGTTCAGGATGTTGAACGTTTTGAACTGGACGCCGAGGTGCTTGAGGATCGCGACGGAGTTAGCGGAGAACCCACACTGGGGCATCTGAGCATTGCCTTTCATGAACAGGACGACTTTTGAGCTCTTCAGGAGCTCTTCGATCTGAGACCGGATGTCCTTCGACTTGTCGGCGTATTCGATTTCATTGATATCATTGTTGAGGACATTGAACGACATACTCACTCCTTTCGTGCGGAAAATTTTTCTTTAGTAAAAGTCTGAAGCTTAACGGCGTGGATCCTGGATTTAAGCTCTTCCTTCAGAAGCGACATCAGAACTTGGTGCTGTTCGATCAGAAGCTTTCCTTTGAACGCGTCGCTCACAACCGTGATCGCAAGGTGGTCTCTGGTTCCGGTCATATCTTCCACTACCACTTCAGCGTCTGGTAAGCCCTGCTTAATGATATCTTCAACAAACTTAAAGTCACTCATAAATTATGCCTTTGGAGCCACGGCCCAGAAGCTCGTGACGAACGTTAGGATCCGGAGGATAAAAGTCGTGTAGCCGAGGGCGCGGTGCCGCTTGCGCAGAGTATTGTCTCCGCTGAGCACTGCGCGTCCAGTGTAGAGCATGAAACCGTAAAAAATGACCGTTGAGACTGCGATCGAAACGTGGATGTTGAGGGCGAGGGCGTTCTCCACAGCTTTCGAAGCTTTAAGGATAGCGGAGCGACTCAGTTCAATCTGGAGAATCAGGGCCACATCCCAGATCATCGCGAGGCTCATGAGTTTTACGTGAAGCTTGCGACGCTTGTGGACGAGGATCCCTACGGCCATCAGAATGACGATGCAGAAAGATTGAATCTGCATGAACAGGGCTTCCATGTTTCCTCGATGAAAAAGTACGATAATGCAACCTAGCATAATTGACGAAAGTCTGCCTATTAATTTATGTTAGATCACTTGGTTGTCACTTCGCATAAACTACTCAAAAAGGGATGAGAGATGGGTCTCGGTTCTTGGGCCGTCATAGACATCGAAACCACAGGCGTAAATCCCGCGACGGACGAGATCATCGACGTCGGTTTCTTGCAGTTTGATGGCACTCGCTTGGTGCGATCTTTTTCTTCGCTCGTCCGCCCGGCAAATGAGGTTTCGTCCTTCATCACCAAGTTGACCGGGATCACGAACGACCAGCTCCGGCGCGCGCCGCTCTGGCTCACGGTCGAGCCCGACCTCCTTGGCCTGGAGTCACATGCGTTGCTCGCGCACAATGCGAAGTTTGAAGAAAGCTTTCTCAAGCGCTACTTCGATCGGATTCCCTCGCCGGCCGGCAGAGAGAGTTACCATGATTCACTCTTCTACCTGGCGCTTCTTTTCCCACAGGCTTCGACGCTGAACCTTGAGTACTTCATCAATCTCCTGGGGATCGCAGAGAAAGAAGAGCACCGCGGTTTAGCCGACTCCCGTGATCTCTTAAAGACCCTCTTGCTCGCGACCTACTTGACTCACGGCGACCGGGAACTGCGGCTTAAGCTCACGGAAGTCTTTTCGAATTTTCCGGAGGACTTTTTTTACCGGCGCTTCTTTGCGTTGTCCGTCGAAGACCTCGTGGCCATCGGTGAGGCCATCGATTACGCCGTCGGCGAGAGGGCAAAGTCCTACCAGCTCCTGACTCAGGTCGGACCGATCCATGCGGATGCGTTCGACCGATTCCAGCGCGACTTCTCAGGTCAGAACATCCAGCGGATACTCCGGGACGAAGAGGGCGTTACCCAGATCCTTCCGCACTACCGGTACCGAGAAGCGCAGGAGCAGCTCGCGCTCCGCGTGGGGCAAGCGTTTAAGAATGGGATTCATGCCCTGATTCAGGCACCCACCGGCACCGGAAAGACGATGGGCTACCTTTTGCCCTCATTTCTTTTTTCTCTGACCTTTAAGGAAACCTGCCTCGTCGCGACCGGGACGAAAACTCTGCAGGACCAGGCCCTCGCGAAGGACGTGCCGCAGATGAAGCGGCTCTTGAACCTCGGGGACGAGGCCCGGGTAGTGAAACTCGTTGGGTCGTCGAATCACCTCTGCGAACTCCTCTTCAGAGAAGAGGACGTCGAGCGCTCCTTCATCACGCCCTTCGGGGAGACCTTCGCGCACGCGTACTTCGAGCTCCTGTTCTTTTATAACTCTCGCGTGCCCTACGAGAAAAAACTCACCCGGGAGCAGATCCCGTTTGTGCTCAAGAAGCTCTCGCCCGAGCTCGGCGAAAAAGAGGCGTCGCTCGCCGTGGATTACCGCGCCTGCGCGGGGCCCAGCTGCCCCCTGGCCAACAACTGCTCCTACATCCAGGGCCTTCGGGAGGCCAAAGAGGCCAACGTCATCATCGGGAATCACGCCCTCATGCTCACCTGGCCTCGGAGCCTGCCGAGGCCCTCGTTCATCGTCGTGGATGAGGCCCATCGCCTCGAGCAAGAAGCGACGAAGGCCTACACGCTTGAAACCCAACACCGAAGCATCGACGCTTTCTTGAAGAATTTCCCCCAGGGCATGGGAGCGCTCATTTACCTCCTCGGAACCCTCGAGGACGAGTTCGCGGTGGATGCGGCGATCCAGTCGCTCCGGGAGCAAACTCAGTTTAACTTGAAGATGCTTCGGGATCACTTCGAGGCCCTGCCGGGAGTGGTGGAGGCCTGGTTCAAAAAGCTTCCGAACTATAGCCCGGCCTATTCCAACGAGCTCCCGTTTCCGAAGAAAGACGAGCTCAAGGACGCCCTTTCGGCCGCGATCCTAAACCACGTCGAATCTCTCGGTTACATCTTCGAGTCGCTCTACGACCTCTACTTGCCGTACCTGTCGCGCTGGGAAAATCGCGACCTCAAGGGGGAGCCACAGAAACTCAAAGCTTTCGCTGTGTTCGAGTCGAACTTCGGGAACCTCGAGCGCCTCGTGACCTGTTTTAAGCACTTCCTCGATCGACCGGTTGACTGGTGCACGATCGTCAAGTTTTCCGAACACGAGGGCTACGCGATCGAGTCCGCGCCCATCGACGTTGGCCGCAGGATCCACGACGAACTCCTCACTCCGTCGACGGCGGTCGTTTTCACTTCCGCCACTCTCGGGAACGCGCACGGTGACTCGGGTGTTCAGGGAGTCGAGTGGATGACTGGGTACACCTATCTTCCCGCGGAAAAGCGCTTCAAAACCGGGCTCTTCTTGGATGCGGTTTACGATTACAAAACGAAGTCGAAGGTCTTCTTGTGTCCGGACACTCGGAACATCTCTGATCCCTTGTTCGTCTCCGACCTCCTGAAGGAGGTGAATCCTCTGATCAGCAAGCTCGGGGGCCGCACCCTGCTACTGTTCTCATCGAGACTGCGGTTCGAAAGAGCGACGGACGTGATCCTCCGGGAGTTCGAGGGAAAGATCCCTGTCTTCGTTCAGGGTCTTGGAAAGAACGTCGTCGAGGAGTTCAAGAAGGAGACTTCGGCGATTCTCATCGGCATGGAGAGCTTCGGGGAGGGGATCGACATCCCTGGGGAAAAGCTTTCGTTCATCGTCGTCGACAAGATTCCGGATGTGCGACAAGACCTCGTGATCCAGAAGCGGCGCGATTTTTTTGAGTCGAAATTTGGGAACGAATTCAATGACTACTTCCTGGCCCATCGGACCCGGTCTCTGCATCAAAAGTTCGGTCGCCTCCTGCGCTCCGAGAATGACCACGGCGCCATCCTCCTCGTCGATAACAGAGTTAAGAAGTGGAAGGGCAACACGCTGCGGACCTTTCAAAAATTGATGGAACCGTATCAGATCGTTTCCGGGAACCTGGCCGACGCCTGCAAGGACATTGCCGCTTACTTTAACGTCTAGAGGGTATTGCGCTTGAGTTGCTTGATGACCATCTTCTGCGGTCCTTGCGTTAACTGGTAGGGGACAGAGAAGTGCTTTGAGAGGTAAAGGTCCACTCTATCTTCCAGTGCCCCATGGGCGGAATCGTGATCAAACAAGGCGACGTGAGATGCTGCCAGCGTGGCCCCGCCTAACTTAAAGTCCTCCGCGTCCCTTTGCGGCTCAGCGTAGACAATCTTTTCTATCGGTGGCCCTTTATAGCTCCAGTCATTTTCAGAGCTGATAAAGGTCACCGGAGTTCGGCCGGTTGCGTCGAATTTTTTCGAGAGCGTGAAAACTCCGGCCGTGCAGAGGGCCGGAGAGGTGAGAAAGTGCTTGGAGTTAACCGCTCTTCGAAAATCCTGTGTTCCAGACGAGTTCTGGAAGGCGTAGTTGAGTTCGAGGTTCGCGACGTCGATTTTGTAGGTCTCTAGCGCGTAGCGACTTCCGATGGATTTTTCGATCCGAACGGAAAAGGGGTAGAAATTCATCGTCATTTCATAGCGGATAAGAATTTTTAGAAATTCACCATTTTCAAGTCGGGATAGGATTTCAGCAAAGAACGCGTAGCCCTTGGTGTCGTCGAACTGGGCCAGCTTAAAGTTCTCCTGCGAATAGTTCACGTCACTTTTAAAATACTGATACGTACCTTCGAGGACAATTTCTGCATTCTGTGTCATGTACCTAACGGTACGGGAGAGTTGATCTTGTTTCAAGTCTCCATTCGCTTCACTGGAACTACCTGGAAGCGAGGGGTGTGGGACTAGGGGAATGGGAGCGGATGGAGATGGTATGAGAGTCTTGCAGGGCGATCCTAATCCTGAGTGTTCCGGTTGGCGAGTTTTTTTATCTCTTGCGTTAAAGCAGGCGATCCTCTGAAGGCTTGAGCTCGGCCGATGAGTTTAATCAATCCAAAATATATGCATCTAACTTTTTTCATGTTTGATGTGTCAAACTTCTTGAGCTTTTCTTGAGAAGCATTGAGTTTGTAATTTCGGGGTGCTAGATTAAGCCATTCATTTTCCATAGGGTGTTTATGTTTCTACCGGTTGAAGGTTCGCTCGATTACTTAGCGATTTTGATTTTAATGATCATCGGCGTCGTGATCGCGACGGCCGTTATTTCGATTAACAAGATCATGGGGATTAAGCCTCGAGAGATCACGAAGAAGAAGTACGAAACGTACGAGTGCGGCGTAGAGTACGAGGGCAACGCCCATCAGCAGTTCTCCGTGCGCTACTACTTGGTTGGTATCATCTTTCTGATTTTCGACGTCGAGGTCGTGTTCATGTACCCCTGGACGATCGTTTACCAAAACTACATTAAATCAGGCCCACTCATTCTCTTAGAGATGGGACTCTTCTTCACACTCCTTCTCGGCGGGTACTTCTACCTCCGTCTGAGAGGGGCTCTGAGCTGGGACTAGGGAGAATCTTATGTCTAAAGACGGAAGTTCATTTTTTTATCCAACACTCCTGACGGAAGCCGCCAAATGGGCCCAAAAGAATTCGCTCTGGCCGATGCCGTTCGGGACCTCTTGCTGCGGGATTGAGATGATGTCGACGCTCTCGTCGACCTACGACCTCTCTCGCTTCGGCGCCGAAGTTGTCCGCTTCTCTCCTCGGCAAGCAGACATGCTAATCGTCGCCGGGACAATTACCACGAAAATGGCTCCAGTGCTGCGGACCATCTACGACCAGATGCTCGAACCCAAGTGGGTCATCGCCATGGGAGCTTGTTCATCCTCCGGTGGGATCTTCGACACCTATTCCGTTCTCCAAGGCATCGACGAGATCATGCCGGTTGATGTCTACGTCCCCGGTTGTCCACCCATCCCGGAGGGTCTCATCCACGCCATCATTCATTTGCAGCAAAAGATCGATAAAGGGATGGATCGCAAACCCGCCGAGCGCCCAAGCTACGACGACGCCATGAACGCCATGACCTACCGGAAAGGCATCGGCCACGATATCAAAGCTAACTTCACCGTCACCCCAGAGTACGTGAAACAGCAGCAAGACCTGAAGGTAAAAGAGGAGCGTAACTCATGATCTCTTCCATTGCTCCAAATGCTGCCTACCTCAAGGATCAGCAAGCTCTCGGCAAACGCCTCACGGAGAAGTACGGCGCCGGTCGAAGAGTTGAGTTCGATAAGCTCAACGAACCCGTGATCTGGGCGAAATCCCCGGAGGACGCAAAACTTCTGTTCCGTACCTTCATGCTCGACGAAGCCTTTCAGATGGACTTCCTCTCGGACATCACGGCCTACGATAACAAGGATGGCGAAGACGGCGAGAAGCGGTTCGTCCTGGTGTACCAACAGTACTCTACGACCAAGCACGTCCGAGTGCGCATCAAGTGCCTTCTCGACGAGGCTGAGCCGGCGCTGACGCTCACGGACGTGTTCCTAGCCGCCAACTGGCTCGAGCGGGAAGTGTTCGACATGTACGGCATCACTTTTAAGGGTCACCCGAACCTTCGTCGGATTCTAATGGACGAGCGGTTCACGGGTCACCCTCTACGGAAGGAATACCCCATCAAACAGAGAGAGCCTTTCAACGATAACATTGGTTTCCACCTGGGCGCGAATCCCCTGGAGATTAATACCAGTATCACCGAAGGGAGCGAGAACTAACCATGGCCGCGACAACGCAAAATACTTCCCTCAAAGATTTCTATAACCCGAACGTTCTCATCAACCTCGGTCCCTCCCACCCGGCGATGCACGGGACCCTACGGGTCATGTGCCGAGTCAACGGCGAGACCATCGAAGACGCCAACTGTGAGATCGGCTACCTCCACCGTGCCATTGAGAAGTTGGGCGAGGATAAAACCTACCACCAGTGGATGGTCTACACGGATCGCTTGAACTACTGCTCAGCGCTGAACAACAACATCGCGTATGCCATGGCGGTCGAAAACGTCATGAACATTTCCGTCACCGAGCGCTGCATGTACATCCGAGTGATGTGCATGGAGCTGTCTCGGATCATTGACCACATCATCTGCGTCGCGATCAATGCCCTCGACCTCGGGGCCATGACCGTCTTCTGGCTCCTCTACCACTGGCGCGAAGAAGCCTACACCATGATCGAATCCATGTGCGGCATGCGACTGACGACGACGTACGCTCGCATCGGCGGCATGAGCTACGATTTGCCTGACACTCTTCACGAGAGGCTATGGAAGTTCTGCGAAGAGTTCCCACGGGCGCTCGATGAGGTCGAGAGTCTTCTCACGTCCAACCGTATTTGGATCGACCGGACCCGGGGCGTCGGCGTCATCTCTAAAGAAGACGCACTGAAGTTTTCCATCACCGGGCCATGCCTGCGCGCCTCCGGGATCGACCACGATCTTCGCCGGGACCGACCGTACTACATTTACCCGGACCTCGATTTCGACGTCGTGGTCGGTTCGAACGGCGACGTGTATGATCGCTACCTCGTTCGGCTTGAGGAAATGCGCCAGTCGGTGAAGATCTTGAAACAGGTGAATGACAGAATGCCCTCCGGCCCACTTTGGACGACGGACAAACGAGTCCTCATTCCGGAGAAGCTCGATGTCTACACCAAGATGGAAGTGCTGATTCACCACTTTAAGATCTTCATGGAAGGCATCGAAGTGCCGAAGGGTGAAGCCTTCACTTGCGTCGAGGGCCCTAACGGGGAGCTCGGCTTTTACATCGTGAGCCGGGGAGGCCCGAAGGCTTGGCGCATGCGCGTGAAGTCTCCGTCCTTCATGCTCTTTCAGGCCTTCGAAGCCTCAGTTAAAGGTGGAAAAATCCCGGACGCGGTCGCCCACCTCGGAAGCGTGAACATCATTGCCGGCGAGCTCGATCGCTAGGAGAAATACTATGCTGTCAGAAACGATAAAGAGTACGATCAACGGAATCCGTCACCAGTTCCCTACGGAACAGGCCCTTCTCCTCCCGCTGCTGCACGAAATCCAAAACGTTCGCGGCTGGATTTCCCCGGAGGACATGAAGGATGCTGGAGAGTTTTTGAACCTCCCCGTATCAAAAGTGCGCGAGGTCGCGAGCTTTTATACCATGTACTATCTCAAGCCCGCCGGGAAGGTCGACGTTCAGGTCTGCACGAACATCTCCTGCTGGCTGAACGGAGCGGATAAGGTCCTTGCCTGCGCCGAGCGGAAGCTCGGAATCCACGCTGGGGAAACCACCAAAGACGGAAGATTCACCCTGACCCAGGTCGAGTGTCTAGCTGCGTGCGGGACCGCTCCGGCGATTCAGATCAACCAAGACTACTACGAAGAAGTTGATGAAAGAGGCATGGAGCAGCTTCTCGACCAGGCCTCACGAGACCTTGACGCTGGGAAGACCGTCGGTAAGAGCACTCAAAAAGATGGAGTATGGCCATGAATTATAACAACGAGCATTTCGAACCCGTCATCACCCCGAACGTAACCGTTCCTGGGTGTGAGACCCTGGCATTCTACCTCGAAAAAGAAAACGGCTACAAGGCGCTCGAAAAGGCGCTCAAAATGAAGCCGGCCGAGGTCGTCGAGGAAGTGAAGAAATCAAACCTCCGCGGCCGTGGTGGGGCGGGCTTCCCGACCGGGATGAAGTGGTCCTTCATGCCGTCCAATCCGGTGGACGCCAACGGGAACCCGAAGCCGAAGTACCTCGTGTGTAACGCTGACGAGGGTGAGCCGGGAACGTTCAAAGACCGCCTGATCTTCACGAAAACTCCGCATCGAATGATCGAAGGTATGATCATCGGTGGTCACGCCATCGGCTCGAACAAGGGCTTCGTTTACATCCGCGGTGAGTGGCACAAAGAAATCCGTCTGATGCAGAAGGCCCTCGACGACGCCTACGCCAAAGGGTTCCTGGGCAAAAATATTTTCGGTTCCGGGTTCGACTTCGACCTCGTGATCTACAAAGGTGCTGGGGCCTACATCTGCGGCGAAGAAACCGCTCTGTTGAACTCCCTCGAGGGGAAGCGCGGAGAGCCGCGGCTCAAGCCGCCGTTCCCAGCACAGGTCGGGGCCTACGGCATGCCATCCTGTGTGAACAACGTTGAGACCTTCGCCGCCGTCCCCTACATCATCGACAAAGGCTGGGAACGGTACGCGAAGATGGGGCCCGAGCGCTCAGGTGGAACCCGCCTCATTTGTGTCTCTGGTCACGTGCACAAGCCCGGAGTCTATGAGCTTCCGATGAACCTTACCATCAATGAGATCATCGAGATCGCCGGCGGAACGAAGGGCGGTCGACTCAAGGCCGTGATCCCAGGCGGTGCCTCCGCACCGATGCTTCGGGCCGACGAGTGCGACGTTAAGACCGACTACGATTCGCTCATGAAAGCAGGCACCATGGCCGGCTCCGGTGGTCTCATCGTCATGAATGATACGGTCAACATCGTCGAAGCAACGTACACGCTTCTAAAGTTCTACGAGCACGAGTCCTGTGGGCAGTGTTCCCAGTGCCGGGAGGGCTCACACTGGCTCGCCCGGATGTTCAAGCGCATCCTCGATGGCGGCGGCACGCACGATGACCTCGATTACATTTCCAAAATTTGCGCCAACATGGCGGGCCAGACGATCTGCGCTTTCGCCGACGCTGTCACCGGTCCGGCCCTGTCTTCAGTCCGGAAATTCCGTGGTGAGTTCGAAGAACTCGTCACCCGTGGTGGGCTCAAGGGAATCGGTCGTCACGAATCTGTCTCTCACAAACTTGCAGGTGCTCATGTCTAACCCAACCATTGAAATTAAGAAGCCCAAGGAAGACCTCAACTACACATCAGGTTTGAGACCGGTCCACTCGGACTCGAATCCGGACGCAAAACCACTCCCAAAGATCACCATCGACGGGAAGCAGTTTGAGTTCAAACCTGGCGACACGATCATGCAGGTCACGGAGCGGTACAAGCTCCACGAAGAAATTCCTCGCTACTGCTATCACCCAGGGATGCCGATCGCCGGCACCTGTCGGATGTGCACCGTAGAAGTTGAGAAAGCCCCGAAGCTCATGACCTCCTGCTCGACCCCGGCCGCCGATGGCATGGTAGTGCATACGAAGTCGGAGAAGGTCATGAAGTCTCGAACCGGTGTCATGGACTTTCTTCTCACCAACCACCCCCTCGATTGCCCGGTGTGTGATAAGGCCGGGGAGTGTAAGCTCCAGGACTACAACTTTGAGTACGGGCCCTCGAAGTCAAACTTTAAAGAAGAAAAGCGCGTCTTCGAGAACGCCACGACCAAAGTGCTTTCGGATAAAGTCACGCTGAACATGAACCGCTGCGTTCACTGTGAGCGCTGTGTGCGTTTCACCGACGATGTCACCAAGACCAACGACCTCGTGATGGTGAACCGCGGGTGGCACAAAGAATTGGACGTCGCCGATGAGCGCGGTCTCCACAACGACTACCAAGGGTGTCTGACGGATTTCTGTCCGGTCGGGGCCCTCACCTGGAACGACTTCCGCTTCCAGAAGCGGTCCTGGTTCTTGGACAAGAAAGCCTCGATCTGTGACCGCTGCTCGAAGGGCTGCAACATCGAAGTCCACTCCGACAAGGACATCGTCTACCGGTACGTGCCGGTCTTCAACGAACTCGTCAACGGGCACTGGATGTGTGACGAAGGTCGCTCTTCGTTCCAGGACCTCATGAATCCGAAGCGGGTGATTTCTCCGCTCTTGAACCACAACGGCTCTCTGACTGCGACAAGTCTTGCCACTGTGCTCGCTGAAGTCAAGAAATCAGCGGCGGCAGCGAGCTCCGTGCAGCTCATCGTCGGAACGGACGCGACCCGAGAAGAAGCCGCGCTCCTGAAAGATAAATCTTCACTCGCCTTCGGCAGGTCGGTGACGGTCCACTTTCACAACGGCTTCATCCGAAGCTCTGGGGAAGATAAGAAGCTCGATGCGCTTCTGCGCATGGCCGATAAGACGCCGAACACCCGCGGTGTCGAAGAAGCGGGTCTGACTCCGCTGGCCAACGGTGAGGTCTCCGCGGACATTGTGATCCTCTTCAGGAACGGCCGTGCGGGCACGCCGAAGCTCTCCGCAAATCAGAAAGTGATCCTCTGGGGTGTGTGGACGTTGGATGAAGTGAAGGCACTTCCGACGACGAACGTTCTTGCCTTGATTCCGGGGCTCGCGACCATTGAAAAAGAGGGGAGCTTTAAGAACGCCGATGGCATCGTTCAGAAGTTCCATCCAGCGATCGAACACCGGGGAGGGGCGGTCTCTGCTCACCAGGTGATCGGTCTATTGACCGCTAACAAGTAAGAAGTGAGCTATATGGAATACTTTGATTTTCTCCAGTTGATCGCGAAGATCCTCCTCGTCGTGGGAGTTTGTCTTGGGGTCGTTCCAGTGACCGTTTGGTTCGAGCGCCGAGGCGCCGCTTGGATGCAAGGTCGGGTCGGACCAAATCGGGTGGGGCCTTTCGGTCTCCTCCAGCCCCTTGCGGATGTCTTGAAGTTCATCCACAAAGAGGACTTCGTTCCGAAGAACGCCAACAAGTTCTACTACTACCTCGCACCCCTCATCGCTCTCATTGCCCCACTCTGTGCGCTGTCGGTGATCCCTTTTGGAGATAAGGCGATCGTCGGCGGTCGAGAGGTCGTGCTGCAGATCGCTCAAATGGATTCCGGGGTGATCTTCATTCTCGCGTTCGCGGGCCTTGAGGTCTATCCTCTGATCCTTGCGGGCTGGGCCTCGAAGAACAAGTACTCGGTCCTCGGCGCGCTCCGCGGATCTTCGCAGATCGTGTCCTACGAGATTTCCATGGGGCTCTCTCTCCTCTCGATGCTGATCGTCTATGGCTCGTTCAATCCCCACGAGATGGTTTCCTGGCAGGTGGAGCACTTCTGGGGCGCGGTGGTTAATCCTTTCGGGGCCCTCGTCTTCTTGATCTCTATCTTCGCTGAGACCAACCGCCTTCCGTTCGACCTTCCTGAGGGAGAGTCGGAGATCGTGGCCGGGTATCACCTCGAGTACGGTGCGATGAAGTTCGCTCTCTTCTTCATGGCAGAGTACATTGCCATGATCATGGCCTCGGCGCTGATTTCGACCCTCTTCTTCGGCGGTTACTCTCTCTTGCCGGGGATGGATTTCCTGGTGAGCTTCATTGCGAGTTTCTTCGGCTTCGGATCTGTCGGGACGACCAACGTCACCGCCGTTTTCCAGTTCGTATCTCTGGCCTCGAAGGTTGCTTTCTTCATGTTCCTCTTCGTCTGGATCCGCTGGACCCTGCCGCGTTTCAGGTTCGACCAGCTGATGGACCTCGGATGGAAGATCCTTTTTCCGCTCTCCCTTATTAACCTCGTCGTAGTGACCCTGGGGGTCTACTACTTCAACCGATAGAGAGGCTCCATGGGAACCATCAACGTTTCTAAAAAATATACGGCGGTCGAGAAGGCATACCTTCCTGCGATCCTCATCGGGATGAAGATCACGATGAAGCGCTTCATCCAAGGCTTCCTCTTCCGGAAGAGCTGGACGATCATGTACCCGGAGAAGAGGCGCGACTACTCGGACCGGTTCCGGGGCGCGCACTTCATTTCCGTGGATCCGAAGAAGACCGAAAATTGCACGGCCTGTTTTCTCTGCGAAACCGTCTGCCCTGCGGAGTGTATCCACATCGTCGCCGAGGAACGGGACGAAGCCGATAACAGCTACGGCGTGGCCAAGGAGAAGAAACCCGCGAGCTTCGACATCGACCTCCTCCGGTGCTGTTTCTGTGGCTTCTGTGAAGAGGCGTGTCCGAAGGATGCGATCAAGCTCTCAACCAACTACGAGATGGCGACCTACTCCCGAGAAGACGCCATCGTCGACCTCGATCATCTCAAGCGTCCGATGAACGGCCGTCACGAGAAGAAGGATAGCTAATGAGCCCGGTAATCGTCATCCTTTCCGTCATCTCGGCCGTGCTGGCCCTCACGATGCTCTTCACCCGCAATGCCATCACCTCGGCGATCTGTCTTCTCGGAGTCCTCATCATGACGGCCGGAATCTACGGCCTCATCGGGGAGCACCTCATCGCGACCATCCAGCTCGTGGTCTATGCCGGGGCGATCATGGTCCTTTTCATTTTCTCGATCATGCTCTTGAACCTCAACACGGAGGAGAGGGATTACAAAGATCATCCGGGTGCCTTCGCCGGTGCCGTGGCCCTCGGGCTTGGCGTCTTTGGCTTCCTCGCCTATGCTCTCACCGAGCACTTCCGGAGCCACCGCGGTGACGTCGTCCCCGGCCCTTTCACCTCTGAGTACGTAGCGTCTCTCGGGGGCAACTCCAAGGTCCTCGCGCACTCACTTTTTACCCAGTACTACGTGTCCTTCGAAGTCATCTCTCTTGCACTTCTGATCGCCGTCGTCGCTGCTGTTGTCCTCGCTAAAAGAAAATTCGACTAAGGGTATATTATGACTAACGACGTTCTTCTCCAGATCCTTGCCGCCTTTCTTTTTTGCACCGGGATGCTCGTGGTGCTCCTTCGGAGAGATACCATCATGATCCTCATGGGGATCGAGCTTCTTCTGAACGCGGCGAACCTCTCCCTCGTGGCATTTTCCAAGTCCGCCGGGATGATCGAAGGGCAGCTCCAGGTCTTCTTTGTCATCACCATTGCGGCCGCCGAATCCGCCGTTGGACTCTCGATTCTGGTTAACCTCTACCGGAACTTCGGGTCCATCAAGACTCAATCTGCAACGACACTGAAAGGATAAGGACCGTGGAAACAATGAACTCATCCCTGCCGCTTCTCATTTTGATTTCGCCACTGATTGGTTTCTTCATCAACGGCGTCGTTTTTCCCCTGAAGCTCAAGGGCTTTGCGAAGACGAGCGCCAACGCCGCCGGAGGAACTGCGACCTTCTTCATCGGTCTCTCCTTCTTGTTTGCCACGGTCGCCTTCGGAAAGCTCCTCGGTGGAGAGAACCCATCTCTGGTCACCTACTGCTTCGAGTGGTTTAACTTCGGGGGCCTCGAGATCCCGTTCGAACTCCGGATCGATCGCCTCTCCGGAACCCTCGTGATGATCATCACCGGAATCGGCACGCTGATCCATCTCTACTCGACGAGCTACATGCACGACGAAGAGTGCGTCGGTCGGTACTTCTCCTATTTAAACCTCTTTTGCTTCAACATGCTCCTCTTAGTCATGGGGAACAACCTGCCGCTCCTCTTCTTCGGTTGGGAAGGCGTCGGCCTTTGCTCCTACCTCCTGATTGGTTTCTGGTACACAGATACGGAGAAGGCGAACGCCGGCAAGAAAGCCTTCATCGTTAACCGGGTCGGTGACCTTGGTTTCTTGATCGGGATGTTCCTCCTGTTCCGTGAACTCGGGACCCTCTCGCTCACGGAGATCAATGCTCTCCTGGCCGACCCTGCAGTCGTCTCTCGGATCATGCCGTCGGCCACCCTTATCTGCCTTTCCCTCTTCGTCGGCGCAACTGGTAAATCGGCCCAGATTCCACTCTACGTTTGGCTCCCGGATGCCATGAGCGGCCCAACTCCGGTATCCGCCCTCATCCATGCGGCGACCATGGTAACCGCCGGGGTCTACATGATCGCGAGACTAAACCCACTGTTCGAACTCTCGCCGCTGGCACTTTCAGTGATCGCTCACACTGGGGCCCTCACCGCGCTTTTTGCAGGCTCGATCGCCGTCGCGCAGACCGACATCAAAAAGGTTCTGGCGTACTCGACCGTTTCTCAGCTCGGTTTCATGTTCCTTGCTTGCGGAGTCGGGGCCTATCAGACGGCCGTGTTCCACCTCATGACCCACGCATTTTTTAAAGCGCTCTTGTTCCTCGGCTCTGGGTCCGTTATCCACGCTTGCTCCGGAGAGCAGGACATGACCAAAATGGGTGGTCTTAAGAAATACCTCCCTCACACTCATCTCACGATGCTCATCGGGTCTCTCGCCATATCTGGAATCCCTTTCTTCTCGGGTTTCTTCTCTAAAGACGAGATCCTGTACTCCGCCATCGCTCTCCCGAACGGGGTTTCGTACCTCTTCGTGATCGGTGTCCTAACGGCGATGCTGACGGCTTTTTACACTGGTCGCATGATGTCACTCACATTCTACGGTAAGGAGAAGATGAGCGAGGAAGTTCATCACCATCTGCACGAGTCTCCGGCCCTCATGACGGGCCCGCTCTACGTGCTCGCGGGCCTCGCGGCTTTCGGTGGATTCCTCGGGGTTCCGCACCTTCTCGGAGACTACCTCGGTCACATGCCCCACCTCTTATCTCAGTGGCTTGCGCCCATCATCCCTACCAAGGAACTTCCGCTCGTCGCCGTGAAGCTCCCGCTCCACGAAGCTGTCGTGATGTTCGGCTCCTCGGTGATTGCTGTTGTTTCTTTCTTCGCCGGTGTGGCGATGTTCAAGAGGATCGAGTTCATCTCCGATATCTTCGGTGGCTTCGCGCCGGTTCAGAAGCTCCTTGCGAACAAGTACTACGTCGACGAACTCTATCACCTCATGATCGTCACGCCGATCAAGAAAATCGCCGCTTTCGCCGGTGACGTCATCGACAAGCTCGTCCTCGATGGTGCGGTCAATGGCGTTGGCCGTGGAGTTCGAGTCATCGGTTCCACGCTCCGTGCGGTGCAGACCGGCGATCTTCAGACTTACGGCATCCTCATGCTCGGCGGTCTCTTGGTGGCGATCTTGCTCATTTTTAAAGTACTGGTTTAAGGATTATTATAATGGAAACATCGACTTTACTTTCCTGGATTATCTTCACACCGCTCCTCTTCGGACTCCTCGTGGTACTCCTCCCACAGCGCCTGGAGCAGCAGTTTCGCAAAGCGGCCCTTGTCCAAACTCTGGTCAACGCGCTCCTTGCGACGGTGGTCTACCTTGGCTTCGACGGTTCATCTGCCGGAGCGCAGTTCGTGCACTTGGTGGAGTGGCTCCCGGACTGGGGGATCAACTACCGCGTCGCCATCGACGGGATCAGTCTCCCTCTGGTGATGCTCACGGCCTACGTCGCCCCGCTTGCGATCCTCGGAACCTGGCCCGACCTACATCACGGAGCTGGGCTCAAGAAAGAAAAGTTCTTCGTCTTCTGTCTGATGGCGCTCCAGAGCGGGATGTACGGAACCTTCCTGGCCGCCGATGTCTTTCTTTTTTACTTTTTCTGGGAAGTCGTCCTCATCCCGATGTTCTTCCTGATTGGAATCTGGGGAGGGAAGGAGCGCATCTACGCTACGGTGAAGTTCTTCCTTTACACCATGGTTGGCTCCCTTCTCATGCTGGTGGCGATCTTCTGGCTCTTGAAAACGGGTGCCACAGAGTTCGGAGCACCAACGGGGGAGCTAGCGGCCCTGGCCAAGCTTAACTTCGCCTTCGACGGCTCATCCCTGGGGGCGGCCCTCTCGTCTCCTCAGACCCTTCTCTTCTTGGCGTTCGCACTGGCGTTTGTGATCAAGGTTCCGATGGTTCCATTTCACACTTGGCTCCCGGACGCTCACGTCCAGGCGCCAACCGTTGGGTCGGTCTTCCTCGCGGCCGTGCTTCTGAAAATGGGAACCTACGGCCTCATGCGGATCGCGATCCCAATGTTTCCCCAGGCCGCGCACTACTTCTCGAGTCTCTTCATTGCTCTCGGCGTGATCGGAATCATCTACGGAGCTTTCTGCGCGCTTCACCAGACGGACTTCAAGAAACTCGTGGCCTACTCCTCTGTCTCTCACATGGGCTACATCATGATCGGGCTCTTCGCTTTCCAGAAGGTTGCGATCGCAGGAGCGCTCTACCAGATGATTAACCATGGCATCTCCGCCGGTGGTCTCTTCCTCATCGTCGGTTTCCTGTACGAGCGGCTGCATACCCGGAACCTTGGTGAGTTCGGTGGTCTTGCGAAATCTGTTCCGCTGATGGCGATCGGGTTCATGATCATGACCCTTTCATCCGTGGCGCTCCCGGGGACTAACGGTTTCGTGGGAGAGTTCCCGATCCTCCTCGGCGCTTTCCAGGTTTGGCCGGTGTACGTCCTCTTCGCTGGAACGGGTGTGATCCTCGGCGCGGTGTATGCGTTGAAGGCCTACCAGCTTGTCATGCTCGGCCCGCAAACTCGGACAGACCTCGACGGTCTGACGGATCTTAATTTGAAAGAAATCGTTGCGATGAGTGTGCTCACCGTCTTCGTCTTCGGCATCGGGTTTTTCCCGAAGGCCTTCTTCTGGAAGTCCGACGCTGCCCTAGAGTCCTACGGTACCTCTCTCATTCAGAAAGTGAGTTCAAAATGACCTTAATCGAAGTATTTCCTCTCACCGCCCTCGGTCTTACTGAGTACGTCAATCTCCTTCCGGTTCTCATGCTGGCCGGTGGTGGACTGTTGAGCCTTCTGGCCGGAACCCACAAAGAGCACGGTCATTTCCGTGCCTTCGTGGTCGCGTTCGCGGCCGTCGTCATGGCGCTGTTTCAAGGCAACGCTGTTCTTTTTTCGAGCGACGTTAGCATCTTGGGAGAAACCTTAATCTTTGGCCCGTTCACGAAGACCCTTTCGATCATGCTGCTTTCTTTTTCTGCGATCGCCGTGGTCTTGACCTACGGTCAAGATAAAAAAGAGGGGCTCCTGGCGGAGATCTACGGACTCATTCTTTTTGCGACCGCAGGCATGGTTCTGATGGTCAGTACCCAGCACCTCCTTTTCATGTTCATCTCTCTCGAGATCATGTCTCTAGCGATCTACGTGCTCGTCGCCATGCGCCGGACTAGCTCGTTTTCTGCAGAGGCCGGACTCAAGTACTTCATCCTTGGTGGCCTCGCCTCGGCCCTCTTCCTCTATGGCTCCTCGCTCGTCTTCGGAGCCACCGGGACCTTTGAACTCGGAAAGATTTCCACCTTCCTGAGCGCACACCCGAACCCATCCTTTGTTTACTACCTTGGTCTCGGCTTAGTCCTTACCGCGATGCTGTTCAAAGTCGGAGCTGTTCCGTTTCACAGCTGGCTTCCGGATGTGTACCAAGGAGCGGCCACTAACGTCACTGGTTTCATGGGAGCAGCGGTCAAGTTCACGGCCTTCATGGCGCTGGCCAAGATCTGTCAGCACATGGTCTTCGTTGATAACGTGGCTAAGCTCGAGTGGTTCCAGAGCTACATTTGGCTCGTCGCTGCGGCGTCGATGATCTACGGAAACTTCGTGGCCATTTCTCAGAACGAAATCAAGCGGATGCTTTCGTTTTCAACGATTGCCCACACCGGGTACCTGTTGCTCGGGCTCTACGCCATGAACCTTGGCTCGACTTCACCCCAAGACCTGATCCTTTACCTGTTCTTCTACGCCCTTTCTAACCTGGGTGCCTTCGCAGTGATCTCTCAGTTCGAAGAACGAAACCAGAAGGACTTAACCTTGGACCAGATCGCGGGGCTCGGGATCCGGCATCCATTCTTAGGCGCTCTCTTTACTCTTTTCCTCCTCTCCATGGCGGGCATCCCCCTGACGTCTGGCTTCATCGGGAAGTACGGTCTCTTTAGTTCTGCCGTTACTGCGGGTGAGGTTCCGCTAGTGGTCATCGCGGTCCTGACTTCCGTCGTTTCCGTCTACTACTACCTCCGGGTGATCGTTTACATGTTCATGAAGGAGAGCACCGGAGAGGCGGTAACCTACCAGGCCTTGAAAGGTGCGGGCCTTGCGGCCATGGTCTCCGCAGCGGCGACCCTGCAATTTGGTCTGTTCCCCCGAGCGGTTATCTCGTTCGTTAAAATGATTTCGAAATAAGAGGTTCTATGATTGCCAGAAAAATTATCTACCGTGGAAACTTTAACGAAGAGGTCGTTGGAACGATGTTCGACATCACCCGAAAAAACGAAATCACCGGCGTTGTTCGCAAGATCAGCGAGCGGGAGGTTGAGCTCAACCTCGAAGGTGATCCGTCCATGATCAAACTCATTCAGCACCAGATTGAAAGGAAGACCAAGCCTTTCATCACCGGGAAGGAGATCCAACAGATTCCTTTCCAGTATTTCGTCGGTGTCAATTTTCAAACCTAAGTGGGGGGCCTTCCGAGGCCCTTTTTTTTGGTTCCCTCGAAAGAAGACTTGAACTCTCGGTCTTCGTCTTTCTGCAGATTAGCGTTTGTTTAATTTGTTGAATTGATTGTAAAATTTTAGAATGGAACTAGTGGTGCCCAAGACGAGACTCGAACTCGTACGGGCTGTTAACCCGAGGGATTTTAAATCCCTTGTGTCTACCATTCCACCACCCGGGCGCGAAGAAAAGTAGAGTCATGATGTTATGTTCTTGAGATTATGTCAATTGAAAAGCCTTCCAGCGCTCTTGGTGCTTGCCCTGTGCACTTCTTCCTGTTCGTTTCGGGACGATCGCTACTCCAAAGAGCTTCTGACGACGTACCCCAACCGATGGTTTAGTTCAAATCTCCGGCATTCGATCACCGATCATGACGGTGATCCCGTGCCCCACTTGTTCTTTGATCCGACCCCTGACTTTCAAGGCCAAGAAGTCAACGTGCTCATCCTCACTCCTCGGAAATCGCCGTATGGCTACGGACTTGATCTCCAGTCGGGCCAACGGTACTACTCTCACTCTTATTGTTCCCAGAGTGACGTCTGGGGGAAATACGGGGGAGGCCTAAACCGGCCCCCGTTCTCCGTAGGCTATATCCCGCGTGTCCTGGATCAGCTCGGAGAGCCACATAAAGTGATCCTCTGGTCCCGGCGCAACTTTCAGTCCACCGCCGGCACGAACTTTCAGCGGGCCCGTCTCCTCGGCGCGTTCGTCGAGCAAACCTGTCCTGAAGGAAACTGCCTCGGCAAAAGTAACTGGCTCTCTCGACTCGTCTTCGTGGCCCTCGACGCGGACGATCCGACCTACGATGCTGTGAAGACACTGGCGGAGTTCCGTCGGGAGGTGGATTGGGAAACGGCCCACGCCTTCCTCGGCAATCTGGAGGGACGGAATGTCGTCGGAGGTACCGGGTTTCCGCACACCCGGATCGGAGAGTTGATTGAGTTTACCGAGGCCTTTGACTATTTCAAGAAGCGCTCTATTCTCATGACGGAAACCGAGCTGAAGCGGATCCAAAGAGGCTGTCACCGGCTCTACGACTCACTCTGGGAAGAGGTCGGGAAGGAGCGTCCGGAGGATAGGGCCGCGAAGACCACCGAGGAGCTCCGGAAAAAACTCGAACTCCGGCAGGAACTTAAACTGAAAGGCGTCGCCGTTGGATTCTCTGCTCGCTTCCAGCGCTTCGCCAAGAAGTACGGAAAAGAGCTCGGGACCTGCGAGAAGTTCGTCTACCACGGGAACGTGATCCGCGATCCAGAGTCCTTCTGGTTCCTGAGCTACGTCGGGATCTTCTTTCGGCTTCACCGAGAGGGGTACTACTTTGACTGCCGCTCTAAGGGTTGGCTCAAGAACTTGATCAACGACCAAGGAACCCCCGTTTACCAGCTCCAAGAGGGTGTCGAATCTTGTCGCGACGAAGACATTGATCGCGCGATGGAGTACCTTCCGAACTTCCTCACGACCCTTAAGAATGAGCGAGATTTTTACCGGTTCATCGACTACGATAACCATACTCGAGGGACGCACCAGAAACTCTACTCTTGGGTGAGGGTCAAGGCGCCCCGCTTAGGTTGCGAGAGGGATCCGAACGCCGAACCCCTGCGGACCCTCCGTGTGTTTCCGGAAGACGCCGGCTGGAAACCGCGCAAAGTTCGAGACATCTCGGACAAAATGAAGATCATCTTGTGAAGAAAGAAACCCAACAACCGCTTCGACTTTTTTGCTTCTCGCACCTCTTGCTCGCAACGGAGCTTCCGGCCTTGACCGGGGATAAGTACGGGAGCGCACTCCCGTTCCCGTGGGAACTCACAACGGAGTACACGGCGGCAGACGTAGTCCTTTGGGATGGAGTGATCACGCCTCGGAATCGCCCCATGGCAGCGCGGATCCTCGAGGACGTCCGGGGACCGAAGGTTCTCCTCCTCATCGGGGAGTCTGCGACACTCTTTCGCCAGAACCCCCTGGTCGAGTTGGTTGATCCGCAGGCCTTCAACGCGGTAGAACTCGCCGGATGGAATGTGCTCCCGGAGGATATTCTTGAGGCAATCGCAAAGTGTCACAAACGGGTCAACCGTGTTTAGCTGGAAGGAATTCGAAAAGACGAAGTCGATTCTCTCGCACCTCGGTGGAGCGCGCTACCAGGACGCGTGGGGCCAGCACCACCTCCGGCTCAGGCCCTCCGAGCTTCTCGAATGGGCCGAGTTTGTGAAAGAAGATCTGGGCTTTTTCACTCTGGACGAAATCGCTGCTCATGCGTCGGCAACTGGGGCAACGGAGCTCGTGTATAATTTCTTGAGCATGGGGACTCACCAGCGCCTCAATTTTCACATCGACGCGACGGCCGGAGAAATCATCCCGAGTCTCTCTGGCTTTTTCTCCAACGCCGATTGGTATGAGCGTGAAGAAGCCGAGATGCACGCCCTCTCCTTCGATCGAAGGTCTCGCGCACTCCTGCTCCCGGAGGGCCAGGACAACTTTCCGCTCCGGTCCTCGGCCGCGACCATGGTGTGGCCATCGGAGGTGACCCCGGGCCCTCCGGGACTAAGGTACAATCCGAATAAGTCCGAAGCCCCTTACCCAGAGGAGAGTTACCGCTGGAAGACTTTTGATCTCTTCTCGCCGGTCACCGCTGGAAATTTTGAATGGCAGGTCTGCTTTGACCCACAACGAGTCGTGACCTCTAGCGCGCGCATCGGTTTTCACCATCAAGGTCTGGAGCGGCTCTTTGCGGAAAAGGACATCTTTCAGATCCTTCAGCTCGTTGACCGAGTCAACCTCGGCGCTGCTCCCAGCTACTCCATCGCCTGGGCTAAAATCATTGAAGACGTGTTCCGCATCCGGATTCCCGAGAGGGCCCAGGCGATTCGTATCCTCATGCTTGAGCTCGCCCGAGTTGCGGATCACCTCGGTGTGATGGCCGCCACCTGCGAAGCGCTCGGATTGCAGGAAGCACGGCTCCTGATCAATGCGCGCGAGAAAATCGTCGAGCTCTTCGAAAAATCCTGCGGTTCCCGTCACGGGCAAGGGACCGCGGTCATTGGGGGAGTGAAGGATGATCTTCCGGCCGGATGGGCCGTGGAATGCCAGGCCGCGGTTGAGGTCCTCGGCCGAAACCTTCGGATCATTCAGAACTCGCTCCTCGGCCAGTCTCAGTTTCGGAGCAACCTTGCTGGGAATCCCGTCGACGCTCAGAGTATCCTCCAGTGGGGCGTCACGGGCCCGGCGATGCGGGCCGCGGGCCTGAACTTTGATCTTCGAAAATCTCAACCTTTTTACTTCTACCGCGACATCGACTTTGACATTCCCGTGGGGATCCATGGTGCTGCGTTTGATCGCTACCTCATCCGGTACGAGGAAATCGTTCAAAGCTTCCGGATCATCACTCAGGTCATCGATAACCTTCCTCTCGGAGGGGTCATCGGAGAAGAGTTCTGTAAGAACGGCCTGGAGCTGCGGGCCTATTTTGCGACGCTTGAGGTTCCGGAGGAATGGCACTACGCTACGCTAGAGGCGCCGAGCGGTGAGGCGGGGTACCTGCTTAAACTCGAGTCTGCTGTGAAACCTCTGCGACTGAAGCTTAAGACCCCGGGCTTCACGGTCGCCCAGTCACTTGACATTTTTGTTCGGGGATTAACAGAAGACCAGTTAAGACCCGCGCTCATAAGCCTTGGTCTCTCCCGATTTGAAATGGATAGGTAATCATGATCTTGGGCCGAAATTTCTACAACAAGATCTCCTGGCTGCGCTCTCTTTGGAACTCGCGGCAATTACGTAAGCTCCAGGGATCGAAGGTCTTCCGGGCATTTAAGCTGCACCGTACTGAACTCCCTGAGAAAATATATTTCTATTCTCCTCGGTTAAAGAGGATTCCTCGGTTCACAGGTAACCTCGAGCTTCTGACAAAGTGGAAAGACTCAAAAATGTGTGAGACACTTTGTCCGACCCAAGCGATCACAGTGACTGCAAACGCGTTCACTATCGACGATCGTGGGTGCATTGCCTGTGGTGTTTGTGTGGACGTGGCCCCTCCGGGAATCCTTTTCGTCCCCTCGGAAATTGCTGGTGCGCACCGGTCTTGATAAGGATTGTTATTCATGGTTAAGCTTCTGTCAGTATTCTCTGTCTTGTACGTCCTGGCCTACTACTTCATCCGAAGTGTTTTTGGTGTGAATGGCCTCGTTGGTGACTCACTGGCGACCCATCCCGTGCTTTTTTTGAGCATCTACGTCGTCGTGATCTCGCACCTCACGATCACGGCCATGAGTCTGTCATTTCACCGGTACCATACGCATAAGGGAGTCATCATCAACCGGTGGGTCGACCTTCCCCTGCAGACTTGGCTCTGGATGGTCACCTCACTTTCCAAGGTCGATTGGGTCGCAGTCCACATCTGGCACCACGCGCACTCCGATCTCGAGCGGGATCCCCACAGCCCACTCCACAAAGGAATCTGGCACGCGCTGTTCTTCGGGGTCTTCGATTACACGCGAGCGAAGTCCTGGCCTGAGGTCATGAAAATCAAGAAAACCATCCCTATCAACAAGCTCGAGGCCTTCTTCCATCAGAACTCGTTCACGGGACCGGTGATCCTGACCTGCATCACTCTCGTACTCTTCGGCCCGGTCTGGGGCGCTCTCGTGTCAGTCCTCAATTTCCTCGTCTCACCGATCTTCGCCATCGGCGGGGTGAATGCCCTCGCTCACTGGTGGGGCTACCGGAATCACGTGACTACGGACAACAGCCGGAACCTCGGATTCCTTCTTCCCTTGAACTTCATCATCTGCGGTGAACTTGACCACAATAATCACCACGCGCACATGAAGTCTTGCTCTTTCCGCCACCGCTGGTTCGAGTTCGACGTTGGATTTTTCTACCTCAAAATTCTGAGCTGGCTGAATCTTGCGGACCTTCGCACTGTCTACTCCCCGGCCACACTCCGGCAGGAGTTTGCCCAGAAAGTGGTCGAGCTCATCGAGAAAGACTACCGGTTTAAAAAGCGTTTCGAGGAGCTGGCAGCAGAACTCAACGTGAACTACCAGGACCTCAAGAGCCGCATCGAAGCCTCGTACTCTGGGGAGAAGGTGAAGCTTGAGAAATCGGTCCGCGAATTCATGGCGGAGGTCCGTCGGACATACCGGGCCAACCAGCGCTTGAAACTCAGTTACGTTTAGGAACCTCTGATGAAGGCCGCAAGTTGCGGCCTTTTTTTTGGAGGAAAGATTGGAGTAGGGGCCCTGGGCCTTCCCGGGTTAGGAAGATGCCTAAGAAGAGCTCGCGAGCCACAGGCCTCTTCTGAGACTCCATTTCGTGAACCAGCCGTCCACGGGAGGAACGAGTTTCCCACCGAGGCTTTCGACGTAGCGGTAGCACTCACGGCGTTCCTTCTTCTCTACAGACGAAGATTCTGAGATCAACCGGAGAACACTCTTTCCCTCTTGGGTGAGGAGATTTATTTTTGCTCCCTCTTTCACCAGGAACCGGATGATTTCGAGATTGCATTTTCTTGCAGCGTAGTGGATCGGCCGCATTCTTACTCGATCACCGAGAACTGCAGATTCTTCATTGATCTTGTCGACGATGAGGTTCGTCTTTACCGCCTCGAGGTCTTCTGCGGTTATGGCCATGAGAAACTGGTAAAACTTTTTCCCATGTTGAAGCGGAAGCAGGAGATCGGCTCTCTCTGGAAGATCATCGAGAAGCGTCTGATCCGTTGACCAGTTAAAGATAAGTGGATAGAAAAATCATGGACCGGCATTCCTGAACGAAGAAGGAGTCTCGCGATCTCAATCTGATTTCCGTGAATCGCGGCCTCGAGGAGATAGGCGACTTCACTGTCCCAGTGGATGCCATTCTCGATCGCTGCTTTAATGACGTCGACGCGACCCTCGAACGCCGCGAGCCCAAGCTCGGAAGTTTCGATCTCTACACGCGAATGGATTTTGGATACGAAATACTGGTGCGGCATGAGTCTCCTCGCTTCGTTATGTTATGAGGGAAAGATCGTCATGCGAGGCCTTTCCCAGTCGCAGGCCTCGAGCCGCTTAAGAAACTGCCGCCGGGGAACGTAGTCACCTCCAAACTGACGGACTACCTCTGTCACCATTTGGGTATCGAGCCAGGTGATCCCTCTCTCCTGGAGGTGATGGACGAGAGCGTAGAGGCCCTGCTTTGAAGCGTTATCTCGGTGGGTGAACATGGATTCGCCGGAGAGGAAATTACCGATGACCACTCCGTAGAGCCCAGCTACCAGACGGTCCTCTTCCCAGACGTCGACCGAGTAGGCATGGCCACTTTCGAAGAAGTTCACATAGGCACTCATGATCGCCGGGGTAATCCAAGTCCCGGCCCGGTCTCTTCGAGGAGTTCGAGCGCACTGGGAGATGACCTCTCTGAAGGCTTGGTTAAACGTGACGCGAAATGGTGTGTGACGGAGGAACTTCAAAAACGAGCGGGGAGCATGGAGGTTTGGGAAATCGAGGAGACCTCGCGGATCCGGAGAAAACCAAGTGTGGGGAACGCCCGCGGTTGAAGGGTGAGGAGAGATGGGCCATGGAAAGATGCCTCGGCGGTAAGCCTCCAGGAGTGTGTCGGCCTCGAGGTCTCCGCCGACGGCCACAAGCCCGTCACCATCCGCCGTCTCGACTGAAGGGAAGACGATTTTTCTCCTCATGGTTTCAGGCATTCCAGGAGGAGCCGGGCAATGTCTCCGGCCACCGAAAGTGAGGCGGCCTGATCTCTTGGCGCTACGCCCTCCGGAAGGACATAGGGCGCAACTTCCATGAGGTCTGCCCCCGTCACTTCGAAGTCCTCCGAGAGCTTTCGAATGATGACAGCACAATCCGTAGGCAGGAGGCCTTCCTTCTCTGGTGTTCCCGTGGCCGCGGCGTACTTCTCATCGAGGGCGTCGATGTCAAAGCTGACGTAGATCTCCCGGATCCCAAGTTTTAGGTAGTGATCCCGGATCTTGTGGTAGGTCTTTTCCACGCCCCAGCGCTGAACGTCTTTTGCCCAGATCTGTTCGACACCGAGCGTGTCCTTCCAGTGCTTCTTGGTTTTCCCGGAGGAGCGGATCCCGACTTGAAGAATGTGGTCGCGGGACCTGAGGTCGTCGAGGATGTGGAAGGTCCACGTTCCAAAGCACAGGTCTATCCCAAGCCGCCGATCGAGGAGGTCCGTGTGGGCGTCGAAGTGTAAAACCGCTGCTGCCCCGAGCTCTTTTCTACTTTGGAGCCAGGCCTTGACTAACGGGTAGCTGGTCGAATGATCTCCACCGAACCCGAGGATCCGGGCCTTCGGATGCTTCCGGTACAAATCTGCGGTGACCTTCTCGGCGATGGAGAGCGGTGAGACCGGGAGGCGATTGAGTTTTCCATAGAGCGCTTTCCGGCACAAACGGATGGTCTCGTCGTTAAGGTACTTATCATGAAGGAGGTGAGGAATGACCCGCACGTCTCCGAGATCAAAGAAGAGGTCCTTGGCCGGCAGAAGCTCCTGGCGCAGCACCAAGGGACCCCAGTTGGCCCCTCGCTGGATCCCCCCTCCGTTGTCTGAGGGAACCCCGAGCACCCAGGGGATCTCGGGGGAGAGTTCTTCGAACGTCTTGAGCCACTTCTTCCGTGCCTTCTCTGGATCTTTCGTTCCGTAGTAGGCCTGGGTGAGGCGCTCTTTTTTTTCTCTTCCGGTGTTGACGGTGAAGACTCCGCTTCCGGGGAGAGTGAGGAGGTGAGGAAGGTCTTTCAAATCAATTCTCCTTTGATCCACTTATTCTGCAAGAGCTCCCGGGCGTGCTTCTTCGCGAAGGCGTCAGGAGGCAATCCTAGGAAGTCCTTCAGGACCTCCGTCTCGAACTGAAGGATCTTCTGATCTAGTTGTTTCTCGACCCCGGCAATGTGACTCGTCTTCCACACCTGAGGAACACCGAGCCACTCATCTCCGAAGGGTTCCCGGTCAAAGACATCGAGGAAAGCGAAAGAGCGAGGGCAAGAGGCGAGGTAAGCCTTGAGCGCGGTCTCATCGATGTGTCCCCCGCGCGCTCCGTTGACGAGGAGGACTTCGTCTCCAAGGGCGCCGAAGAAGTCCGCGTTCCAGAGGTGTCGGCTCGTACGATTGAGACTCATCGCCGAAACGACCACTCTTGCCTTCCGAAGGTCACCGTCCCTCCAGTCGGCCAGGCGCCGGTGAGGGCAGTGAGTGACGAAAGGATCCACGACGGTCACAGAAAGGCCTAGGGTTGCGAGCGCAGCTGCGACCACCGAACCGATGTGGCCATGGCCAAAGACCCAAGCTTCAGATCCGGCCAGGAGAGTCCGTTCCCAGTTCCGATTCCGGTCCCAAGCAAGGTGCCGGGGAATGGTCACCAGGCCCTCGAAGATCGCTCCGAGGGTGTACTCTGCCACCGCCTGAGCACGGATGCGATGGCCAATCACCAAGGGGATATTCTTCCAGAGATCGTGTTCCGATGCGAAGTGGTCGTAGCCCGAGTTAGGATGGATGATTAACTCGGTCTTACCGAGGACCTTCGCTGGAATGTTTCGCAGTTGGGTGTGCGTATTGGTGAGCAAGATGACCGGCGCAGGACCGAGGTCTTCGAGGGACCTGTAGGAGAGCCCCGGGATCTCCTCGACCCTTTCCTTTTCAATTCTTTGGAAGTCGTTTCTTTGGTAGGGCGAGACGTGCGTGCGAGCGACCTGGTAGGTTTTAATCATCCATTCAAACTAGCTTAAATCGGGGCAAAAGTGTATAAGGGAGCCCTATGATAACGATCAAATCAGCACGCGAAATTGAGATCATGAGGGAAGCCTGTAAAATGGCCGCTAAGACTCTTCATTTCCTGGGTCAGAACCTTAAGATCGGAATGAGTACCGAAGAGATTAACGCTATGTGCCATGAGTACACCATAAAGCGTGGTGGAACACCTGCTACCCTGGGCTATCATGGTTTTACGAAATCGCTTTGTACCTCCCGGAACGAGGTCATTTGTCATGGAATCCCTTCAGAGCATGAGTTCCTGAAAGACGGAGACATTGTGAATCTCGATGTGACCACCATCTGGAAGGGGTTTCACGGTGACACAAATCACACCTTCTTGGTTGGAAACGTTAAGCCGGAGGTCAGGAAGCTCGCGGATGTCGCTTACGATTGCATGATGGCCGGTATCTCCGTTTGTAAACCCGGGGCCCGGATCGGGGACATCGGGGCGATCATTGAAGAGATGGCCCTGGACCTCGGGTACTCAGTGGTTCACGAATACTGTGGCCACGGGATCGGCCGAAAGTTCCACGAGGAGCCACAGGTCGTGCACGTTGGGAAACGTGGAACCGGTGCAGAGATGAGGCCCGGGATGACGTTTACCATCGAACCCATGATCAACCTCGGGAAGCGCCACTGCAAGCTTCTCGATGACGGCTGGACAGTGGTCACGAAGGATAAGTCTTGGTCGGCTCAGTTCGAGCATACGATCCTCATCACGGAAGATGGGCATGAGATCCTCACTCAGTTCGCACCCGAAGAGTGGAGCGCGGATGATGAAAAGATTTAATCAGCTTCTCGGAGAAAGGGCCCACAACCGATCCCTCGAGGCTTCGGCCGTCAGCGCTCAACTGGGCACGCAGGAGCTTTTTCTACGGTTCGATTCGAAGGATGTGCTGATCGAGGCCAGCTACACCGGTTCTCCGGACCCATGGCTCGGTTCCTTGTGTGAGCTCATCGACGGAAAAACGCTCTCCGAACTCCTCCACTTATCCTGGGGAGCGTGGGAGTCAGCCTATAAAGATGACCAATCATTTTGGGAGTTCAGGCAAGAGGCCGGTGACAAGTTCTTCTTTCCTGCCCTGGAACTCCTGCGGGCGTCTCTCGACATCTACCGCGGCCGTGAGTACCTCTACCAGGAGTCAAGTCCGCTCGTCTGTCGCTGCTTCGGGACTCGAGAGGCCGATGTGGTTGCTCACCGTGAAGCCGAGGTCAGTCCGACGCTCACGACCTTGGCCGGGGCCTCGAGAGCAGGACTTGGGTGCCGGTCCTGCGTCCCTCAGCTTAAGCACATCCTGGCCCTTCCGAAGACCGGCCTCCTAGCGGTAGACAAGAATCAACAGGCTTCAGCGGATCCCGGGGCGAACCCGGTGGTTTGTCGCTGCTCCGGAGTCCGAGAGTCCGACATCAAGGCCCACCTGCAATCACAGGCCAACCCCACCCTGGAGACTTTGGCGAAAGTCACGAAGGCAGGGATTGGGTGTCGCTCTTGTGTTCCGGAGCTTAAACGCTGGCTAGCAACGCCCGCGGCTAAAGCTCCGCTCCGCTACTATAAGAATAGGCCCGTCGCTGACTGGCTCCTGGACATCGACTACCTTCTTTCTTGTTTTCCTAAGGCGTTCGAGTGGAAGATGGAGCTGGCGAGCTTCCGAGGTAAGCAAGTGGTGATCTCGTTTGACAAGGATGTCTCTCAGCGCGAGGAGGAAGCCACCGGGAAAGAGCTTCAGGATTTCTTAGGCGCGGCCGGTGACGCGGACTTAGCTTTTTTCCTGAGACGGGCCCGGCACTTATCGAAAGCGAGGGGGTAGTTCTTCAAGTGTTCGAAGATCTTCAAGTCTTTTCCTTGGAAGAGCTGCTGCATCGGAACGTCTTCTTGCAGATACTTTATTTCCGTCAAGAACTGATCGAGCTGCGGGATCTCTTCTCTTAGGCAGGTGGCGCTAGGTGCCTGGGCCTGAATCTGAGAGAGGAACGAGAGAAGGATTTCTCGGGTAGCATCAACGTATTCTTCGATCATTCCCTCGGTCACGCTTTTCTGCATCCCGCTCACGTCGCCGGGGATGACAAACAGGGCCTTCCCTTTTCGGATCGATAGCTCGAGGAGTTTCCAGGATTCGGAAAACTTCTCTCGAGAGCAGATCGCCCGGTGGTCTTCGGGCGTCACATCCACTCTCGGGATCTGGACGAGCTCGGCGATCAATCGTTGGTTAAGATCGTAGACCGGTCCGGTTTTCTTCGTCTGATGAAACCGCCGCTCTTCCTGGCCTAGGCACTTGATGATCTGTCGATCGTCCCTGGGACTCGCCGAAGAAGCCGTGGCAATGCAGACGTGGAGGAGGGCGAGAAGGTGAGCGAGCTTCATGCCTCAAATTGTACCTCAAAAAGAGAAAAGATAAGACAGAAAATCACACCGACGATATCATGGCGCCATGAGAGAAATGAGTTTCATGGAGCACCTCGAAGAACTTCGCAGTCGGCTGATCCGAGTGCTTATCATTCTCGTGGTCTCCTTCGGGGTCTGTTACTTTTATTCTACTGCGATCCAGGAGTTCCTTCTAGCGCCGCTGCGCGAGGCCATCGGGACCAACGGCCGAGTCGTCTTCACGGGCCTCCTCGACAAGGTCCTGGCCGAGCTCCAGATCGCCTTCTGGTCCTGCGTCTTCCTGGCAAGCCCTCTGTGGTTTCGAGAGGCTTGGCTCTTCATCAAGCCGGGCCTGTACGAAGCAGAGGTTCGTGCCATCCGGCCCTTCATCGTTGTGGGTTTCTTGCTTTTTATTTCCGGGGTTGCGTTTGGTTACTACGTGATCTTTCCGTTCACTTTCAAGACTCTCATCACGGCCGGTGTGGCCGACGTCGAGGCGATGCTTAATCTGCAGGACTACCTGCTTCTCTCATCCAAGGTCCTGGTGTTTTTAGGTCTTCTTTTCCAACTTCCCAATGTGATCGTGATTCTGGGGTTCATGGGACTGGTCACCAAGTACTCGCTGCGAGAGATGCGGCGCTACCTTGCCGTGGCCTTCGCCGTTGCCGCCGCGGTGATCACACCGACGCCGGACATCTTATCGATGATGTGTGTCTGGATTCCGATGATGGTTCTCTACGAGATCGGGATCCTCGCCGTGGCCTTGATCGTTCACCCGTATCTTCGCCGTCGCTACATGGGCGACGACGCTAGCTTGCCTCCGAGTCAAAATCCGTAGCTGAATTCTCTATAAGAAGAACTGAGTCCTCTTCGTTATCAGATTTTGTTCGGTCACCCAGGAAGGTGATGTGCTCGGTGCTGAAGTTCCAGTTGTCGAAATCTCCGGTCACCGAGTACCCCGGGAGGAGCCGCTGGAATTCTTGAATCATGCTTTCGATCTGCGGGATGTTGTAGTCGCTGTTGTCGAACTTACAGAGCCAGCCCGTGAGTCTAATCTCCAGGCCCGCCACGCTATATTGGCAGTAGCTTAAGTCTGCGTAGTGGCGATTGAGCACCCGTCTTACTTCTTTGTTTGCTTCCATCCGACTGAGCTTACGCATGGGACTCCTTGGTCTGGAGCAATCTTATCGGAGTTTTGTCGGGGGGAGCTTAACTTTATCTCGGGGCAATGATTTCAAATGGTTCCGCGGGTGGGGAGACGTGGATTTTGAGGCCGGGCATTTTTTTGGCAGAACTTTATGGCAGGCGGGAGTCAGAGCGCGAGGGGCCGCTCGAACTCCCGATGACAGACTTAGTTGTTCATAGCGAGGATGACTTCTCTGGTAATCTTCGAGGCGAAACAGGAAGAGTTATTGCTCGAGTCAAGCATCGGAGCGAGCTCCACGACGTCGGCCCCCACTAAATTTTTTCGGTTGAGGATCTTGAGAATTTTCATGAAGCCATGAAAGTCCTCTCCGCCGGCCTCCGGCGTCCCTGTGCCAGGGAAGCAGCCCGGGTCAAAGAAGTCCAGGTCGAGGGTGAGGTAGATCGGGCGCTCCTCTGGGATCGCCTCAAGCCAGTCGCAGCACTCTCTGAGCGACGTCGCGAGAGTCTTATGCTCTTTCATCCACTGGAACTCGCTTCTCGGTCCAGACCGGATTCCGTACTGGATGAGCCGATTCTTGTCCGTGAAATGATCCAGGACCCGACGGATGATCGAGGCATGGGAGTACTTTTCCTCGAGGTAGCCGTCGCGCAGGTCGGTGTGGGCGTCGAGGTGGAGAAGGACCAGGTCCGGGTAGTTTTTGAGGTACGTGACGATGGGCCCGTAAGAGATCGAGTGCTCACCCCCGAGTGTGACGAACTTGATCTGGTCCCGTTTCAGGTCAAGGTCCTTGGTCATCTCCATGAAGAAGTCGTTCGTGATGTGCCACTTCGATGGGTAAACGGGTAAGTCACCCATGGTGATGATGTTGTAGTCCTGGGTGTCTTTGTCGAGGTACGGGGAATAATCCTCGAGCCCGTAGGAGGCCTCCCGAATGGCCCCTGGTGCGAACCGGGCCCCGGGACGGAACGAGGTCGTGCCGTCGAAGCAAAACCCGATGATGTGAGTTGAGTGGGAGAAGATCGCTTCCGCGTACTGCGTCCCGATGAACGCCCGAGCGTGCTCGAGACCTTCGACTTCTTTGATGAGGCGTGGTTCGTTATTCATACTACTCCTGTCCAATCATGTGCTTGTGGAAGTTTGAAAGAGCGAAGGCACCTTGGTGCCACTTCGTGTTGTACCACTTAAGGCTTCGTTCGAGGGAGTTCATTCGGCCAAGCTTCGCCGGATTCAGGTCGGTAGGCCGGTACTTCTTGGAGGAGAACCCGAAGGTCCAGAAGACTCCCGGGTAAATCAGCATCGGAGCTGTGAAGCTCTGGACGATCGGGAAGACCTTCCGCATGTTCCCGTAGATGTTCTTGACGCCGAACTCATCGAGGAACGGGTTTTCGGTCTGGTTCATCATGATCCCGTCTTCCGTAAGAGCGGCGTAGACGTCGGAATAGAATTCATCGGTAAAGAGGCCCGACGCGAAATCCACCGGATCCGTCGAGTCTACGACGATGATGTCGTACTCAGCTTTCGCGCGCTTGATGAACGCGAATCCGTCCTCCGGGAGCACCCGCACTCGAGGATCCGAAAGGCCCGAGGTGCAGTCTGGGAAGTAGATCTTAGACACCTCAATGACTCGCTCGTCGATCTCGACCAGGTCGATGCGCTCGATGTCGGTGTGTTTCACGAACTCTCGCACCACGCCGCCGTCGCCGCCGCCGATGATAAGGACCTTCTTGCAGCTCCGGGAGACCATGTACGGAATGTGGGAGACCACCTCGTGGTACACGAATTCATCTTTATCCGACACCATGGTCTTTCCGTCCAAGAGGAGCAGGCGGCCCACGGCCTCGGTGTCGAAGACGTCGATCTGCTGGAACGTCGACTTCTCTGAGTGAAGGTGCGCTTTCACCTTAAAACCTGTGGCGAAAGTGTTACGGAAAAACTCTTCGATCATCCAACCGCTGACGTTCATAAGGCCCCTTGAAATGGTTGAGGGTTTTTAACCCAAAACCGAGGGATTTCCAAGTTCTAATTGACACACAGCTGCCTTAATCCTGCGGATGACTAACTTCGGCCTTCTGAGTATGATCAAAGGGTCAACTTTTAGAAGGAATTTCAATGATTTTAGTCACCGGGGCGGCGGGTTTTATCGGGAGTGCTATCGTCAAGCAGCTCAATGACCAAGGGGTCTTTGATATTCTCGTTTGTGACCACTTCGAAAGCGGTGACAAATGGAAGAACTTGCGGGGCCTGAAATTTTCCGCGCTCGTCCCCGTCGCAGAGCTCTTCGAGCACGGGTGTTGGAAAAAACCGGGTGCGTTGAAGGCGATCTACCACATGGGTGCGTGCTCTGATACGACGGAGCTCGACATGGACTTTCTCTACCGCAATAACACCCTGTACACGAACCGTCTTCTGGCCCTGGCAGCAGCGAAGAATGTCCCGATCGCTTACGCTTCAAGTGCGGCCACCTACGGGGCCGGTGAACAGGGGTACTCCGACGCCCACGCCGGCATCACGAAGCTCGTGCCTCTCAACAAGTATGGCTACTCGAAGCAGCTCACCGACGAATGGATTCTACGGCAGAAGCTCAAACCCAAGGTTTGGTTCGGCGTCAAATTCTTCAATGTCTTCGGCCCCAACGAGTACCACAAAGGGAAGATGAGCTCCGTCGTGCTTCAGTCTTTCAAGCAGATCACGGAGGTCGGTGAGGTGAAACTCTTCCGGTCCCATCGGCCAGACTTCAAAGACGGTGAACAGCTCCGGGACTTCGTCTACGTCAAGGACGTCGTGCGCGCGATGATTGAGCTCATCGCCGCCGGCAAGAAGAGGCCCGCTCTCTCGGGGATCTACAATCTCGGGACCGGCGAAGCGAGGAGCTTTCACGATCTCGTGCAAGCGACGTTTCGCGCCATGGATCGGAAGCCGAAGATCCAGTTCATTGACATGCCAGTCGAGCTCCGGAACCAGTACCAGTACTTCACCCAGGCCGAGATGCAGAAACTCCGCAAGGCCTTGCCGCGCTTCGAGTTCACGAAGCTCGAGGCCGCGGTAGAGGATTACGTCCGCGGGCATTTGGCGACGCCCGATCCGTACCTCCGGAGTTTGAATGAATAAGAGGATTGACGGCTTCAAGCAGGCCGTGGAGATGCTCCAGGGCCTGGACCTGGCCTCCCAAGAGTCTTTGATCGCTGAAATCGCTCGGCGGGATCCGGAGATGGCCGTTCGGCTCAAACAGCACGTCGTGACGTTCGATGACCTCCAGTACATCACCGTGAGCATGATGAAGCGTCTCCTGCAGGACATCGACCTTCAGGTGCTGGGACTTGCCCTCCGAGGTGCCAACCGCCAGACCGTTGATCACCTCCTGAGCATGTTTTCGACCAACATGCGGCGTGACATCGAAGAGATCTTAAAGGGGAAGCTCCGCTCTCTCTCTGAGGTGCTCGAAGCGCAACGGAAGATCATGGAGGTCGTTCTCAAGCTGCGGGATAAAGGGGAGATCGTTCTGTCGAAGGAGAAGTCGGAGCGGTTAGTGTGAAGTCGCTCCTCTGGGGCGTGCTGGGCGCGCTCCTGGGCTATCAGATGTACCCGATGCTTCATCCCCCCCGAACGCTAACTCCGGAGGAGAAAAGCACTGGTGAGTCGTCGAAGGGACCACCCCAAGAATTGACACCTGCTCGCGTGACGAAAGCATCGACTTCTCCTCCTGCGAAAGAGACTCCTTCTTCGAACATTCACGACCAGGAGCTCTCAGGCTCTCTTGAGGTGGTGCCCGAGCTCGCGGTCTCAGAGGATTCGAGGGAAGCCGTTGTGAAGTCAAAGACGTCTTCTAAGAAACCCATCGTGGAAACTCCAGACTCTCGGTGGATGACCTTCATGCAGAGGCCCTACCTCGAAGGCTTCTCCGGAGCCGACCGGCGCATCCTCGGCCGCTTCGAGGGCACCCTCACACGGACCGACGGCAATCTTGATTCGGTCTTGCTCCGGTTTTTCTTCCGAGAACGGGAGAAGGTCTTGGAGGGTGGCTCTGTTGTGTCCCTGGTTGACTCCAACGGGAAGGAATACGCTCGGCACGCCGACCGCGGAGGCAACCGCACGGTTAAGGCCGGTCCCTCAGAGAACTCCTACTTCGTTGAAGTGAGTCCGAGCTCTTACCTGGTCCTTTCGTTTAAGCACTACCCGCAGCTGGCGGGGACGTACTTTGAGCGGGGAAGACCGGCCGGAACGGTTGAGCTCCGGAAGATCGACCCCTGACTCAAGTTAGAGTTACTTTTCTTCCACGACGAAGACGTCGCGCTTGTAGAAGAGGACCTTTTTCTGACGGATCTTGTAGTCTCTGACGGTGCTCAAAGTGCTGAGGTCGTAGATGGCCTTTCTGCTGTCGTACTCTTTCTGGCGGGCCACGACCGTGAAGCTGTCACTCTCGGAGTCTCCGAGGGCCGGCAGGTCTTTGAACTGGATCTTCATCTCGTCGCGCATCCACGAGTCGGCCGTTCCGTACTGGGCACAGTAGGTTTCTGGAACGGGGCAGGTGCGCTCCCGCTGCACTCTCTCTATCCGGTAGGTTTCCTCAAACCGGAGGCACTCATTGTTGTGGGGATTGGTTCTCGCACAGACCCTCCCGGCCGGGACCCTGCGCTCAATGAGATCGTAGCCGCAGTGAATGCCCGAGGTCCGCACAACGACGCGAGTTTCGTGGCGCTCGCAAACGGAGACTTTCAGTGGAATGCTAAACGACAGCTCCACGGTCTCGGGGGTCTTATTCGTCCGAAGGATCGTGGCCCGGTCTCCTCTGACTTCGATCTTTTCTGCGTTGAGCTCGATGGGCGCTGTTTGCGCCAGGGCCGCGAGAGAAAGACTGAGGGTGGCAATAGTGAGTAGACGTTTCATCCGAAGCCTCCTTTGACTTGACCGGACCCCCTTATACCACTTCTGAGAGCACGCACTTCACAGGCGGTAGAACTTACACATCCTTTCAGACGGAGCTTGTCTGAAAAAAGCCTGAGCTGGTGCTAAGGGTCTAAGTGACCCCGAGCACGGAGCTATTTTGGCCACCGGCCTTGGCCTAAATGCCCCTGCGATCGGTACGGCATTTTTGGCACCCCTCGGTAACCTCCTGTTATCCATCGGTTCGTTTACTTGGCATGGTTCATGCTCAATGGATTTCCAAGAGACGGGGGCACACTCACGGATGAGTGGTCAGGAAACGGACTTTCACCCTTGTTCTCCAATGGAACACCAGGGAATGGCAGTTCGGTTTAAGAAGGATTTTAGACCGAAGCACACTCAAGGATGACTACTTTTTAAGGAGAGCTTTATGGAAAAAGCAACGATCGAACACTTCAAGAACCTATTCCTCGAGATCTTGTCGGAAGAAGAGATCTTCGAAGGAAAACTCTTACCAGTGACGCTGGAAGGAGACGAAGTGGATATCGTTTCCGTGGAGAAGGAGAACCAGATGGATTTCCGGCTGAGAGCGCGGAATGCGATCTACCTGAAGAAAGTCCGCAAGTCCCTCCAGAAAATCGAAGACGGCAGCTTCGGTGAGTGCGAAGACTGCAGCGCGGAGATTTCTCATAACCGGCTCCTCGCGAGACCCACCGCTGACCTCTGCATCCATTGCAAAGAGGTCGAAGAAAAAGAAGAGAATCAAATGGTTCACCGGAACCGGAATTCGGTGAAGAATGGTCGGGTCCTACCGATCGAACACCTCGACCGGACCTACAGGGCCGATGAAACCGGCACCTCGAACTTCCAGGTGAGCCACATGGACTACCAGGACATCGTGAGCTAGGTCGTTTTGAACACAATTTATGGTCGAGGCCCTCGGACTGAGGGCCTCGACCAGTTTAGACGATGAACTGTGAGAGCTCCTGAACGAGCGCCTGGGATCGGGCCACGAACCGCTCTCTCTCCTCCGAGCTGAGGCCCTCGGAAGACAGGGAGGCGAGATCTTGCACGTGGTGACAGATCTTTTCCGCGAGCTCTTTCTTCTCCCCCTTCTCCCAAATCCTCAGAGCATTTTGCACGAGAGTGTTCCGAGGATTCACGATGAGCGTCTTCTTAAGAGGAGCGGCAAAGGCCGATTGTCCCATGGACTTGGTCATCTGCTGGAAGCGCTTCATCGTCTCGTCGACCTTAAAGTACGCACTCGAGGACGAAGCCTTAAGGCTTTTCACTTCGACGTCGAGCCGTCCCTCGATGGTCTTGTCTTCGCCTACGAGGACCTGCTTGAAGAAGTCCTTGATCCGGACATCGTCGGCCGTGGTATCCCCGACCTCGAGGAGCGTTTCCGCCGCAGCGTCGATCGCGGTGAACTTGAAACTCGTCTCCCCCTGTTTCTTGTACTCACAGTGTTGCATGAAGTGTGGGTCGATGTATTGATCTGTTTCAAGCACCTGGATCCCTTCGGCCAGGAGCTGTCTTCGGAGGGCCTCGTCGGACATGTTCTTCTCGAAGTAGACGTACTTCTCCTTGAGCTTCTCTTTGGCCGACTCCGGAACCGAGGCCTGGTACTCCTCGAGCGTCACGAGCTTTTCCGAGCTATTCTTAAAGAGGACGAATCTTCGCATGATTTCATCGAACTTCTCATCTTGCATGCATCCGTATTTGACGAAGAGGCCGATGTCCTCCCAGGCCTTCTCGAAGCGCTCCCGGTCACTGTTGAAGAGCTTCTTCAAGGACTCCGCAACTTTCTTGATGATGTAGTTCGAGATTTTTTTTATGTTCGGGTCTCCCTGGAGGGCGGACCGCGATACGTTGAGCGGAATGTCGACGGAGTCGATGGCACCCTTCAACAGGCCCAGGAAGTCCGGAACGACGTTTTTCACGTTATCCGACACGAAGACTTGCTTACAGTAGAGCTTGATCCCGTTATCCTGCACAGGCTTGTTCGGGTTGAGCTTCGGGAAGAAGAGGATGCCTTGGAGCGTGAACGGGTGGTCCACATTTAAGTGAAGCCAGAAGAGGGGCTCCTGCTCCATGGGGAAGAGTTTCCGGTAAAATGTTTTATAGTCTTCGTCTGTGAGAGACGTCGGATCTTTTCTCCAAAGAGGCCGGGTTTCGTTGACGATCTCCTCGCTTGCGTCCTTGGCCGTGACGTCCAAGAGCGCGATCGGGTGTGGCATGAAATCGCAGTAGCGCGTCAGAGTTTCGTGGAGCTTCCATCGATCCAGGAACTCCTCTCCATCCGGGCCGACCGTGAGTGTGATCTTCGTTCCAACGTCACTCCTCGTCGAGCTGCCAAACTCGTAGTCCGTGTCGCCATGGCAGGTCCAGAGTGTCGGGGCGGCGCCGGGAGTCATCGAAAGAGTTTCGACTTCTACCTTTTCTGCCACCATGAACGCGGAGTAGAAACCGAGACCAAATTTCCCAATGATCTCATCCTTCGCACTCGCGTTCCCTACATCTTTCATCTTCTGAACAAACTCTTCGGCCCCGGAGAAGGCGAGCTGGGCGATGTACTTTTCAACCTCGGCCTCGGTCATCCCGATGCCGTTGTCCTCAATCGTAATGGTTTTGTTTTCCTTGTTAACCTCGAGTCTGACTTTCCCCTCCGGAACTTCGTGGCCTTGGGACCGAGCGATGGTGTGGCGCTTCGTAATCGCGTCCGACGCGTTCGAGACAAGTTCTCGGACGAAAATGTCGTGCTCTGAGTAAAGCCATTTCTTAATGATCGGGAAGATGTCATTCGTCTTAACAGAAATCGAACCTTTGCGGGCAGTCATAGTTCCTCCAATGGGCCTGAATTGTCGTCTTGTCATTTAGCGTAATAATCCTTACAAAAGATAAGAACACTTTCATGAACGTCAAGGGTAAGTCCAGCGCATGGCCAACGAAATAGTTTCCCTTTGTGTCCTCGCGACCGGTGGCACCATCGAGAAAATCTACGATGAGCTCGAGGGGTCCCTTCAGAACCGCGACACCATCGTCAAGAACAAGATCCTGCAGAAGCTCCGGCTTCCGTACACGGACATTTCGGTGAAACAAATCATGTCCAAGGATTCCCTCACCATGGATGACGCCGACCGGGCCTTCATCTTGAGCTCTCTCCGGACCCATGAGAGTGGTGGCCATCCGATCGTCATTCTCCATGGCACCGATACCATGGACCTCACTTCCAAATACTGCTTTGACCACTACCCTCAGGTTACGGTTCCGGTTGTCTTCACGGGTGCCATGAAACCGCTGGGGTTTGACGATTCGGATGCGGCCCAGAATGTGATCGAGGCGATCTTCGCCGCCCGGATCATGCCTCCGGGGTACTACGTGACGTTTCACGGGAAGCTCTTTCGAGTGCCCAACTTCCGAAAAAATAAAGAGCGCGGAACTTTTGAGGAGATCGAATGATGAAACTACTGTCGACTTTTTTTTTCTTGGTATTCTCCGTCAAGGTGCTCGCTTGGGGGCCGACCGGACATCGCGTCGTAGGCCTTGTTGCAGAGAAAAACCTTAACCGGGCCGTGCGAGAGAAAGTGACCCGAATCCTGGGAGGTCATTCTTTGTCGCGAGTCTCGAACTGGCCCGATGAAATCAAATCGGAGCCCGGGACTTTTGGACACACCTACAACTGGCACTACACTGATTGGAAAGATCAAGACCAGGCCCACGACGAGTCGAACTCCTCGGGGCGCTTAATCGGGGCCATCAACGAGCAGCTCGCGGTGATCAAAGACTCGAAGGCGACCGCAGAGAAGAAGGCATTCGCCTTAAAGTTTTTAGTCCATTTGGTCGGGGATCTCCACCAGCCTCTCCATGTCGGGAATGGCCTTGATCGCGGGGGAAACACCTGCAAAGTTCAGTTCCATGGCCAGCCCACGAACCTCCATGCCCTGTGGGATGAGGGGCTCATTGACTTCACGAAGCTCAGTTTCACAGAGCTCGCCGATTTTGTTTCCAAGGGCCACGCGCCGCAACTGGTGGCAGCTTGGAAGGCGGGGGAGCCAGTGGCCTGGGCGAAAGAGTCAAAGGAACTTCGGAACGAGGTCTATCCGCTGGACGTGACTCCGAGTAAGACTGCCGGGGAGCGGAAGTACTGCCAGGTTAGCGGAACTCTGTCCCCTGAAGACACTCCCAAGCTCGCGTACGAATACAGTTACAAGTTTGTTCCGGTGATCGAACGCCGGCTCTACCAGGCGGGTCTGCGGTTAGCGTCTCTCCTTAATCAGGCCGTAAAGTAGCCTCAGAATTAGGGCAACTGATTTCGTCAGATATGGTCAGGTCTCGATCCTAACCCTGCGGTAGGAGAGTGACTCTTTATTCCGGGATGACCTGGGTGGCCTTCCCAGGGATAATCACTTTAAGAATGTGGGGGAATTTGACCGATAGGTCTCTTGAGGTCTGTGACCATGGATAATTTTAACTTCGGGAAGCAACTTCTAAGTCAACTCCTGGTGGGGGTGCTCATCCTCTCGGGTTGCACACCCGCGGACATGCCCTCGAGGACAAACCTAAGTGAAACGGGAAACATCGCCTGTCCGGTGGGAACGACCTGCGCCGGCGGCGGTGAGAACACGACCATCGGGGGGGGGACCACACTTCCTCCCAAGGTCGAGCTCCGGCATCTCATCGAGCCGAACCTATCCACCGACACGAGCTACTCAACGGGGACTGGGCAGGAATCGTTTAACGGGGGTAGCTACGTCAGAAAGCTCACGATCCCCAAGAACTTCGCCGGTCGCCTGTATCTCGCTGGGATCAACATCGGCTCCCTGGCCTCTCGCCATGTGCGAGTCCGGTTTAAGTTCGGAGTGGGCCGCGAGTCGGTGACCATTCCCGCCACCGTTGCCCAGGCCCCTGGGATCACTCCTCAAACCGAAATCAGTGTCCTCGTGATGGATCTTCGTTCTGAACCCTTCCGCAACATCCGACTGCTCTACGACCTCTTCGACTACAACGATTACACCCTCGACGCTGACGGCTCTTTTGCCACCGGGGTTGAACCAACTCAGGATAACCGCAACACGGGCCTTTACTGCCGCGGTCTTCGTGTGGAAGATGACTCGACGTTCGACGGTGTCGGCGCCTGCGACGGCGAGCAGACATCCGGTCCGGCGGAGGAATGCCTCTATGCCTACGCGAAGGTTCTTGACCAGGGCCTCGTTCAGCTCAACGGTACTGTGAAAGTCCCGGTGACGCCGTCATTTCCTCAGATCAAGAGTACGACGGGATCGGGCTACTTTCAGGACTCCATGGCGCAGAAGCTTCGGAAGCCCTTGATGGATACGATTCCCTCGAGCAGTAACGTGATCTCAAGCGTCCGGTTCAGCGATGCGCGGATCACGGGGAGCACCTCGGACACGGTTCCGGTGGTCTTCCAGACCACGGCAACAACGAGCATCTGGGACCCGTTCGAGATCCTCCTAAAGCGCTACGTTTACCGGGGCCCGTACCGGCTCGTGAACCTCGCCAACTGGGAGTTTCAGTTCCGCTACGACCAACTGCACGGGACGAAGCGGCTCTTCCGAGAAAACTCTTGGGTGTCGTACCCGAACTACCTGACGGACCCACTCGCCGACGATTCGGTGACAGCGCCGATCCAGAACCGGCTCTACTACAATTCCTACCTCTTCCCTCTGGCGACGAAGCTCGACCTCACGGCCAACGTCTCCCACTTGTCCTCTACCGACGCCGACGGCATCCGGGGGGATCAGATCCTTAGCGTGAGCGGGAAAACTCAATGGATGGACGGATCGAACGCTCGCGCCCAGAGCCGCAACTTCGACCTCGAGCACGTCGGGTCCTGTAACGTCTCCGCAACCCTCGAAGTGATCGCGAAAGATGATAAGAACGTGGATTACGTGATCGCGACCTCGAAAGATGTGAAGCTGCAGCTCGTCCGGCCTACTCAGTACCGAACGGATGCGGGGAACGAAGTCCTCTACAGCAACTTTAAAAGTTGCACGACGAACGCCGGCTGCGGAGGATCAGAGTGCTGTTTCAATAACCGGTGCTGGGACCAGTCCCTCGTCTCACAGTGCTTCGATGCATCCAGCACACAGGGGAACCGGACCATCGGTGAGAGCTGTGTGAGTGACCTCGAGTGCACGAGCCTTTGCTGCAGCCGATCCAGCGCCCAGTGCGCGCCTCACAACACCATCCTCTCGCCCGCGGTCTTATGTAGTAAGCCCATCGGCGATTTTTGCATCGCCAAGGAGTGGTGCCAGAAGACCACGGTCGTCAAGTGCTACGTCATTCGTACCGGAACCGACACCCAGGGGAACACCACCTGCCGGCAGCAGTGCTACAACGTGCAGGAGTTCGGAGACTGCAAGAGCGGGGTGTGCGTTCCTCCTCCGCAGGCGACGATTCCTACGTTTGACCCGAGCGACCCCAACGCCTGTAACAATGCTGTGCCCGCTCCGAGCTTTTAAGCATTGATCCGCGTTCTCCTTCGAGGCATAATAGGTCTACCGAAAGGAGCCCTGTTCATGTCACTACCTGAGCTCAAGGACTGCGTCCTCGATCACATCGCTATCGCTGTGCGAAGCATCCCGGCCGCGCGAAAGATCTACGAAGATCTGGGGCTTCATTTTTCGCCCACCACGGAAGAGGTGGTCGATCAGAAAGTTCTCACCGCCTTTGCCCACGTTGATGAAAACGCCCACATCGAACTCCTCGAGCCGACCTCGGCGGAGAGCACGATCCATAAGTTCATCGAATCCAAGGGAGAGGGGATCCACCACCTTTGTTTCAAGGTCCCGGACGTTAGAGCGAAGACCGAAGAACTGCTCCGGCAGGGGTACAAGTTTATTTACCCCGAGCCGCGCATCGGGGCCGGAGGATGCCTTGTGAACTTCATGCACCCCAAGTCCACCGGCGGCGTTCTGATCGAGCTCTCCCAGCGTCCAGCCGGGGAGGCTTACCCATGAACCAGTTTCAGGCACCGCCTCTGACAAAGCTCAACAAGGGAATCCTCATCGCCACGGGAGTTTGTTTCCTGGTGGCCTCGATCCTCAAGGCGATCGGAGCTTTTTCCCTCGTCAGCGTTCTGGGGCTATCGGCTTCGGGTCTCTTCCATGGTCTTGTCTATCAGCTTGTGACCTACCCATTCGTCGAAGTCCAGCTCATGAGTGTTCTCTTCAATGGCCTGGTTGTCTGGTTCATCGGCTCTGAGCTCGAGGCCCAGTGGGGGACGAAGATTTACCTGCGGTTTCTCTTAATCGTTGTGGCCGCGGTAGGCCTCATCTTCACCCTTGTGAACCTCGTTTTCTTTTTCGGAACCCCCGTGTACTCAGTGTCTCTTCACGGCCTCTCTGGCATCAACTTCGCGCTCCTGATTGCCTATTCTCTGCTGTTCCCAGACCGGCAGATGGCCTTCATGATGATCTTTCCTGTCCGGGCGCGGACTTTCTGTTGGCTCCTGGCCGGAATCGAAGCTTACCTAGCCATTTTCTCGAGTTTTAGCGCCTCCTGGGCCCACCTCCTCGCTATGGGGGTCAGCTTTCTGATGATTCATTTCCAGACGAATGCTGTTGTCCGGAATGTGCTCCATGCGTCCTGGAAGCCTAGCTCCGCAGGTAAGGCCCGGGGGAAAAAGCACTTGTATGTGGTTAAGGACGAAGAGCAGAAGCCTCCCAAGTACTGGCAATAAACTTGACCGGTCGCGTTGAATCTTGCGCAAGCTTAAGAGCAGTGGTACAAAATCCTCTCGAATTAAAGTGAGGACTTATGAAACTTAGACTGGCGCTTGAAGAAAAACAAATGGACCTTAGAGTTCGTGACCGTCTCCTTGCTGAAGGTAAGATCACGAAAGAAGAGGTAAAGAAATATCTCGATACGATGGCTGATGACGGGAAGAATGCTATCCCTCTCGATCAAGACGAAGCTAAGACCATCCAGTAAATTACTGGACCACGAATCCAGAAAAATAAATCTGCTTAATAACGGGTGGATCGCCGAGTTTGGCGTTCACCCGTTTTTTAATTTCATTTTCTAAAAGAAGTTTCCCGGTAAGGGAGTCGAGATCCTCGGCCGCTTTGTGCGATGCCACTTCGATCACAGTGTCCTTGAACAGGTGCTCACTGGCCTTGATCATTGGTTTCTGTTCTTCCGTGAAAGTGAGGACATTAAGTTCTAGATCCAGGTAGCGCAGGCGAGAGCTTTTTGAGTGGAGATTCACCACGAACTTCTTGATTGGCACCGGTTGAACTTGGGTCTGCTTGAGCGCATCGGCCTTGAGGTTTTCGAGCTCGAGGGCCTGGTCCGTGACCGGGGGCTTGATCATGTTATGGGCATAGAAGACGACCCCAGCCGCGGCGAGGACGACCACTAGGTTGACCATGATCAGTATCTTCTGCATTTGCCTAGGATAGCACGGACTGGATTATCCGCAAGAGTCCGGGGAGAGGGATAAAAAAACGGGGGCCTTTAGACCCCCGTTTTGCTTAGAGATACTTGTCGAGTTGAAGCGGGGTGAACGGGAGATCCAGGTCTCTCGCAACCTGCTCGTAAACCAGTTTGCCTTTGTAGATATTGACTCCCAGTCGCAGGGGCTTATCCTTCATGATGGCGCGATCCACGCCTTCTCGGGCGAGCATTCGTGCATACTTCAGGGTCACATTCGTCAAAGCGAAAGTGGAGGTCCGGGCCACGGCGCCTGGCATGTTCGCCACGCAGTAATGGACGACCCCGTCGACCACGAAAGTCGGATTCTCGTGGGTCGTTGGTTTACAAGTTTCAATACAGCCACCTTGGTCAACGGCGATGTCAACCACGACGGAGCCTTTTTGCATCTTCGAGATCATATCCCGAGTCACAAGCTTCGGTGCTTTCGCACCAGGAACGAGGACCGCACCGATCACGAGATCGGAGTGAATCACGGTGTCTTCGATGTTCTGGGAGTTAGAAAAAATGGTATGAACCTTATTCTCGAAGAGATGGTCGAGTTCCGCTAGGCGCTTGGTCGACAGGTCGATGAGGGTCACATCGGCCCCCATTCCCACCGCCATCTGCGCAGCATTCGTCCCAGCAATCCCGCAGCCGATGATCGTGACCCGCGCTCGGCGCACTCCTGGGACGCCCCCGAGAAGGATGCCTTTCCCGCCCTTGTCGAGCTGAAGGTAAGAAGCTCCCACCTGGACCGACATTCGTCCCGCGACCTCTGACATCGGAACGAGGAGTGGAAGAGAGCCGTCCTCCAGCTGAATCGTTTCGTAAGCGATGCAGGTTGCTCCGGACTTCATGAGGCCCTCGGTCTGTGGCTTATCAGCTGCAAGATGGAGGTAAGTGTAGAGGATATGGTGAGGCTTCAGAAGTGCGATTTCGTTGGGCTGCGGCTCCTTCACTTTGATGATCATTTCACCGATGTTAAAAGCGTCTTCGAGCGTCGGGACGATCTTCGCTCCGGCCTTCACGTATTCATCGTCAGAAATTCCGATCCCCATCCCGGCGTTGTGCTGCACGAAAACTTCGTGGCCGTCTTGGATCAGTTGGCGTGCCCCGCTTGGCGTCAGGCCAACCCGATTTTCATTGTTTTTAATTTCCTTAGGAACTGCAATTTTCATCAGGAACTCCCTTTATGTAGCGCTCTCGCGGATCAAAAATTTGACCCATCTTACACGTTTTTTGCTGTCAAGAATAGGGGAACTGCTTGGCCTTAACTGACCGGAAGAGGATTTTTTCGACCTCACCGCCAAAGCTCGCAGCTTCCGACCCAAAAAACCTGGCTCGTGCTACGCGACGTGGCCCGCTCGGTGAGCTCAGCGGGGAAGGCAGGGGGCGCGTCGAATGTTCGTCGTCAGGTCCCTCTGGTCGGGCCCACCAGCCCCTGAAACTTGCGCCGATTTCTACCATCCGTTAGTTTGCAAACCGCACAGTTACCCCCTAAAATGATGATTCTCATATTGGTTCCCGAATTTAAAATCGTGACTCTGTTCATGCCGAGGATGCAACAATGAAGTTTCTCTTTTCTTTACTCCTGGCCTCACCTCTCCTCACGGGCTGTGCTTCAGTAAAAAAGCCGCAGTCCCTGGCCGACAGCATAAACCTCGATGTCGAGGAGTTGAAGCTCGCCAATGGCATGACTGCGTTGATCGTGAATCAGCCGAAGCTTCCCATCTTTTCTCTCTACTTTTTTTACAAGGTCGGTGGAAAAAACGAAGCCCCTGGGATCACCGGAGCCTCACATTTTCTAGAGCACATGATGTTCAAGGGCGCGAAGAAGTTTGGGAAAAATAGCATCGATTTCATCATCGAGGGCTCCGGCGGATCAACCAATGCCTACACGACCAACGACTCTACCGTCTACTATGAGAACCTTCCGGCCAAGGAACTGGGGATGATGCTCGACATCGAGGCCGACCGGATGGAGAACCTGGGCCTAGATCCGGATGACTTTAACAAGGAACGCGCCGTAGTCCTTGAGGAGCGCAAAATGCGCTACGAGAACTCTCCGCGCGGTCAGCTCTACCAGCTCCTAATGCAGACCCTCTTCGCGGGGACACCGTACGGTCGCCCTGTGATCGGAGAGATTCCTGATCTGAAGTCTGTGACCCGCGAACAGATTCACGCGTACTTTAAGCGCTTCTACGCTCCCAACAACGTGACACTCGTCCTCGTGGGAGATGTGAATTCGGCAGCCGCGAAGAAGATGATCGAAGAGAAGTTTGGAGCAATCCCAGCGTCGCCCTCGGTCACCCAGGCCCATGCCTCTCTCAAAGACGAGGAGTTCGCAGTTACCATGCCGGCCCCGAAAGTCGTGGCCCAGAAAGGCGAGTCTCCGAGCCCACTTTTCATGATGGCTTACCCAACTTACAAGGCCGGTCATCCGAAGGGCTACGCTCTGGATATCTTGTCCTCCATCCTCGGCTCCGGCAAGAGCTCGACGCTTCTTAACGAGTACATCCTCGTTCCCAAGCCCGTTGCCACGTCGATGTACGCGGCCCATCAGCAACTCGAGAAGGCAGGCTTCTTCTTTATCGGAGGAGAACTCGTCCGGGGAGTGACTCTCGATGGCTTCCGCGCTGACGTTTCCCGGAAGCTCACTGCGTGGTGTGACTCCGAAGTGACTGCGAGGAATATTCAGAAGATAAAAAACAACTACCTCGTTGATCTCTACGGAGGCCTCGACACCAACGCTGGACTGGCCCAGTTCTTGGGCGATCGGCAGATGCTCTTTGGCAACTGGCGGCACTACAAGACGGAGCTCGAGCTCTACGAAAAAGTGACGGTGGATGATGTGAAGAACCTTTGTCGAGAAACCTTCTCGAAGAATCCGACCTTCGTCTCTGTCTGGAGTCAGCACAAGTGAGAGGACCTATGATGCAGTTGTTTTTTTTAAGTCTATTGACCATCCTCCCGGCCGTCGCCAGTTCGAGTTTTCTGGACGCCGTTCAGAGACAGACCTGGGACCTCGGAAAAGAGACCCTCGACGTCGTCTGGATTGAGGATGATAAGTTTCCGAAGTTCACAGCTTCATTCTACTTCCAAGACGGGTCCCTCAACGAACCGGTCCCCGGACTCACGCAGTTTGCGTTTGACCAGCTCACCGCCGGAACAGCTCAAGAGGGCCAAAGGCAGCTCGCTGAGTTCTTTGACTTCTACGGCGCCAACCTCCGGCACTCCGTGACCCACGAGTATTCCGTTTTCACAGTCCAGGCCCTGACCAAAGACATAGTCCCGGTGATGGGCAAGGTCTGCCAGCTTTTCAAAGACGCCCAGTACCCGCAGAACGAGCTCGATTCCCACGTGAGTCGTGCCAAGAGCCAGTTGAAGAATCTCGTCACTTCTCACGCCGGACTTGCGGACCGCGTTTTCCGGAAGATTTCTCTGAGTGGTACTCCCTACGCTGAACCCGTAGAGGGAAGCCTCGCGAGCTATGACAAGATTACTCGAAAGCTCCTCCGGGAGCGCCTCGGTGCCTTGAACCGAACAAAGAAAGTGCTCTACCTCGCGGGCCCCCGTGAGGTGAAAGAGATGCAGAAAGTCCTCGCGGCAGAGTGCGAGTGGAGCAATGAGGTTAGAGTGAACCCCCCAGTGCTGCGAAAACCTGCGCCGCAGTCGGCGATCTACCTCGTGGATGTCCCGCGAGCAAATCAGGCGCAGATTCGGATTGGGCGCTACCTCATAAAGGATGAGTTCGTCGGTAAGTATGACCACTACCAGTTCATGTCGACCTTCCTCGGAGGTGGTTTCACGTCGAAGCTGGTTCAAGAACTCAGGGTCAAACGCGGCCTCACGTACTCCGCAGGGGCCTACGTGTCGATGCAGCGGGACTATGGCCGGGCCGGGATACTTACATTTTCGAAGAACGAAACGGCCGCAGATGCGGTAGGGATTATCCGTGATGTTTTCGCGGACGTCGCGGCTGGGAAGTTCTTGGAGAAAGAGTTCGTTCATCAGAAGAACCATCAAATCGGTGCCTACGCCTTTGGATTCGAAGAGACCGGCGCCTTTCTAGGGCAACTCATGCTCTACGATCATCAGAACCGGGACCTCGCCGAACTGGTTCGGTTTCCGGAAACTATTGGGCGGCTCACCATGCCGGAGCTCGCACGGTCGACTCTGGAGACCTTTCCTTGGGACCGGCAGACCATCGTCATCGTGGGTGATAAAGGGTTGCAGAAGTCCCTCTCCCGCATTCGTCCCGTGCGAGTCGTGCGTTACGAGGACTACCTCTAACTTTGACCTACCTGCTGTTTTGTAATGGTGTTGTCTTGAGCCTCGTAGTTTTTCAGGAATGAAAAGTACGAGGAGGCCTGTTTTTGATCAGTGAAGGCAGTTCGAGGGGCTAGGTTGATTCTTGGCAGCTCGCCTGCATCTCGACCACGGCCCCGGGGTAAATCACAAGGCGATCCGAGCGGATCGTGCCTTCCACTCTCGCACTTGAACGGATCGCAACGAGGCCTGAGCATTCAATCTCTCCCACGACGGTACCAAAGACCTCGAGGTCCACGGCGCTGATCTTGCCAGTGACCACACTCCCACGTTCGAGCACTAATTTCCCTGGGCCTTGCACGACAATATGGCCCTCAACAAAGGCGTTCACGATGCTGTCACCGGTGAGGAAGAGGTCACCGATGATCCGCGACTTCGCACCCAGGACATTGTAGTTGAAATCCTTGAAGTCTCGATCATCAATCATGATTTGGCTCCGATGGGGTAGGTCTCCGTCTCTTTGATGAGGAGAAGGTCGCCCTCGCGGCTGAAGATGTAGATCAGAAAACGAACGGACTCCCCGAGGGGTTTCTGGGAGAACTGGGCATTGGTTGGGCGGAGCCGAGAAACGGCAAAGGGTTCTCCGAGGGAGTACTTGATTCCCGTGAGGGCGGCGGCGTTGGCATCGGCAGGATAAGCGCTCACCCCGGCGTCAGAGATCATGAAGACCAGGACATGGCCCGTGACCCGAGTTTCGGAGTCCGCGCTGATGATCTGAAACTTAAAAAGTGACTTATTCGCCTCCGGAACGTATTCGAACTGGTCCAGGGTCACTTTGTTTTGGGCTATGAGGTTCTGCATCCCGTACGGTTTTTTGATGAGTAAAAGATAGGGGTCCTCTGTGGCCGTTGTGGCCGGGGCGGAGGAGAGGCGTTCGGCCAGCGCCTGGTTTGTCGCTTTGAGTGACTCGATTTCTGTCTCCAAGGAGTTCACGCGGCTCTCAGATTCATTGATGACCTTGGGGAGAGTCGGAGATGGCGTATCCCGCAGGCGAGTCCCGAATCCCCAGAGAAAGAGGAGGAGCGACGCGCCCCCCAGAAGTAAGGGAACGGTCACGAAGAGGCTTCGGATGAAGCGCTTCGTTAGCCGGAAGTATTTTGGAGGAAGAGGGGCGTCGTAGATGACAATAGCAATTTCTTCGGCATTCTTCTGGATCAATTCTTTCATCCCCTAATCTCTAAAGAAGCGCTTCGAGGGCGAGAATGCGATTTTGTTGTCTTCCACTTTCGACCAAACCTCGCCGACGATCTTCCAGTCATAGTTCCGGTCTTTCTCGAGGTAGAGGGTTTTCTTGCCGATGTCGTTGATGACCGCTGACCGGTAGTCCTGCTGGAGGTTCACGACGGCGTAACTGTCGGTGGCAAAGATCGATATGAACTCGAGCTTGATCTGGGGCCCATCGGGGCGAGAGAAAACGGCTTTCTTGTACGCCTTGTAGCCGGTGTAGTTTCCGTGCTTCTTGTCCCGGAACTTTGTCTGGTCGTAGCTTGCGATGTAGGTGTCGAAGTCCTTCTTCTGCCACGCCACAGACCAGGCCTGAATCGTGTCGTTGATGTCCTTCCGGTTGCGCTCCCAGGTTGCCTTGGAGAGGTAGAACACGTCTTGGACGACGATGATCGGAGTGTGATTGAGTTCGATGTATTCCGAGATATCCCGCAGGTCTTGGTTTTGGACCACGACACACCCCCGGGAATCGAGGCCCTTGGAGATCCGGTTGTCGTCGTCCGTCGAGTGAAGCCAGATTCCTCCGCCACTTTTACCCTCGCGTTGATCGATGAAATTTGGGTAGTCCATCGGGAACGCACCCGAGCCGTAGATCTCGGCGTACTTCCCGTGCCGCCGGAGGAGCTCCTGCTTCGAAAGAAATTCGTAGATGGTGTAGATGCCTTCGGGGGTTTTGTGATCGCCGCTTGAAGATTTATCACCCTTGAGCTTTCCCGTCGCGGTGTTGAAGGTTTTCACAAGCCGCGGGGCCGTGTTGAAGTTCTCGTAGAGATGAAGCTTGTGGGTTGCCTTCTCGACGAGGATCACGTGGTGGGAAAACTTCTGATCCATCATGAGGATGTTCGACGGTAAGTAGTTGTCCTGAGCGCGGGAAAAACCGACGAAAACTGTCAGAAGTAGGCAGCAGATAAACTTAAGAGATTTCAAACATCCTCCCTGAGATTTCACGATTGTATTATGAGGTCTAAAGGGAATCAATAAAGATATCCACTGGATGCCGGTGATCTCACCTGATCAAACCGGGCAACCGTTTTTTCTCTTCATTCATTTCATCATTCTAACGAAAAGACTTACGAACATACTACCCGGACTTAAGCATGAAGACTAACCCATCGGACACTTCTCCTCTCGGGTCCCTCAAGGACTCCGACGTCAGTGGAAAGATCGATGAAGTCTTCCGGAGTGTTATAAAGGACCAAGCGATGTCGACAAAATCCGCCCAACCATCAGGAACTTCCGGAGCTGAAGAAATTGCCCTCGAGGATGCTGCTGAACTCGACATCGGTCTTGTGGTTCAGGAAGTCACGTCTTCGGGACTGCCGATCGATGAGGGTCTGGATCTGGCCGTCGATTCAGGGGAAGAACTCGACATCGGTGAGCTCGATGAGGGGTTCGACGCCGATTCTGCGTCGGAAGATCACTACGGAGACCTCTCCTTGGAAGGCGCCGATGCTTCGGATTCGGAGACCCCTCCAGACGAAGTTGATCCGGATGAGCGCACAGTGGTGAAATCCCTCGCTCCGTCAGGCCCCGCCGCGGATTCTTCGGACGGGTCCTCAAACGAGCTGACCATGGGCGCATTCGGCCTCTCCGGGACGGAGCTCGGAGACGACGGAGATTCCGTCGACCTCGGGGAAGGGGGAGAGGTTGGGGATCTGGGTGCCCAGAGCGATACAGAAGAAGAGATCGGGCTGGACCTTGGGCCAGATGGTCCGCCCTCTGCCGATCTGACCTTGGGCGGGTTGAGTCTGAGCGATGACCTCTCTGATGACGCGAAGAAAAAGCTGGAAGAAATTGATGCGATCATGGACCTCGACGCTTCTCAGGTCAATCTCTCGCCCCATGCGGAGCTGCTGGACCAGGGACTTGAGAGCGAATCGAGTGAAGTCCCGCCGATTGACCTCGACGAGGAACTTGTCTCGAGCGACCTTGACCTTGATTCCTTGAACTTCGAAACCGCGCCTGCCCCCGGGCCTGATCCAGTGGCAGACATCGAGGAGGAAGCCCCGGTGCCCCCGCCGAAGCTTCCCCGGAAGAAAGCGGCGGAACCCCGGTTGGAGACTCGAGATCGAAGCCTGGGAGAGGATCTCCGAGACCTCTCCGGGGCCTACTCCGGCGAAATGGAGCGGATGCAGGCGACGATCTCGAATCTCCGGACTGACCGGGACGAGCTCCTGACAAAGATCGCAAAGCTTGAGGAAGAAAAGGTCCTTGAGAAGCGGCTCGGTCTGACCCTGCGGGCGGAGCTCGACGAGCGGAAGATCGAGCTCACGATCATCCGAAAGAAGCTCAACGAAGAGATCGGGGATCTGAAAGACAGACTTAAACTCTACGACGAGAAGCGGTTGATCCTCGAGGAGCGCAACCGAGTGCTGCTCGTGGAACTTGATAAAGCAGCACAAAAGACTAAAATTGACGTTAAGAAGATCCAACTCCGGGAGCGAGAGCTCGAGCAGAAGCTCGAGCTCCTCAAGTCGGATGCGGAGACGCAGATCCGGAACCGTGACCTTAAGCTCCTCGAGCTGAAGCGGAAGATCGATTCAATGGAGTTTGATATGGAGTCCATCTCTCAGCAGGAGAAGCGCTCGGTGGAGTCTCGCTTCGAGCTCGAAGACAAGCTCGAGAAGGCGATCAAGACCCTTCGGTCGGCCATCACCGTGCTCGAGGAAGACACCGATAGGACCGGGGTCCTCAACGCCCTCAAGAAGAACATAGACATGTGATGCAAAAACCCTCTGACGTCCTCGAGCTCCTCGCCATCGGTCTTGATTCGTTCTCCATCGAGGCGATCAAGAAGTCGTTGCGCGAGAACAAGCTCAAGTACCGCATCAGCTTCCTTCAGGATACTTCGGACCTCGATGGCTATAACAAGAAGACCGCGCAGGCCGTGTTTTTCTATTCGAACCGGCAGAGCCAAAAAACCATCGATGACATCCGAAAGATCCACCAGCTGGTGCCGGGTGCCGGCATCACCCTGCTGTCGCCGCGCTCAGAGCACCAGGGAATCATCGGGGCTTTCCGAGCAGGGCTCTTTGACTTCTTGACCCTCCCGCTAGACCCGAGCGAGATCCGGACTGTCATCTACCGGCTCAAGATCCACGGTGCGATCCAGAGCACGGAGTGGAGCCCCGAGAGAGCAGTGCTGCACCTCTTTTCTAGGCCCGAGAGCTTCGGCTCCATCGGTGACGTGGCGCGGGCCCTGAACCAGTACCTGCTGAAGTTTTTCGAAATCGAAAAAGAAATCACATTCCGGGACAGCGACCGCACGCTCGATTCACTGAGTACGCGGCTTCGCCTCTCGGAGCACCAGAGGAAGCGCATCAAACGCTTCCTCTGCGATGAGACGGGCCTCATCTTTGGCCTCCGCTTCTTGGGTGGTCATTTTTACTTTCTGATCAAGCGGGGCGATGGGAAGCTCTCCTACCTCGTCGCCCGCAACGTCTCGGACTACGCCATCAAAGATGTGCTCTCGAGCTACCTCGCCAACATCCTTCGGACGACACTCACGATCCTGACCGAGTCGAAGTCCCGAGAAGAGATGCGCCTCCTCTCTCTCACCGATGAGGTGACGGGCCTCTTCAACCAACGGAAGCTGATCGAGGATCTCGAACTCTACACGGGCCGCTACGCCCATGATCAGGTCGGGTTTACGCTGCTCTTCGTTGACATCGACTACTTCAAGAACGTGAACGATCAATACGGCCACGTCGTCGGATCGCAGCTCCTGGTCGACATGGCAGCGATCCTCAAGGGCCAGCTCCGCTCCACGGATCTCGTCTACCGCTACGGGGGCGACGAGTTCATCGTTCTTCTCCCGCGCTCGAGCGTCGATGAGTCGAAGCGGATCGCTCTTCGGATCTCCGAAGCCGTGAGGACCACGGAGTTCAACGTTCTCGGATCGGAGAAGAAATACCGCCTTTCGCTGTCGATCGGCATCGCCCAGTTTCCCGCGGACGCAACGAGCGTTAAGGGTCTCATCGATTTCGCAGATCGGATGATGTACATGTCGAAGAAGTCGGGGCGCGGGAAGGTCTTCCACATCAACGAAGTCGTCGCTTAAGTCGCCCTAAAAAAAAGCCCCTCGGTGAGAGGGGCCAGGGGCTAAACTTTTTTCTTCGTGGCTTTCTTCGTTGCCCTCGGTTTCGTTGCCACTTTCTTCGTCGTGGCCTTGGTCACTTTCTTGCGGGTCCCGGCGGCCTGTGCCTTCGGGGCCTCGGCGTGCCGTTTCTCTTTGAGCTTCGCGGTCGCTTTCACCAGCGTGTCAAGCTTCTCCTGGAGTGTGGCGAACTCTTTCTTTTGCTCCTCAAGAAACTTCCGCGCTTTGGCCTCGAAATCTTCCTTCTCTTTCTGAAGCCGCTTTCTGACCGCGTCGACGTCTTTGTCGAGGAGCCGGTTGAAGTCCGTTTGGGCGTCTTTCACGAGAAGGTTGATGCTGGCCTTCAGATCTCCGACGTTCACGTCCGAGATGAACGACTCGATGTTCGCTCTGATCTTGTTGATCTTACCGATCACCTTGTTCTTCGTTTCTTGACTCATCCATCCTCCCGGCGTTAGGACTGCAGTTGATAGTTCATGTTTTTACTGATCGGAACTCGATACCCGAAACCAAAGCTCTTCGCCTTCACCTTGAGGATCGGGCAGAACTGTGCTCTTTTATACTCCGATTTCAGATAGAGATGAAGTACTTTCGTTACTTCGGCCTCGGCGAAGCCTAATCCTAACAATTCCTTCTTGCCGAGCCGAAAACTGAGGATGCCCTCGAGGATGGGATCAAGCCGGTCGTACGGGGGGAGGGAGTCCTGGTCGAGCTGATTCTCGCGCAGCTCTGCCGAAGGACCCCGGTGAAGAATTCCGGCGGGGATGGGATCTTGAAACCGCTGGTTCACGTACTCCGCCAATCGGTAGACTTCACTTTTGTAGAGGTCACCGAGGAGTGAGAGTGCACCGACGGAGTCACCGTACAGGGTCGAGTACCCGACCGCGAGCTCGGATTTGTTCGACGTATTCAGCACCATCGCACCGGTCTGGTTCGAGCGAGTATAGAGGAGAGTTCCTCGGAGCCGGCTTTGCACATTCTCATCGGTCAGGCCCGTGAACGGTTCGGGGAAGGTCTGACCGAAGGCGTTGCGAACGGCCGCGTGGAGAAATTTTATGGGGAAGTAGGAGAGCCCGATCCCGAGCCGGCGGCACATCTCCTCTGAAAGCTCGGTACTAACAGGAGAAGAAAAGATGCTCGGCATGTAGATCGCCTCGACGTCCTGGCCAGGGCGAAGGCCCAGTTTCACGATCGCCAAGACGAGCGCCGAATCCATGCCTCCGGAGAGGGCGACGAGAAATTTGCGGAACCCGGACTTCGCCGCGTATTCCTGGAAACCGAAGGTGAGAGCGCGGAGGACTTCCTCGCATTCGTCGTCGCTCCACCGCTGAAGTCTGGCGGGGACGGTCGATTGATCTAGCCGTGGGCTAAAGAGGCCCTCCCAGGTATTCTCCGGGGCGACGATGGGGTCGCTGTCATACCGACCGGTGAGTTCTCCGAGGGAGACACTCTGGGTCTCGGCGTCGAAGGACCGCAGCTCGACCACGAGGTCGGTGCCGGCCATGGCGAAGCTCGCGCCGTCGAAGAGTATCTCATCCTCGCCGCCCACGCGATTGACGTAAAAGAAAGGGCAGCCAAAGAGCAGGGAGATCGACCGCGCACGCGCGAAGCGCTTCTTCCGTTTCGCGGCCTCGAAGGGCGAAGCGGACAAGTTGATCAACCCCGCAAGCCGCAACCCCCGTTCGCGGACCTCGGTCAAGAGGAGTTCGCACGGGTCTAGGTCATGGAAGCTCGAGGCCCACATGTCTTCGCAAATCTGAAGGCCAAAGGTTTCTCCTTGGAACTCATAGAACTTGCTCTCGGTGCCCCGAGAAAAGTATTTTTGCTCGTCGAAGATGTCATAGTTCGGGAGGAGCCTCTTTGTGTACAGCTCCCGGATGCCCGCTCCAGGGGCGATCTCGTAGATGACGTTCCGGATCTTCCTCGGAACTCCATCCCTCTCGAGCTCATAGGCGAGTCCTCCCACCAGGGCCCGCCACTCTCCGCGCTGGGCCAGTGCCCAGCTGTGGATGTCATTCAAGTGGCCCTGGTAGCTATCGATGAACGGCCTCTGTAGCACCAGGTCTTGAAGGGGGTATCCGGTCAGGAACAGCTCCGGAAAAAGGTGGAGCGTGTCGCCGGTGAGCGACTCCACGATCGTCTGAAAGATGGCATCAAAGTCGGCCAGCGTGTGATGCGTTTGATGGAGAGTGAGACTTGGTTTCATGTGGGTCCGTATCGCTTGACACAATGCCTAATAAAAGGGTATCTGATGACCTCTCAAGTATAGCGAAAAAGTCCTAAAAAAGAGAGCCCTCATGCAGATTTCTGGTCAGCCACGTGTCCTCGTCATCGGTGCCGGCCTCGCGGGTTCAGACGCCGCGATGTACCTGGCGCGAAGAGACGTCGATGTCATCCTCCTCGAGTCGAAGACGGTGCGACTCAATCCGGCCCAGAAGAATCCAAACTTCGGGGAGCTGGTGTGCACGAATTCCCTAAAGTCGCTGGATCCGTACAGTGCGCATGGGCTGCTCAAGGCCGAGATGAAGGCCTTCGATTCTTTTATCCTCGAGGTCGCTGAGCGCAACGCTGTCCCGGCCGGGGATGCGCTGGCCGTCGATCGAGATAAGTTCGCGGCCGAGATCACCGAGAAGCTCCGGGCCCATCCCCGGATCACCGTCGTGGACCGCGAGGCCCACGATCCGGAAGCGCTGAGGATCGAGTATGGGTGCCAGTACGTCATCGTTGCGACGGGGCCCCTCACAACGAAAACGCTCGAGGACTGGATCTTGCGCGAGATTTCTAGCGACGACTTCTACTTCTACGACGCCATCGCCCCGGTGGTTGACGCCGACACCCTCGACCTGTCGAAGATGTACTTCAAGGACCGCCACAAAAGCATGGAGGAGGGCGGTGACTACCTCAACGCTCCCATGACCAAAGAGCAGTACTACGCCTTCGTCGACGAGCTCGCCCGGGCAGAGAAGGTCCCCCCGAAGACGTTCGAAGACTGGAAGTTTTTTGAATCGTGCCTGCCGATCGATCTCATGGCGGAGCGAGGCCCGGACACGGCCCGCTTTTCGTGCATGAAGCCCGTGGGCCTTGAGCCGGACATCAACGGCAAGTGGCCCTTTGCGGTGGTCCAGCTGCGCAAGGAGAACCTTCTGGGCTCGGCCTACAACCTCGTCGGCTTCCAGACTCGACTGACCTACAAAGAGCAGGTGCGAGTCTTCCGCATGATCCCGGGCCTGGAAGAGGCGAGCTTCATCCACCTTGGGTCTTGTCACCGGAATTCGTTTCTTAATGCCCGAAAGCTTCTCGACTTCGACCTTCGGTCCAAGGCCCACCCAGCGATTTACTTTGCGGGTCAGATCACGGGCGTTGAAGGCTACACAGAGTCCGCGTCCATGGGCCTCTACGTCGCGTTTCAAGTGCTCCGACGGATTGGGGGAGAGGAACCTCTCCGGTTCCCCGTTGAGACGGCCTTCGGAGCGTTGGTCAATTACATCATGACGATCGAAAAGCCTTGTCCCTCCAACATTAACTTTGGCCTCCTGCCATCGGTCCCATTCACCCGCGAGCAAAAGCGCGCCGGAGGGAAGAAGCTGAAGAAAGAACTTGTCGCCCGGCGGGCACAAGAAGTTTTCCAAAGCTTCCAATCTTCGCTAAGATAGCGCCATGGTTGGAACCTTCTACGTCATTTTTGCGTGTTTACTCTGGGGCATGGATACGCTCATCCGATACCCCTTGGTCGAAAGCGGCACCAATCCGATCACCATCGTGTTCTACGAGCACTGCATCCTCGCCCTCATCTTCTCGGTGGGACTTCTCCCCAACCTCCGTCGAATCGGTGAGCTCAAGCTGGCGGACATCTTTAGTTTCCTGGTGATCGGCTGCCTAGGGTCAGCGATCGCGACCGTGGCCTTCACTGAGTCTTTCCGCTACCTCAACCCGTCTCTGGTGATCCTCCTTCAAAAGCTTCAGCCGGTGGTCGCCATTGGCCTTGCCGCGGTGGTGCTTAAAGAAGAGCTCCAAAAGCAGTTCGTGGTCTGGGCCGGCGTGTGCCTTTTCGGTGGGCTCCTCGTGAGTTCCCCGGACATTGAACGATTCTACGGTCTCCTTGTCTCGGACTTCGGTGCGGTGACCTCCGATGTCGCTCTCCGGGGCTACGGGCTCGTTGGAGTCTCGATCCTCGGCTGGGGGGCAACGACGGTGTTTGGGAAGCGTCTTTCGCTCGTCGGTTTCGAGACCCGCTCCATCATGGGGGGGCGTTTCCTCCTGGGCCTGGTGGCACTCGTTCCGTTTGTCCAGTTCGACCGAGCGCTCATCCTTCCTCGCGGCGAAGACTACCTTCGGATCCTGATCATGGTGATCATCTCCGGGGCCCTCGCCATGTGGCTCTACTACCAGGGTCTCCGGAGGCTCTCGGCGAAGACCACGGCCGTGGCCGAAATGTTTTTTCCCTTTTTTGCCATCATCGTGAACTGGATTTTTCTTGGGAAAGAGTTATCGCAGTTGCAACTCATCGGGGGAGCGATCCTGATCTTCGGCTCCTTTGTGATCCAGATCAAAAAGTATTAACATGAAGACCGCCATCGCTGTGGACAGCCTCCTCCTGCGCGACGAAGCCACTTTCTTAGTGGAGCTCGTGCTGAACTTGTTTCCGAATTCTGAGCTTTACACCATCGTCCACCGACAGGGTGCGATCCTCGGGAGCATCGAACGAAGACCCATCGTTTCATCGTTCCTCACTCACCGGGCCACGGGGCGTGATCCCCTCCGGAAGAACCTCTGGATCATGCCGTCGGCGGTGAAGGCCATCCCGTTGCACCCGAGCATCGAGAAAGTGATCGTGCTGTCGCGGGGCTATGTCCATGGGCTGACCCTGCCCGAGCATGTGGAGCGCCTGCTCTACGTCCTCGACTGGGATCTGGTGGATCAGTCGGGCCTCGGACTTCAGCGCTTCTTTTGTCCCTTCGTGAACGACTGGCGTGAGCGCGCTCTGCAGAAGTACCCGAAGATCGCTGTGAGTTCGGAGGCCCTGCGTGGCCGGCTCGAGCTCCCGAACGCCGAGGTGATCGCGCCGACCTATCGGACAGAAGAGTACCCCTTCGTCCGTGACGAGGATCATAACTTCAATTTCACCCACCACCTCATCCACACGCAGGGCCTATCTGTGGCCGAGTTCAAGACTCTCGCCGGAGTGCTTCTGGCGAAGAACGAAATGGTGAGAGTCCTCGGGCCCGACGCTCACCTGGCGGAAGCGAAGGCCCAGTTCCCCGCTCTGGAGTTCGCGGGTGATCATTGCGAGGCGACGAGCGCACTTTACTCTCATCAGGCGAAAGCGATCTGGGATCTATCGACGTCTTTCTTCCCTGCCCGGGCCTTCGGGGCCCTGGCCACAGGCCGTCCCGCCGTCGTGCGAGATCTGCCCATTCATCGGGAATTCTTAACAGTGGGGGCGCGGTTCTTGAAGGACCTCTCGGTGCCGGCCATCGAAGACGCACATCAAGAGGTGGAGGGGAGCTATCTTTCAGAAGATCGCAAGCTCCTGCGTCGAGCAGGCCTCAAGTGGAACGAGCGCCTCTTTAAGTCCCGGATGAGCAAGTTCTTAGGCGCCAGGGACTCCTAGCTCTTCGGGAAGACTGGGCTACTTCTCGGCCGCGTCGAGAGTCCGGAGGACCTCCTCGACTTTGGCGATCGCGCGCTCGATGACGGCTTCGGTGTTTTCGCTGTCCTTGCGAGTGAGGATCGTCGCCGCAGAGTGGGAGTGACCGCCGCCGCCTAGGGCCACCGCGATGACGCCGACGTCGTACTCCCCAGACGAGCGAAGGCTCATCTTGATGTGATCCCCGTCGTCGCGGAACATGCACGCGACCTTGATGTTATTAAGAACGAGGAGGTTGTTGATGAAGGCGTGGGTGTCCTCGACGTCGCCGGCGAAGCGGTCAATGTCGTCTTTCCGCATTTGCATCCAGGCGATGGTCTCGTCGTGGTTCGTCGCCGCCGTATTCAGAATACTCGCCAAGAGGTGCATGTGGTGGACGCGCTTGGTTCCGTAGATGCCGTTGTAGGCCTCGGGAGGATTGATGCCGGTGTCCATCAGCCGGGCCACAAGTCGGTGCGTTGCCCCCGACACAGTTGGGTAGCGGAAGGAGCTGGTGTCGATGATGATCGCCGTGTAGATCGGCAGAGCGATTTTTTTGGTAAACCGAATCCCGAGGTGCTCGATCATCTCCCCGACGATCTGGCCCGTCGCCGCCGCCGTGACGTCGATGCAGTGATCGGACAGGTCGCGCCCGCGGCAGGGATGGTGGTCGATGTAGAGAGTCGGAACCGAGGAGGCCAGGGCGGCGATGAGGTTCGCGCCAATCCGCAGCTTGGTGTTCGTGTCGACCACGATCACGAGGTCGGGCCGCCAGGAGGGGAGCTCGGCAGAGAACTCGACGAGACCGGAGACGACTTTTTCTGGGTCCAAGTATTGATACCGATCGAGGAGAGGTTCTTCGTTCACGCAGTAAGCGCTCTTCCCGTACTGGCGCAGGGCCAGGCAGAGGGCGATCTCGGACCCGATGCCGTCGGCGTCGGGGATCTCGTGGGTCGTGATCAAGATCCGCTCCGCTACTTGTATTCTCGACTTAAACGTATCTAAAATAGTCATAGTTTTATACGAACCGTGTCGGAGTCTGACTTATTAACTGGAGCGTGTTCTCGTGATTGTATGGTGAATATGGATAAAATACTAGTAGTTGATCAGGTCACTAAAGAGTTCCCCGGGCGGACGGCGGTCTCCGGTGTGTCTTTTTCGGTCAACAAGGGCTCGATCCACGGTTTCCTCGGTCCCAACGGCGCCGGGAAGTCAACCACGCTACGGATGATCGCCGGGCTGCTGGTTCCGACGTCGGGTACGATCAGCCTCCTCGGTGCGCCCGTCGTGGCCGACAAGCTCAACCATAGGAATTTGATTGGACTCCTGCCGGAGACTCCGCCGCTCTACCCGGACATGCGTGTCGAGGCGTACCTTCGATTCGTGGCAAAGCTCCATCGAGTTTCAAACGTCTCGGAGTCGGTCGACAAAGTCCTCGAGGCCCTCACGTTGACCGGAGTCCGCCACCGGCTCATCGGGAACCTCTCCAAGGGGTACCGCCAGCGCGTAGGCCTGGCCCAGGCGCTGGTCTTCGATCCGCCCTTCTTGATCCTCGATGAACCCACCAACGGCCTTGATCCCCAGACGGTGGTCGAGCTGCGCGAGTTCATTAAAAAACTCTCGGCCCAGAAGACGATTCTTTTCTCGTCGCACGTGCTCCCAGAGGTCGAACAACTCTGTGACCAGATCACGATCATTCACCACGGCCGCATCCGGGCCTCCGGTGATTTGCGCGAGATCCACCGGCGCTTCCGGCAGGGCCTCGTCCTCAGAGTGGGTGTGCTCGAGCACGAGACGCTCCCGGACCTCTCCGGCCTGGGCAAGTATGAGGTCACCCACGAGCACGTCGTGGGCCACGAGCGCCGCTTCGACCTCGTCTTTGCGGATGACCGAGACTGCCGCGCCGAACTGGGACGGTTGATTTTTGACCGGGGTCTGCACCTCCTGACGATGCAGGTGCAGTCTCCGGAGCTCGAGGACATTTTCCTGCACGCCACGGAGACTCAATCATGATCTGGATCATCGTAAAGAAAGAACTCGACGCCTACTTCTCCTCCCCCCTGGCCTACGTCTTGATCGGCCTCTTCTCGCTCATCACCGGGGTGATCTTCTTCAACCTCCTGGTCAGCTACACCGACGGGATCCAGGCGATCCCCCCGGCGCTCGCCGAGGAGAAATCTTTCCCGGAAGAAGTCGTGTACCCGCTCTTCACGAACCTCAACTTCCTCTTCCTCGTTTTCATTCCACTCATCACGATGAAGCTCTTCTCCGAAGAAAAGCGACAGGAGACGCTGGACCTCTACTGGCTCTCGCCGGTGACCGATACGAAGATCTTCCTCGGCAAGTTCTTCGCGGCGCTGGGCCTGATCATCGCCATGCTCCTGATCACGGGAGTCTTCCCCCTCGTGATCTGGGGAGTCGGGATCCGCGACTTCTCCCTCCTCGGGACCTCGTACCTGGCCGTTCTCCTCAACGCTGCCTGCTACATTTCGCTGGGCCTCTTCTGCTCCTCGATCTCGAGTAACCAGATCGTCGCGGGTCTCCTCGGGATCCTCGGCATCATGTTCCTCTGGATGGTGAGCTGGGGCGGGCACCTCAACTCGAACTACGCCGTGGCAGAGATCTTCACCTACGTTGGGATCACGTCTCACTTCGAACGGGTCCTGCGTGGACTCGTTGGCACGCAGGACCTCATTTACTACGGAACGTTCATGTTCCTCATGGGCTTCCTGACGGTGAAGTGCCTTGGCCGGAGGAACTGGTGATGAAGGCATGGCTCTACCCGCTCTGGGTTATCATCGACGTCCTGGTTTTCCTGGCGGCCATTTCTCTCTGGATCACTGCCCCGGAGTTCGGGACGCTCAACACCGGCGTCACGGTCTTCGCCCTCGCCCTCGGCGTGCTCCTTTTGATCCTCCGCTTCGAGGAGTTCAAGGTCTTCGTCCGGACCCGGTACTTCGAGCGGATTCTTTTCCATGGCACAAACGTCGTCCTCGTGGTTTCAATCCTGGGTCTCCTCAACTACCTCGGGAACCGGAACTACCAGGAATATGACCTCACCTTCGAGAAACGCAACAGCCTCACGGATCAAACTCGGAAAGTCCTGGAGATGGTCGGTGGACCCCTCAAGATGACCTTCTTCGCTAAGCGCGGAGAGTGGGCGCCGATGCTCAATCTCCTAAGACTCTACAAAGCGGCGAACCGGAGCATCTCGCTGGAGGCGATCGACACGGACCTGAGACCGGACCTGGTGAAGGCGAAGGGGATCACGCAGAACGGAACCGTGATGATCACGTACGGCGGGAAAGATTCTCTGTTCCCGATCTCCGACGAACTCTCCGTCACCAACGCGCTCCTGAAGATCCTTCGCACGGACAAGCACATCCTTTACTTCGTCACGGGACACCAAGAGCTCTCCTGTGCGGAGGCATCTGCGGAAGGAATCTCCATCCTCTGTGAGCGCCTCCGAGGGCTGGACTACGAACTCCGTGAGCTCGACCTCACGAAGGTGAAGCGCGTGCCTGCGGACGCCACGGCGGTCTTTGTCCTAGGACCGATCTCCGGCTTCCTGAAAGCAGAAACCGAGCTCCTGAAGACCTACGTCAACGGCGGTGGGAGCTTCTTCCTCGCCCTCGCCCCGGCCTTCAAAGCTGAGCTGTATGATGGGCTCACGGAGCTGGTGAAGCCCTTCGGGCTGGCCCTTGGAAATGACATCGTCATCGACCGGACTTCGACGGTCCAAGGGGCCGAGGCTACGATCCCGATCGTCGGTGACTACGAAGTTCAGCACCCGATCACCGAAGGATTCACCATCCGGACCATGTTCCCGTTGAGCTCCTCTGTGAAGGTTCTCGATGGAAATGACAGCGCCCAGATCCTCGCCGCAACGTCCGCCTTCCCGGGAAGCTGGGCCGAGACGAACCTGAAAGGGGTGACCGAAGGCAAGGCCAAGTTCGATGAGTCTAAAGATACGAAAGGGCCCGTGGGGCTCCTGGGAGTCTCCGAGGGCACTGGGTCTTCGACGACGCGGATCGTTCTCCTCGGCTCGAGCTCTTTTCTGATCAACGCCTACCACGCCCAATCCGGGAACACGAACCTCTTTCTGAACGCCGTCTCTTGGATCGTGAATGACGAGGGCATCATCTCCCTGAACCGACCCGGCCTCGAGGAGTATCCGGTGATTCTGTCGGCGCAGCACCTGCAGTTCATCTTCGTGATCTCCATCCTTGTGGTTCCGATCACCTTCTTCGGGGCGGCCATCTTCGTCTACCGCCGGAGAAGACTCCTATGAAAAAGAATGCGCTTCTCTTTGGTCTCCTCCTCGTCCTCCTCGGGATCACCTATGTGTTCCAGGAAAAGCGCGTTGAGGAATCCCGCGCCGAGGAGCTCAAGCAAGACACACTCCTGACGGAGGAGATCCGTGAACTGAAGCTTCCGTCTGTGACAGCGGTTCGGCAGCATGGCCAATGGCGCGCGGGGGGGATGCTCCTTTCCCACAATCTCCTGAGGCAAATTGAAAAGCGGCTCTCGGAGCTCCGGAAGATCCGATCGGTGAATGGGGATTGGAAAAGTTTTTTTCCTCATCCCTTCACCTTCGCTGTCAACGGCACGACCTGGACTCTCGGTGACCTCACGCTGGACAAGCAAGCTTTTTACGTCGCTCGCGGAAGCGAAGTCTTCCTGGCCGTGATCGACGGTGAGAGCACCGAGCTCTCGACCAACGGGGAGGACATCGAGGCCGCGAAGCTCGATGCCCTCGTTCGTCTGCTCTCGCTGCCGCTCCCGGATCTCGAGGAGAAGCAACTCTTTCGGTATTTCCCGAAGCTCGCGATGGACCGAGTCATCGTTGCCGTCGACGGACGGCCGCCGTTTGAGTTGAATTTCATCGCCAACGAGACCCTCCCGCCTCCGGTCCTAGGGGTGTCCCCCCACAAGGATCTACGCGGGAAGTTTCACTCACTGCTGACGCAGGTTTCTCTCCGCAAGGAAGTGCCTTTCTCCGAACATCGAAGTTTCAAAAAACTGGCGCAGCTCCGCTTCGTGAGTGCCAAGACTGAGCGGACCTGGGAGCTCTGGTTGAGGAGTGCCGCCACCGCGGACGCGCTGGTGATTGACCCCCTCGAAAAACGCGCCTTCCTGATGGTAGGAGGGACCCTCAAGCTCTTTTTCATCGGAGTCCAAGACTACTGGGATAAGAAGGTGATACCTGCCGATGACTTTGTCTCCTTCGCGCGGCTCGACGCTGACTTCATCCAAGGCGCACAACGCTCGAGAGTCTCGATCGCGAACAAGGAACCTCTCGAGTTCCAGGCCGGACGCCACCGGGTCGATCAGCTCAAAATGGAGACCCTCGTGCAGCTTCTCTTTAACCTCGGTCCCCGGGACCAGGCGGACCGCGTGTCCTACCTTTCGGCGAGCGAGCGCAAGCAGCTCCTGTCCGAAGACCATCTCCGGGTCGAGGTCATGGGGCAGGAGCTGATCCTCGAGCGCCGTGCGCAGGAGGTCATAGTTGCCAACCTCTCTCGGGGATTCAAGGCGCACTTCACGATGCTCGATGAAAACTTTCGCGGGACTTTCCAGGATGTGTTAAAGTGACTTCAGCATGAACGAACTTTATCGATTGATCGAGACCTATCTCATGGTCCTGGTGCACCCCTTCCGGATTCACCAGCAGTTTCGCTTTCAGCTTCCGATCCCGAACCACGACGGCCATCTCTACCCGCCCTTGACCCTCGCCGAGTCTCTTGGAATCTCCTGGATCTTTGCGATCATCCGGGGCCTGTGCCGTGTGCTCATTTTAAATTTTTTTCTCCAGGCCTTCCTGAGCATGCAAAATGATGATTTTCCTTTTCTTCAGGAGCTGATCGAAAGCTCAGGCAGCTCCACTTATTATTTCTTGTTATTTTCGGCCGCCCTGGACATCATCTTTTTTCCGATCGGCGCGATCGTCATGACTGAGGTTTGGACCTGGGTCATCCGGAAATACGCACAGCTGCTTAATTCTGAGCTCCCGCACGAAGACATCGCCTCCCAAATCACCACCCATGCCCTTTCGGCGAATGTGTTTTCCATCATCCCTTTCATTGGCGATCTGGTTCAATTCTTTCTCTACTATTTTCTTATCTATGCGGGCCTTCGTTCAAACCTCGGGGCCTCTCGATCCCTAGCGTCTGTCATTTTACTGACACCCGTGGTCTTCATGATCATGACGATTTCTCTCCTGGTTGTGATGCTATTTTGTTTATTCCTCTAGGCCTGTGCCTTTTATTTTCTTACGGCCATGCAATATCATATTGTTGAAATCCGGACCGCGATTGTCATCCTCATGAATTTTTGAAATCATGCCCCTACACACCAACTTTTAGTTTTCTTGTTCCCTCGAGGAGATCTTCCGGATGACGCATCAGTATTTTTACGGTTCGATTGAAGTAATCTGCGGTCCGATGTTTTCTGGCAAGACTTCTGAACTCATCCGCCGCGTGGAGCGTGCTCAAATTGCAAAGCAGCGCGTGCAGATCTTCAAACCGGCCATCGACGTCCGCTACGATAAGGACGGGGTCGTGGCCCACACTTCGCGGTCCCTCAAGGCGGAACCGGTGGAGAGTGCGGTGGACATTCTCCATAAGCTTAAGGACTCGACTCGGGTCGTGGCGATCGATGAAGTACAGTTTTTTGATGACGCCATAGTCACGGTTGTGATGAAGCTCGCGGCCCGTGGGTACCGCATCATTTGTGCAGGCCTTGACCTCGATTTCCGGGCGCAGCCTTTCGGCCAAATGCCAACCCTTCTCGCTCTTGCGGATGAGGTGGTGAAGATCCACGCCATCTGCACCGTCTGCGGAGCCCCTGCGACCCGCACCCAAAGACTTTCGACCGCGAAGTCTCAGGTCCTCCTCGGTGAGACCGATGCGTACGAAGCCCGGTGCCGGGGACACTACCAGTACGACGAATCCGAAGAGCAGGCCCTCCTGCCACTTCAGGAAGAGATCGGTCTTCTTCCCGGCCAGCTGTCGAATTAAGAGACTTTCCGTCTGGGTCCGTGCTAAGCTTTTTCCTCACGAGGACTCACTATGGGCACGGACGTACAACACCAAAGCTTGACCTACACGCCGAGCGAAATTGCCCACCTCTATGGCCCTCGAGTTCACATCCTTTCTTCACCCGTTGCCCTTTCTCTTCTGGCAAAGCTCGGGCAACCGTCGGTGCAACAACCCGCTGTAAACCAGCTCGTCAAGATGCTCTATGATCAGCTCTTTGACTGTGTCATGGATTCTTTGTTCCCGCGGGTTAAGCGGGAGATCGATACCCGGATGCGGGCCACCCACCCGGAAGGGACCTACCACGGTGAGATCCTTGATCCAGAAGTCTCAGCTGTGACCGTAGGCCTTGCTCGGGCAGGAACCTATCCTTCACATGTTTGCTTCGAGAAACTCAACTACCTCCTAAGCCCGGAGCGGGTCCGACAAGATCACTTTTACGTCGCTCGCGCCTCCGATGAGTCTGGGCGTGTGACGGGAGTCACGGTCTCAGGTTCAAAGATCGGGGGCCCGGTTGACGGGGCCTTCGTCCTCTTCCCAGATCCCATGGGCGCCACCGGAGGGACCCTCGCCGAAGCCTACCGGCACTACACCGAGCGAGTGGGCGGAAGACCGCGCTGCCTTGCGGCCCTGCATTTAATCGTGACGCCGGAGTACCTTCAGCGAGTCGCGGCCGAGTGTCCCGAGCTCCAGGTCTTCGCTCTTCGCCTGGATCGAGGCCTCTCAGACCCCGAGGTTTTAGGGACACGGCCAGGGCTTTTCTGGGCCCGCGAAAAAGGACTAAACGAACACCAATATATTGTTCCCGGCGCTGGCGGTTTAGGTGAAATCCTGAACAATGCTTGGTGCTGACGAAAGAGAGGAAGGCATGGAATTGTACACTCCTGAAGCACTGATCACTGAAGACGAAATCGCGCTCCGGATTCACGCCCTTGGGAACGCGATCACGAAAGACTTTGATGCCGAAGACCTCGTGGTCATTTGCGTCCTGAAGGGCGCCTTCATGTTTTGCTCTGACCTGATCAAGAAAATCAATCGACCGCTTTCCTTGGAATTCATTTCACTCTCGAGCTACGGGGACGCCACCCAGAGTTCGGGGAGTGTGCGACTGGAAATGGACATCACCGCGGACATCGAAGGCAAGAACGTTCTCATCGTCGAAGACATCGTCGACTCGGGCCTCACGATTAAAACCCTCATGGAACTCCTCTCTGTGAGGAAGCCCAAGACGGTGAAGCTCGCGTCCTTGTTGTTCAAACCGTCGAAGCTCAAGCACAAGGTCTCGATCGATTACCTCGGTTTCGAGATCGAAGATAAGTTTGTCATCGGCTACGGCCTCGACTACGCGGGCCGCTACCGCGAACTCCCGTACATTGGAATTCTGAATGCAGGTAACTAACACCGGAAGCGTTCGAGTTGACCTCGTCGGAGGAACCCTCGACATCGAACCCATCAATCTCATCATAAAGAACGTCGTGACCTTGAACGTCGCGACCGGGCTCAAGGCTTCGGTGAAGCTGTCAAAAACCGACTTCGACGGCGTCGAAATTCACTCGGCCGATTACCAGCGTGACTACCGGTACCCGGCCCAGGACCTTAGTGAAGATCGCGTGGTTTACTCACGAGAGTTTGGCGAAATGACTTTCGTCCTCCAGATCCTTCGCCTGTTCGGGATCACCGCGGGGGTGAAACTCGAGTTGTCCAGCGGTGCCCCGGCCGGATCGGGCCTCGGCGGTTCTTCGGCCATGGGTGTGACTCTCTACCGAGCACTCTGTAACTTCACGGGCCACAACTACGATCGGCACAGCGCTGTGCTGCGGGTGAAGGCGGTCGAAAGTCGAATCCTCAACCAAGGAGTGGCCGGATACCAGGATTACTTCCCGGCCCTCACCGGTGGAGTCCTGGCGATCAGAGGCATCGAAGGGGAGATCAAGATCGAGCAGCTCTACTCCGATGAACTCAAAGTGTTTCTAGAACAGCACTTGACGCTGGTTTCTTCGGGCCAGTCTCGGCAGTCGGGCATTAACAACTGGGAAGTTTACAAAGCCTTTTTCGATAAACGGCCTGAGGTCGTGCAAGGTCTGACGAGGATCGCGGAGATCTCCCACGAAACCTACGTCGCCCTCAAGGCCCGGGACTGGGATAAGGTCTTAACGCTCATCGCTCTCGAAGGACTGGAGCGGGAGAAACTGTTCCCCGGGATCACGACCGAAAAGATTCGGCAGTTCACCTCCGAACTTAAGAAGGATGGGAACGTCCTTGGTATCAAAATGTGCGGCGCCGGTGGTGGTGGGTGCTTCATCCTCGTTCACAAGGGCATCGATCGCCGGTTGATCGAGGATCGAGTGAAGGCCCATGGGATGGAGATTCTACCGTTTCACGTCGAGGCACCACTTTAGGGAGTACCTCATGATTGAGGACATTCATAACGTCGCAGGCATGAGCTTGGGAGGCGGCCGGAAGGAGAACTTTTTTTTCTGCCTTCTGGAGTATTTTCCTGAGCGAAAGCGCTGGTTCCTCAAGTCCCTTCACCAGGTGAAGGATGAGGAGATCCGGGACCGGGATGAGATCATCACGAGTTGGGTTGAAACCTACGGCCTGACTCAGCTCGTGGTCGACTTTCCTCTCTCACGGCCACCGTGCGAGGAGTCCTGCTTAAGTGAGTGCCGCGGAGCGAGCCAATGTCCCCGGAGTTCCGTCGTCACGGTCCGAGAGGAGATGGGTCGACTCTTGGATGAGGACGCTCGGTTTCATCAATCGAATCCGAAGAAATACGAGCAAGACCGCGTGGCGGCCCTCGAGATCGATTACTCGAAGAACCTCTTGAAGAAGAACACCGATGAGCACATGCTCTCGCGGTCTTTCAAGCGCAAGCTCCGGAAAGGGTTCACTCCCTACTGGCACCGGCCCGTAGATTTCTGGGTTTGGAAGAACTACTACGACCAACTCCTCGAAGTGTTCAAGATTTCCTACGAGTCCTTCGGGAATGTCTCGGTCATGCTCCTGGCCCGGCTCAACTACCTTCTGCGGCATCTCCCGAAGTCGCTCACCATGTACGAATCGAACACTCACATCTGCCTCCTCGAACTCTACCGGGCCCGGGTCGTGAGTAAGTCGCTCCTGTTGCAACTCTTCGACCTCGATCTGGCAGCGGCCGCCCGGGAGCAGATCGTGCATAACATCGAACGGCACGTCGGAATCTTCATCTATGAGAACGACCTCGATACCATCGTGAAGAACACTCAAGCGTTCGAGTCATTCCTCCTCTCCGTGGCGGGGCAGCGGATGCTGATGAATAACCTCCGTGAGATCCCGACCTGGGGAAACTGCGACGGAGGAAACTTCATCGTGCCGGTGTTTCACCTGCAGGGCTAGGGGAACTCGTGGTCTCCGGCTTCAGGACCTTGACCCCGAGGAAGAGGTAGAAGTAAACGAAGACCGTCGCCAGGTTGTAGGTAAACCATCCGGCCCCGAGCACCGGGCCCTCCACGAGGAAGAGGACGGCGAGGGCAGCGTTGGTCACGGCGTAGAAGAGGACGTAGCCCTGGGCCCAGAGTTTTTGGCGTAGATAGAACAGATAGAAGAAGAGATTATTCAGCAAAATGATGAAGAGGAAGAAGTAAAACCCATTGTCGATCACTTGCGTGATTTCTTGTAGGGAGCTGGCAGATAGCTCCTGGAAATTTAGGCCCTGCGTCTGGGCAAGGCGCTCCACGTAGAGCCGCGACAAGTCCTTGTGAACCCAGTAGAGCCGAAGGTAGTAGGAGTTGGCGAGGTCGAGGATGAGGAGCAGGACTACCGTACCGATCACGAACCTTCTCGGTCCCAGCTTTAGGAAATGGGGCTTAAATTTTTCAAACATACTTGCAAATAGTATCCCAAGAACGCCTCGGTGTGAATTATAGTCAAAGGATGGAAGAATATTTTCGTCAAGGCCAAGTCTTTCAAAAACGCTTAGGTATTCGGCCGCTCCCGAAGCGTGAAGCTCGCTACCTTTTTTTTCGGATGGCGGGCCCTCTCATGCAGTCCCGGCTTCACCGGTTCATTGACCTGACGAAAGTCCCCGTCACTTTTCTCCACGGCAATCCCCACCTCGATAACTATGTCCGGACGGCCCGCGGGTCGGCGATGATGGACTTCGATCGATCGCGCCTTGGTCCGTATTGCTGGGACATCATTCGCTTCCTGAGCTCGCTCTCCTTACGCCGACAGGAGAATGACGATTTCCTCGACCGCCGAGTCGTGGAGTATTTCCTCGACGCCTACATCGTGCATTTTTTGAACCCAGAGATTCCGGCGAAGCAGCTGAAAATGTTGAAGACGACCGTCCCCGAGAAATGGCAGGTCTCGATGAAAGACTACCTTGAAGGGAACCGGCGCTGGGCCAAAAAAATGCGTGACTTCGCTGTGTCCCCGACTTCTCGTGAAGTCACGGGGCCCTTGCTGAAGTTTCTCGAAGCGCGCTCGGAGCTGGATCTCCTCCAGGAGTACCGGCTGAGTGAGGTGGGCCACACACCGGGGAGCCTCGGGAAGAAGCACTACATTTATGCTCTGGTGCCGAAGAATCCGGATTCGCACCTCGATGCCATCATGCTCGATATCAAAGAGGTTTACGAAGAAAAAGACACGGCCTTTTTCTTCTCCCCGTGCTCTCACCACGGGGACCGAATGATCCGAGCGAGCAAACTCTTCGCGGATGGCATGGAGGAGCGGCTCGGTTTCTGCACCTACAAGCAGCGGCAATACTGGGGCCGCCAAATCCCAAGCTTCGCCGTAAAAGTGAAGAAGTTTCTTTCTAAAGACGAGCAGTTTGATTTTGCTTACTCCGTCGGTTCGGAGCTCGGAAAAGGGCACCGGAAAGGCCTCCGGGACCCACGCCACCCCGAGCTCATCGAGCGTGATCTCTTGCAGAACTTTGATACCTACTACAAGCTCAGTAAGCTCTTCACGTATGAGCTCGATCTGGCCTTCGAGGCGACCCTCAGGAAGTTTAAGCTCTACGAAGATTTCCGGAGCTGGTAATGCTCTCCTCCGGTCTTCTTTTCCTCCTGGTCCTAGCGGGCTCCCTCCTCACGAGCCTCACCGGGCTCGGGGGAGGGACGCTCATCCTTGCGGGCTTACTTCTCGTGTATCCTCCGGAACTTGCGCTCCCACTTCATAGCTTCACTCAGTTCTCGGCCAACGGGCTTCGGACCCTCTTCTTCTTTCGGAGTGTTCGATGGTCTGTGGTTTTCGCCTACGCCTCCTTCATGCTGCCGGCGACCTGGGGTGCCGCCCTCATCTTCGATCTCCTGAATCCGAGTGCGCTGAAAGTGCTGGTTGGGGTCTTCATTCTGGCCAGTATTGTCCCTTGGAAGTTGAGGCCTCACGGGGAACCGAGGTTTCGAACTTTTGCCCTCCTCGGCGCTCTCTCGGGATTCCTTGGTGTTTTCGTTGGAGCGATCGGGCCCATGGTCGTGCCTTTTTTTAATCGCCTAAAGCTGCCCCGTGACGGAATTCTCTCAACCAAGAGCACGGGCCAGATGGCGCTACAGTTGACGAAGATCATCGCTTTCGGTGGCGCCGCGGGAGTCGATTTCCTAGCGCTCAAGGAGAACATCGGTCTTCTCGTCCTGGGCACTCTCGTCGGTGTGGGTCTCTCGATCCCCGTGGGGCGAAAAATTTCCGATGACCGGTTGAATAAGTTTGTGAACTTTTTGCTGATGCTGATTTCGTTGAAGCTAATCGTCGAAGGAATTCGAGAACTGGTTAGTGCATGAAGAGGCGGTTCTCCGGGTACTCCCAAAGGTAGTGCCCCTCTTCGCCGGGGATCCGAACCTTGCACAGTGACACTGGAATGGCACCCAACCGGCGGACCTTATCAGACCAGGCCTGGAGGCCCTGGTTGATCTTGTCCTGGATCGCGATGGCCTTGTCGGAGTTCGATTTAAAAAAAGTGAGTTGAGAATTGAGGGCGTTCAGCTCCCGCTTGGTTTTTCCAGAGATGAGCATGAGGAGTGGAACGAGCTCAAGGGCCTCTTCGTGGGAGAACGTCCTGCTTTTGTTCAAAGGATAAATGTTCCGGATATTCTCTAGATCAGGACCCATCAATCAAATTGCCCTTGTCGTAGTTTGCGTTCTACGTCTTTCTTAGCAGCAGTGTCGCGCTTATCAAAGAGATTTTTCCCTTTCGCTAACGCAATTTCACACTTCACGAGGCTATCTTTAAAGTACAGGGCCAGAGGGATGACGGTGTAACCCTTTGTCGCCATTTTCTTCCCAAGCTGATGGATTTCCTGTCGGTTTAACAAGAGTTTACGCTTGCGGGTTTCGGGGTGATTGTTGATGTTTCCGAACTCGTAATGCGGAATGGTTGAGTTCTGAAGCCAGACTTCGCCGGAAGAATCAATGGTCACAAAAGCTTCGTTGATGATTCCCTTTCCAAGCCTTAGGGACTTAACTTCAGTCCCTGTTAATGCGACGCCGCATTCGTACTTGTCTTCAAGGAAGTAGTCATATCCGGCGCGCTGATTCTTGCAGATGATCTTGATCCCCATAAGAGCCTATACATACCATCAGTCGCATCGCTTGGGCGACTAGAAATCACAGCTGGTTACGGATCAACGGCAGCAGAACATCGATGGTCCGAAGCAGCGCTCGCTTTTTGAGCGGGATCTTGGTCGGGTCTTCTGCAACCACGACGACCTTGTCCTTACCGACGAGAGTCGACGTCGACCGAAAGCCCTCAATGATCTGCGTCAGCTCCCGGGCCAGGCCCGAGTCTCCTGCGTCGTCAGCGAAGACTCCGATCTCTCGGTTAAGGAACGCTGACCGCGGATCGATGTTGTAGGTACCGATGAGCACCAGTCGACCATCGATCACCGCAGTCTTGGCGTGGATCGTATCCGGTCCGTTGAATTCATACAGCTCGACGCCGAGCTCGATCAAAGCGCTTTTCACGTCCCGGAAACCCGCTTGGGCGAGGAGATTATCCGTAGAGTTGAGGGAATTGGTGATGATCCGGACTCGCACTCCTTTCGCCAGAAGTTCCGCGAAGACTGCCATCAGCGCATCCGTTGGAATGAGGTACGGAGAGACGATGTTGACATCCGTTTTGGCACCGGCGATGGCGGCGAGGAGGTCCCGATTCAGCGTCGCCGTTTCCTTTGAGACCAGGGTCGACGGTTCGTGGGACTGGAAGCGGACGTCGTCGACGACGTAGGACTGGGAGAACCAGTCGGTCCGTGAGTTTGGCTGGACGAAGTCATCGGCCTGAACCGTTTTAATGTCATGGAGAATGGAGAGGATCCGCTCTTTCTCCGCTGTGACCTCCGCCGCTGCCGAGGCTTTGAGCTCGGCGCAGTTGTCGGTTTGGTCGTTCGCGAGCATTGGACAGGGAGCGGTCAGACGACTCGGATGATAGGTACCCAGGCGCACCGGCTTTGCGATGGGAGCGGCCCAGACAGCGAGGAAGTTCTCCCGGGCCTTCACAGGAATCGTACCGCGAGCGATGACGTCCAGGTCGACGAAATTTCGCGTGCGACTGACACCGAAGTACATGTCGCCCACATTGCGGCCCCCGGTGATGATTTTTTCACCATCGGCGATCAGCATTTTTGCATGGTTCCGGTGGGTCGCACGGAAGAGATTGAATGAAAGAGGATTGTAGACTTTGATCTCAAGGTTCTCGCCGCCGAGCTCGAGCAGGGCCGCGAAGGTTTTCCTCGGGACAGTGTTCGACAGCGCATCGACGATGACCTTCACTTTTACCCCCCGGCGGGCGGCGTCTACGAGAAGGCCCATGCCTCCGATCGATTGGTCATCGTTCCAGACGGAAAAATATTCGACCAAGAGCTCGCTCTGGGCGTCCTGAATTAAGTCCACCCGCGCCTGGAGAGCGTCTCGATCCGCGCGCAGGAAGCGCAGCTCGTCGGCGCGTGCCATGGTGCAGATGAGGAGAGCGGTGAGGATGAGCTTCATGGAGAAACCTTGTGTTAGCGTTTTCGATCCTTGAATCTTAGTTCTTAAGCCGATGGTTGAAGGCGAGACGGAAAAATCTTATAGAGGGTGTTAAAAAATTTGACAATTGATTAGGGGAACCCAATCCAGTTCCTTTTAACCAGCTCCCCTCCTAACCTAAGTTATTCTGAAGATGTGATCGCTCGCCAAGACTTTGAAGCTCATTTTCACCGGTAAGAATCAGATCGGTTTGAATAACTACGCCTTCGCGACCTAAGGTCAGGGGTCGCCATCCTTAATGGCAAAGGCGTAGTCTATAAGGTATTACCTTCCTCGATTAGTAGCAGGAATGTTCTTTGGGTAGTAGCACATCATTGTGCTGATTACAGAGATCTTTATGCGTGCGACGAGATGATTAGCTGTTTCCCGGATTTTAACTGGGCCCAAATTATAGGCATCGAACTCGAGTTCACTGCTGCTCGCAAGGCTGATCAGACTGTCCACTCCGAACGGTTTCGTGCCCCAAAGTACTTCATGTCCCCTATTGTAATTCATGTTGTCGAAGATGTTCGGACGACGGTCATTAAAGCCTATGAGTGCTTCGAAATTCGCTAAATTTTCTACGTCTAGTTGACGCATGAGGAGAGCACTTCCAATAGGCGAACTTGAATTTCCAGACCTGAAGCATCGGCCTGGATAAAAAGCGTTCATCAAAGAGGTGTTAGTCGGCTTAGTTCCATTCCGATAAAGATCCCTGAGATCGTTATAGGAGATCTCAGTTGCCTGGGCGATGGTTCCGGAGAAAATGGCGATCGCCATAAAAACAGTTTTAGCCGAGAGACTCATTTAGAAACTCCTTGATATTGCCCTAAACTTAGAGCGTTCTTTGAAATTGAGTAGATTATTTACTGGATTAGGATGGACTTAAAGGGGCACAGAAAGAATGGCCTCGGAGTGTCGAAACATTCGACAGCACAGAGATAACGGCTAAGAGAAGTGTTTTATTCACAGAGGGGAAACGATCTTAGGGCCATTCGCAATGGCCTCTCTCTGCGAGATCAGACACGTCGAGCTTTCCCCGATGCGGACTCTCATCTTTAACTCAACCCTTCACTGTCTTGGCCTCAGAAAATCCTCTACTCGGAATCATCCAGAGAGGCCTCGAAGAGCGCAAGAACTTGTTCGAGGGTGAGTGCCTCCGCTCTCACCTGAGGATTGACCCCCGCACTCGCCAGAATCCGTTGGGCCTTCTCTGCACCAACTTGAGATTTGAGAAGACCGCCGAGCTGCTTTCTCCGTTGCCCGAAGACGGGTCTTAGGAACGCTTCGAACTCGTCGATGGACTCGAGGGGGACCAGAGGAGTCGCCCTTCGCTTGAGGCCAAGAACCTGCGAATCCACTTTGGGGGGCGGGACGAAGGCCCCAGGTGGCGCGTAGACAACGTGCTTGAGCTCAAACTGCGAGAGGCACATCACGTGGAGCGATCCCATTGCGTTGCGTGGATCATTCGGAAGAATCTTCTGCGCTACCTCTTTCTGGTACATCAGCGTCATGTGGGTGATCTCGGGAATCCGGAGAAATGAAAGAGTCAGCGGGACACTGACATTATAGGGAAGATTGGACACGAGCCAAATGGACCGAAGGCCCTGCTGCGCCAGGAAGTCACTCCAGTTAAACTCGAGGGCATCTTGCCGGTAGATCTTCTCTCTTCCGACCACGGGAGCAAGGATTTCAACGAAGCGCTCATCCATCTCGATCACGAAGAGTGGTTTGCCGTAGGCCGCGAGGTGCGGGGTTAGAACCGCGGGGCCTGGACCAATTTCCACAATCCCGTCAATGTCAGCGGGGACCGGGGAGGTGATTTTTCCGATCACACTCGGACTATTGAGGAAGTGTTGACCAAAACTCTTGTTGGCCTCCGGGAAGCGGCCCACTACTTCTTCTCCAGAAAGCGTGAGCGGGCGTCAAGGCCAAGACACTCGGGGTACTCCAGGCGAAGCTCCGGAACCCGCGCTGCCCAGTTGGCAATCATGCCGGCGTTATCGGTGCAAAACAGTGGACTCACGACGTGGACGCGCTTGAAGTTCTCTCGCATGATCTCTCGGAGTCTCGAGTTGCAAGCAACTCCACCCCCGATGACGATGGGAGTCTCGAAGGTTTTCACGTTTTGCTTGAGGATCTTTTCGATGATCTCATTCGCCTTGATCCGAAGGGTCTGAACGATCGCCTCTTGATAGCTCGCACAAAGGTGCGGGAGCTCAGTTTTGATTTCTTCAGGGGTCATCTTTTGGAGCCGAACTCGAAGTGAAGTTTTGAGTCCGGAATAGCTCATCTTGCCTGGTCGATCTCGAAGGTAAGAGATTGGAAAGTCATACTTGGATCGATCACCTGCCTGGGCCAGCTCGTCGATGATTCTGCCGGCCGGGTAGCCCACCCCCATGAGCTTCCCGCCTTTGTCGAAGGCCTCGCCGGCCGCGTCGTCTAGGGTGGTGCCCAAGACTTCCATTTGGTTGGGTCCTAGGACCCATAGGAACGCCGTATGGCCTCCACTGACCAAGAGACCCAGGTAAGGATAGGGCACGGCCTCTGTCAGGTGAATGGCCTCGAGGTGCGCATAGAGGTGATTGACCGGAGTCATCGGCAGCTCTCGGACTAGGGCAAACGTTTTTGCCAGATTAATTCCCGTGAGAAGGGAACCAACTAGACCAGGGTGTGTGGTCACCGCCACCTCTGTCACGTCCCCTGGAGTGATCTCCGCCTCCCGGAAGGTGACTTCTAAGAGAGGGCCCAGGGCCTTCACATGGGAACGGGCAGCGAGCTCCGGAACGACTCCTCCCCACTTTGCGAGGAGGAAATCCTGGTTATAGCTATTGAGGGCCAGGATCCTGGGTGCTGCCGTAGCGTCGAGAAGGCACAGGGACGTATCGTCGCAGCTCGTTTCAATGCCGAGAATGATCCGTCGTTTCCCTTGCTCAGAGTTGTTTTCTGGCCTCATTTGCCTCGTTGGTGCCTTTGTAGTCTTCAACGACTTTCTTAAAGGCCTGTGTCGCCTCGCTCTTCTTTCCCATTTTCTCTAAAGACTTACCGATGAAGAGTAGGCTCGAGGGGGCCAGTGAGGCGCGGGGAAACTTGGTGAAAATTTTACTGAAGTAGACCATCGCCTTATCCGGATTTCCTGAATAAAACTCGACCTTCCCTAGACCGTGGAGGACCTTGTTGCGGTCACCAGGGGTGAGATCTTGGTGGTCAATGAGGCCTTCTAAGATTGACCTCGCATCAGCGTATTCGTTCTTCTTGATCAGCGCGAGTCCCTCTTCGAGGTCACCTTTGGCGCTTTTTTTTTTCTCCGCTCGAGACGCCGACTTCGTCGTCTCCTTGACTGCTGAGAGGCTCTCGGTGACCTTTTCAATGAAGGCCCGCTGCTCTTTGAGCTCTGCCTGGATCTGAGTCAGCTGAGCACTATCAGCCTCTTGCTTGGTCTTCACAAGGTTAAGAGTTTCCCCCATGCTGGCCAGGTTCTCCGGGTTCACTTGTTTCTGCCGGTGCTCGAGTTCCTCAAGCCTTCCGTTCATGCGATCTAACTGGGATTGCATGTCTTTCATCTGGGCGACGAGATCGGCCATAAGCCCCTGCGTGTCTCCCATCTGCTGAGTCATGCTTTCGAAGCGCTTCTCCCGCTGGATCTGCTCTGCGGACTTGATACAGGCGGTTGAGACGAGGAGGAGGAAAAGAAAGGGGAGCAGTTTAGTCATAGGATTCATACCTCAATGTGATGATGCATGGATTCTACAAAACTTTTATCTATTCGGCATTACCTTCAAGGGCCTTTTTTCTCTTGGACTGATACTCGGCCTGTTCGGAAAGTTTCTTCGATGCCATCGCGTACTCTTTGGCCTTGTTGAAGTACTTCCGTCGGTAAGAGGACTTGGCCTTGAGGTAGAAGTCTTCGGCCTTACGGTAGGTGTTCGGAGCGTGGACGTCGGCGCCTTCTTCTTTGGCCGCCATGAAAGCTGCCTGGGCGAGGCTCATTTCGACTTTAGGGCGTGTGGTGGTTAAACCACACGCTCCGAAAAAGCATAAGAAAAAAAGGAGAAAGAATCTCATCTAACCTTATTTCGCAGTGATGACGAAGTTCGCACGGCGATTCTGTGACCAAGAAGACTCGTCAGAGCCTTGAGCTTTTGGACGCTCAGAACCGTAGGAGATCGTCGAGATGCGCTTCGATTCTACGCCGAGAGCAACGAGGTAATCACGGACGGCTTTGGCCCGGCGCTCGCCGAGAGCGAGGTTGTACTGACGACCGCCGCGCTCATCGCAATGGCCTTCGACTTGAACGTCAACGTTAGCGTTCGCCTTGAGGAACTCAGCGTTCGTGCGGAGGGATTCTTTTGTGTCAGATTCGAGGCTAGATGAGTCAAAGCCGAAGTAAACAGTCTGGAGACCGCCGGCCTTGCCGCCGTCAGAGTCGCCATTGAGTTCAAGAGTAAGACCAGCATTGGTAGCGCCGTCAGCACCTTTCGCTGCGTCGTCCTGGCCATTCTTTGGTTTATTTGAAGCACAGCCTACTGCGAGAAGAGCAACCATAAGAGTTGTGAAAAAACCGCGTGTGAACATTTAACTTCTCCTTTGAAGTATTGAAAAATCGATTCTTTGAAATTTATCGTCCGCATTATGCTCGGAAAGGTATGTTTTTTAAAGTGAAAACTGATAACAAAACTCGGTTGTGTCCGAGGGGGCTCCGTCACTCTTATGACGCCTCAGGGATCTTCTTGTCATGCCTTTGACGCTGCGTGAGCGTGCGCCTCGCATCAAGTGATTGGATTTTAGCTTTATGTTTGTTGGCATCTCCTTTGCTTATAGTTTCATGTGTGTGTGCTGGAGTTATGAAAAGGATTTTCTTAACTTCCGCGGATCTCTCTCGAAAAAAGCCCATCTTCTTTAAGATGGGCTTTTTTATTTGAGGGTCTTGAAGACAAAACTTCCGAGGCATCTCATGCTCAGGGCCGCGAGTGTATCGTAGACCGGGTTCAATTCGTAAATTCCCATCATGGGTGCGTGCACGAGCGGGAGTCGTAAGTACCTCTGCCAGAGCTCATCTAAATCCGGAGATCCTAGGCCCCCTGGATTGACTGCGCTGACCCCGGGAACCTCCCACCCGTTGAGCGCATCAGCATCCAGACTAAAAAAGACCGCGGTCTTCGAGTCTAGGGTTGCGCTGATGGCAGTAAAAAGATCGTCTAGCTTTTTCGCTGAAAGATCCTGGGCCCAAAGACCCCGATTCTCTCCGGTACTATGTGGCAGGGGACTGAGAGTAGAAAAAGAATTTGAAAAGGGTTGAAGGCCCACCTGAAAAAGACTGAACTTTCCTTTGAAGCGAGTCGCGAATTGCCGAAACGGGGTACCGGAGTTCGCATCTGCATCGGTTCGGGTGTCAGCGTGTGCATCGACGTTGATGACGGTGATGTGCTCGAACCGCCGGGCCAGGGCACACAACAGGGGATAGACGTGGTCATGACCCCCTCCGAGGTGACACAAGCGGGGGTAGCTCTCTAGCTCGAGGCAGGCCGCGATGCGTTCTGCTTGGCGATTCTGAGCATCGAGAAAGTCTCGCCGCTCTTCCTCTGGGTTTGCGACCTCCACTTCGACCATCCGGTAGTGTTCTAGATCGGGGGTCAGGGTGAAGCGCTTGAAGGTTGAGAGAAAAGATTGGGGAGCGAACCGGGAGCCGTTGCGGCCTCCGTTTCGGATGACCCCCGTGTCCGTCGAGCTCTTCAAAAAGAGCACCCCGGAACCGCCGCCATTCTTCGCGAATAGAGAGCCGATGGATTCTTCGAATCGTTTTTGTGATTGAGTCGCTGCGGCCTTCGTCATAAGATCTTCTTATTTCCTACGCTGGATTTTTAATGACGTTGCCAAATCTCGACCGGACTGACAAGGACTCAATCAAGTGGTTTATCCTGCTGCCCTCCGGACACGAGGGCCCGTACTCCTTGAACCACCTCTCAAAGCTCCGGGAAAAGAACAAGCTCTCGCCTTTGGTGCGCATCTGGTGCGAGGGCCTGGCCCAGCCCACCTCCTTAGAAAATGCCCTCACGCTCGAGGCGCAACCGGCAGCGAAGGAGAGTCGAAGTTTTTCTCGAAACTCTGAGGTCTCAGCGCAGCAAGTAGAGGATGATCCTTCCTCCACAGATGACCTTCCGCCACCGGTTCCGGTGGATTTAACATCTCCTCCGGTCGCGGAACCTGCTGGTCTTTCTCAAGGCGAGGCCCCCGCCAGGGGAGGCTCACTGGGGCGGCGGTTAGGGGTGGTTTTTCTCATCGCCACAGGTCTGACGGTGGCGTCCATCGTCTTCGTGAAAAGTCGTGAGGAGTTTGCTCTCCGGCGCCGGCCCAAGATGTCCCCGGAGCTTCACCAGCGGATCCTCCAGGAGAACCACTTCGACGGCTGGAGCAAGGCCATTTTTCTCAAGGAGTATGTGCCCCGGGACCATTCCCACATCTGGCTCGTGACCAGCGGTTTCCAGGCCTGTGACATCGAGGTCGCGTTTGCCTCCGTCCCGGACCGACTGCTCTCGCTTGGAGATGAGAAAGTTTCATTCGTGTCACGAGGAAAGCTCGCTGGGCACGTCGCCGAATTGTCAGAGTTCGATTTCCGGTCCGGGACCAGACTCGTTCCGGGCCTGTATGAAATGGACGTGAAAGCGTCCAACTGCCGCTGGGACGGGACCGTGCCTTGGATCATGAACCTCTTCCGAAACCCCGCCCACCAGTACTTGGCCCGGACGAAGGTGATCCTCTACTCGGGAGGGGCCCTTGCTTTCCACGACAGCCTCGGAAAGCTCCTGAAAAGGAAAGAGGAGCGGATCATAAAAGAGAAGGGGGAAGCCGCCCTCTATTGGCAGGACCTCCAGCAGAGGTTTGAGACCCTGGAAGCGATCACGCTTCAGATCGAACAACACCTTCTCGATTTTCTAGAAGCGCCGCCGGCGACGCACAGGGCACGGACGAAAACGATGGTCGACCAGTACACCCGAAACTTCGGAGCATTCCTGACCTCGTTTGTGGCCGACCAAGAGGCCAGTCAACGGCGCCTCCAAGTCGGAGGCACGGCCCAGGGTGCCAACTACGAGCTCCTGATCCGGATGACGGCCAAGCAGATCGGTTTCGAGTCCATGAAGTTCATCGAGGAATTCTTGGGAACGAAGAGTGTTCCCTCCCCGAAGCAGCAGGGGCAGCTCCGAGACCGAGTTCGAAAGACCTTCGGGCTCTTAAAAAAGGACATCAGCCAAAAACTAGTTCAGGTTTCCCTGGATCAAGCGAGGTAACTGGGAACGTCTCCCGAGCGGCGTACTCGCTGGCCGATTTTTTTGCGATCTTTGCTCCCCAGACTTTCATGTCGTGCTCGAAGATCATGGTCAGATCTTCTCGAGCGATGGCATCGTAGAAGCGAACCTTATCACGGGTCGTCTGGCCCGGGGCGATGTCGTAACCCATCACCCAGGGTACCGGAATGTGAGCGCTCGTCGGAACGAGGTCGGCCATGTAGATGAATTTCTCATCATACGGGTGCACCAACCACGGGGTGTGGCCGTGGGAGCAACGGAAGAAAAGTTCGTCCTCTCCGTCCTGAAGAATCCGGCCTTCTTCTCCCTCCAGCCAGTTCACCTTGCCGGCGTCGACGGCGTGCTCGATCAATGGCCTAAAATACTGTTTATGAAACGAGCCCGAGTCTCGCAGCGTTGGGTTTAGCGCGTAGTCATAATGTTGACGGTGCAGGTGAAGAGTTGCTTCCGGAAACACCGTTCGGTGCTCGGGCCGGTCGGTGCCAAGGCCACCGACGTGGTCGAAGTGCAAGTGAGTCACAATCAGGTCTGTGATGTCCTCAGGGCCCAGGTTGAACGTCGTTCGGAGGGCGTCGATGAGGGGATTCTCACGGCCGACGATTCCGAAGCGGTCTTCAAACTTTTCACCATGATAGTCACCGATTCCTGTGTCCACGAGGATGTTCCTCGAGTCAGTCTGGATCAGCATGACACGAAGGCTCAATTGAATCCGGTTGAATTCGTCAGCAGGAATGTGCTTTGACCAAAGGGGTTTGGGAATAATTCCGAACATGGCCCCGCCGTCTAACTTGAAGACCGCCGGGTGAAGAATTGCGTATCGCTTCGACATAACACCTCGCGCCTCCATCATGCCTCTTCAATTCCGCGTTTTTCAAGACCTTTTCATTGTCTGACTTTAGAAAATGCCTATAATGTGACCTATTCAAATGTAGTTTTAAGGAGAGCCTATGAATGTTAATGAGTACCAGGCCAAAGACCTGATGCGACAGTTTAACATCGCGGTCTTGAAAGGCGGCGTGGCCAACACTCCCGCGCAGGCGGTTGAAGTGGCGAAGCAACTGGGTGGAAGCATCTGGGTGGTGAAGGCACAGATCCATGCCGGCGGCCGCGGAAAAGGCGGAGGCGTAAAGCTCGCCCGAACGCTCGAGGAAGTGGAGAAGCACGCCAAGGACATCCTCGGTATGCAGCTCGTGACTCATCAGACTGGACCGGAAGGGAAAAAGGTTCTCAAGGTCCTCGTCGAACAAGGCTGTGACATCGACCACGAGTACTACTGCGGGATCGTCCTCGATCGCACCGTGGGAAAAGTTGCGATGATGGTTTCCACCGAAGGCGGCATGGAGATCGAAAAGGTTGCCCACGATTCCCCAGAAAAAATCATCAAGTGCCACATCGATCCGGCGACGGGCCTCACCGCTGCTCATGGGCGGAAGCTCGGCTACGCACTCGGTCTTAAAGGTGAACCACTCAAGAAGGCGATGGCCTTCTTTGATGGTCTCTACCGGCTCTACGTTGAGAAAGACTGCTCGATCGCAGAGATCAACCCACTGGTGACGACGAAGCAAGGCGAAGTTATCGCTCTCGACGGGAAGCTTAACTTTGACGACAACGCTCTCTTCCGTCACCCGGAAATTGAAGCTATGCGTGACGTTACTGAAGAGTCGGCGCAGGAACTCGAAGCCGGAAAATACGGACTTTCTTACATCTCTTTGGATGGAAACATCGGTTGCCTTGTGAACGGAGCAGGTCTTGCGATGGCGACTCTCGACATCCTCAAGCTCCACGGCGGAACTCCGGCCAACTTCCTCGACGTGGGCGGCGGAGCGACCAAAGAAACTGTCCAGAAGGCGTTCGCGATCATTCTTCAGGATCAAAGTGTGAAGGCGATTCTAGTGAACATCTTCGGCGGCATCATGAAATGCGACATCATCGCCAACGGCGTCGTTGACGCCGCGAAGGAGCTTGGAGTGAAGGTTCCCCTGGTGGTCCGGCTCGAAGGAACAAACGTCGCTCTCGGTAAAAAAATTCTGGCGGAGTCCGGCCTCAAAATCACTCCGGCCAACGACCTCGCAGACGCTGCTAGAAAAGCAGTTGAAGCCGCCAAGGGAGGAAAGTAACATGGCCATTCTCATCAACAGAAATACTCGTCTCATCACCATCGGCATCACCGGTAAGCAAGGGACCTTCCACACTCTGCAGTCTCGGGACTACGGAACCAACGTTGTCGGAGGAGTCACTCCCGGTAAGGGCGGAACAGTTCATGAAGGCATCCCAGTCTTCAATACGACCTACGAAGCGGTCCAAGAGACCCAGGCCAACGCGGCGATGATCTTCGTTCCACCTCCAGCGGCGGCCGACGCTATCATTGAGTGCATCGACGCCGATCTTCCCCTGATCATCTGCATCACCGAGGGGATCCCTGTGGGTGATATGATTAAGGTGAAGGCTGCCCTGCGTGGGTCGAAGTCTCGACTGATTGGACCTAACTGTCCAGGTGTGATCACTCCCGGGGAATGCAAAATCGGGATCATGCCAGGTCATATTCACATGCCGGGGAACGTAGGAGTCATCTCCCGTTCAGGAACTCTCACCTACGAAGCCGTTTACCAGCTGACTCAGCGAGAGATCGGCCAATCAACTTGCGTGGGAATCGGCGGAGATCCAGTTAACGGAACCAATTTCATCGATTGCCTCGAGATGTTCCAGAATGATCCAGATACCAAGGCCGTCATCATGATCGGCGAAATCGGAGGAACCGCGGAGACCGAAGCTGCTCGTTGGATTAAGGCGAACATGACCAAGCCTGTCGTGAGCTTCATCGCCGGCGCTGCAGCACCGAAGGGCAAACGCATGGGTCACGCTGGTGCCATCATCTCGGGAGAGGACGACTCTGCGGAGTCGAAGTTCCGCATTCTTCAGGAGTGTGGTATTACTATCGCCCGATCCCCAGCGGAGCTTGGACAAAAAGTCGCGGAAGTATTAAAGAAGTAAGATCGAAAAAATTATAAGGAGTTACCATGGCCATCGAAAAAACGTTCTCTATCATCAAGCCGAATTCGACTCTCGACAGCAACATCGGCAACATCATCGCGCACTTTGAAAAGAACGGCCTTCGGATCGCAGCCGCCAAATTCGCTCGCCTTTCGAAAGAAAAGGCTGAGGGGTTTTATATTGAACATAAAGAGCGGCCTTTCTTCGGCGAGCTCGTTAACTTCATGACCTCTGGTCCAGTGATGCTCATGGTTCTCGAGGGAGAAAACGCTGTCATGAGAAACCGCGAGTTGATGGGTGCAACGAATCCTGCCAACGCGGCCGAAGGTACCATCCGGAAACTTTACGCGAAGTCTGTGGGCGAAAATTCTGTCCACGGCTCTGACTCTGCGGCCGCTGCTGAAAGAGAGATCGCGTACTTCTTCGAAAAGCATGAAGTCGTAAACCGCTTCTAGTCTCTACCTCCTGAGCAACTCACCGAAGGCCCCACTTTAAGTGGGGCTTTTTTTTGACCCTCGCATCGAATCATTTCTTGCTTCTCCATGTTCCCGCATCAAGGGCCCGAATCTCTACCGGCCGGCCTTGGCCGACCGGCTTCAGCTTGGAACGTTGCACCCAGTGTCTGAAGGGATCTCCATTTAACTTCAATTCCCCCGGTTGCTATATTTTTGGATGAGAAAAGGAATCCGATTCTTTTTGACTCAACAAGATAGAAGAAACCACCAAAGGGGAATGTTATGAAAACAATTCTAGCTTTAGTCACAGCGCTCTCACTCGCATCGGCTTCTGCGCAAACCGGTGCCGGGGGAGGAACTGCTTACCGAAGCGACTCCGGCATGATCAACATCGCGAGCCAGAACCAAGAAGCCAAGGAGGGTCAGCGCCACATGGTGGAGTTCAACACCTTGAACATCCCAAGTCTGGTCTTTGCTCTCCAGAAGTCGAAGACCAAAGGAACCGAATCGGACAATGATTCATCCTCCTCTCTCAATCTGAACTACGCGTACACCGTTCACCCTAATGTTCAGGTCGGGGGGCGGTTTAACTATTTTAACGGTATCTTCGCCAATAATGATGTCGAGCGGATGGATGTCCAAGTGGGTGGGTGGTTTAACAGTAAGGCCGGTGATCTCAAAAACTCGGCCTACCTTTCGGCCCATCTGGGGACTGGCTGGGCCCAGACCTTCGGTGACCGCGGAGGCCGTGATGACCTCTGGCTACTCACCGGTGCCCTGGGGAAGCGGACCTCTCTTGAGCATTGGGGCCTTAACCACGTCTCCTGGACTCCGGAAGTGGCCCTTGTTCAGACGAACTCAACGAACAATAGTTCATTTGATTACCGGCAAGCGCTCGAGTTCCGGTTGCTTCAGTTCTCAGTCCTCTGGTAGCAACAGGATCTGAATGTTCCTTAGGAAGGCCCCAGTAGGGGCTTTCTTTTTACCTGTAAATATTTCAAAAAAACCCCTGATAAAGTCTCTAAGTAATTGATTACCATGTAAAAAATTCAAAACCATGGAGCTCAAAGCATGGGTGCGTTATAACTGTAAGGTATATTCATTCGGAAGGAGAGTTCCCATGTTTAATCTCGGAGACCACGTTGTATGTCCCGGCCACGGTGTGGGCCAGATTTGCAGCGTCGAAACGAAAGAGTTAAACGGGGAAATGAAAAGATTCTACATCATCAAAGTGGTGTCCAATGGAATGAAAGTCATGATCCCAGTTGATTCGAAGGAAGGCGTCCGCGCACTCATTCCGACGACGGAGATCAATGGGGTTTTCGAGCTTCTCCAAGACCAGAACGTGAAAGTCGACATGTCGACCTGGAACCGGCGGCACCGCGAATACACTTTAAAGGTTAAAACCGGCTCTCTTCTCGAGATTGCCGATGTCCTGAGACAGCTGCTGCTCCTGAAAATGACGAAGAAGCTCTCCTTCGGTGAGCGTCGGATGCTTGATCAGTGTAAGGAACTCATCGTAAAAGAAATCGCTCTCTCGAGCGGGGCCCCAGAAGGGCGAATCTCCGAGAAAATTGACTCCCTCTACCCTTAAGTCCATTCTCAAAAAGTCCCACCCCATGTATCCTATTCCTCATCACTTGGCACTGAGGAGTACCCATGACGTTAGCACGCGACCCTTCCGTTCGAGTTCGGTTTGCCCCGTCACCGACCGGCTACCTCCACATCGGCGGCGCTCGCACGGCCCTCTACAACTACCTCTACGCCAAAGCGACCGGCGGAACCTTTGTCCTGCGGATCGAGGACACCGATCTGGAGCGCTCAAACGCAGAGTATGAAAAGCTTCAGATCGACGACCTCCGCTGGTTGGGAATCTCACACGACGAGGGCCCCGACAGACCGAATCCCAAGTACGGTCCGTATCGGCAGTCTGAGCGCACGGAGATTTATCAACGGTACGCCCGGGATCTCGTTAGCAAGGGGCTGGCCTACTACGACTTCTGCACCGAGGAAGAGCTCGAGGCGATGAAGGAGAAGGCCGCGGCCGAGGGCCGGGACCCTGTGTACGAGGGAAGGTGGAAGGAACCGTCGTCCCAAGCAGAAGCTCAGGAGCGAATCTCCCGCGGGGAGAAAGCAGCGATCCGCTTCCGGGCCCCGAAGAAATCCTACACCCTCGACGACAGGGTCAAGGGCCGGGTGGTGTACCCCGAGAACATGGTCGGGGATTTTGTGATCGTGCGCTCCAACGGTCTTCCGGTCTATAACTTCTGCTGTGTGGTCGACGATCACCTCATGGAGATCACTCACGTCATCCGCGGCGAAGATCATCTGAACAACACCGTCCGGCAGCTCATGATTTATGAGGCCCTTGGTGCCCGCTTACCTGAGTTCGCTCATGTCTCGCTCCTAATTGGACATGACCGCCAGAAGCTCTCCAAGCGCCATGGCGCTACGTCGGTGAACCTTTACCGGAACGAGCACTATCTTCCAGAGGCCATGTGCAACTACCTCTGCCTCCTCGGCTGGTCCCATCCGAGCGAAAGGGATATCTTCGAAAAGCAAGACATCGTCGATGTCTTTAGTCTCGATCGATTCTCCGCATCGGCCGCGATGTACGACCTCGAGAAGCTTAAGTGGGTCAACTCCGAACACATCAAGAATATGCCAACGCCGGACCTGATCACGCTGGTGGAGCGGGAGCCGGAGACGGGCTTTTTCCAGCGGCAGACCCCGGAGTGGAAGCACGCGTGCATCGAACTCTTAAAGAAGTACGTCCAGTTCACCACAGACTTCCCTCGCCTGGTCAACGAGCTCATTCTCAATGAACACCCGGAGAAGTCCGAGGCCCTTCAGGAGATCCTTTCTTGGGAGTCCACGCCCAAGATCTTCGACTTCATCTCCGGGGCCGTCGCCTCGGTGTCGACAGAGTTCGTGAGCGAAGTCGAACTCAATGGCTGGACCGAGCACGTGAAGAAAACACTCGGCATCAAAGGGAAGCCCCTCTTCCAAGGTGTCCGGGCCGCACTCACTGGGCATGACCATGGTCCCGACCTGAAGTTTCTGATCCCGCTGACACCAGTGAGCGTTTTAAAAAATCGCATCCAGCACTTAACGAAGTAGGTTGGTATGACTCGAGACCTTCGCATCCATAATAATCTCACACGAAAGAAGGAAACCTTCTCTCCGATTGATCCAGGGAAGGTTCGGTTCTACTCTTGTGGTCCCACCACGTACGACTTCCTTCACATCGGCAACGCTCGCGCCTTGGTTGTGGGCGATCTTTTCAACAGGGTCCTTCGCTCCTTTGGGTTCGAGGTGACCTTCGTCCGGAACTACACCGACGTTGATGATAAGATCATCGACCGGGCGAAAGAGCTGGGGCGCGACGCCATCGAGCACGCGGCCATCTTCGTCAAAGAGTGCGAGACCGACATGGATTCCCTCGGCATGCTGCCGGCCACCCATACCCCAAAAGTCTCCGAGACGATGCCGGAGATCATCGCGATGATCCAGGACATCATCGCCAATCGGAAGGCCTACGTGGTTGCCGGTGAAGTCTTCTTCAGCGTGCCGTCGTTTCCGAGTTACGGAAGACTTTCCAAAAAAGACATCGATTCACTTCAGCACGGTATCCGCGTCGAGGTCGATGGGCGAAAGCAGCACCCCTCCGATTTCGTCCTCTGGAAGCCGGCGAAACCGGGCGAGCCGGCCTGGGATTCGCCCTGGGGAAAGGGGAGACCCGGCTGGCACATTGAGTGCTCCGCGATGGCGAAGAAATTCCTCGGAAAGACCCTCGATCTCCACCATGGTGGAATCGATCTCATGTTCCCGCATCATGAAAACGAAATCGCCCAATCAGAGGCGGCGAACGATTGCCCATTCTGTCACAACTGGGCCCACAACGAATTCTTGAATTTCGGCACCGAAAAGATGAGTAAGTCTTTAGGTAACGTGATCAAAATCCGAGACTTCGTCACGAAGTACGGAGGCCAGGTCTTGCGGCACATTCTTCTGTCTGTCCATTACCGGGCCAGACTTGAGTGGACGGACGAGGTCTTGAACCGAGCTCTCGACGAAGTAAAAAGGATCCACGATTTTGTTCTGGAGCTCAACCGGATGGAGGCCAAGGGCAGCTATTACGGAGAGGAGATTTCTTCTTGTAGGGAGAAAATGCAGGAGGAACTTGCCAATGACTTCAACTCCGCGGGAGCGATGGGTCACTTTTTCTCCTTCCTGCGTTCAGTGAAGGCCCATCGCGACGAGCTTTCTAGCGAGGCGCTGGCCGAGGCCCACAGAGTGATTCGATTCGTTGAAGACTCCCTAGGGTTAGTCGCCTTAAATCCGAGCAAGGTTCTCGATGAGCTCAAGCGCCATGAGCAAGATACCAGCAGCACCGGAGTCGACTCAGAGTGGATCGAGCGACTCATCGCAGAGCGCAGAGTTGCTAAAGAGACCAAGAATTGGGCACGGGCCGACGAGATTCGAAAAGAGATCGCGAGTAAAAATGTCGTCCTCAAGGATAATCCCGATGGCTCAACCAGTTGGAGTGTTTCGAGCTAGGGTCGCTCTGACCCCAGAGCATGTGAAAAGTTCGACATTCTCTTACAGCTTCTGCTCAGTGGGTAGTCGGTGTGGTACCTACAAACATATACACCTTTAGGTTTCACCAGGAGTTTTCTATGAAATACCTGTCTGCGATTGCAGTCCTTCTTCTTTGTCTTGCATCTCACGCGAGCACGGACACCAAAACTTTTTTCTTCGACGGGACCCAGGAATCAGTCCAGCTCTCTTTGAGGGCCGAAGAGACTCACACTGAGTACCGGTATGAGCAGCGCCGAACGATTTGCTACCGGACCGAGGTATTCTACGAAACCGTCTGCACGGGGCACCCCCGTCCTTCATGTTACACAAGACCTGTTACTCGGACTGTCGCTTACTCCTGCATCCAAACGGTTCGCATTCCGTATCAGGTGAAGGACTACGACGTGGACGCGAGTGTTGAACTCGAGGCTTCGGCCCTTCCTGGTGTTCAGGCGGGTGAGACCTTTAAAGTGACCCTCGATGGGGATCGGCTCTCGCTTACGGCGCTGAGCTCCGGCCGCAGAAATTTTGTGCTACTCAAGAAAGAAGAGATTGCCTCGAGCACCAGCGGAGGCATGAAGTTCCTGACTGCGTCGTACAGGGCCGTGGTGATGGACGCACAACCCGTTTTAGCAGCGCTATCGATGAACGGTATCGGTATCCGTAATCCTGTCCTCAATTTTGATCTTGGCCCCATCGCGGATCGCGAGATGATCGGATTCAAGCTTCTCGTCAAAAAGTCTCCGGTGATTGGTGGTCAGACTGTTCTCTTTGATCGGGAGCTGGGGTCAGAAGAGGTATCTCTCGTGAGCGAAGGGCTTAGAACTCGCGCGGAAGTCAACGTTGAGCGCCTCGGGATCGAGCTCAGGAATGGTCGGTATTCCCTTACTGCGAAGGCGTTCTTTAAGCTTCAGGGCTCGCTCTTGAACCCTTCCCAATTTGAAGCAACAGAGTCCTCTCGTACACTTCTTTTCAAAGTCCGCTAACGAGTTTGCCCAGAGATTGCCACTAAGTCTCTCTGGGCATACTTTCTTTCTTGAATCTGAGTAAATTACTTTGGTAAGCCTTGGGAGAATGGTCATTTCTGCCGTGGCCCCTTGCTGACCGGTCATTTTGGTATGATAAGGTTGGGAGACTTTGCTCATGATCCTTGTCATACAAATCTTGGTCCTCTTCCTCTCGACTTCGTGTCTCCTTAAAGACGAGTCACCAATTGAGACGAGGAGTGAGAGCCTGAACTTGATTCAGTCCGGTGATATCATCGTCTCCAACACTGGGAATGATTCCATCCTTCTCCTCGATCCGGACGGGGGCCTTAAAGAGGTCCTCGTCGATTCACCGACGGATGCGACCTTGATCCTGAATGGGATGACCTACGATGCCACCACAGGCTCAATCCTCTACTTAAACGATTCGACCACTGCGACGTTAGACGCTGTGAAGTCGATTTCCCTGACCGACGGGAGTGTCTCCACTTACCTTAGTAATAGTAATTTGAATGGAGTCCTTCCCGGACTGACTCGCCTCACCAATGGAAACCTCCTGATCATCGAAGGGACCACTGCCGCGGAAGCTTTCAGTTCGGGTAAAATCCGACAAGGGGCCCCGTTCATAAGTACCCTCATCAACGCCGCTGCGGACATCCAGGCCCTCTCAACCGGAGGCTTCGTCGTCTGCTCTTCTGGCACGGCCAATACGGTCCGGACCTACAACGCGGCCGGAGTCGTTCAATCAACGGCCACGTCTGCGGTACCAACTCCCTCCCTCGGTGCGCTCGCTGCGACGGCATGTATTCAGGATGCTAATGGCCGAATCATCGTCGCGTACTCGGGAGCTACGGATGCGATTCGAGTTTACTCATCAACTGCCCTAACGACGGTAGTCTGGACCTACACCGATGCGAATGTGCTGGCCACTCCAGCGAAGATTGCCTTGAGACCGAACGGGAACATCCTGGTTGTCGACCAAGGGTTCAACCATATCGTCGAGCTGACACCGGACGGTACCTTCGTGGACCTCCTGGGTGGAGCTGCCCTCGCGACACCCGTGAACCTCGTCGTGGTGCCATGAAGAGAGCCTTACTCTGCCTCCTTCTTCTCACTTTTTCTTCATCCGTCTCCGCGGTCGTCTACGTCGGTGGCAACTACGGCATCGCAACCTACGGGGCCGAGCCCTTGGATAAGTACCGAGTTCACCCGAAGGGCTACGGTTACGGTGGGTTCCTCGGGATCGGTAAAGACTTCGTAGGCCTGGAAGGGTTCTATCAGTCCCTTCCCACGAAAGGCGAGATCAAGCACGACGGAGGCTCCCATGACATCACGACCAACGCAACGGCCGTCGGGGCCGCCCTTCGGTTTGGCTTCCAATCCTTCTACCTCCGGCTAGGGATCGCGAGCTATGACGTGCGGCAGTCACTGTCGATCACCGACGAAGCGAGCCAGGAAGCGGCCACTGAGATCTATGAGGTTCAAGAGAAGGTCCGAAAAAATGGAGTCCTCTTTGGCGGAGGTCTTCATGGGAAGCTGAGCGAAAACTTCCGCTACATCATAGACTATTCCCGCTACCAAATTACAGGGGTCGGGGAGTATGACACCGTATCCGTTGGACTCTCGTTCAATCTGCCGGAACGCTTTCTCTCTCTCGGGAAGTACTAAAGAAGTTCTTCGTATCCTTGTGCTTGATTCACTACCCGGAGTTTCTTCTGCCGGGTGATGAGGAGTTCGAGGGGCCTTCCGCGCAGATTATAGTTCGACCCCATGCTGAAGCCATAGGCCCCGGTGTCGCACAAGACGATGAGGTCTCCGCTTTTCATCGCCGGCAGATGTCGGTCGGATCCGAAGCAGTCGGAGGTTTCGCAAATCGGCCCGACCACGTGACAGACTCGATCGGCCCGTGCCTGGCGAACCGGAAGAAGCGCATGATAGGCGCCGTAAAGAGAGGGGCGCATGAAGTCGTTCATCCCTCCGTCGACGATCAAGAAGTGATTGTCTTCGGAGATCTTATTCCGAAGAACCTTCATGATGAGAATCCCGGCCCGGGCCACAATGCGGCGGCCCGGCTCGAAGACAATCCGAGGCCTCTGCAGAGAGCGCGCGTGAAAATGTTTCGCGATCGTGGCAGCGACCAAGGCCATGTAGTCTGCGACGGCCGGAAGTTTTGAGGAATCCTCGGGGTGATAATCCACACCAAGACCACCTCCCACGTCGAGGAATTCCAGCGGAACTTTCGTCTTAAGGGCGACCTCACAAAGGCGAGCGATCCCCCGGCGGGTCGCGCCTAAGTCCAGGAGCTGGCTTCCGATGTGGACCGAAAGACCTACCAGTCGAGCATGGGTCCAGAGGTACGGCGAGGCCACGGCCTTAAGGATGTCGGCTTCGAGGAGGCCGAACTTGTGGGTCTTATTCCCAGTGGAAATGAACTTATGGGTCTTGGGTTTGACGACCGGGTTTAGGCGAAAACAAATCCGTGCCGTTTTCCGCAGCCTGCGGGCACAGGAATTGATCAGCTCGAGTTCTTCGATGGACTCAACGTTGAATGAGAAGATCCCGTGCTTCGTGGTCTTGAGTGCAAAGAGGATCTCTTCCTCGGTTTTTCCCACCCCGGAGAAGACAATTTTTTCCGGAGGGATCCCGGCCTCGAGGGCGCGACGAAGTTCTCCTCCGGAGACGATGTCGGCCCCAGATCCCTGGGCCGCGAGAGCTCGGAGAAGCTCCCGGTTGGGGTTGGACTTGAGCGCAAAGCATACCAGAGGGTCTGTGAGACCTGCTGCACTGGCACCGCCGGCGAACTCTTGGTAGTTCGCGACGAGCATCTCCTCGCAGTAAAGGAAAAACGGAGTCCGGTGTCTCTTCGCAACTGCTGCGAGATCGATGCCGCTGAACTGGAGGGACTTTTTCTTGTAGCTTAAGTACTTCATGGAAACCGCACACTTTCTTTCCAGTTGAGGACCTGGGAGAGGCTTCCCGCATCGAGGAGCTGGTCTTCGAATGCGACCTGGGCCAGAACTTCAAAGTTTGACAGTGAGGCCAGTGCAAAACCGGCCTCTTTGAAAACCGTGCGAACCTCGGGAAAATCGTAGGTAAAGATGCTCATGATCACAGGCACGGTCACACCGGCCTCTCGGAGCTTTTCGCCGGCGGCGATGGAACTCTTGCCGGTCGAGATCAAGTCCTCAATCAGGACTGCTTTTTGTCCAGTGACAACCGCCCCTTCGACGGCATTCTTCCGGCCGTGCTCTTTGCTGGATGATCGGACGTAGACAAGGGGAAGCTTGAGCTCTTGAGAAATCCACGCGGCCCAGGGGATCCCTGCGGTGGCGGTCCCGGCGATGAGGTCAACGCCGAGTGGGCGAATGGCCTCGACGAAAGCACTGACGATGCGCTCCCGGGCGGGTACCGTGGAAATCAAGAGCCGGTTATCGCAGTAGACCGGGGATTTAATCCCAGAGGTCCAGGTGAAGGGCTCTTGGGGTCTTAGGAAAACGGCTTTTTCCTGAAGAAGAGTTTTGGCGACGGCGCGGGCAACGGACATTTCTAGTTTCCTTTGAGAATGGCTTCGAGGGCACGGCGCGGATCGGCCGCTTTTGTGATCGGTCTCCCGATCACCATGAAATCTGTTCCGAGGCGGATCGCTTCGCCCGGGGTTGTGATGCGTTTCTGGTCTTGCGAGTCGGCGCTCGTCGGACGAATCCCTGGGGTCACGGTGAGAAACTCCAAACCGCACACCTCTTTGATCGCGGGGACCTCAAGCGGAGATGAAACGACACCGTCACAGCCGGCCTCTTTGGCGAGTGCCGCGTAGCGAGTGACGGATTCTCGAACCTCCCCAGGGATTCGCTGCTCCCGGTTCATTTGCTCGGTGGTCGTACTCGTGAGTTGGGTCACAGCGATCAGGAGCGGTGAGCGGGGAGCGGATTTTAGGACATCGGCCGCTCGCTTCATCATCTCGCTTCCACCGCTCGCATGGACGTTGACCATGTCGATCGGAAGCCGGCCAAGCACGGCCATGGCCTGGGCCACGGTGTTGGGGATGTCGTGGAGCTTGAGGTCGAGAAAAATTTTGAAGCCCCTGTCTCTGGCATCGGAGATGAGGTCGGGACCAGCACTGTAGAAGAGCTCCAGGCCAATCTTGACCCACACCCGGTGTCCCTCAAGGACCGGTAAAAAATCGACGGCGCTCTTACGATCACTGAAATCCAAGGCGACGATGACCTTCTCCGCCGGGACGATCACAGGGCGTCCATCGAGTAAGTGTTTCGCTCGATCGTTCGCAGGAGCGCTTCCGTGGTATCGAGAGAGGTGAGGCAGAGGAGTCCCCGCTCGACGGCGATCCGTCGCATCTTAAAGCCATCAGATTCGACGTTCTTCCCTTTCGAGATGGTGTTGATCACGAGGGCCACGCGGCCTGACTTGATCTCTTTGATGATGTCGTCTTCGCCCTGTCCGATCCGGGCAACAGTCCGGACCGGGATGTTCGCCGCCTTCAGCACCCGGGCCGTTCCCTCGGTGGCGAGGAAATCAAACCCTACCTGGTAGAAGCGTTTGAAGAGACGGACTGCCTCTTCCTTGTCCTTGTCGTTGATCGTCGCAAGGATTGTCCCAGAATCCGGGATCACAACGCCGGCGGCGACGAAAGCCTTGTGGAGCGCCTTCTCGAACACTCGGTCCTTGCCCATCACTTCTCCCGTGGACTTCATTTCGGGCCCGAGGGCGATCTCGACATCGGAGAGTTTGGCGAAAGAGAAGACGGGCGCCTTGACGGCGACGGAGTCACCGATCGGATGGACCCCGTCGCTGAACCCCTGAGACCGGAGGGATTCTCCGAGGATCGCACGGGTTGCGATCTTGGCCATGGGGACACCCGTCACCTTCGATAGGAAGGGCACGGTCCTCGACGAGCGTGGGTTAACCTCGAGGACAAAGACTTCGTCGTTGTAGATCACAAACTGAAGGTTGATCAACCCTTTGATGTTCAGCGCCTTCGTGATCGAGATGGTGGTTTCGGCGAGCTGCTTGAGGATCGCAGCGGACACAGTCTGCGGCGGATAAACCGCGATGGAGTCGCCGGAGTGAACGCCGGCCTTCTCAATGTGCTCCATGATTCCTGGGATAAAAACGGTCTCACCGTCGGAGATCGCGTCGACCTCCATTTCTCGTCCGATCATGTAGCGATCGATCAGAACCGGGTGCTCTGGGTTCACTTGGACGGCCCGTCGCATGTAGTCCTTGAGTTCGAACTCATCGTAGACGATCTCCATCGCCCGACCCCCGAGGACGTAGGAGGGTCTCACGATGACTGGGAACCCGAGGTGCGCCGATTTCTCCACGGCTTCGTTAACGGACGTCACAGTGATCCCCAAGGGCTGAGCAATCTCAAGGCCGCGGAGGAGTTCCTCGAAGCGCTTCCGATCCTCGGCCCGGTCGATGTCGTCCGTGGAGGTCCCGAGAATTCGCACTCCGAGCTGCGCGAGAGGCTCCGCCAGGTTTATCGCCGTCTGACCGCCGAACTGAACGATCACTCCAATGGGATTCTCGCGTTCGACCACGTTGAAGACGTCCTCTACGGTGAGGGGCTCGAAGTAGAGGCGATCCGAGATGTTGAAGTCCGTGGAAACGGTCTCAGGGTTGTTGTTGATGACGATCGCTTCAAAGCCTAGGTCCCGGATCGCCGTGATGGCATGGACTGTGGCGTAGTCGAATTCGATGCCCTGGCCAATCCGGATCGGGCCCGACCCGAGGACGACGACTTTCTTCTTCGGAGACTCCAGAACCTCGTCCTGGGCCTCGTAGGTTGAGTAGTAGTATGGAGTCGAGGACTCGAACTCACCAGCGCAGGTGTCCACCATTTTGAAGACCGGAACGATCTTGTGTTCCTTCCGGAGACGACGAACATCGGCCTCTTCGCACTTCCAGATCGCTGCGATCGTCACGTCGGCGAAGCCCAATCGCTTCGCGTCCCGCAGAACCTGCGGCCCACGACCGGACGCTTCGAGTCGGCGCTCCATGGCGATGATGTTCTGGATCTTGGCGAGGAAGAAGCGGTCAATTCGAGTGAGCTCAAACAGTTCCTCGGGACCGATCCCGTGCCGGAGTGCTTCGGCGACGACGAAGAGTCGTTCGTCGTCTTGGCGAGCAATCTTTTCGAGGAGTTCGTTTCGCGTCCGCTGGCGCCACTCAGGAAGTTCGAGGTGATGCAAGCCGACCTCGAGGGAGCGCACGGCCTTCAGGAGTGACTCCTCAATCGTCCGACCAAGGGCCATGACCTCGCCGGTGGCCTTCATCTGCGTCCCGAGCCGTCGGTTGGCGCCGACGAACTTATCGAAGGGCCAGCGCGGGATCTTCGTAACCACGTAGTCCAGGGCAGGCTCGAAGCAAGCAAAGGTCTTTTTCGTGATGGGGTTAAGGATTTCGTCGAGCGTGAGACCGAGGGCAATCTTCGCCGCAATCTTCGCGATCGGGTAGCCGGTTGCCTTACTCGCGAGGGCCGACGAGCGCGACACCCGAGGATTGACTTCGATCACATAGTACTGGAAAGAGTCCGGATCGAGGGCGTACTGGACATTGCAGCCCCCCTCGATCTTGAGTGCGCGGATGATTTTGAGCGCGGAGCTTCGGAGTAGCTGATACTCCTTGTCGCTCAAGGTCTGACTCGGGGCCACGACGATCGAGTCGCCGGTGTGCACGCCGACCGGATCGATGTTTTCCATGTTGCAGACGATGATGCAGTTATCCTTCGAGTCTCGGATGACTTCATACTCGATCTCTTTGAAGCCAGCGATGGAGCGCTCGATTAGGCACTGTTGGATCGGTGACGCTGAGAGCCCAGAAGTTGTGGTGGTGAAGAGCTCCTCTTGATTCCGAGCAATCCCGCCGCCGGTGCCGCCGAGCGTGTACGCGGGTCTCACGATGAGAGGGTAGCCGATCCGTTCCGCGAACTCGAGGGCCTCGGCGACCGTCGTGACGATGCGGCTCTCGGGAACCGGTTCTCCGATCTCTTGCATGAGTTCCTTGAAGAGCTTCCGATCTTCGGCCTTCTGGATCGTGTCCACTCGGCAGCCGAGTAACTGGACCCCCAGGCGCTTGAGATGGCCTCCCTCCTCAAGTTTCACGGCGAGGTTGAGAGCGGTTTGACCTCCGAGAGTTGGGAGGAGACCATCGGGCTTTTCTTTGTGAATGATTTTTAAGAGGAACTCGGTCGTCAGCGGCTCGATGTAGACCTTGTGTGCGGTTTCCCTATCCGTCATGATCGTCGCTGGGTTCGAGTTCACCAAAACGACCTCGACTCCCTCTTCGATCAGCGACTTCACCGCTTGTGTTCCGGAATAGTCGAACTCTGCGGCCTGGCCTATCACGATCGGGCCAGAGCCAATGACGAGGACTTTTTTCAAATGGTTTTGTAATGGCATCTTAGTTCCTTATGGTCTTGAGGAAGTCGTCGAAGAGCCAGGCCGTATCCTCAGGCCCTGGACAGGCCTCAGGGTGATACTGGACAGAGAACGCCGGGAGTGTTCGGTGCTTGAGACCTTCGATGGTGCGATCGTTGATGTTGATCTGTGTGACCTCGAGCTCCGTGTTCGCCACCGACGCCGTGGTCACGGCGTACCCGTGGTTCTGAGAACTCATGAAAACCTTTCCGAGGCGCAGGTCCTTCACCGGATGATTCCCTCCGCGGTGACCGAACTTCAGCTTCTCCGTGTCCGCCCCGTTGGCGAGGGCGAAGAGCTGGTGTCCCATGCAAATCGAGAACATCGGGTACCGTGTCTGGAGGTGTTTGATCACGGGGAGAACCTCCGGGACATCCTTCGGGTTCCCCGGACCATTGGACATGACCACACCGTCTGGTCGGTAGCTCTCGATGAGGTCTACGGTTGCGTTCCAGGGCACCACCACCACGTCACTGTTGCGGCGCAGGAGCGAGCGAAGGATGTTCTTTTTGTAGCCGAAGTCCATCAGGATAATGCGCTTTCCCTCGCCCGGAAAATGAATCGGGTTCTTCGTCGAGACTCGGGCGATCTGATCCGTTCCGAGGGGTCTCGCGAAGACCTCAGAGAGGTTTCGGACTGGGTAGTCCTGGGGGACGAGGGCCGCTTTCATGACTCCTCTGTCTCTTATCTTCTTGGTCAGCTCTCGTGTATCGATGCCGGCGATTCCGGGGATCTTGAAGCGGGCAAGAAATTCTCGGAGCGAGTATTCGTTGCGCCAGTTCGATCCGTGCATCGGGCACTCGCGGACCACGAGTCCCTTGAGCGCCGGGGTGAGGGATTCGAAGTCGTCTTTGTTCACGCCGTAGTTTCCGATCAGGGGGTAGGTCATGACGACGACCTGATCGCAGTAAGACGGATCCGAGAGAATCTCCTGGTACCCGGTCATGCTCGTATTGAAGACCAGTTCCCCCAGAGAAAACACGTGCTCGAGGTCATGCCCGATCGACTCGCCAAGGTACTCTTCTCCGGTTTCGAGAATGAGTTTTATGTGTTTCATCATTGTCTCCCGCGCATGGCCCACTCGAGGATCGCCATCCTCGCGAAGACACCATTACTCATTTGTTTAAAGATCCGTGACTTCGGGTGCTCGACCACAGCGTCGGCGATCTCGACGCCCCGGTTGAAAGGCCCTGGATGGAGGGTGATGGCGTCGGGTCGCATGCGGCCCACGCGGGCCTCGGTGAGACCGAAGTGGACGTGGTACGCTCCGGCGTCGAGTTCGAGGCCCTGGTGGCGCTCGAGCTGGATCCGAAGCATCATGACAGCATCCACTATGGGAAGGACTTCGTCAAAGTCAGCCGTTCTGACGGTCGGGCCTTTGGGTTCCGGAAGGAGACCCGAGGGCCCGCAGAGGTAGATTTCCATGCCAAACATTTCGGCCGCCACCATGAGCGAGCCCGCAACTCGGGAATGTTTGATATCCCCGCAGACCGCGATCTTGAGCCCAGCGAGCCGTCCGAATTCCTGGTGGAGTGTGAGAAGATCCAGGAGTCCCTGAGAGGGGTGCTCGTTCTTCCCGGCACCGGCATTGAGGAGGGGAAGTTGGATCCGATCCCTCAGTTGGTCCAGGACGTGGTCGTCGGAGTGCCGAAACACGATCCCATCAACACCGAGGCTCTCAAGGGTTTTGAGCGTATCGTAGACCGTCTCTCCTTTCTTCACCGATGAGTTCTCCGGAACGAAGTTCACGACGTCTGCACCGAGGCGCTTGGCCGCGATCTCAAAGGAGCAGCGGGTCCGAGTGCTTGGCTCGTAGAAGACATTGGCGAAGATCTTGCGGGTGAGGAGGTGATGAATTTGATCGGGTTGCTGGGAGTTAACGGAAAAGAAATGGGCCCGGTCAACGAGCGCCTGTAAGTCACGGTGAGAAAAACTAGATAGCGATAGGAAATGTCGGATCATTCTCCTCCTGAAGTGCGGTGAAAGTTGTCGAAGTTGGGGTAACGAGAATAGAATAGACTGATGGTTGATCGGCGTGAAAAAATGATTTGATGCGTACAGGCATCAGTCCCATGCAGACAGTCCTAGGCGATTAATTTTTAATTAAGTATCAGAGTTGAGACGACCTCGACAAGAGTAAAAAAAATGACAGCAAACTTCTTACTCGAATCTGCGTTCAAGCCGACCGGTGATCAGCCGCATGCGATCACGCAACTGACGGAAAACTTCAAGCAAGGGCAGCAATTTCAGACCCTCCTTGGAGTCACCGGCTCAGGGAAGACCTTTGCCATGGCGAACGTCATCAAGAACCTCGGGAAGAAGACTCTCATCCTTGCACCGAATAAAACTCTCGCCGCCCAGCTCTTCGCGGAGTTTAAGGAGTTCTTCCCCCACAACGCCGTCGAGTACTTCGTCTCCTACTACGACTACTACCAACCCGAGGCTTACGTGCCAGGTTCGGACACCTACATCGAGAAGGACTCGGCGATCAACGATGAGATTGAAAAGCTCCGGCACTCGACCACTCGCTCGCTCTTCGCGCGCGACGATGTCGTGGTGGTGGCCTCCGTGAGCTGCATCTACGGCATCGGCTCGCCGGATGAATACTTCGACCAGAGGATCACCCTCCTCACACAGGACAAGATCGAGCGAGACGAGCTGCTGCGGAAGTTGGTGGAAAATCAGTACCAGCGAAACGACATGGATTTTCACCGGGGGACGTTTCGTGTCCGTGGGGACGTCGTCGAAGTGTTCCCGGCCTACGAGGACTCCCAGATCGTCCGGATCGAGTTCTTCGACGACGTCGTCGATGGCCTCTTCATCGTCGATCCCCTCCGGGGGAAGGTTCTCCAGACCTTAAACAAAATTGACATCTACCCCAAGAGTCACTACGTCGTCGGTCGGGATCGCATGAAGACGGCGATCTCAGACATCAAGCTCGAGCTGCGGGAGCGCCTGCAAGCGCTCAAGGATGAGGGGAAGCTCGTCGAGCACCAACGGCTCTCGCAGCGGACACTCCTAGACCTCGAGATGATGGAGGAGATGGGCTTTTGTCCCGGGATCGAGAACTACTCCCGGCACTTGGCCGGAAACAAGGCCGGAGAACCGCCGTTCACACTCATCGACTACTTCAAGAAAGATTTCCTCATGATCATCGACGAGAGCCACGTCACCGTCCCCCAGGTCGGTGGGATGTACAAAGGTGATCGCGCGCGCAAGCTCACGCTCGTCGACTACGGTTTCCGGCTCCCGAGTGCGCTAGATAACAGACCCTTAAATTTTCCGGAGTTTGAAACCAAGCTCAACCAAGTGCTCTTCGTTTCCGCAACTCCCGCAGACTTCGAACTCCAGAAGTGCGGCGGGGAGTACGCGGAGCAGATCATCCGTCCAACGGGCCTCCTCGATCCGGTGATCGAACTCCGGGACGCGAAGAATCAGGTCGACGACATGCTGCTGGAAGCGAAGAAGGCCATCGCGGCTGGCCACCGCGTCCTCGTCACGACTCTCACCAAGCGTCTCGCGGAGGAGCTCACGACCTTCTACCGGGGCGTGGGGATGCGGATCAAGTACCTTCACTCAGACATTGACACCCTCGAACGGATGGAGATCCTCCGGGATCTGCGTCTCGGAGAGTTCGACATCCTGGTCGGAATCAACCTTCTTCGTGAGGGCCTCGACATCCCCGAGGTCGCTCTGGTCGGTATCCTTGACGCTGACAAGGAAGGGTTCCTGCGCTCCACGCGGTCGCTCATTCAGACCATCGGCCGGGCGGCGCGGAACTCCGAGGGGCGGGTGATCCTCTATGGATTCCGGAAGACGCCGAGTATCATCGAGGCCATGAAGATCACCGAAGATCGCCGGAAAAAGCAAATGGAGTACAACCAACTCCACGGCATCACCCCGACGACGGTGTCCAAGAAAGTGAGTGGGGGAGTGATCGAAGTCCTCCGCGGGGCCAAGAAGGCTGACCGGAAGAGTCGAGTAAAGGATATTTCAACGGAGACGCTTTCGTCAGAGGCAATTGATGCTAAGATCAAAGAACTCAAGCAGCAAATGAAAGAAGCGGCCACGGCGCTCCAGTTCGAAGAAGCGGCGAGGATCCGGGATGAAATCAAGAAGCTGTCGGAGTTAAGGTTCATGTTATGAGGCTCCTCTCCCTGCTCTTTTTTCTGCCCGTCATTGCCCTGGCATCCGTCCGGCCCGAAGCCTTTGTCGTGCAGATCAACGACCGGTCGATGTCCGTGTTATCCCCGGAGACGAAGAGACCCATCTTCGCGGTGCTCATCGAGAACCGCTCCCTCTCCGACCAGGTTGGGAAGTTCGTCGTGGGTGGCCGGATCCTCAAGTTCGTTTCCGTCCCGACCGGGAAGGCCGCGACCGTAGAGATCGAAAACAAGAGCACGGCCCCGGTCGTGTTCGTGCCCTTGAGTCCGGCGTTCCAGGAAGTCACGCTCATGTTTGGGAAGAAGGCCTATGAAATCCCACCAAAAGAATAGTGTCCAAAAGGTTGTGCTCGTCATCTCTGATCTCCACCTTTCCGCCGGGAAAATGATCAAAGGCAAGAGGAACCTCCTCGAGGATTTTCACTACGACAATGAGCTCATCGACTTCCTGAGTTACTACTCCTCCGGGGACTACGAGGACGTCGAGGTCGAGCTGGTGATCAACGGAGATTTCCTCGACTTCCTGGCCGTGCCCTACGTCGAGTTCTACGACGATGAGTTCTGGAGCGAGACCGCGGCGCTGGCGAAGCTCCGGATGATCATGAGCGCGCACCTCGGAGTCCTCCACGCCCTCAAGCGCTTCGTCTCGAGGCCAGAGAAAAAGATCGTCTACATCATCGGCAATCACGACGCCGAGTTCGTCTTCGATTCGCTCAAGGAAGAGTTCCTGAGCTTCTTCGGAGAGGCCCGGAGTCACATCACACTCTCGAACGCCATCTCGACTCACGTTCCAGTCAAGGGGGTCAGCATCCAGCACGGCCACCAGTACGAGCGAGCGCATGAGTTCGACCAGGAAAACGCGGTCGTCGAAACCCTCAACGGAGAGAAGTACTTCATCCCTCCCTGGGGGTCGTACTACGTGACCAACGTGATCAACAAGTACAAGCAGGAGCGCTCGTTCATCAACGCGGTGAGGCCCATCAAGCACTTCATCATCCACGGCATCCTCTTCGACACCTTCTTCACGGTGCGCTTCATCCTCTCAAACTTCTACTACTTCGTGATGGTGCGCTTCTGGCATTTTTACATGACGAAGCGAAGCCTTCGGCAGGTCTTCGAGGACCTGTTCAGAGAGCTCGAACTCTTCCAAGATTTCGAGTCCCTCACGCGGCAGTTCTTCGAGACTAACCCCGCCTCTCGGGTCCTGATCGTGGGCCACACCCACAACCCCGCCCTCCGGATCTTCAACGACGGGACCATGTTCATCAACACGGGAACCTGGACTCGGATGGTGAACCTGGACCTGGGACAGTGGAACAACGGCAACGTCTTGACCTACGCGAAGATCGTCGTCAAGCAGCTCGACTACGAGATCGAGGACTTCGAAAAACACGTGGAAGTGGACCTCAAGCACTGGCTGGGAATCAACACCTTCCCCTACTCCGAGTACCACTAGCGCCGCGGGGGCACATCAGAACAGGGTGTTGAATTTCTCGAGCAGCTTCCGCGAGTGCACGGGGTAGGACATGACGTGCGTGACGCCGAGGCGCATCGCCAGGGCCTGGCCCAGGCCCTCTCTCGGATCAGCGAAAACGACGAAGTCGCGCTGGGCGCGAACGTTCTCGAGCAGCAGATCGGTGACGAAGGTGCCGTTGACCATGACGAGAAAGCCGGTGCGGCCCCCGAGGTGCGCGAGCGCCTCGGCTTCGGTGCTCGCCTCGACGATGTGGAAGTAGCCGTTCTTCGTGAGCATGTCTCGAAGCAGCAGGCGGAACTCTTCGTTGTCGTCACAGATCAGGATGGGAGTAGAGAAGTTCATGGAGAGAATCCTACCAAGTTAGCAGCGGTTTAGGAATGCTCAAGCGCTCGGAACCAGGGAAGATTCCGATCACTGAGCGGGGGAGTCAGGTACGTGCGGTCTTAATTAATTTTAAAAAAGGCTTAAGTAAACTTTTCCCCCTCCGAACAGACCTCTGTCAGCACATGAGTGTTGGCAGGAACGAAAAAAATCACTTAAGCACGGAAGCTTATCTAGTCTCTCAAGGTTTGAGAACTGATCATCACGGAAGGATGAGGGTAAAACCAAGGAGGATCTCATGGGTTTCCGTATCAACACAAACATCTCTTCTATTTCTGCGCAGAGATCTCTCGCCATAAATAGCAGAGAATCCGAGGGCAACCTCTCGAAGCTCGCCAGTGGTTCTCGAATCACGAAAGCGGCCGACGATGCTGCTGGCCTCGCGATCTCCGAGAAATTGAAGGCGAACATCCGCTCGTTGAAGCAAGCGGATCGTAACGCCAACGACGGTATCTCGATGGTTCAGACGGCCGAGGGCGGCCTGAACGAAGTTTCTTCCATCCTCACTCGGATGCGGGAACTTGCGATCCAGACCTCTTCTGACACTGTCGGGGACTCTGAGCGCCAGATGACGAACATGGAGTACCAAAACCTGAAGCTCGAACTCGAGCGTATTTCACAGGTCACAGAGTTCAACGGGAAGAAGCTCCTCAACGGCGAAGGCGACAAGTACGACTTCCAAGTCGGCACGAACAACGACGACTTCCAGGATCGGATCTCTTACAACGCTGACCAGGTGAACGCTCGACTCGATGGCCTCGAAATCAGCGAGCTCGATGTTTCTACGAAAGTGGCATCTCAGGAGTCGCTCGGCTCCCTCGACACGGCGATCGAGAAAGTCTCAGGGTTCCGCTCGTACCTCGGTGCGATTCAGAACCGCCTCGTTTCGACGTCGAACAACCTCCAAGTGAACGTGGAGAATATCTCCGCTGCGAACTCGCGGATCCGAGACGTCGACTACGCCGACGCGACTGCGACAAAAGCGAAGAATGACATTCTCAACGCAGCTGGTACCTCGGTGCTCGCTCAGGCCAACATGAACGGTCAGAATGCACTTAAGTTGATTGGCTAATTTCGCTCGAATCCCTGCCTAAACAGGACCCGCCGGTGGACGAATGGCCTCCGGCGGGTCTTCTTATTTAGTGATTAGAAAATCGCATCAAACCAGGGCTTCTTCCCACGCTCGTCACAATCTGAGACCCAAAGGTGCTTGACCTCGAGGTACGCTCGGAGGCCCTCTTCTCCCATTTCGCGGCCGAGGCCGGACTGCTTGTAACCACCAAACGGCATGCCGGGATTGAGCAGATGGTATTCGTTGATCCAAACGGTTCCACTTTCGATAGACCGCGCGATCAGCTGGGCCTGCTTCGAGTCCCTGGTCCAGACGGCCGCGGCGAGGCCATAGACCGAGCGGTTGGCCAGGCGGACCGCTTCGTCGATGGTTTTAAATGGTGTGATGGCGAGAACTGGGCCAAAGATCTCTTCTCTGAAGATGGTATGGTCCGGGCCCACTTCGAAGACGGTGGGTTGGATGTAGTAGCCTTTGTCCATGTCTCCGCCGGTCAGGCGCTCTCCGCCGCAGAGGAGTTTTGCCCCCTCCTTCTTCGACACGTTGATGTAGCCCATGATTGTGTCAAACTGCTTTTTACTGATGACGGGGCCATAGCTCGTCGCCGGATCTGTTGGAACCCCCACTTTCACGTCGGCGATCCGCTTCAGGAGGGCTTCCTTGAATTCTGGATAAATCTTTTCATCTACCAAGAGCCGAGTTCCGGAGTCGCAGGCCTGGCCGGCGTGGTAAAGGAAGGCGTAGAGTGCACCGTCCACGGCAATCGAGAGATCGGCGTCGGCCAGGACGATGTTCGGCGACTTCCCGCCGAGCTCCAGAGAGAGCTTGAGGAGATTGTGGCTGGCCGTCTGCATGATCCGTTTACCAACGGCCGTGGAACCGGTGAACGCAACTTTCCGAATCTTCGGGTGCTTGATGAGGAGTTCACCCTCTCTGGCACCCCCAGTGATGATGTTGACCACTCCGGCCGGAACTCCGGCATCCCGGATGATCTCCGCAAGAATGGAGGCTGTCCCAGGGGTTTCCTGGGCGGTCTTGAGCACGGTCGTGCAGCCCGCAGCGATGACCGGGCCTATTTTCCAAGCCGCCATCACGAGTGGGAAATTCCATGGAATGATTTGTGCGCACACACCCACGGGTTCGTAGATTTTGTAGTTCTGAGAAAACCCGGCCCGGGAGGCCCCTTCGTCTTTTTGCTCGAAGGTAAACTTCCGAAGTTGTCCCGCGAGGACTTTGAAGTAGGAGGCGGCGTTATGGACGTCGGTCTTCGCTTTCCGGATGCAGGAGCCAGAGTCGGCGATCTCGAGTTCAGTGAGTTCGGTGCGTCTTTCTTTTATTTTTTCACCGATGGCCTCGAGGAGATCGGCGCGCTTCATCGGATCGAGGGCCCGCCAAGCCTCAGAGTAGAACGCGTCCTCGGCAGCGTCCACCGCTTCGTTGATGTCTTTGTCCGACGGCAGGTAGACCTTCGCTACCGGTTCGCCGGTGGCCGGGTTTTCCGAAACATAGCTTCGCTCTCCGGTCCGGAATTCTCCGTTAATGAACAGTTTTATTTCTCTCATGGGTGTCTCCTTAGATGTCTGTGAGTTTTACGCTGATGATGGAGTTCGGCTGACCGGTCGCGCCCTTGGCGTAGATGTCGCGGAGTTTTCCGGCCTCGAGGTCGGACTCGTCCCCGCTCGTCACCAGGATGAGGTTTTTTTCTTTGCGCTCGTGGACGACGTAAACGAGCGTCGCCCGCTTTTTGTCCTGGGGCTTCAGGGTGAGTTTCAAGATGAAAGTTCCCGCCGGGAACACGTACTCGCGATTATGCTCGACCTTCGAATCGAATCGCCACGATTCCCCGTCGACGGCGAAAGTTCCGCTGAGCCGCCAGCAGGCCTCGGCGGGTAAAGACATGACCAGGAGAGCGACCAAGGCCATCTGCCTTAACATCGTTCCACCGATACAGCGATGCCCTGTCCTACACCGATGCACATGGAGGCCAAACCCTTCTTGAGCTTCGGATCCGCTTTCATCTGGTGCAAGAGCGTCGTGAGGATCCTCGTTCCGGAGCCCCCGAGTGGATGTCCGAGAGCGATGGACCCGCCGTTCCGGTTCACCCGTGCCGGATCAAGCTCGAGCTCCTTCATACAGCCCAGGGCCTGGACTGCGAAGGCCTCGTTGAGCTCAATGGCGTCGAAGTCTTCCAGTCGGTGCTGGAATCTGTGGCAGAGCCTTTTGACGGCACCGACGGGTCCCAGACCCATCACGTTCGGATGGAGGCCGTGGACGGCACCACCCGTGATCCGGGCGAGTGGTACGAGGGAATGCCGTTTTAGGAACTCCTCAGAGCAAATGACGACCATACTTGCTCCGTCGTTGATCGAAGAACTATTGCCGGCGGTCACGGTGCCGTCTTTCCGGAACGCGGGCCTCAGGCGGGCGAGTTTTTCAAGCGAGGTGTCAGGCCTTGGGCCCTCGTCGGTATCCACGACCATCGCTCCCTTCTTACCTTCCACAGTAATAGGGACGATCTCATTCTTAAACTTGCCCGCCTGCTGGGCCTGGACGGCTTTTTGGTGAGAGCTCAGAGCAAACCGATCCTGGTCTTCTCGAGAGATGCGGTGAAGGAGTTGCACCTCCTCTGCAGTTTCGCCCATACCTAAGAGGGGAAAGAGCTGCGCCATTTTGGGATTCTCGAAGCGCCATCCGATCGAGGTGTCCCAGATCTTTTGCGCTCGGTCAAATGGTTGCGCTGACTTAGAGAGCACGTAGGGCGCCCTCGACATGCTTTCGGCGCCACCTGCGATGAAGCAGTCGCCGAAACCCGCGGCGATGCGACCGTGGGCATCCATCACAGCGTCAAGTGAGGATCCGCAGAGACGATTGATCGTCGTCCCCGTGACCTCGTGGGGATACCCCGCTAGAAGGAGGGCCATCCGTGCGAGGTTGCGGTTGTCTTCCCCGGCTTGATTGGCGCAACCGATGATGGTGTCCGCGATTTCTCTAAGGTCAAAGGTCGCGGTGGCGGAGAAGTCTTTTAAAAGTTCGGCCAGGAGGTCATCCACTCGAACCGATGAGAGGACTCCGCCGAAGCCGCCGATGGGCGTTCTTTTCGCATGAACGATGAATGAGGTGGTCATGAATGTCCCTTAATGTTGGTTCCCACCGAATGCTAGCAATAATGTCTCAAAATGAGAAAGCAAAGGTCGGTAGTGCTACGTGTAAGGACGACCTTTTTACGATTTTCCGCTTGGCGGCTGCCCCTCTCCTGGCATAAAAGTAACCTCCGATTCCTCAAGACCAAGGATATTCTTCGTGAAAAGTTTCGTGTTCGCCCTCTCGCTCCTAGCGTTCTCTCTTTCGAGTGAGGCTTACCAGGCGATGGTTAAGAAAGGGGAGCTCTCGCCGAGCCTTGAAGCCGCGCTGGGAAAAGCTTCCGCCGACACTGGGGTGACCTTCAGTAAGGACGATTTTCAGCTGATCGAAGAGCGATCCCTCGCGACCAGCCATTTCACGATGTACGTGCAGACCATTGCTCAGGTCCCGGTCGCGAAGACTGCGGTGCGGATCTGGGCCGATAAAACGAGCGGGGAGTTGATCCTCGCCGAGCTCCACCTCGACGAATCGGCGGCACTTCGGAAGGGCCTTCTCACTGAAAAATTTCGTCGCGCCCGCTTCTCGGCCAATGCTCTTAAGTCGAACCTGCTCTCGAACCTCGTGAGTCTCTTGGTCACAGCTGAGGTCGCGGGACACCCGACCGATAGCCGAGTGCTTTCAATGTCGGTCAGAGACCAATGGGAAAACGGCGATCTCGTCCGGGAGGCGACGGTCCGGGGGCGTCGAGGAATCCATGTGATCAGCGTTTCTCTCCTGAAGAATAAGGTCCTCCGTCGGAGCTACCGAGAGTTCCCTCAGTCTGAGCGGGTGACGCTCGAGGCCCACGTCTATCCGATCTACGAAGAAGTTGAGGGCACGGGAGAGCGCTTGCCCCACGAAGTCCGGGAACTCCGGTACATCGACGCCGAAGTCCGGGAAGCGGGGAATGCTCCCTTCGGACCCCTCGGTGAGACAAAGTTTCCAGAGACGAGCTACTCTCCGCTCCTCGCCGAAACGGCCCTCGGCGAAATGGGCAACCTCTGGTCAGAGGCTTCACTCCGGAAGAAAGTCGAAGGTGTGACCTCGAAGCTTCCACTGAAGCCCAATGACTTCGAGCGCGGTCTTCTGCTTCAGGGCAAGTACGCGACGATCAACCTGCATCCCGCCGTGAAAGAAGAATTTCCGGAAGTTTCATTTCCACTGCTCCCAACGGTGAACCACCTCTTGAACTGGGCCAACGAGGGCGGAGTCTTCGTCGCCAAACCTGTCCCGGGTCTGGCCGGCAAATCGATAACCTCATCGGAAGACCTCCTCGCCCGCATACCGTTCCGGCACCCGGAGCATAGTCCGACGGCGTACATCAACGCAGGCTTCGATGAGGTCCAGGTTTACTACGCGGTGACTGTCCTGATGGAAACCCTTGTGAAGTTCGGATTCACCGATAAAGAGCTTTCGGAAAAGCCCTTCCACGCCTTCCTCTACGATCCAGACATCGGCATGAGAGATAATGCCTACTACTACGACAACACGATTAATTTTACGACCTACGGGGCCACGGCGATCAACTACGCTCGAGACAACTCGACCATTTGGCACGAGCTGGGCCATGCCATCATGGAGAGACTGATGGGATCGCACCTGGGCTTCGCCGATTCGAAGAGCGGCTACGGTGGCCTCTCAGAAGGCATGGCGGACTTCCTGGCGCAGATCATCGTCGAACATGAAACACAAGGTGCTAACTTTCCGGGGAAGAAGAACTTCCGAATTCTCAATGAGACGGGCTTCTACCTGACCAACGAATACCACGATGACGGCGAAGCCTACGGCGGTGCTCTTAACGACATGTTCCTCGCTTCGATCGCCGACGGAACTGACGGACTCCACGCCTTCACGGACCTCACACTTGAGGCGATGCGCCTGACTCGGAATCACCCGTCCCTCTCCGCGGCCGCTTGGTTCGAGCACCTGCTTTACGCGGATTCTCTCGGCAGCGAGGTCCGTCAACCAGAGCGCTTCCGCCAGGCCATCCTCGAAGCTCTGAAGAAAAGAAACTTCTCGTTCTCTCGCACCTTCACCCCGGCGGCGATGGCCGTGGCCGTTGAGGGTCAAGAACTCACCAACGATTCCCCCGGAAGCCGCGAGAAGCCGATCGACCTCTGTCAGGCGATTCTTCCGGCCACCTTCAATCTCCAGGTCAAACTCACAAGCGGAGACGCCGACTTCATCCGCTTCCCGGCCACGGTCAAAGTGGAGTACCAAAAGGGTGCACTCCAGGGCGCTATCCGCTGGGGTGGTGAGGCCAAGAATCCTGAGACCTTCGTCGTCAATTCTGCGGCCGACCTCGCTGAGCTTCCCATCCGTGCCCTTGGGTGCGATTTTGTGAATCAACCAGACGACAGCTGTAAGGACTACGCCTATGTCCAGGTCTTCAACCAGGGCTCGGTGAAACCCATCGCGAAAAAGCGCTTCTACCTTAAACTCAATCCGGTCCCCTGCGAATAACTTCGCAGGGGGAACCCTTCTTTAACCAAATCCTCACAGATCGTGCGACGTTTAACCAGAACCTGACAAACATATCCTTCTAAAGTTTTTTAGAATACGCCCGCACATTCTACTGAAGAAGGAGTTCCGCATGCACTTGCTGGTCATTCTAGCGATGTTCTTTTCACCGATGACTTTCGCTCAGACTGAGCAGGGAATCACCCTCGCTGACGTTCAAAAACTGGTCGATGAAAAGCTCGCCTCCAAGTGGTACGAAAAACTCTCTCTCCGAGGGTATGCCCAGTTCCGCTACAACCGGCTGGCCGAAACCAACCGGAAGCTAAACTGTCAGAGCTGCGATAAATCCATCGGTGACCAGCAGGGCTTTTTCATGCGCCGGGCACGACTGGTTGTTTCAGGGCAGGTTCATGACCGCGTCTTCGTTTACATCCAGCCCGACTATGCTTCAGATGCGACGAACCAAAATTACTTCCAGATCCGGGATGCGTACTTCGACTACGGACTAACTCCTACCAACGAGTGGCGGATCCGCTCAGGGATTTCCAAGGTTCCGTTCGGGTTCGAGAACCTTCAGTCCAGCTCAAACCGCGCACCGTTGGACCGTACCGACGCCCTTAACACCGCTGCACCCAATGAGCGAGACATCGGTGTTTTCCTGATGTACGCACCGACCGCGATGAGAAAGTTGTTCAAGGAACTCTCCACCGCTAACTTCAAGGGCAGCGGAGACTATGGCCTTCTTTCCATCGGCGGCTACAACGGACAGACCCTCAACAGGCGCGAGCGGAACAACGACCTTCATCGGGCCGTCCGTTTGACGTACCCGCACAAATTTGGAAATGGCCAGATCGTTGAAGCTTCGGTCCAGGCCTACGAAGGGAAATTCTTCGTCGAAAAGGCCTCCGGGTCTACAACCGGAAACCTCGACAAAGATTTTTACGACGGTCGCCAGGCGGTCTCCTTCGTCCTCTACCCAAAGCCCTTCGGGATCCAAGCTGAGTGGAACAAGGGCCGGGGCCCGAAGTACTCCCGGGCACAGAATAAGATCGTCACCGACGACCTTTCCGGTGGCTACGTCACCGCGAGCTACCAAATTGAGCAGGGGGCGAACCGCTACTTGCCTTTCGTGCGCTGGCAGGAGTTCGAGGGCGGGAGGAAGCTCGAGAACGCGGCCCTTGGGCGAGTCCGCGAATGGGAGCTTGGGACTGAGTGGCAGCCGAATCCAGCCTTCGAGCTCACCGCATCCTACGTGATCTCCGACCGGCTGTTTCAGTCCCAGTCTGGCAACCGAAGCAATGAACAGGGGAACCTCGTCCGGCTTCAGGCCCAGTTTAACTACTAGAGGAGCCGAGAGGCGACGTACCGCTTGTCTTGCGTCTTCGTGAGGAGCTCTCCTAGGAGAGTCCTCACGAAGAGTTCCCTCCCAGCGCTCCACTCGAAGGGCCCCTTCGGGTAGTTCACCCCGAACCGCATGGCGCGGTTAATGTCTTCTCTTCCCGCGACACCTTCTTCAAGCGCAAAGTGTGCCTCGTTGATGATCTGAGCAATTGTCCGAGGAAAGATGAAGCCACAGGAGACGATGGAGACCTCCAGCGGGTTAAAGCCGAGCTCGGTCATTTTCCGAACGATCGCTTCATGGCGCACCCGGAAATGCACTTCTATTTTTTTTGCCTCATCACAGAAGAGGGCGGCGAATGAGCCTACGAGGTTCGGGAATTCCGCATAAAATTCTTGGGGATCATAGCAGGAGAGGTCCATCGCAATCAGCTTCTCAGGATTCGCCCGGAGAACTTCTCGCTTCTCGTCTTTCGTTCCGAACCCGAAGTTTAACAGGAACTCATCAAAAGAGACGTTAGTCATAGGTATAAAATCCCCGCTTGCTCTTGCGGCCATAGCGCTTCTCTTCTACGAGTTTTCTCTGGAGGGGGTGGGGAGCGAACCGCGGTTCTTTTCCGTAGGCCTCCCAGACCGAGCAAGTGACCGAGTAGTTGATATCAATTCCGATGAGGTCCATGAGTTCGAAGGGGCCCATCCGGAATCCGCCGACTTCTCTGAGCACAGCGTCCACTTCGCGGAGCTGATTTTCGTCGGCCTCTTCCCCCACGATTCGAAGGGGCTCTCCGTAGAAGTTCCTCGCCACTCGATTGACGATGAACCCGGGTGAATCTTTGCAGAGAGCGGGTTTCTTGTCCCGCTCATCAAACCAGCGGTAGAGATCGTGGCAAAGTCCTTCGTCGGTCTCAGGACCCTTAATCACTTCAACGAGTTTCATGACCGTTGCCGGATTAAAGAAATGAAGGCCCAGGAACCTTCCTCTCCGAGGAGAAGGGAGGGCCTCTGCCATTTGCGCAATAGGAAAGCTCGAAGTGTTGCTGGCGAGAATTGCGTCGGAACTGAAGAGTTCGGTGAGTCTCAAAAAGAGAGTCTTCTTTATGTCTAGGTCCTCGATGATGGCCTCGACCACAAGGTCTGGGCCCGGGTCTACTCCATCGAGTGTCGAGATCGAAAGTCGCTGTTTCAACGCTTCCAGACCAGTAAGTTTCCCGCGTGAGGTTAGCTTGTCCCAGGAATCATGAATGCCCGCCAATGCCTTCTGGAGTTGGGTCTCTGAGGAGTCCACCAGGGTCACGATACAGCCGGTTTGAGCAAACCACTGAGCGATGCCAGAACCCATGGTTCCAGCACCGATGACGACGACTTTTTCGAGCTTCATACCTAGTGGGCGTATTCGACCGGCTGCGCGGCTTCGTTGTAGTTGGGCACAACGAGGCCCCATTCAGCGCACTTATCTGTGATCTCTTTGACGAACGCCGCGCGAACGTCAGCGTTCGAGCGGTTCTTCAGACCCAGTTTTTGATAGATGTCGTTACCCTGGCCAGTGGATTTTCCAAAGGTGTTCATGACCCGAGGCCACCACAGGTTAAGCCTCTCTTGCAGGAATGCTTTGCGCGCAGGATCCTGCGCCATCTCTTTCACGGTTTTGTCACCGTGGGCGAGGTGCATGTGCTCTTCTTTACAGATCGTACCGATCGCGTTCTTCCAAGGCAGGTACGAGGAGTTCAGCGTATCTTCCAGAACGTGCCCTGCGGCCCTGTCCATGAGGAAGTTAAAGAGGCAAAAGTCCTCCCAGTGGGTGATCTGGTAGTAGAAGATATTGACGCGTTTATCTTTCTTCGCCCGGGAGAAACCGATGTTGGCCAGGTCCTCCTGGATCCTCCAGTCGAACTCGTGGGCAAGCATGTGGTCGTGGGTTTTCTGTCCGAGGTCATCGAGGATCTTGTAAATAACGTGAGCGTGGCGCATCTCGTCTTTTACGATCTGGGCCACAAGAACTCGCTCGTGGGCATTCGGCGCCTTCGCGATCCACGGCATGTAGCCGAGGCCACCGGCGTACTCTGAATCTGCTTGCATCCAGAGGAGGTTCAGGAGGTTTTTCCGGTAAATCTCGGGCATATCGGAATCGGAATCAAAGGTGCGGCCGCTTTTAATCTCATCAAATAGTTTCAGGTCTTCGTTCGTGTACTCGCGCATTATTGACTCCTCTCTAGATGCCTTTAAAATTTGCTTTTCGCTTTTCCAAGAAGGCACTCACACCTTCCTTATAATCCTGGGAGAAGCCCAGGAACCGTTGCACATATTTTTCACGGTCTAAAATGTCCCCGAGCTCTTTCTCACTAGCGTGCTGGAAATTTCGTTTGACCATCTTGACCGATAACGGGGCTAACTTATTGATCTCCTGAGCTAGGGCCAGGGCCTCTTCCAGAGGACTTTCTGCGATCTTAGTGATGAAATTATACTCCAGCATGGCCTCTGAGAGAAGGGGCTTTCCTAGGAGCGCAAATTCGACGGCTTTGGTGTAACCCATTTGTCTAACTAGCATGAAACTTAGGCCCGCGTCAGGTGCCAGGCCAATCTGGCAAAATCCCGTGATGAAGCGCACTCCTGGGGCCGTGATCTTCAGGTCACAAGCGAGGGCGACAGAAAGACCAGCGCCGGCACAGACTCCGTTAATCGCGGCGATCACGAGCTTCTCCGACATGCGAATGGCTTCAATCAACGGGTTCCATTCCGTTTCGATTGTATGGCCTATGTCCACTGGCCCTTTGGACGCGTCTACACTCCGATCATTCAGGTCCTGGCCGGAGCAGAAAGCCTTGCCCTCGGCGGTGAGAACGATCGAGCGCACAGCGGTGTCTTTGTTCGCTTCCCGGATCCCGGAAATGATATCGAGCTTCCCTTGGATGTTGAGAGCGTTGTAGACCTGCGGACGGTTGATTGTGATGACGGCAGTGCCGTCGGCGACGTGGTACTTGATGGTCTCAAAAGTTTTCATTGAATCACCGGTATGAAGTTGACGGGTTTGATGAGTTCTTCGGGTTTCCCGCTCGCGGGTTTGGGGTAGCTTGCGGCACGGAGTTGACCGGTCACGCAGGCCTCGAGGTTCCGATCCAATCGGAATGTGCTCGAGAGAATTCTCGGGTCCCGAGCTTGGCCCTCAGGGCCGATCGTAAGCTGCACCTGCATGTTCCCCGATCGCCGCTGAGTGTAGGAGTCGCTCTCTTCGTAGCACTGCTGAAGCTTTCTTTCGAGGTTGGCAACACCTGGGTTATTCGAATCCGACGTCGCACACCCGCCGACGAGAAGAAGAATCAGGCCTAGACTAGTTGCCTTCATACTTGGGCTCTCGCTTCTCGAGGAACGCACGCATCCCTTCTTTCTGGTCCTGAGACGAGAAGGTCAGGTAGAAGTTGCGCCGCTCGTATTCCATGCCATCTTTCAATGAGGTTTCGAAGGACATGTTCACCGCTTCTTTGGCAAGTCTCACGGCCACTGGGGCGCGGTTTGCGATCACCTTGGCGATCTCGAAGGTCTCTTGAAGAAGCGTCTCGGCGGGGACCACGCGGGCGACGAGACCCGCGCGCTCTGCTTCGTAGGCGTCCAGCATCTCACCGGTAAGCACGGCGAGCATGGCCTTCGACTTCCCCAGGGCCCGGGTAAGCCGCTGCGTCCCTCCCGCACCAGGGATGGTGCCGATCTTAATCTCCGGCTGGCCGAATCGGGCACTATCTCCGGCGACGATGAAGTCGCAGGACATGGCCAGCTCACAGCCACCCCCGAGGGCGAACCCGTTGACCGCAGCGATGATCGGCTTCGTGATAAGAGCAAGCTGCTTCCAGGTCCTGAAGCGGTTGTCGTTGATCTGATCGATGGGAGTCGCTTCCACCATTTGACCGATGTCTGCGCCGGCCGCAAAGGCACGGTCGTTTCCGGTGAGGATGATCACCCGGACATCCCGGTCGTCCTCGAGCGAGAAGAGGGCTTCGACGACCTCTCGCATGAGGTCCGTCGAGAGAGCGTTTAGAACCTTCGGGCGATTCAGCTGAACGAGGGCCACGTGCTGGTGATCCCGGTAGTTCTTAGTCACGAGGATGTTGTCAAAAGTTTTCATGCTAGCCTCGGATGATGTTCTCTTCGGCGAAATGGACAGACACCAGGTCCCCGAAAGTCCTCACGGCGTCCTTTCCTGACTCCATCATCTCGGGAGTCTTCATCGCGGCCTTCCAAGACTCCTTAGAGTCGAACACCATTTCTACGACCTGCTGAAGGTGGGAGGTCCCGGCAGGTCCGCCAAAGATCCGATTCACCCGGACTTCACGGATCCCGGGAATCTTGAGACAGATGGGGGTGTGAATGTTCTTGAAATGATCTTCAAATTCCGAGCGACGGGCCTCATCAAAGGCCTTGTAAACGGCGATGACTTTATACATGCTAACTCCTTGCGTCGTTGTATCAGCTGAGATGGCTCAACGATAGCGAGGAAGGGGATTGAATGTCCATCCTGATCAGGAAATGAGCATTAAATTAAAAGAATCAAGAAGGTTATCCGAAGCGGCCTTCAATGTAGGCCGCGGTCCGTTGCTCTTTCGGAGCGTTGAAGACCTGGCCCGTTTCACCCATCTCCACGAGCTCTCCCATGTACATGAAGATCGTCTCGTCAGAAACTCGCTTGGCCTGGTTCATGGAATGAGTCACGATGATGATGGAGTAATCCTTCCGCAGGTCTCGAATCAGGCCTTCGATTGCCTCGATGCCGGCCGGATCAAGGGCCGAGCACGGTTCATCGAGGAGGAGAAGCTTAGGTTTGAGGGGCAGGAGCCGCGCGATGCATAACCGCTGCTGCTTCTCGAGTGACAGACTGAGGGCCTGGCGGTTGAGCTGTGACTTCAGGTCATCCCAGAGGCCCACTCTCTTGAGGGAGGACTCGACCATTTCGTCGAGTTCACTCGATTTCACACTCTTTAAATGCGTCCGAGCCCCGAAGACCACATTCTCGTAAATCGTCAGTGGCAGCGGGTTTGGCTTCTGGAACACCATCCCCACCTGCTTGCGTAATTCCGGAAGTGCCACAGAAGGGTGGTAAATATCCTGGCCGAAGATCTGTATGCTTCCGGCGTGAGACACTTCGTTGCCCCTCTCGTTCACTCGGTTGAGGCATTTCAGGAAAGTACTCTTTCCGCAGCCAGAGGGCCCAATCAGTGCGGTGATCTTGAACGATTGGATATTAAAGGTCAGCTTATTCAAGGCCTGGAAGTTCCCGTACCAGAAGCTGAACTCGTTCGTGTTGACGACGTGATTTCTATTCATAATTTACCCGAATAACCCTTCGATGTAATCTTTGGTCCGTGGGTCCCGAGTCTCCCCGCCGAAGAGGCGCGCGTTCTGATCCAGGTCGAGGACCTGCCCGTGGAGCATCATCGCCGTGCGGTCACCGAGCCGTTTGGCCTGGTTAATGACATTCGTGACCATGACGATGGTCATGTTCTTTTTAAGCTCATGGAGCACGGCTTCGATCTTCATGGTCGTGACCGGGTCAATCGCGATCGAAAACTCGTCAAGACACAGGACCTCAGGGTGATGCGATAGGGCCCGCGCAATCGTGAGCCGCTGCTGCTGGCCTCCTGAGAGCTTGGTCGCAAGGGTGTGGAGTCGGTCTTTGACCTCGTCCCAAAGGGCCGCTTTCCGAAGACAATCCTCCATGATGCCGTCGAGTTCGGCTTCGTTCCCACATCCCGCCATGCGCGGAGCAAAAGTCACGTTTTCTTTGATGGTCATCGGTAGCCCCACGGGGAGCGGCGAAACCATCCCGATGCGCCGGCGAAGAAACGTTGAATCCTCGTCTTTGTAGATGCTCTCTCCATCGAGGAGGATATCGCCTTTGAGCCGGACTTCGTTGTTAAAATCAGTCATCCGGTTCAGGGCCTTGAGGAGGGAACTCTTGCCGGAGTTGGCCGGACCAATGATCGCAAGGACTTCGTTCTGGTACACGTCGAGGCTTAGGTTTTCGATGATCGTTTTAGCGCCGTAGCCGAGGGTGAGCCCTTTGATTTCGATTTTCTTTTTCATGCTTACCATTTCCTCTTCGTCCGGAAGTAGCTCCGCAGAACGACGGAGATCGAGTTCACTAACAGGATGAGAAGGATTAAGACCAAGGCCGTTGCGTAGGGGTACGCTTCGGGCACTCCGACAACCTGAGTCGATATGGTGAAGAGGTGCATCGAGAGGGACATGCACTGATCGAAGACACTCTGCGGGAGAAACGGCAGATAGAATGCAACACCCGTGAACAGGATCGCTGCGGTTTCGCCGGCGGAGCGACCCACGGAGAAAACGAGACCTGTGAGAATGCCCGGCAGAGAATTTGGAAGCACAATGTAGCGGATGGTTTGAAGCTTGCTCGCACCGACGTTCCAGCTTGCTTCACGGTAAGAGTGCGGAACTGCCTTGAGGGATTCGAGGGTTGAAGTGATGATCACCGGTAGGTTCATCACCGCCAAAGTGAAAGAGGCAGCGAGGATGCTCGTTCCCATGTTCAAAAAAAGAACGAAGGCCCCGAGGCCGAACAGTGCGTGAACGATACTCGGAACACCGGCCAGGTTCAAGATGGCGAGCCGGATGAGGCGAGTCAGGGTACTGTCTGCAGCGTATTCGGAAAGGTAGACGGCGGCCAGGACTCCTAGGGGACAGGAGACGAGGACGCTGATGATGACGAGCCAGAAGGTCCCGATGATGGTAGGAAAGATCCCTCCCGCCGTCATGCCCTGGATGGGATCCTGAAGCAGGAAGTCGAGGGAGAGTGCAGGTAAGCCTTTGATGAAGAGCCAGAACATGATCACGAGGGCGGGCAAAAAGAGGAAGAATGTAATAGTGCTGAGGAGGTTTCGAAACCGCCGTTCTTTGATCTCTTTCTTAAGAAGATGAATGCTCGGATGGAACATAGTTACTTCCTTCTGCCTCTAATGAGGTAGTCCGCGGTGATGTTCACGGCAAATGACAAAGTGAAGAGGACAAGACCAATGGCGAAGAGGGCCTGGTAGTGCTCTCCACCCTTCGGTGACTCCCCCAGTTCGGCCGCGATGGTAGCGGTGAGTGTCCGCGCGGGATCAAAGAGGCTCTTCGGGATCTGGATCGAGTGCCCCGTGGCCATGAGAACGGCCATGGTTTCTCCCAGGGCCCGCCCGACTCCGAGGAGGGCCGCGGCCATGAGGCCATTCTTGGCGGCTGGGAGAAGGACCCGGGTCGCAACTTCCCACTTCGTCGCTCCCATCGCTTCCGCAGCTTCGCGGTACGTCTCAGGAACCGCCCGCAGCGCGTCCTCTCCGACGGACACGATGAGTGGGAGAGACATCAGAGCGAGAATGATCGACGCATTGAGGACGTTGAGTCCGATCGGAACTCGGAACACATTGATGATGAGGGGATTGATCATCATGATGGCCACGAAGCCCCAGACCACCGAGGGGATCGCGGCCAGGAACTCGATCAGGATTTTATAAATCTCCCGCATCCGTGGGCTGCAGAACTCAGAGATGTAGAAGGCGCAGGCAAGGCCCAAGGGAACAGCGATCAGCATCGAGAGCACACTCACGCAGACGGTACCGACGATCAGGGCCACGATCCCGTAACTGATCTTACTCACGGAAGCGGGGTTCCAGGAAGCGGACCCGAAGAACTCCGTGAACTCGAACCTTCCGATGAGGAACGGATACGACTCTTTCAGGATGAAGAAGAGGATGGCGGCGATGAGGACGATGGAGCTATAGCCCCCCGCCTTGATCACGAACTCGATCGCCCGCTCGGACGATGGCTTGCTTCTTTTCTTCTGCCGCCACTCCATGGTGACCGGAGCTGCCTCTGATACCTTGATCTGCATAGAATTACTTCTTTGGTACGGGGACGTAGCCAGATTTGATGATGATCTCCTGAGCCGCCGGCGTGTTCGTCCAGTCCATGTAGGCTTTCACTTCAACGGACGGCGTGCCAGACGTGTACATGTAAAGCTCGCGAGCGATCGGGTAGGTCTTATCCGTGGCCGTTTCGAGCGACGGGCTTACGCAAGCGGCGTCCTTCGTTTTGGACACGCAGAGGGCCTTGATCCCCTTCGTGAGATACCCCATGCCGGAGTAACCGATCGCGCACGGTGTTTTCTCAACCAGGTCCGCGGCTTCTCGAGATCCGTTGAGGTCCATGGAACCCATTTTGAAATCCCTTCCTTCACCGAGGATGGCCTCGCGGAAGTACTGGTAGGTCCCAGAGTTCGATTGGCGCGAGATGCGAATGATCTTGTTGTCTTGGCAGCCTGGAACGATGGTTCCCGGGCGGACGTCGGCCCAGGTTTCACATTTCCCACCGTCACCGTAGATGCAGGCAATCTCTTCGATGGTTAGACCCGTGAGGGGGTTCGCTGGGTGAACGAACACGGCGAGCGCGTCGAGGCCGATGACGAATTCTTGAACTTCTTTCCCGGAGTTCTTCAGCGCCTGTGCTTTCTCTTCTTCTTTGATTTTCCGAGAGGAGTTCGCGATGTCGACAGTTCCGTTGATGAGAGCGGCGATTCCCGTTCCGGACCCTCCGCCAGACACAGCGATGGCCACATCTGGTTTCATCTTCTTGTACTCCTCGGCCCAGGCCTGAGCGAGGTTTACGACCGTGTCGGAGCCTTTGTTTTGGATGATTTTGTGCTCACGCTTCGAGCAGCTTGCAACGAGGACAAGGGCCAGGAAAAAAACTTTCATCGAGTTTCCTTTTTAATTGAATGGCGGTCAAAAGTGGGATGATATTAATGACGGACCTTAAGAAATGCTACATCTTGAGTATTCTTAACCGAGTCTTAACGATGACGTAATGCCGTGGGTTGTCGTAAGGAAAATTTTTTATGGTCAGTTACGATCTTATTGTGCTTTGCCTCGCGGCCTTTAGCGCTGGTTTCATTGATTCTATTGTGGGCGGAGGCGGCTTGATTCAACTACCTGCATTACTTATGGTCTTACCAACACATCCCGTTATAAGTCTTCTCGCCACCAATAAACTCGTTTCAGTCACGGGAACGGCCGTTTCCACCTACCGATTTGCCCGGCATGTTCCCTACATTCGTCGCATTATTCTCCCCGCCGTCCTTTGCGCTTTTGTCGCCTCTTTTTTAGGAGCGTGGGCCGTTTCTCTGATCAACGGCGCGCTCTTGAAGCCCCTCTTTTTGGGTTTATTATTCTTGGTGTTTTTGACGTCACTCCGTGCCCAGCACTTTGGCACAGTTGACCACTTACTAAAGTCTCAGGTTCCCCTCTGGAGGCCCGTTACCATCGGCTCAATTCTAGGATTTTACGACGGGTTCTTTGGACCAGGGACGGGGAGCTTTCTCATCATTGCCTTCGTTGGTCTTCTCGGCATGACCTTCGTTCAGGGCTCTGCGTATGCGAAAGTCATAAACCTCACCACCAATTTAGCCGCGATCCTGCTTTTTTCTTTTCGAACGGACTTTCAGTTCCAGTACGCGCTTCCCATGATCGTTTTCAATGTCTGTGGCGCGCTCCTCGGCGTGAGGCTGGCACTTTTGAGGGGGAATGAGTTTGTGCGTATATTACTAAGAGGCGTAGTCTTTGCCACACTTCTTAAATTAGGCTTCGACGTTCTCCGGGACTTTACTGCCTAAAGATACCCGCGCGCCATCTGATCCCGCTCAATCGCGTCGAAGAGGGCCTGGAAGTTTCCGTTTCCAAAACCCCAGTGGTTTTTGCGTTGGATGTACTCAAAGAAAAGAGGTCCCACGTAGGTGTCGGAAAAAATCTGCAGTAAGTACCCGTCGGGGTCACCATCGACCAGCAGGTTGAGCTTCTCAAGCACCGCGAGATCCTCGGTGACTTTGAACGGCCGCTTCGGGATATCCTGATAGTAGGTCCCAGGAACTTTGAGGAACTGCAAATTCCGCTCCCGGAGTTCTCCCACGGTAGAGATGATGTCCGGGGTCATGAGAGCGATGTGCTGGACTCCCGGGCCTTTGTGCACATCAAGGAACTCTTGAATCTGGGACTTCCCGCCTTCTTTTTCCGGTTCGTTGATCGGGATGATGATGGAGTTGTCGGCGAGTTGAACGACCTTTGAGTTGAGCCCTGTCTTGGTCCCCTTGATGTCAAAATAGCGAGTTTCCACGAACCCGTAAGTGCGCTTGTAGAACTCTACCCAGTGGCCCATTTCTCCCTTCGGAACATTGTTCGTGAGGTGATCGATGCGGGAGACTCTGGTGCGTAGGGGTTGAGCGGCGCTGTCCGACGCCAGAGCGCGCATGGAGGGTCTGAATTCTTGGGCCGGTCTTTCTACAAACTCATTGACCACGTCTCCGAAACCTTGGATGATCGCCGTCTTTGTGACACCGTTCTCGGTCTCTAGGACTCGCAAATCTTCGACTAACTTCGCGCCATTTTTTAAGGTGACTTCCAGCGCCCGCTCCACGCTCTCAACGGCGAAAGATATCTTCGAGACGCCCTCACCGTGTCCGTGAAAGTACTTCCGCGCCCGATCGGACTCGTCCTTTGAAGCCTTCACCAAAAACCGGACCTGGCCCTGGGTAAAGAGCCGAGCGTCTTCGTTAGCCGCGGTCTCGACGAACCCCAGGGTGTGGAAAAGTTTAACCGTCGGTGACTCGAATGAGCCCACAGTAAACTCCAAGTGATCAATGCTCTTTAAACCTGCCGGGTTCTGCGACATAACATCTCCTCAAAAACGATAAAAAATCTTTTCCTGGATGGGACGGAAAGTCAAAACCTAGCGGCGGGATTTCTTCTTGCCGACTCCGGCCGGGAGGGAGAAGCAGTCCTCCTGGACAATGGGTTGGTAGTAGTCGGCGCCTTCCTTAAGAATCTCGGCCGTGGTGCTTTCTACTGCACAGATCTCAACCCGCACTCCTTCCGACTTCAAGTGGTTCACCAGCTCTACGTAGTCTGAATCACCAGAGAGGATGATGATGGCGTCAACTTTGCTGGAGAGTTGGGTTGCCGTGATACTCAGAGGGATGTCGGCCGACTTGTGGCAGGGCCTCACGGAGCCGTGGTACTTGGCGTGGAGCCGTTCAGCGAGCTTCGAGGAGATGTTCTTCCCTTCTCGGAAGTAGATCAGCCGGTTAAGACCTCGGCCCCGCAGGAGTTTGGGGATTAGCACGTCGAAGTTAATCATGGTGCTCTGCTTATATTCACTTTCTAGAGAACGCTCGATGTTATTCCCATCCACGAGAATGGCGACGGATTGAGAGATGATAATGTTTTCTTCCATTAGATAAGTCCTTGAATTCACTTTTTGTTGTTTGCTGAAATGTCAGAGCGGAGGTATAACGAATTGCTATTTTCACCTCGATGGAACTAAACAATGAGCTATAAGATTCTTAATGGCAACGAATTACTCATTCAGGGCGCGCTGGAGGCGGGGTTTAATCTCTACACCGGGTACCCGGGTTCGCCTCTAGCAGACTTCTTCAATATTCTTTACGATGAGCGCGACGAGCTCCAGCGGAAAGGCGCGCGTGTCGTTATCGCAAACTCGGAGGCCAACGCTGCGGCCATGGCCGGCGGCGCTAAAATGGCCGGGCAGAACGTTCTCGTTGCGATGAAATCCATGGGACTCCATGTGGCCTCTGATGCCCTGAGCGTCGGAAACTTTGCCAACCCTGGAGGCGAAGCGAAGGCCGGAGTCGTCGTCGTCGTCGGTGACGATCCCTGGTCGATCTCAACCTCCACCCCTGCGGACTCGCGCTACCTCTTCAAGCACCTTCACATGCCATTCCTTGAGCCCTCTTCGCCTCAAGAACTCAAAGATTGGATCGCGGCCGCCCTGGAGATTTCTCAGAAGAGCTCGGTCTACGTGGGTTTTCTTCTCACCACTTTCATGGCCGAAGGCGGAGGGAGAGTGCTCACTGGACCAGAGAAGAAACTCTCCGGAGACCTCGTCACCCTTGACCCCTCGAAGTTTAACCTCTCGGCCAATGTGATGGTTCCTCCGAACTCGCTCCTTGCAGATCGAGAGATGATCCGGAATCGCTTCCCGCGAGTTCTCGAGGCGCTCTCTGAGCTCTCGCTCGACCAGGTGAGTGGGAATCTCGAATCCGAGATCGGCATCATTTCCGCAGGGGGAGTCTTCGAGACCTTGGCGCAGGTGCTCGAAGAGTCGAACCTCCTGGAGAAGTTCGCCGTTTATAAAGCGGCCACGAGTTACCCCTTCAACGAAGCCCAGCTCCTCCCGTTTCTCAAGGGGCGCAAGGCGCTCATCGTGGTGGAGGAAAAACGGGGCTTCCTGGAAGGTGAGGTGCGCGGACTTCTCGGAAAGCATGGCCTGAGTCTCCCGGTCTACGGCAAAGAGTTTGGGGACCTCGAAGGGTTCCCGGCGTTCGGAGGTCTCACGTATGAGCTCATCTATCAAAAGCTAAACCTGCTCCTCGAGGTCCTCAACTTTCAACCCGAGGAGACGAATTGTCAGCTTCCGGTGAAGCTGAATCTTCCGGTGCCCAAGCGCCTCCCCACTTTCTGTCCGGGGTGCCCGCACCGAGAAACGCTGTCGATCATGAAAGACGTTCGGGCCTCACTCGCCGATCAGAATGTAGACCTCATCTCCCATGGTGACGTCGGTTGCTATTCGCTCTCCTTCCTCGAGCCGTTCAAAGAGATGCACGACCTCTCGGCGATGGGGCAGGGGGGAGCGCTGGGAGCTGGGACCGACCTCTTCACGACCAATCCCTCAGTCGTCCTGATGGGCGACTCCACCTTTTTCCACTCTGGGATGACGGCCGTTTCGAACTCCGTGCAGATGGGTCACAACATCACCTACATCCTCCTTGATAATGACAACACCGCCATGACGGGCCATCAGGTCACTCCCCGCACCGGAGTCTCCGTCGAGGGTGAGGTGAGACCACGACAGAGCATCCTCGAAGTTGCTCGCTCCCTCCGGGTCGATGCCGCCATCGAGGTGAATCCGTCCGATCGCTATTTCTATAAGAACCTTCTGCTGGAATACGTCCAAAGGCCTGGGGTTAAAGTCATCGTTTCAAGTAAGGAGTGCGGCCTCACCTTCCACGGCCGTAAGAAGCGCGATGAGAGGAAGCTCTTCGCCGGCGGCGGCACGGAACCGGTGCGCGAGTTCTATCAGATCAATACCCTCGCTTGTGAGGACTGCCGTGCCTGCGTCGAGATGACCGGTTGTCCGGGACTCACTCAGACGAATGACGCCTACGGTACGAAAGTCGCGATCGACCCGCAGATCTGCGTTTCTGATTCGTATTGCACGAAGATCAAGGCCTGCCCGAGCTTCGAGCTGGTGAAGGTTTTCGATTACCATCCGACGAAATACAAGGACTCCGTCTCCAGCACTCAAACCTGGGGCCACCTGCCCCTTCCGCATCCGGTGAAATCTCTCTCGACCATCGCCGCAGGGGCGGACTTCCGCGCCATTGTGATTGGAGTCGGGGGCTCGGGTGTCACGACGATTTCGCGCATCATCGCCGAAGCCTCGTCGGACATGTCTGGCCGCGACGACCTGAAGTTTAAGTTCATGGATCAGAAGGGTCTCGCGCAACGGAATGGCTCAGTCATCAGCCATCTGGCGATCTACGCAGCGAAGAAGGTTCATGGCCCTGTCGTGCCCGTTGCTACTGCGGACCTGGTGGTGTCCCCGGACCTTCTCGAAGGATGCCGAGCGGTTGAGTACCTAGCACCTCAGGGGCTCATGATCGTCGATGAAGAGTTCCAGGTGCCGCTCTCCATTCTCCTTGACCGTGGCATCGATGCTCCGGTCACAACGCCGGAAGCCCTTCAGCGCGAGCTCCGGGAAAAACTCGGAGACCGCGTTATCATGGCCCCCCTGAAGCAGATGAGCTTCGAGCGCTTCCAGCGACCGGTCTATGCCTCGGCCATGATCCTCGGTATCGCCTTCCAAGCGGGTCGACTCCCGTTCCTAGAGTCCGACCTGGCGCGGGCCTTTAAGAGCGCCGTTCCGAAGTCCGAGTTTGAACCCAACTGGGAAGCCTTCCAAATGGGCCGAGACTGGTTCCTGAATCGCCGGGCCACCGCCCGCCCGGAAGACGACTCCAGGGACCTCTTAACCAAGAGCGTTCGGCTCGCGGCGTACCCGTGGCAGTCTCCGGAGAAATTTGTGAACGCGCTCATGGCCCATACGCAGATCTTGAAAGATCTTTTCCCAGAGCTACCGGTCGAACACCTCCGGCACTACGTTCATGACCTTCTGGTCTTCGACCAGGGCAAGCGGATCGCGGCCTTCACCGAGGACGCTCGAGTGCTCAAGAAGAGCTACACCGCCGAGGATCTGCCGGTGGCGCTCCGAGTGCTCGCTCGGACCTACTGGATAAAAGATGAGGTCTTCGTCTCCCACCTCATGATCTCTCCCTTGAAGGTCGCCGCTGATCGGGCCCGCTACGGGAAGCTCGGCTCCGCTTATCAAGTGGTTCACATCAACCGTCCGGCCTTCGTACTCTTCGGACGCAAGGTCGAGTTTGACTTCTCTCCGAAGCGCTGGATGCTCTCGCTCATGCGTCACCTCCGGATCCTTCGCCTCCTCATGCCGCAGTGGCACAGCAGTGAGCGCGAGATCGCTGCTCGAATTCGCACGGAACTCCTCGGCGCTCCAGTCTCCCGCCGCCGCCTGCTTGAGCTCGAGAGCGTGAAAGGGTACCGGGAGGTTCGTTACAAATCTGCTGCCCAATTCCTGGATAAGGCCCATGTCTAAAATCATCGACGCTGTCTCCGTGGTCCTCACCTGCGGGAATGAGATCTTCGCCATCGAGCGGCAGTACTTCTTGAGCGCATTCCCGGGATACTGGGCCTTCCCTGGAGGGAAGGTCGAGGCCAACGATGCTCTCGAGTGTCCTGACCATCCGCTGCTGGCCTCCTTCGATCGCCGGCGCTTCGGCGCTGTGAGACGAGAGATCCGTGAGGAACTAGGTTTCGATCTCGGCGAGGAACTCTCCGCCGGGCGCGTGTCGAGCGTCCAGGAGCTGGGGCTTGCGGTGACGCCAGACTTTAATCCCTACCGGTTCGCAACGTACTTTTACAAGATTGAACTAACGCAGAAACCTGCATTCGTCGTAGACCGAAACGAGGCGCGGACGGCCGAATGGGTGAGCGCTGACGAGCTCCTTCGTCGCTATAACCTGGGCTGCCTTTTAGCGGTTCCACCGGTCGTAAAGGTTATCCAGGCACTGGGGGAAGAGATCGGGGTGCGTTCCATCCCGGATCTGAACTTCGTGTACGATGCGGATCGCTTCGTTCCTTGGATCGAGTCGCTCAAAGGTATCCGCCAGCTCATGCCGCTTTCCCATACGCTACCCCCGGCGACCCGGACCAATGCGTTCGTCATCGGGGATGATCTTCGACTTGTCGTGGACCCTTCCCCGCGGGACGATAATGAGTATGAGAAGTTCGTGCGAACCCTTGCCACTTTCGGGGCCGATAAAATTTTTCTCACCCACCATCATCCGGACCACTACGAACGCTCCGACCGACTCGCCCGGGAGCTCGGGGTACCGGTCGTTCTGAGCTCCTACACTCTCGGACGCATCCTTGCGGTGGCGCCAGGCTTTTTTGATGGAATCTCCGTTGAGGTCGTGGCCGAAGGGGATCAGGTAACAACTTGGTTGGGCCAGAGGGTACGAGTCATGGAGATTCCCGGACACGATGAAGGGCAGCTAGCGCTTTATCCAGAGGACCTCAGCTGGTTTCTTGCGGGAGACCTCTTCCAGGGAATCGGGACAGTCGTCATCGGCGGCGCCGAGGGTGACATGAAGAAATACTTCTCGACTCTAGAGCGGATCATCTCCCTGGGTCCAAGGGTCGTCTTCCCGTCCCACGGCATCGGCCTCGGTGGAACGACCGTTCTCGAGAAAACTCTGTCCCACCGTCGGCAGCGAGAAGCCCAGGTCCTGGCGCTTCATCACAGAGGCCTCGCTCCCGAAGAAATGCTACCGTCAATCTACGCGGATGTGAGTCGGGACCTATGGCCCTATGCCCTTGAGAACATCCGGAAGCATCTGCACAAGCTTGAGTCCGAGGGGCTCCTCGGAAAATGAATCGGGCCCCGAAGGACCCGTGGTTAGTTGAGAAGGTTCTGGTGGACGTAGAGTCGGTAGATCTTGTCCTTGGTCCGGCGGATAGAGAAATTTCCAGTTTCTTTTTGTTCAATGAGAAACTGGTAGTACTCCGGCCGCGTGTCCGCGATCTCGAGCACTGATTTCCCTTCGAACTCGCCGAAGTCGATGACGACCTTGTCTTCTTCAATGATGCCCGTGAGCGGACTCTGTTCCTGCGCCATGTATTCCCTCCTTAGAATCAGTGGTTCAGTCTCTGCCTTGAAACTGTTTGCTACTCTTTGATTATGGAAAGATTGTGAGGACTTTGGGAAGTCCTAGTTTTTGTAAAATTGCTTCAAAAATACCACCAGAGCGCGGAACTCCTGAGGGTAGTCATCGGCCATGAGCTTCTTCACCAAATCGAGGGACTGGAAGAGACTTTGTCCCGGGCGGTAGGGGCGCTCGCTTGTCATCGCCACGAGGATATCGAACACGGAAACCAGCGTGCTCTCGACGCCGAAGACGATCTCCTGGTCGCGGCGGCGCTTCGACTTTGCCACCAGTTCTTTGAGCTTATCGTTCATGAAGTGGTGGTGCCGAATGATCGTCAGGTAGTTCTTCGAAAGTGGGATCCTCCCTTCGAGGAGGTCGAAGGAGAAATCCGCATGGCTCCCGAGTAACTGCTGGTCCCGGGTGGTTAGCGTCTTGAGATCATACTTGTCATCGGGGATCATCGCCATGCCGATGTCTTTCAAGTAGCTCGCGAGGAAGAGGTTCTCCATTTCCTTTTCATGGAACAGGTGGATCGACTGCATGAAGGCCAGGAGGAGCATGGAGGAGAGCATGGGCTGCGAAAGAGTGAAGTGGAAATTCTCGCGCTGGAGGGTCTGGTAGAGTTGCGGCTGATGGCGCTTGTTGTCGAGGAGGAACTTCCCCAGGTTCTGGGTGCTCTGGAACTGGAGCATGAGGAGTTGGTCATCGTAGGGGTTCTGGTAGAGTCCGCCGAGGTTGAGGGAGATGAGTTTCAGGTCTTTCGTCCCGTTCAAGAGGGGATCCCCGACGGAAAGGGAGCGCGTGATCTTGATCAGTGCCGTCTGGAGGTTCTCTTTGATGTCATCGACGTCCTCCGCGTAGGCGTAGACCTCGCGGTAATTGTTCTTTATGAGGATCGAGATCTGATCCTTCGTCGGTACCGAGCCCTCGTTGATCACCGCAGAGAATGCTCCACCCTTGTAAACGTAGACCGGGTTCTTGAGTTTGCGAGCGAGGTAGAGTTCGCCCACGAGGATGGGCCTCAGCTTGAGGCAAAGTCGGTGCTGATCGATGTAGGACATTGAACTCTGGGCCAGCGACATCGCGACTCCTCTGGGGTCTATTATAGATCCGATCGGCACTCGGCGGAAAAAAACTTAAAGGGCCTCGAGGTGCTGCCGCAGGTAGCTGACGAAGGAGTGTCCGTTCGCTTCGAGCATCTTCGGGAACATCGAGATCGACGTTGACCCCGGGAACGTGTTGATCTCGTTTAGGTAGATGGTGCCGTCTTCTAGGAAGAAGTCGATCCGCGAGAGGTGTCGGATTTTAAGGCCCCGGTAAAGCCTGGTGGCGTAGTCGGTTATCATCCGGACTTGCTCAGCGGTCACATCGGGCGCCCGGACAAAAGTCTTTGATTCGCTGGCGGCCGAGTACTTCTCTTCATAGGTGTAGAAGGTCGACGAAGGCGTAACGATTTCCCCGGGATAGGAAATTTGAACTTTGCCGTCATACTCGTAGGCCGAGACCTCAAGTTCCCGAGGGCGCATGCGTTTTTCGATCAGAACGAACGGAGAGAGAGCGAAGGCATCGGCAACCGCTTTTCGGACGTCCCCTCCGGCCGGGATCATGTAGCATCCGACAGACGAGCCCTGGTTCGAGGCCTTGACCACGACCTCACCATGACGACGCTGAAACTCGAGCACCCGCTCCACGTTCTCTTGTCCCTGATCAGCGATAAAAACGTAAGGAGTGTTGGCAACACCAAGGGCCGTGGCCCAGAGCTTGGTGGTGATCTTATTGAAGCAGATCTTCGAGGTTTCGGAATTGCAACCGAAGTAGGGGAGACCGATCATTTCGAAGTAGGACTGGATGTCTCCGGTTTCTCCCGGGTGCCCGTGGATGCAGGGAATGGCGACGTCGATCCGAGTCCCGGGAGCTCCGTCCTGCTCGAAAGCACGCAGGAAGCGTTTGCCATCGAGGAGGTACTTCTTCCCGGTGCGGTCGACCCACTGACCCTGCTTATCAATCTCTATCCAAATCACATTGATGCTCGGGATTTCTCGCAGACACTCTTCGTAGTACTTTACGGAGCGCAACGAGATCTCGTGCTCGGAGCTCCCGCCTCCGCAGACGAGGAGAACGTTCTTCATCGGCACACTTACCCCCTCAGTGGCGCTGGGACCTTCTCAAGGTCAAGCGCTTCGAAATGATCCACCAGCTTCGATTGTGGCATAGTTTCGGACTTCTGCTCCCCGTATTTCCGGACGGCGATGGTCTTTTCCTCAATCTCCTTATCGCCGAGCACGAGCATGAACGGGATTTTTCCTGTCTGTGCCTGGCGGGTCTTGAGACCCATGGATTCATTCCGGTCGTCGACTCGGACTCGGAACCCCTTGGCCCGGAGGTCGCGTTCAAACACCTTGGCGGCTTCGAGGTGCAGCTCGTTTTTCACCGGGATGATCACCGCCTGCTCAGGGGAGAGCCAGAACGGGAAGGCGCCACCCACGTGCTCGAGGTAGACTCCGATGAAACGCTCCAGGGAGCCGAGGAGGGCCCGGTGAATGACCACGGGTCTCTCGAGCTCACCCTTGTCGTTGGTGAACTTCAGGTCGAAGCGCTCCGGGAGTTGGAAGTCGAGCTGGATCGTGCCCAGCTGGTGGTAGCGCCCGATGGCGTCGGCCACTTGGATGTCGATCTTCGGGCCGTAGAACGCCCCGTCACCTTCGTTGATGAAGTACTCTCGGCCCGACGCATCGAGGGCAGCCTTCAGCGCGGCCTCCGCTTGGTCCCAGGCCTCGTCGGACCCGACCCGCATCTCTGGGCGAGTCGAGAAACCGATCTTGATTTTCTTGAACTGGAAGTGCTCGTAGCCGATGAAGAACATGTCCATCAGCGTCTTGATCTCGTCCTGGATTCCTGCGGTGGAAATGAAAATGTGCGCGTCGTCCTGGCAGAAGGTTCTTACCCGAGTGAGGCCCGCGACCACGCCGGACTTCTCATAGCGGTGGAGTCGGCCAAAGTCCGCGAACCGAAGCGGAAGATCTCGGTAGGAGTACCGGTGATGAGAGAACATGAGCATGTGGCACGGACAGTTCATCGGCTTCAGCGCAAACTCCCGCTCGTCGATGTTCGTGAAGTACATGTTCTCTTTGTACTTTTCGTAGTGGCCCGAGGTGTGCCAGAGGTCAACGTCGAGCACCTGCGGAGTGATGACCTCCTGGTAGTCGTAGGTTTTGTAGATCCGGCGCATGAAATCCACCAGACCGTTGTAAACCATCGCCCCTTTGGGCATAAAAAACGGGGACGCCGGGGCCACCGGATCGAAGATGAACAACTCTAATTCCTTGCCGAGCTTTCGGTGGTCACGCTTCTTCGCCTCTTCGAGCATGGTGAGGTGCTCCCGGAGTTCCTCTTTGCTCGAGAAGCAGGCGGCGTAGATGCGCTGGAGCATCGGCCGCTGCTGATCGCCGCGCCAGTACGCGCCGGCGGTGTGGAGGAGTTTGAACCACGGCGTGAGCTCCCGGGTAGACTCCACGTGGGGTCCGGTGCAGAGGTCAAAAAAACTATCCCCTTGAGTGTAGTAAGAAATGATCTCGCCCTCCGGAATGTCTCGGATGAGTTCGCACTTCAAGGTCTGGCCGCGCTCGGCGAAGAGTTTCATCGCTTCGTCGCGCTTGACCTCATGCCGGACCACCGGGGAGCCGCGCTTGATGATCTCTTTCATCTTCTCTTCGATGGCCTTGAGATCATCCTCCGCGAGCTTTTTGTCCATTTCAATGTCGTAGTAAAAACCGTGCTCGATGGTCGGACCAATTCCAAGCTGGACCTTCTCATTGGGGTAGAGCTCCATGATCGCCTGGGCCATGAGGTGGGCCGTAGAGTGCCTTAAAGTGTCTAAATCATACTTGGCCATGGAATTGTCCTTTCGCGCGACAAGGTTTTACGGATAGGTTTAGCCTCTAAACACTACCAATCTAACCTCGTTCAATCAATGAGTTAGAGCATAGCTTAGCTGGATTTCGATGAGGTGTAAGAAATCCGCCGAATCCGTTTTACGATTGGGGGGTCTAGAGGGCTCGATTCAGCCCATAATGAGTAAAGTCTTACATATCACAACTCATTAATATCTCTTAATAAAGAGGGTTTCTGCAGGTCACTTTGATACACTTCTTGCTTTTTTATCAGGGATGGGGTTTAACCTCTGATCTGTTGAACTGTAAGATCAGGTTTTTCTTACATCATCCTCTAGGAGCCCCTCATGGAAATCATCCAATCTCCGTCCATCGAAACTTTGATGACCAGAGCAGTGGTTGACCTAAACAAGGACGATAAGTTCCTCGCTCATCTTCCCATTGATTCCTCTCGCATCGAGGGCCAGGGGCACTACCGGTTGGCCAAAATCTATTACGACAAAGCGGACTTCGAGAAAGCAGAGGAACATTTCCTCGAGGCGCTCAAGCGCACGGAACTCCCCCAAGACGCATTTGCGATGTTCAAGATCTACGGTTTCTTGATCCGGATTTATTCCGAAAGCCTCAACGAACGCGAAGCAAACAAGTACATCCAACTTTCTTCCGAACTCGTCGATCAGACCGTTGGCCTCGTTCCGTCTCTCACCGCGGAGTATTTTTACAACGCCGCTGTCGTGAACACCTACCGAGGCGAGTTCTCCGAAGCGCAGAAGAACTTCAACCAGGCGTACCGGAAAGCACAGACCGAGAACGAACCTGAGCTCATGGCAAAGTCTCTCTATGCCATGGCGACGAATGCCTACCAGATGAAGAACTTTCAGGAGACCATCGTCTATCTTAACCAATTGAACGAACTCCTGAACATTCTCAAGAAAGGGTATCTCAAGGGGTCGATGCACCTTCTTTGGGGCAACTCTCTGAGAGAGCTCGGCGAGTACGCGAACTCCCTCGGCCAGTATGACCTTGCCATGAAGCTCCTTCACTCGAAGCGCTGCTGGAACATGCACAACTATGTCCTCCTGAACAAAGGGATCTCGCTCAAAAAAATGGGTGAGTTCTCGAAAGCACTCCTGCTCTTCGGACTGGCACAGAATTCTCTCGACGATGAGTACTACAAGCGCCTCCAGCAGCTCATTCTTATGGAAGTGGAGGACGTCAACGACTCCTCCGTGGACCTCTACCTTGACCGCCACAACCGGGTGATCCATGAAAAGGCGTTGGGAGTCATCGACTTCAAGCACCGATTCGTCCTTCTCGAGATCCTTTTCTTGTTGGCGCAGACTCCGGGAACTTACTATAATAAGGAAGACCTTGCGAAGATGATCTGGAAGGACGAGTACAATCCTCTGATCCACGATAAGCTGATCTACACATCGATCAGCCGGCTCCGGAAGCTGATTGAGCCTAAGGGCATTAAGCGGCAGTACATTCTTCGTGGCAAAGATGGTTATACTTTCAATCCTCGAGTAAACGCTAGGTTCCACAAAGAGAACGAAGTTGTTAAACAGAAGAACATTGCAAACATTGAGATTAGTTCTCCCGTTTAGCCTTCTCTCCGGGCTGGTCTTCGCTGCGAACGTCGTCTCCTCCGACCGTTTTTTGCTGAAAATCCTTGATCGAAGCGTATCGCTCCAGGATGTGACTTATCAGCATCGGAATCTTGAAGCATTGCGATGCGTATATGATGATGCCATCTTAGTACAATTCATGGGGGCATCGTTCGTCAAAGAAGTTGGGGATTTCATCGCGAACTTTCCTGTTGATGACGATGAGGTACGGAAGTACCTGCACGGGAAGGAGGCCCTCCTTCGGCAGCTTCGGTTTTTTTTCAAACTCCTGCGCTACTCGGAAGATCAGCGCACCGACGTTTCTCCGAAGCTCGCCAAGCTCATCCGGTCCAGCGCACGAGAGAATAAGTGCAACAAAGCTGTGCTCTACAACGGGGCCCTGAAAACTAACTTCACGTCACTCCTTGAAACGGAGCTCTACCTCCGAACTCGCTATGGGAATCAACTCAAGGTTAACCAGCCGTTCGAGGTCGTAAGGCCTTCGATCGAGCTCTTCATCGAGTCGCTCGATAAGCAGTTCACTCATGAGTATTACTGGTAGGCTCGTTGGCCCTGAAGCTCCGAGTCCGGAGGTGGTTACACTCGACCTTGAACTCTTTCCCACCCCGTGGAGTCCGGAGCAGTGGGGGTCACTCACTGACGGGGGGATCCTGCTCTTTACCTGGAGGAGTCATGCGGCGGCACTCCTCGGGTTCGCGCTTTTTGGCGTCGCAGAAGGTGACGTCGTCGCCCACCTTTACAAAATCCTGCTCAGGCCAGAGTTCAGAGGTACCGGGGAAGCAAGAGCATTCTGGGCAGAGGCTTCTCAGGATCTTCGCCGGCGAGGTTATTCCAGTGTTTACTTGGAGGTCGAAAGCTCTAATAGTGTGGCCATAGGATTCTATGAGCGGTTGGGGTTTACCACTCTGCGGCGTGTCCGGTCCTACTACTCGAACGGAAGTGACGCAATAATGATGAATTTAACGCTCTAGGCAGCAGACCTTTAAAAATTGCACTTTTGAATCGGTTTTGTTATTACTAACGCCTGTCTTAGGTTTCGTTATTAGCGGTTAGGGTGGATTTTTCCTCCCTTTTTTTTTATGGGCCCCTTGAAAATGGATATCAACCAAGAGCGATCTGGTCTCGAGAAAAAGTTTTACCTCATGTGCGACCCCGTCGTTCAGGAAGTAGGCTACAAGCTCTATGATCTCGAGTATGTTTCCACTCAGAAACTGCTCCGTCTCTACATTCAAGATCCACGGACCGGCTCTGCCTTGATCGATGACTGTGTGAAGGTGGATCACGCGCTCACCGCGCCCTTCGAAACAGAGACGTGGATTCCGGAGGACGTGGTCCTCGAAGTCTCGTCCCCTGGCGTCTACCGCCACCTCGCCAACCTTGAGCACTTTAGAATGAGCATTGGGGAGTTCGTCGCCGTTGTTGTGATGGGCCAGCTCACGGAGGAGCAGACCGCAAATGCGCCGAAGGGAGTCAAGGGCGAAAAGAAATTCCGGGGCAAGCTGCTAGAGGTGGGAGCAGAGACCTTCACCATCGAAGTTAAGAGTTTCCCTCTCAGTCTGTCTTATAAGCAGGTTAAGAAAGTTAATTTAGATCCCGATTTAAAATCGGTGAAAGAATAAGGAGAGCATTAGTGAACTTTTCAGAGTTGAGCCGAGTTATAGAGCAGTTAGGTAAAGACCGCGGCATTAAGAAAGATGTGGTCGTAGGCGCTATCGAGCAAGCTTTCCTTGTGACCGCTCGAAAAAAATTCGGAATCCAGGGTGAGTACGAAGCTCGCTACAATGAAGAGGACGGCGAGGTCGAAATTTTCCAGTATAAAAACGTCGTCGATAAGGTCCGTGACTCGATCGTCGAGATCGACTTCGATTCGGCCAAGAAACTCGACGAAGGCTGTGAGCTCGGGGACCAACTCGGTCTCAAGATTGAGAATCCGGGCTTCTCTCGCGTCGACATCCAAACCGCCAAGCAAATTATCTTCCAGAAAGTTCGGGACGCGGAACGCGATATCCTGTTCTCTGAGTTCAAACACCGCGAGGGTGACCTGGTTACCGGTATCGCCCGTCGCTTCGAGAAAGGAAACGTTGTCATCGACCTCGGGAAATCCGATGCGATCCTTCCAAAGAAAGAGATCATTTTTGGCGAATCGTTTAAGCCAGGTGACCGGATCCAGGCCTACCTTTCCGACGTCGTCATGACCAACCGTGGACCGGAAATCCGACTCACGAGAACGTCCCCAATGTTCCTCGTAAAACTCTTTGAGGTCGAGGTTCCTGAGATCGCCGACGGAACCATCGAAGTCAAGGCCGCGGCCCGGGAGCCTGGGCACCGTGCGAAAATCGCTGTCATGACGAAGGATCGGGACATCGATCCCGTCGGGGCCTGTGTCGGGATGAAAGGATCTCGGGTCCAGAACATTGTGAACGAACTCCAGGGCGAGAAAATCGACATCGTCCGTTGGAACGAAGACACAGAAACTTTTGCCCGTTCGTCGCTTGCGCCGGCGGAGATTCAGTCTGTTAACTTAAACCACGATGAGCATGTCATCGACGTGATCGTCGAAGACGATCAGCTCTCCCTCGCCATCGGTCGCCGGGGCCAGAATGTCCGCCTTGCGGCCATGTTGACGGGCTGGAAGATCAACATTATTTCTAAGGTTAAGCTCCAGGAACGGATCAAACTGGCAGTGGAGAATTTGGTACAGTTACCGAACGTCTCGGAAGCAACCGCTCAGGTTCTCGTTCAGAAAGGCATCATGTCAATCGTTGACCTTTCGGCAGCGACGCCCGAAGATGTTGCGCGGTACCTCGGTAAGTCTGTCGCTGACGCAAAAGTGATGGTCGAAACTGCGGCCGGAGCTCTTGAGGATGAGACGATCAAGTCCGATCTCGAAGAGGGGGCAGAAATTATTTCGGCGTCTGCGGTCCCGAACCAGAGTGGATTCAAGCGCTCTGAGAGAAGTGAAACCCGGAAGGGTGACGACGTGACCAAGTTCTCCGAAGCTGAGCGCCGGCTCCGCGAAGAGCTCGCCGCGTTCAAGTTAAAGTAAGAGAAGTTAAGTCATTTGTAGATGAAGCTATAATCGGAGAAAAGAATGGCAAAAAAAGTTTACGAACTTGCCAATGAGATTGGAGTAGGGGCCCTTGACCTTGTCGAAAAGCTCAAGGGGTTGGGGTTTAACGTCAGGAACCACATGGCGAGCCTCACTGACGAAGAAGTTCTCAAGGCGAAGTCAGCTTATGAGACACCTGAAAAGAAGGCTCCTCCCGTCAAGAAAGCCGTGGTCCGAAAAGTCGTGAAGAAGGACGCCGCTCCGGGTAGCGATGAGGTTGTTGCACCTGTGGTCCCAGAAGAGATTCCTGAAGCTCCGGTTACGGCGAAAGTCGCGGCCCCTGAAGTTGCGGGAAGTCCTCCGGCCGATGCACAAGTTGACGACAAGCCTAAATTGGTCACGGTCAAACGGAAGACCAAAGCTCAGAAAGAGGAAGAAGACAAGCGCGCTGTCGAGGCGAGAGAAGAGGCCCATGCAGCCGCAGAGAGAGCAGCAATCGAGCAGGCCGCCCGAGCTGCTCAGGCAGATCAACCGAGACCGGCGACTGCGTTCAACACGACCCAGAAAGTCCGAGATCCGAACAAAGATTACTACGAAGAAAAGCGGCATTCTTTTACGCCCATCTTTGTCCCTGAGGAAAAGAAAAAAGAAGAGCCTACGAAGCCCGGTGAGAATCGCCTCCAACCGCGGAGACCTCTCGATGAGCCTGTGGAAACAGAGGAAGAGAAGGACAAGAAGCGGATGGGCGATCTCGCAGCCGCGGTCAAAAAAGGTGTTGGGGCCGGGAAGCGGGATTTGACCGTCATCCGTGCCGATGAAGAGCTTAAATACGCCACAGCTTTGGTAGGCAAAGCGATCTACACCCCAGCAAAGAAGAAAAAAGTGTACACTGGTCCGACGCAAAAAACGGTTCTCACCGAAATTAAAGAATCGAAGCGGTTCATCACCGTAAATGGCATCGTGACCGCTGAGGACCTCGCAGAAAAACTCAGCGTGAAGTTCGACTCTTTCGTCAACCGACTCCTCGAGATCAATCTCCTCGTTCGGGCCGACGATTACATCGGCGTGAAACTCGCCGGTCACATCGCCGCTCTCTACAACTACCGAGTGGAAGACGTTGCCTTCAAAGAGGACGAAGTCCTCGACAAGAAAGACGGGGAAGACAAGAGTGCCTTCCCGGTGAGAAATCCGATCATCACCATCATGGGTCACGTTGACCATGGGAAAACATCCCTCCTCGATTATATCCGTAAGGCGAAGGTCGCAAGCGGTGAGGCCGGTGGGATTACCCAGCACATTGGCGCCTACTCAGTCCCAGTCAAGAATTCGATGCTGACGTTCCTCGATACTCCTGGTCACGCTGCCTTCGCGGCCATGCGCCAGCGGGGTGCGAATGTCACCGACATCGTCGTTCTCGTGGTTGCCGCCGACGACGGTGTCATGCCCCAGACAGTCGAATCGATCCGTTTTTGTAAGAACGCGGGCGTTCCGATCATCGTTGCAGTTAACAAAATCGATAAGCCGGCAGCGAACCCGGACAAGGTTAAGCAAGGCCTGACCGAGTTCGAGCTCCTCCCCGAAGATTGGGGTGGATCCACCCAGTATGTCCATGTTTCCGCCCTGACTGGTGCGGGAGTTGACAGCCTCCTGGAAGCGATTCAGCTCCAGGCCGAGATCATGGAACTCCGAGAGAATCCGATGGGACCTGCCGAAGGTGTCGTGATCGAATCGAAGATCGAAGTTGGTCGCGGACCTGTAGCGACGATCCTCATCCAGAAAGGGACCCTGACTAAGGGAGACGCCATCGTCGTCGGTGAAACCTCAGGCCGTGCCCGCTCGCTCATGGATTTCGCAGGCAAGATGCTCAACTCCGCTGGTCCTTCGACTCCGATCCAGATCCTCGGGCTCGAGAGTGTCCCATCACCGGGAGATATCCTCAACGTCGTAAAGAATGAGCGAGAAGCTGCGAAGATCGTGGATAACCGAATCAATGATCGGAAAGAACTCGAGAACACTTCCACCGAGGCTAAGAAAGTATCTCTTGAGGACTTCTTTGCCAGCGCTCAGAACAACTCAGAAGCGGAGAAAAAAGTTCTCAAGCTCGTGGTCCGTTCTGACGTCCAGGGCTCCTTTGAGGCGATCCGAACCGCGGTTCAGCAACTCGGAAATAGCGAAGTTTCTGTTGAAGTCATCGCCGGTGGCGTTGGTGCGATCACGGATAATGACGTCAACCTCGCGGCTTCGACCAAGGGCTTTATCTTCGGTTTCAACATGAGACCGGTGACGACCGCCCGACGGATTGCTGAAGAGAAGGGCGTCGACATCAAGACCTATTCGATCATCTACGAACTCATCAACGACGTGACTCTCGCCCTCGAGGGGATGCTCACCCCTGAACGAGTCGAGAAGTACATCGGACGCGCGCAAGTGCGGAACACATTCTCGATTCCGAAGGCCGGGACCATCGCTGGAACGGCAGTGGTCGATGGGAAAATTGAGCGTGGGTGCAACATCCGTCTCCTCCGTGACGGAAAGATCATCTACGACGGCAAGCTTTCGTCACTCAAGCGCTTCAAAGATGACGTTAAGGAAGTTAAAAACGGTTACGAGTGCGGTATGTCGCTTGAAAACTTCAATGACATCAAGGTCGAGGATTTGATCGAAGCCTATGTCATGGAAGAGAAGAAGCGCACCCTCATCTCCGACGCCACACTCTAAGGACTTTTTGTGGCCGGACGTGGGAATAAGTTTTCAAAGATTAAATACGAGGAACGGATCCGCGATGAGATAAACCTTGCCCTCCGGCGAGAGTTCGCGGATCCGCGTCTCATGAACGTTTCGGTAACCCACGTCGAGCTCACCCAAGACTACTCGCACTGCAAGGTCTACTGGGATACGTTCAACGCCGCCACTCGAGGAGACGCGAAGCTGGCCATCGAGACCACCGGTGGGAGGATGCGAAAACTCCTTTCCGAGAAAATGGAAATCCGTCACACACCTGAGCTCCACTTCATCTATAACTCTCAGTTCGAGGATGCGATCAAGATCGATCAGCTGTTGAAAGATTCAATGGATGAAGCCGAGTAAGAAGCAGCCCCTCTTTCCCCCGCTCGTGTTCAATGTTTTTAAGCCTGCTCGGATCTCTTCCTACGATGTAGTCCGTCACTTCAAGCGGCATCTGCCGCTAGGGTTTGGAAAGATCGGGCACTTCGGAACCCTCGACCCCTTCGCCTCCGGAGTGCTGATGATTGGGGTCTGCGGCGCTGCCCGGTTAAACGACCTGATCCATGAGTTCCTTCCCAAAACCTACCTCGCCGTTGGGAAGCTGGGCATCGAGACTCCGACTGGAGACCATACCTCCGAGATCGTCCAGAAAGATGAGTCTCTTTACCTCACTCGCGAGATCTCCGGATTCTCCCAGAGTTTCATTCAAGAGAAGCTGCGGGAGAAATTTCTAGGAGACTACTGGCAAGCCCCGCACAAGTACTCGGCTGCGAAGTTCATGGGGAAGAACCTCCATGAATGGGCAAGGGAGGGCGTTGAGGTGAAGAAGGACGCCGTCCTCCGACGTGTGTCTCGGATTGACGTCGTCCGCTACGCCTTCCCTTACCTGAGCGTTCGAGTCGAGGTGAGCTCCGGAACCTATGTTCGAACTCTCTTCGCTGAGATGTGCAACTACCTGGGTACCCTTGGTTCTTTGATTGCGCTCGTGCGGGAGAGCGTCGGGCCGATAACCACCGCCAGTGCTTTGCACTTGCGAGACTGGCCTAGGGATAAGGATCCCTCTTTCATGGAGCGCGGGAACTTGATCAAAGATGTTCTGCCTTTTGGGTCTTACCGGCTCGATCAGGCCAGATCGCAGGTCTTCCGGAACGGGGGTTTTCTTAGGCCTCAAGAGATTGGCCCAGCATTAGATTGCTCGCTCTCTGATCGTTACTTTTGGATCCTTGACGAGACTGACACTTTACTCGGCTTGGCCGAGAAAACGTTTCCCACGGAAATTAAGCCAAAGATAAACTTTCATTTAGAGGCGCAAGCTGGGCCTTCAGTCGATCATGACCCAGAATGACCTTTTCCCAACAGGCCTCAGCGAAAGCGTCGGGAGTTTTGTATCCTTTCGGATCGATTTCTTGGTGAACGATGATTCCCAAATGTCGGCCCGGAACCACTAATCCTTTCGGCGTCAGGACCCCACGAGTCCCGTAAACGCTGGTTGGGATGACCGGAATCCCTTCGTTGTAAGCAAAGAAAAGCAGTGTTTTTTTGATTTCTGTATAGGGCTTCGGGAGAGCGTTCTTAGACCGAGTTCCTTCAGGATAAACACCGAGACCTATTTTGTGCTTCAGGATTCTTTTCTTCGCTTTTTCGAAAACTTGCCGACGTGAACTCGTGCTCGTGCGAGAAACAGGAAGAGCACCGGAGATCCATGCCATCCAGCCGAAGAGTGGTATGTTTAGTACCTCTTTTTTCATGATGGGAGGGGCCTGGTAGACAGAAACGATCAAAGGAATGTCGATGTAGCTCTGATGGTTGGCGACGTAAATACCATTGCAGGGTACCCCGCGATAATCCTCGGTCCTGTGATCTTCGATGATGTCTACATGGGCCTGACAAGCATAGCGTAAAACGACGGAACTAAAGAACCCCCAGACTGGGCACACGATGAGAAGTCGGCGCCGCAGGCCAAAGGGGAGGGCGACCAGGCATGCCGGAACAAGTACGAACAAGAGCATAAAAAGGCCGACGAAAATAGCTTTTATTTGGATGAAAATTTGCATCCGGTCATTCTACTTAGAAACCGCAATCAGACAACAAAGGGGGTTGATCTTTTTGTTCTAATTTACTGATATCTGGGGTAGTATTTGTAGGAAATAACAGGAACCTATGAGGAGTGAATCGTGTCAACCAGCTTAATCGCCATGGGCGTCGCTATTTTTCTGGTTATAAACTTGGTCATCGGTTTGGCCGCCCTAAGCTTGATCTTCGGAACGTTCGAGTCCCTTTTTGGTAAGCCTAAGTTGACGATCCTTCGTGCCACTCAAAGTGGGAATTTCTTTGCATTCGGCTTCAAGTGGAATTCATCCAAGGAACCAGTCAAGATAGATAAAGTAGGTCTTCGACTCTTCAACCCATTTGGTAATCCGACTCAGGTTGAAGTCTCTAAATCCTTTGACGCCAAGACCTCCTCGTTTGCCACCGAAGTTGACATGGGACCTGGATTCATCGAACTCCTCGGGGCCCAGAATTTTGATTTTGCGGTCGTTCAGGTTGTTGTCCAATCCTCGAAGGAAGGCATCGCTTGGCAGTTCGACATGAAGGGACCGAAGTTTCGGAAACTTGTCTCGGGGGCGAACCTCTCAGTCGATCAGTTCACCAAAGAAAAGGCACTCGCCGCTGATAAGGGTTCCAAGCCACCCATCGACATTCCTATCCGGAGTTTCATTGCCGACACTGTTCCTGGCAAAGGCTCCCAGCTTGCGATCCCAACGAATCCTGCTTTTGCCGCCCAGTTCGCGGGAACTGCCGCCTCCGCAGTGAGCGGAGGAGCTGTCGCAGCTCCAGGGGCACCCGCGGCGGAGAATTTTAAAATTGCAAAAGTTTGGATTGAGCCTGGATGCATTGTCTGTAACGCCTGCGAAGACATTTACAAAGACGTCTTCGAGGTCCTCGCAGATACTTGCATCATCCGTCCTAATGCTCCTCTCGACGACGGTCTTCGGGTTCAGGAAGCTGCCGAAGCTTGTCCCGTAGAGGTCATCAAGTTCACTAAAGCTTCATAACTTATTAAACTACGATAATAAAAATGGCCCCGGAAGGTGCCATTTTTATTTTGGCAGTGAAATTCAATTCTTACTTCAGCTTGTTCCAAACCAGGTCGCTGGAGAGGAACTTTTTAAGGCCCTCTTCATTTTCATGCCAGATCTCCTTCAACGACTCTCGGTGAGTCTTGAGTTCTGGGCACTCATAAGTGAGAACAGGTGAGCCATATTTTTCAACAGCGAAGGTTCCAAGGGATCCTGGAGTCGGGTAGCCAATGTCCGAGGCCATGTCGTAGTGGTTAAACTGGTGGATGTACTCTGCTACGTCTTTGCAGTCTCCATTGTAATTGAGAATCGGCTTCCAGGTGTGAAAGGAAAGGATGAGCCCGGGCCGGTACTTATCGAAGAGTTTAACGAGGAACTGGTTCTCTGGCTCCGAGAGGGCCTTGGGCCCTGGATTGTATTTTGCCTCTTTAAATGCCCCGGACCAGTCCTTCGTCGGAAGATTGCGGTTAAGATCAACCAGGTGGGCGTTGACGCGAGTTTGGTTCTTGTAGCCATCCACGTTAAGGATCGGAACGACAATCATCGGAAGATCTTTTAGTGAATGTTCATTCTTGAGCCAGGAGAAGAGTTCCTTCAGAACGTACACGCCTTCGACCTCGTCTCCGTGAACGCCCCCAAGAAGATAGAGGTACCGCGGCGCCTTGATGTCGGTTTTAAAGACCGATATCTGATGGCCTTCGAGGGAAGCTCCGCTTTCGAGTTCAGAGAAAATCATATGTGTTCCTTGTAGACGTAAACTGCAGACTGGCCGGGAGTTTCCTCGACTTCCACCTCGAGGGATGTGAAAGAGAAACCAAAGCGCTGTTGCACCTTCTTTCTTATTTCATCACAGACGTACACGGCAATGCGCTCAGCGCTCGTGTTGAGGATGGGGAGGAGCAGAACGTCAGATGCCGGGATCGAGAAGATCGACTCGTCGGGAGTGTGGATGACGAGGTTCTTCCCCTCGGAGTAAATCCGAAGGTGTCTGTTGTCTTTCGGGATCAGAAGTTTGTGGTCGAGGGAGTCGCAAACTTCACGCACAATCGGCTTGATGTCCAGGAAGTCGAAGACCATGTCGCCCTCGAGCTGAGGGGCTTCACCCTTGACCTGGAGGCGGTAATTGTGGCCGTGGAGCGGCTCACGAGTTCCGTTCTCGAAAATCATGAAGTGCGAAGATGCAAAGTTAAAGTATTGCTTATAAACTCTAATCGAAAATGGAAGACTCAACGGTCTATTCCCTGTTCAGGTTAATCGAACAGAAGATACTACCGCGTTAAAAACTTGGCAAAGAGATAAAGGTCTCTACTGCTCTCGGTCAAAGGTTAGAATGAAGAAAAAACATCTACGAGCTTTGAACTCCCTCGAAAATTGGCTGCAAAACCAAAAGACAGGGTCTCAAGACCTCTCGGGGGCCTTTAAGTCTATACGAACTGTGCTCGAGGGCCTAGACGACAGTGACGCTTTGGAAGGCAGTGGGGCCCTCCCGCCTCCCTCAGAGCTTGAAGTGGATCCCCTTGCTCTCGCCCTTTTTTCTGACGGAGGCTGCCGTGGCAACCCTGGGCCCGGCGCCTTCGCATTCGTCGTTCAAGATGTAACCGGGGCGCTTTTAACAGAAGGGGTTGAATTCGAGGGCAGGACGACGAATAACCGGATGGAACTCTCTGGACCCCTTCGCGGACTCCGCGAGCTGCGCGACCTCCTCCCAAGACTCGGAAAAGATGCGCCCTCGACCAGAGTCAAAGTCGTGACTGATTCAAAGTACGTCGTCGACGGCATGAAAAGCTGGGTTCAAGGATGGAAGGCCCGGGGCTGGAAGAAGGCCGACGGTAAGACACCGGAGAATCTGGAGCTCTGGCAAGAACTCGACCGAGTTCGGCAGTTTTTCCTGGGAGTTGATTGGGTCTGGGTGAAGGGTCACGGAGGTCATCCTCAGAACGAGTACTGTGATCGGAAGGCCAATGAGGCGATGGATGAAAACGGCGCTTAGTCTTTTTTCATTCTGGCTGATCTCCCTTTCTTGCCATGGAAGCTGTGGTTTCAAGCCGAGCATTAAAAAAGTCATTTCTCTTTCCGGACCCATCACAGTTCTGCTGAAACAGGTGGGGCTCCTTAATGCTCCGGCGGTGAAGGGAATTTCGATCTTCAGTCCCATCCAGAGGCAGGAGTTTAAGGGCACAATTTATCCCGGCGGACTCTTCCTCGCGCGCTCAACTCTGTCCGAGTTTTCAGGCGGAGAAGTCTTCTATGACTCGAGCCGTGAACTGCGCAAGATCCTTCTGACCCAACCGGGAATCCGCGCCATCGAGGTGAACACTCGAGAGCTTCTTCCCCTCGAGGTTGTCGACCGATCCATCGACCTTCTTCGGGGTCTAACTCTCGGGTGCGAGGAGGAGTTTCGAAGTTTCCGAGATCGGACTCAAAAAATTCAGAGTGAGCTCCTGCGGCTCATCCCCGAAGGGTTCAAGGTCGTTTTCTTCCTTGGTCGGTTCACGGGTGTTCGGGCGCCGGAACTCGTCATGGCCAACGACGGAGCGGTCAAGCTTCTCCGCCGTGAACGCAGGATCACGACCTACCCTTCGCAACTGGCCTACGCGAACTGGTCGGCGCGCATCCTGGCGTCCCTCCCAGCTCAAACCCTCTTCGTTGGACTCGTTGATCCTTCTTTGGACGGCGCGGAGCGGTTGGTGAAATCCGGCCCGCGTTGGACGGTGACGTTTCCTGGAATCCTTGTCCCGGGAATCACGCAGCTCGAGGGCCTGGTTTTTTGGGCGCGGAAACTTTAGCTACTTCTTCTCCGGGCGATGCGCTGAGACGAGTTCCTGGGCCACCCTCTTGATCTGCAAGAATTCAGGGGTCACCGTCACGCCCCCTGAGGTTTTTATGAGTCTTCGCATTTCCGCCGCCTGTGACACTCGCTGATCGGAGGACGGGTGCGAGGCCATGGCATCTGAGAGCCAGGAGAGAGCTGCGTTCTGACCCTTCTTAGCCGCTTTTTCCATCGCCATCAACTTCTGGTAAAAGTCCCCGACCTTTTCTTTGTCGTACCCCGCAGTGGTGGCGTAGCGAAACCCCACGCGGTCACTCTCGAGTTCGTCCTCCTGAGAGTTTTTCATGAAGGCATACTTTTGTACGAAGAGCCCACCGGCCACGCCCACCGCCGCACCTCCACCGATGAGCTTTGCCTTACACTCTAGGTCTTTCGGATCGCAGAGCTTCTTGCTCGCAAAGTAGCCAGCGGTCCCGAGCACAGCCGCTCCGATAGCGCCGAAGGCAATCGTCTTTGACTGCGCCTTCTTGGCGACGTACATCCGCTCGGCCGTGTGCCTGGCCGTGACGTGGCCGATCTCGTGGCCAAGAACTCCTGCGATCTCTGCCTCGGAGTCGGCCATGGCGATGATCGGAGTGGTGATGTAGATGGTGCCTGCAGGGAGTGCGAAGGCGTTCACCTGTGGAGTGTCAACGACTGTGAAGGTGTAGGTGTAAGGGTTCCCGTTGAGCCGATTCGCACGGACGAGTTTCTGGCCCAAGGCCGTGATGTAGGTCTGAAGTGCTTTGTTCCCGGCCGGCGGGTACTCCTTACTCATCTCCGCGAGTGCTTCTTGAGTGAGCTTCTTCTCCTGCTCCACGGTGAGAGCGGCCTTTTGACCAGCGTTACTGCCCTCCCGGTATCGGTCGGAAGTCTTCTGGGCACAGGCGCAGCTTAGCGCCAAGACGAGTCCTAGTAGCATCTTCTTCATAATCACCTCGGAAATCTAATTAACAGCTCTTCTAGAAGAGGTTAAAATGAACGCATAAATATGTACAGATTTGCGGTTCACGATCCTCACTTCCTCCCACACTCCGGCTGCCGGGTGGACCTCGTCGTTGAACCTGGTCAACTTCTTGCCATCGTCGGTGACAACGGAGTCGGGAAGACAACGCTCCTCCAGCGCATCTTCTGTGACAACCATGCGACGGTCGGACTCGTCCCCCAGGCCGGTTTGAATTTTTTCTTTGACCGAACTCTAGGTAAACTCCGAAACCTCTACCGCAATCCGGCCGTAAACCGGAGTCGCTTTGAACTCCTCTGGGAGACCTTCAATCTGCATCAGAAAGAAGAGCGTTTTCTCTCAAGCCTCTCCGGTGGCGAAGCTCAGGCGCTCAAGCTTTGTCTTGTTCTCGCCCTGGAAAAAGAAGTCTATTTTCTAGACGAACCCCATCAGCACCTAGATCCCGCAGCTCGGCGCTGCGTGGCCGAGCTGGTGGGGAAACTCACTAGTGAGGGAAGAGGGATCGTCCTGGTCGAGCACAACCTCGACCTCCTGCCAAAACCTGCGACGGTAGTCAAGCTACTTCAGCGAGAGCGCCTTCTCGTGACCGGAGACTCATGGACTATCTGCTGATCCGATTGGTCTGCGGATTTCTCGCAGGGAGCATCCTTTCTCAGACCGGAAGTTTGATTCAACTCGCGACCCGGAATATTCTCGCGAGCCCATCCACCCTTGGCTTCGATGGCTTTGCCATCCTCTGGGTCCTCGTTCTGCACACAGGGCTCCTGATGGTAGGAACTGAGCCGACGTTTGCGGCGACCGTTGGACTTGGGACGATACTTTTTTTTGTGATCGGACTTATTTTTTCTTCATTCTTCCAGCGGACCCGACGGATCGAGCGACTGATTCTGATGGGGCTCACCTTCAATCTGCTCATCGGGGCAGTCTTTGCCTTGTGGCAGTTTCTCTTCATCGCTTTCAACTGGCCTTTCCCGGTAGAACTTTGGTTCGGCCATTTTCGCTTCTCTAATCCGGAGAGCGCCTTCATCCTTCTGGCGGTTGAGCTCTTCCTCCTCGGGGGCTGGTTCTTCCTTCGACAGGAGTTTTTATTCCTCTCGCTGGGGGATGCCATCGCCGCAAACCTTCACCTCAGAACGAGGCGCCTCTATCACTTCATGTTCATCGGGATCTCGCTGGGAACATTCACTGTTGTCGCTCTCTTCGGAGCTTTCTCATTCCTAGGCCTCGTTTTCCCCATCGTTGCGCGCAAGCTCTGGTTTAAGCGCTTTGACCTGTCGGGTGAGTTTATCCTCGGCGCTTTGGTTAATGGATGCCTCCTCATGGCCGTCGATCTCGCGTGCTACCTCTTTCCAGTTTTTGGAGCGGAGATTCCCGTTGGCCTCATCGCTTGCGCGGTAGGCGCACTGAGTCTTATTCTCCTTCTTTGGAAGTTTGATAATCGTTTGGAAATATTGGCAAAGAAGTAAATTTCAAGTTATCCTCTTAATGTTTTTAATCAACAAAGGACGATTTCGAATGAAAAGAACTCTGGTTTTTCTAAGCCTGATTCTCACAGCGCTGGTACTCACTTCTTGCAACGGTAACGACCCGAAGAAGATCGATCTCAAATCAGAAGACGACAAGACTTTCTACGCGATGGGCTTCATGCTCGGAGGAAACCTCCAGCGCCTGACACTCACCGACGCAGAACTTGGTGCTCTCTACAAAGGGATCTCCATGGCCGCGAAGAACGAGAAGTCAGAAGTCGACATGGCAAAATATCAGAACCGTATCCAGGAAGTTTTCAAGGCAAGAATGGATAAGGTTGCTGCCAAAGAGAAAGAATCAGGCAAGGCGTTCGTCGACAAGTTCGTTAAAGACGAGTCTGCGACTAAGACCGCCTCTGGTCTCGCCTACAAAGTCATGAAGGAAGGCACAGGTGCAACTCCTGCTGCAGAAGACATCGTTGAGGTTCATTACCACGGTACCCTGACAGATGGGACTGTGTTTGATTCATCCGTCGAGCGTGGTAAAACGATCTCTTTCCCGCTCAACCGAGTCATCAAAGGCTGGACCGAAGGTCTTCAGACGATGAAGGAAGGCGGCAAGTCGAAGTTTGTCATTCCAGCGGACCTTGCTTACGGCGAGGCCGGTGCCCCTCCGAAGATCCCTGGTGGCGCAACTCTCGTTTTCGAAGTTGAGCTCTTCAAGGTTACGAAAGCTGCTGATGCGAACAAGCCAGCTGCTCCGGCCCCGAAGAAAAAATAGTTCTAGCAATCAGAGCATCGTTTCAAGGGGCCGGGTAACCGGCCCCTTTTTTTTGCTACGCTCACATCGAAGATTGACCTTACTGCATCATTCAAACTGCCGTCTTTGATTGGTGTTAGAGAACAAAAATCTAGCATTTCAAATGGGAACCATGAGAGAGGGATTGGGTGCCAGCAGGTTTTAAGGTTCAAAGGAATCTAGAACTGCGCCTCGAGAATGGCATCAAGTCATGAAAAGAGTTGGACTTTTTCACCTTCAAACACCATTCAAGTAAGGCAGTTACCTCTTCTTAAGCAACTTCTCCACCGACATTAAGATTTATGATATCGCCAGAATCTGGCCTCCTCGCCGGCGCTGGAGACACCAGAAATCGATCTTCTTTAAGGTCTACCTACATAAGGAGCTCTCTCAATGAAGGATGGGTTTATCGGTGGAAGAGTTTCAGTGAGCTTCGTCAGGATACCTGATCTCAGGAAAGGTGTCCTGCACGGGTGGTGAGAGAAGGTGTGGTGCAGAGGCAAAAAAAAAGGGCAGCCTAAGCTGCCCTTTTGAGGGAGGAATTACTTAGATGGCTTGAACCAGCAGAGTGGACGCGTTCCAATTCTGTGGCCAAGAGATCCGTGGCACGTAGCTCTTACTTCATCCGTTTGAGACACGTCTTCGTTCATGTTGATATCGCAAAGTGAGCCCTGGAAGTATGTATCAAGACGGCACTGTGCTTTCGGGTGATTGTGGTCAGTGCTTGAAACGACTGCTGTATCAGGGGTATCGAACTTCGTTTCAGGAAGCTTTGAGAGTGCTGAGAACAGGTCGGCGACGGACTTTCCTGCCATGGATGTTCTTACGCAAAGAGCAGTATCTACGCGGTTGTTCCGGTATGTGCTTTTGCAAAGATCTGTAACGCTTTTCGGGACGGCCATGCTCTTGACGATGGCTTCGTTGTTATCGTTGATCCATGTCTTACGAAGACACTTGAGAGTTGCGAAGTAATCGGCTTGACCTTCATTAGAAGCCCAACCGGAAGACGTGTCGCCTCCCCACCATCCGCCGCCACCCTTTTTAGGAGCTCCACCAATGTGGTGACCAATTTCGTGACAGACGACGAGTGCCATCCCATCTTTGGTGATGGTTTCGTGACGAGCCAAACCACCGAACATGGCAACCTTCCAAGTCTTTCCAGTCTGAGAAGCGTAAGCATTGACCGTACCGTCGGTCCAGTTTCTTTCGATATCGAGCTTCGCGCCCATGCTGGCGATGATAGGAGCATAAATGACTTCGACTTGATCGATGGCCTTGTTGAATTCGCTTTCAGAAATACCACCATTGATGGATTTCTGACCTACTGAAATGTAGAAGTCATTTTCAGGGAGGAGACCGCCCTTACCATCTTCGGTACATGTTAAAGCTGAACCAGCGAGAGACAGACCCACAACCATGGTCATCATTTTCATCGACTTACTCATTTTATCCTCCGTGATCACTAAGACACCATTGTGTTAGGATTTTGTTAGTTGACAGTGATTCTTTCTTTTTTTTGTTGAAGTCGTCTACTCGGATTTAAGGTTGTATTAAGAGTGTAAGAAGATGTTGGAAAGCGGAGTAGAAGACACTGATATTCCGTATACTTTCGCGACTCAGATTTAAAGGAATTTAATGTACCAGATCACTTTTTATGTCCCCACAACCCATTCCGAGTTCGTCAAAGAGGGGATGTTTGCTGCGGGTGCCGGAAAAATCGGCGGCTACGACCGGTGTTCATTCGAGACTCTAGGAACTGGTCAGTTCCGGCCTCTCCCCGGGAGTTCCCCCTTTCTCGGGACCACTGGTCACTTAGAGCGGGTGACAGAGCTCAAAGTTGAGATGGTCTGTGAAGAGCACGCGCTCCTCGAGTCCATCGCTGCACTCAAGCAGCTTCACCCTTACGAAACGCCCGCTTATTTTGCCTTCAAAGTCTTGGATGTGTGATTACCGCAAGGGCTTAAACCAGCACAGAGGTCTTTTACCGACGCGATGCCCGAGAGATCCATGACAGGTTGCTTTAACTTCATCTGTTTGTGAGACGTCTTCCTGCATCCCGACGTCGCAGAGTGATCCCTGAAAGTAAGTATCGAGACGGCACTGGGCTTCCGGATGGTCGTCATTTGTGGCCCACACTATTCTTGAGTCTGGGGTCGTGAACTTGGCTTTTTTACGTTGACCCCTTCGCGCCATCGACGAGAAAAGGTCAGCGACGGATTTCCCGGCCATCGAGGTGCGCATGCAAAGCGCGGCATCAATCTCGTCGTTTCCGTGGGCCCTTTTACACAGGTCTTTCACTGTGCTTGGAACACTCAAGGACCGAACGATGGCCTGGTTGTTGTCATTGATCCATGCTTTCCGTAGGCACTTTAGAGTGGCAAAGTAATCGGCTTGGCCCTCGTTCGAAGCCCAGTTCACCACTGGGCCTCCGATTTTTTTCGGGGCACCGCCGATGTGGTGACCAATTTCGTGGCAAACGATGAGCGAAAGGCCATCCTTCGTGATCGCCTTGTGCCGGGCCAAACCACCATAGATGAGTACTTCCATACTTCCATATTGCATAGCATAAGCGTTAACCGTTCCGTCGGCCCAGAGCCTTGTGATTTTGAGCTTTTCACCCATACTTGCGATGATCGGGGCATAGACGGCTTCAATCTTGTCAATCGCCTGGTTAAACTGAGCTTCAGTGCTGACCCCATGCCTTGAACCAAGCCCCAAGAGCTGATTGACTTCGTCTTGTGAAGTCGTGGGGCCGGGGATCTGAACTTCAACCGGGATGTAAGCGTCGTTTTCTGGAAGAAACCCACCTTTGCTGTTCTCAGAACATGCTAAGGCCTGGCCCATTAAAGTGATACTGGCGGTCAGGGCCATCAGTTTCATAGACTTACTCATCGTTATCCTCCGCCGGTTTATTCCATCTAAGCTTTAAGTGCAGCGTAAATAGCATGGTGCGTTACAGGGATCAAGCCTGACCTCGCAGGACTGGTATTATCTACACTTTCTCCCCGCTTCACTCTGGAATCAAAAGACTCGGTCTCTAAGTATTCCAACGCCATCGACCGATAGATTCTTGAATCGAGGTTTATATGAAATACGTCCTCTTATTCTTCTTTTTAACTCCCCTGGCCGGTGCTTCGGACGTCAACTCACTTCCCAACCGAGAAATCTCCATCATCGTCACGAAGGAAGGCTATTACCCTAAGTCTCTTTCAGTGTTTGAGGGGGAGAAGGTGAAGTTCTACGTGACCTCCACGGTCGAGGGACCGGATTGTTTGATCATCGAATCCCACAAGGTCTTCATGGCCGCAAACAAGGGGAAGGTCTCAGAGGCGGAGGCAGTCTTTGATAAACCAGGGCAGTTTGCGTTCTATTGCCCGAGCTCGAAGAACGACGGAAAAATTGTTGTCCTGAGAAAAGCCGCTCCAAAACGAGAGGTCGCCTCAGAACGGAAGACGGAAGGATCTCAGTGGACACCGAAAGAATACTAAGGATGAGGCACGCGAATGAGTAGCGTTTTTCAAGACGCCATTGCCAGTCTCCTTGCGCCGATCAGCGACCTGCTGAAGGACCCCTCTGTTTCAGAGATCATGATCAACGGACCACACGAAATATTTATTGAAAGGAAGGGCCTTGTGTACAAGGCCCCGAACCGATTCAGCGACGACGAATCTCTCATGGCGTCCATGCGGGCCATCGCCCAGTCCGTGGGCCGAGTCATCGATGCCGATAATCCTCGGCTCGATGCCCGGTTACCGGATGGTTCGCGGATCGCGGTTGTGATTCCCCCGATGGCCAAGTGTGGGACGACGGTTGCGATCCGGAAGTTCTCGGAAGAAAAACTGGGACTAAAAGATCTGATAACCTTTGGCTCCCTTTCCCCGGATGGCGCGCGCTTCCTCGATTGCTGTATGCACCTCGGGAAGAACACGCTGGTGAGCGGGGGAACAGGTTCAGGGAAGACCACGATGCTGAACGTCCTTGGCGGTCGGATGCCGAAGACTCAGCGGCTCCTGATCATTGAGGATGCGGCGGAGCTTCAGATCAAGGCCGAGCACGTGGTGCGCTTCGAAACACGTAAAGAAAATAAAGAGCGAGGAATCAAGGAAGTCACCATCCGTGACCTGATGGAATCGGCGCTGCGGCTGCGGCCTGACCGGATCATCGTCGGAGAGGTGAGGGGCCCTGAGGCGCTCGACCTTTTGAACGCCATGGGGACCGGTCACGAAGGCTCCATGGGAACGGTCCACGCCAACAGTCCCATCGATGCCTGCACGAGACTTGAGACGCTTTGCCTCATGGGTGAGACTCGCATCCCAGCTGATGCGATCCGTAAGATGGTGGGCAGTGCTCTGCAGCTCATCGTCCAGTGCTCCCGGTACCACGACGGAGGTCGACGGACATCCCACATCTCGGAAGTCCTCGGCGTCGATCAGCATGGCCGTTATGTGGTGCGAGATATTTTCCGCTGGGTGCAGACGGGGAAAGACGAGAACGGGAAATTCATCGGGGAGATGATCCCGACCGGCTACGTCCCGAGCTTCTTTACCGAGTTCATCGCCAATAAACTTCCGTTTCCAAAGACCAACTTCAAGCCTCCCGAGTGGGCAATCCCGATCCTCAAAAAAGTCGCCTAAAGTCTTTTCAAGCCCGGCGTGCCGAGTAGAATAGAGGCTCATCAAAGGAGCCTCTAACATGAGTACGATCAAGAAAGTCCACGCGCGACAGGTCCTCGATTCCCGTGGCAATCCCACGATCGAAGTTGACGTCACTACCGATCGAGGGGTCGTTGGCCGGGCCTCAGTTCCATCGGGGGCGTCGACAGGTAGCCGCGAGGCCCTCGAACTCCGAGACGGGGACAAGTCCCGCTTCCTTGGGAAGGGTGTGCTGCATGCAGTGAAGAACGTGAACGATCTCATCGCGCCAAAACTCATCGGCAAGAGCGTCTTCGAACAGCGCGCGATCGATCACCTCATGCTCGAACTTGACGGCACAGAAAACAAAGCGAAGCTCGGTGCGAATGCGATCTTGGGCGTTTCCATGGCCCTCTGTCGCGCCGGCGCACTCGAAAAAGGAAAGCCCCTTTACCGCTACCTCTTCGAAGATCTCAAGGTCCCGAACCCAGTGGGCAAGCTCCGTCTTCCCGCTCCGCTCATGAACATCATCAACGGCGGTGCCCACGCCTCGAACAATCTTGATATCCAGGAATTCATGATCGTCCCGCACATGCGAAAGAGCTTCTCCGAAAACTTCCGCGCAGGCGTCGAGGTGTTCCATCACCTCAAGAAAGTCCTCTCAGACAAAGGGTACTCCACGAACGTCGGCGATGAGGGCGGCTTTGCCCCAGATCTAAAGGGCCATGACGAAGCGATCAGTTGCATCTTGACCGCGATCCGCAACGCGGGCTACGAACCTGGGGTTGACATGTCCCTGTCCCTCGACTGTGCCGCTTCCGAATTCTACAAGGACGGAAAGTACGTCATGCAAGGGAAGACCTACACCTCAGAGGAAATGATCGGCTACTACGAGACCTTCATGCAGGCAGCGCCGATTTACTCGATCGAAGACGGCTTCGACGAGAGTGATCAGAGAGGGTTCATCGCCTTCCAGGCAAAGCTTGGGAACCGAGTAACCAACGTCGGTGATGATCTCTTCGTGACGAACGCCAAGATCCTCAAGCGTGGGATTGAACAGAAAGAGGCCAATGCCATCCTCGTTAAGGTGAACCAGATCGGATCTCTGTCCGAGACCTTTGATACGCTGAAGCTCGCGTATGATAACGGCTTTAAGGCGATCATCTCTCACCGGTCTGGAGAAACTGCAGATGCCTTCATCGCTGACCTGGCCGTCGCTTGTGGCGCGGGTCACATCAAGACGGGTTCAGCGTCTCGCTCTGATCGGATGGAGAAGTACAACCAGCTTCTTCGGATCGAAGAAGAACTCGGGGCCCTTGCCATCTTTGACCCGGTAAAATAAGTCCCACCCCCAGAGGGGACTCATCCCCTCTGGAGCTTTCTGCCTGGGCCGGTGGTTCGTTCCTTGGATTTCGGGGGAATACGAGACCACCGTTTTTGTTTGTCTTGACCCCGGCTGCACCGTACAATAGCAGGGAGTGCTTTGGACCTATTGCCCTCACCTGGAGGTCCCATGAACGCTAAGTTATTCGTCGGTCTGACTTTTTTTCCTGAAAACAGCTTCGCAAAAAACATCGAAAGTTTCCGTTCCCGCTACGATGACAAATTCCAAAGTACCCCCTACCTCCACCTACCGATCGTTCCCCCGTTTGAGATCGAGGTGACTGAGGTCAAGAAACTTACCCAGGAGTTGACCGAGGAATTGGAGTCGTTTTACTTCGAGAACACCGAGCACCACGTGCTGAGTTTCACGGGGATTGATGTCCACGAATATAAGAAGAACAAACTCCTTTACCTGAAGCCTCAGATCGAAGAGGAACTCGCTCTCTGCCAAGAGTCGCTCTTTGCGATTTGTCAGTCCTACATCAGTGACCGCGAGAAGAAGATGAAGGACTCCAAGACCTTCCTCACCATCGGCCGCTACCACGACCCCGTCAATCTCCATGCGTCCATCGACCTGGCCCGGAAAGAGTTCCAGGAATTCACGGGGCTCCCGTTCCAGTCGATCTGTCTTTTCTCCAAGAACAACGGTGTCTGGTACCGCGAAGCCGACCTCGTGAGCTTCGAGCGTCCCGCGAATAGTTTTTTGCAATCAAGCACCCTTCCCCTATAATGGAGGGATGAAGTTACTGTTGTGCGTTCTCTTACTCCTTAGTGCTGGGACTGTTTGGTCACAGGTGAGCTATGTCCCACTTGCTCGGATTCTGGGGGAGAAAGGGTATCAATTCGGGGCCTCCACCGATTACTTTCGTTCTTCCAAGCGAGTGGACACCGAAGGAACCACTTCTGAGTTTCCGGAAGGTGAGTCTTTTTCTCGGTTTGAGTCCGACATTTTTGGTCAGTACGGTCTCACGGAGAATTTTCAGATCGGCGGCGGAGTCCGGCTGCGGCAAAACTTCTTCAATTTCACGGAAGAGTCCGATGAAGATGAGACTCAAACGAGTTCGGGCCTAGAGTCCACCTTCTTCAACGGTGCTTATGGTTTCAAGGCCGTGGGTCAGATGCAATACACCATCGAAGGTCTCTTCCGCTGGCGCCCGTACCGAAACGATGAGCCAGAGTTCCGTGATCAGGGGAACCTCGTCCTGGGCGACGACGGCAACGAATTCGCCCTTGGCGTTGCGGCCACGTATTCCTCCAAGCGAAAGAGAAATTTTCTCTCCGGTCGCTTCGGCTACCGGGACCCGGCGAGAGACCTGTCCCCGGAGCTCTATTGGCAGATTGAGGGGGCCGTGACCTGGCCCTACATTGCCCTCGTTGCCGGAGTGAACGGAATCAGCTCACTGGATAATGACCCCTACGAGAATGAACCGAGTGATAGGCCGACCTACAATACGGGAAACACCTTCCTGTACAGCAGTGTGAACCGGGAGTGGATCGCTCCGTACCTCGGGGTCAACGTGAGTCTCGGAAAATTCTGGCGCCTCGAGTTCCGAGGTTCTCAGGTGACGAGCGGCAAATCGACAGACCTAGGCACGGGGCTGGGTTTCTCCCTTGTCCGACGCGTTGACCTCTACAACCGAGACCTTCCGGATAGAGCATTCAAAGACTACGACTTTGAAGGGGCCGTCACTCGGGTATCGCCGAAGAAGGGGTACCTTGTGATTGATAAGGGACTCGCCGACGACGTTCAGAAGGGAATGAAGATCGATTTCTTCGAGTTTGACTACGTCGGAGGCAACATCCTCCTTGCCCGGGGGATCGTCATTCAGTCGAAGGCGGAAACGTCGATCGTGAAGATCACCCACCTCTATAATACGAAGAAGACTCTCAAGGAGGGCGTCGTCGCCCGAGGCACCTTTAGATAGCCGACCTAACCACTCGCTCCCGCACAGGCAGTTTTTATGCAGTTGAGGCCAATTCGGAATCGGTTAGAATTAATGGTACGACCTCTACTCACTTGAAGGATATAGCTCATGAAGCTCTTGTCGGCGTTGCTCCTTGGTACTCTTCTGTCCGGTTCCGCTTCAGCGAAATCGTTTTCGAGTAAGTACGCACAGTTTGAACTCCCGGCAGGGTGGGAATGTGCCCTCGAGGGATCCGAGTACGTTTGCCAGAGCGAGAACGCGGATCGAAAGAAAGAGTCGATCATCATCCTCGCGGCCAAGATTCGCGGCGAGCAGGATAACCTCGACGAGTACATGGCCTACCTCAAGAAGACCAAGGAATACAATCTTCCGGGTGGCAAGAAGCAAGTCTCTGAGCCGAAGAACACAAAGCTCAGCCGGATCAATGATCATCAGTGGGTGGACGCACTTCACCTTGCTTCGGAGGTTCCTGGCTTTTACACGCGCTACCTCGCGACCGTGAAAGAAGACCTCGGGATCGCTGTGACATTCTCTGTAACGAAAGATCTCTACCCGACGTACCTTCCGATCATGGAGAAGCTCATCTCCACTCTTCGAGTCTTCCGGCAGAAAGCGACGGATCTTTCGAACCTCCCGCGGAAGGGATCAGAGGATCCGAACTTCGCAGACGCGACCTTCAACCCAACTGCGGCGATGGACCTTCAGGTCAATAAGACCAAGAAGCGTGCCGGTGGATCATCTGGGGATGAGGACATGATGCTGATCATCGCGCTGGTGGTGGTCGGGGCCGTGGGAATGCTGATTGCGAAGGGGCGGAAGAAGAAGGGTGGGAAGAAGAAGTAGGGTTTTCGCCAAAGATATCGGCCATTCAGATGCCTAATGTTTTAGGCACATATGCTCCTAACTCTTTATTATTTGGCTCCCATAGGTCTATTCCCCTCCCATGACTCCTTATCCCCTTATAATTCAATGAAGATTTTCGGAGAGAGTCCGATAAGTTAGATAGGTCTTTTATTTAAGAGAGAGCTCTATGATGGATTGGAAAAGGTTACTGCTTGCTCCGATTTTTGTGTGGACCACGCTAGCTTTCGGCGATGAAGGTTCCTGGCTAGATGGAGTTTCTGATTCTCAGCGAATGAGCCCAGAGACCAGGCAAAATCTATCAGAAAGGGTAGACTCTCAACTCCAGAATAGATACCGAGCAGGAGCTCAAGAACAGCCTCCCGCATTTGAGGATGAGAATGCAGGTTCTCCTCGGATGACGCCTGCTCAAGCCAATGCACAAAGACAAAGGATACAACGCCAGTTAGCTCGAGGCCGTACTCCAGCAGCTGCAACTCCCCAAGCACGCAGAAGACCTCCAGGGCAAGGAGCACCTTCTCCGGATGGAGCAGCAAGACCTGGAGCTGGTCCAGGGGAAGCAGCCGGGGGGGCAACATCTGGAGCTGCTGCAGGGGCGGGAGCAGGTTCTGGACCATCTGGAGCCGCTCCTGGAGCTGCTGCAGGAGCGGCTCCAGGCGCACCTGCAACCCCTGCCGCAAACTGTACCCCAGCAGCTACCCCGACTCCAGCGGTAGCGAACCCCGGAAACAGTACTACCAATAAAGCAATCATATGCCTGGCCGAATTCCGCAAAAGGGACCTCTGCGACCCTACTACGAACCGGGCCCTCCTCACCGAGTGCGAGCACTTGAAGACTATTGCCGAGCAAGTTAAAGATGACAACGAAACCGATGGCTTCGGCGTCGTCGATCCTCGAGAATCTCGTCGCGAATCCATGGACAAAAAGATCACCTGTAACCTTCGCGCGAGCTACACAATCGATTACCGCGCCTGCGTCCGAGCATTGAATCTTTACAACGGTGTCGTTGTCGCAGAACTCGCCATGAACACCACCCAGCGGATTCAAACCGATCTACGGAACCAAGACCTCCAGCGAGACGTCGCCCAGCGCGCCGCTCGAGGAGACACTCAAGGTGCAGCGATGGACGCGAGCATTCAAAGCCAGCAGCAGCAACGGAGCCAGAACCAAATCAAACTCATGGCCTTCGGAACCGCCGTCGTCGCTCTCGGTGGGTCAGTGGTGGGCTTCCCAGGTGAAAGTGCTGCGGTCGCTTACTGTGGAAATTGCCAAGCAACGGTCCGCTCGAACCGCTCGTCCATCCTCGGGAACTCTGAGGCCAAGGCTGCCCTGATCATGGCCGCTGCCGAATATGCTTCTAAGGCCATCGCAGCGGGCTTTGCTATGCGCGGGAACGAAAGCAACATCGCCGCCGTCGAAGCTGCGAAAAAAGCAACCGAGCAAGAACAGCAAGACCTCATGCTCGAGCCCTGCCAGTTTAATCCCACTGACCCGGCCTGCCTTCGGAGTGGTAATCGCGTTGCTGGGAGCGGTAGCTTCCGGACCGGTGACTTTGACATGGGGGGAGGCGCAGGAAACAACGCCTTTAACATGAACCCAGAAGGAACAGAGGTGATCGATCCTGTTGGAGCAACGAACCTTGACCCTAACAACCCAGTGGCCGGCGTGAACTCGCCGTTCGTGGGAGATGCCAAGATCGCTAAAGACATCCTAAACCCTGCTGGAGCGGCCCAAAGCCAGGCAACCGGTGGTGCCCAGGGTGGCGGTGCGGGCGGAGGCTCTGGTGGAGGTGCGGGAGGCGGTAGCGCTTCACTCGGAAACGACCTTCAAGGTAAAGATAATGAAGGTGATAAAGAGGCCCAGATCAAAACGAGCAAAGTCTCTGGAATGTACGGCGCGGCCGGCGGGGGAGGCTTCAAGGGTGTCTCAAGTGGTAAGGACGAGGCCAATCCGTTCAACAGCCTCTTTGACCAGCAAGGGGGTCCTGCTGGAGGTGTTGAAGAAGACCGCTCCATCGCGTCCGGCGACATCGATGGAAAGGCCTCTGGACTTTTCGAGAAAATTTCACGACGCTATACTCAGATCCAGGCCGACAAAAGGATCGAGGCGAAGAACCTCGAATAAGAATGACCGACAACACAACCTTCGAATACGAGGTCTTCATCCGTGAGTTCCACCTCGACAGTTTCGGGCACGTGAATAACGCTGCCTACGTGATGCTCTACGAGGAGGCCCGCTGGGACTTTATCACCAAGAACGGCTTTGGGTTGGATCACATCCAAAAACATCAGGTCGGACCTGTGATCCTCGACCTTTCGGTACGTTTTAAGCGGGAGCTCAAAAACAGAGAGCTCATAAAAATCACTTCCCGGACCATTGAGATCCTCAGCCCAAAGATCATGGTGCTCGAGCAGGCCATGGTACGGACCGATGGAAAGATCGCTTCTGAGGCAAAGTTTACGGTTGGTTTCTTCGACCTGCGTGCCCGAAAGCTCACCGACGCGAGTCCCGAGTGGCTCCGGGCCTGCGGAGTCAAATAAGAAGGGCCCAAAACTGGGCCCCTCGAAGCGAAAGAAATTGAAGTCTAAGCTAGCCTAGTAACTTCCCTCATCACAGTACCCGTCTCCGTCGTTATCAGAGCAATCGCTCCTTTCGTCAGAGTAGGTCGGGCTGTCGTCTTGCGTGGATCCCTGATAGTAGGAGTCATCGTAGCTCGGTGTCGAGTAGTCGAAGCCGTAGTCACGGTAGGTCTCAGCACAGAAGTACCGGTTGTCGTTCATCTGGTAGTTGAGCTGATCGCGCTGGACCGAGCAGCTGTCGTAGCCCGAGTTACAGATTTGATTCCAGTAAGTCTGGACGACCCGGTGATCGTACTGATCAACGAGCTGGTAGTTACAGGTATCAATGGTTGAGTAGCGGTACCGGTAGCCGTTGTAGACGTAGTACGGGTAGTTGTCGATCGTCCAGTAGCCGTTGTTGTAACCGGTGGTGGACCAAAAGATCCAGTGAGCGTAGACGTAGTTTGGAGACGTTCTGTACGCGTAGTTGTACCAGTCATAAGTGCGGTAGTACCGAACCGTGTGAGAGTACGGAGTTCTGTACGGCACATGATTGTAGGGAGAGTACCGGTACGGATTGTAGCCGTAGGGTCTGTGGTAATCCGGTCCGCCATAGGTGTTCGGTCTTGGACGGTAATCCGGGTAAGGGCGAGTGACAACCGGCCCTCTTGGGTTTGGATTGTAGCGCGGTCCCCGAGGTATCGGATTCGGATTCGGCCGGTATGTGTCGCCGCCTGGGTTCGGGTTGTATCGCGGTCCCCGAGGTGTAGGATTAGGATTTGGCCGGTAGGTGCCGCCGCCTGGGTTCGGGTTGTACCGTGGTCCCCGAGGTGTTGGGTTCGGGTTTGGCCGGTAAGTTCCGCCTCCTGGATTTGGGTTATACCGAGGCTCCCTCGGAGTTGGGTTCGGGTTTGGCCGGTAGGTGCCGCCGCCTGGGTTCGGGTTATAGCGCGGACCCCGAGGTGTTGAATCCGGACTCGGGCGATACGTTCCGCCTCCCGGATTTGGGTTGTAGCTTGGGCCCCGAGGTGTCGAAGGGCCTGGGGATGGTCGGCCTTGTCCCCGATCCGGATTCGGGTTGTAGCGCGGTCCGCGGGTCTGGGCTTCGGCCTCAGTTCCAACGACTAACGTCGATAGAAAAAGAGCGACGGCAATAAACGACTTCATAATGCTTCTCCATTTATGAGTAAGAGTCAGTGGTATCTCAGTACCTCTAATTCGAATTTTTTGAAACGTGTTTTTACTTACGGCCACGCGGGACGACGGAGGATTTTAAGTCATGAGAAGAACGAGGATTTTATTGAGGCTCAAGAAATTTTTACAGAGCTTCCTGTAAGGTTGGTTTCTTGCAAAGCAGATGCTGGGGCCAGAGTGACCCTGAAAAATGACTCAAGGATGATCAACGTTGAGCATGAAGCGCTGATAAATCTCCTCCGCGCTTTGGAGGAGAACGTTCTTCAGTACGAGTTCGCTGTCCGAGATGTTCTTCCAAAAAGCTGCGAATGTGTAGGCCTCGAGGAAGCTCTGAGAGAGGGGAGCGTAGGAGAGGTGCCAGCGCTCAGGAGCAACCCCACCACGATCCGTTTCATAAGGACGAAAGAATCCGTAGGCCTTCGAAGCCTTGATCCGTTCATCGAGCCAATCGTGAAGAGGCGCCGCCGGGCCTCCAGCTGTGACTTCGGAGGGCACGAGTTTCACATCCTCCTGGCCTTGAGTCCTTCGATCGAAGACGTCAACGTCCGTGCCCCAGTGGTGGCGTGATCCCCCGGGGACCGCGGACCAGCGGAGGATAGCAAACGCAATTTCTATTGGAGACATCAGTTCGAAAACCAGAGGCACCGCCTTCTCATCCAGGAGTTGGCGCTGTCCTGTGGCCTTGGCATTCCAAATGATCTCCTGCCGCTCGTAACCCCTGAATGCACTGGCGATGGAAAGCTCGAATCCCGCTTTCCTGGCATCTTCCCTGAGCCTCAGGAAATCCTGAAGCATGTCCCGGTGAAGGAGATGCTCTGTCCCCTCTAAACAAGTCAAGTGCTCCCGAGTCTTTCCAAAGAGGACATCCAGATTCATGGGCCCGAAGGTCTCGTCGCCGGAGCACCGGTTGCAGACGGGGTGGCAGGTCTCGGTTCTTCAAAGAGTCGTCTCATGCCGCTTCTTTGATACCGGATCGTGAGGACCTCGAAGATGTTTACGGAAGATGAGCTGATGTCGCTTCCGCTCGCGCTGTAGTCGAGTTCCTGGTTCATCGCCGCCGCGACCTGGTTACTCTGAAGAGCGGCATCCTCAGGTGAGAGACCGAATTCAAGAGTCTCGGGTTGAGCACGACCCGCGCCGCCGCCCACGGCCTGGGTGTTCCCAGAGACGGTATTGGGAGACGTTTGCCCGTCGAGCTCCCTTTCGAGCGCCCGGGCCGCCTCGCCAGCATTGGTCGGCATGTTGGAGGAGTTATTTCCGAGAAGACCACTGCCGGTCACTCCTAAGCGTCCGGCCTCCGCACTAAGCCGTCTTTCGAGGTCCGCGGTGGCTTTCTTCTTGTTCTTGTTGTGGCCCGCGAGATTGGGATTCGCGTCTACCTTTTTTTGAAGTGCGCTTAGGCGGGCCGCTTGACTCGCAAGTGCCCCCGCATTCACATTCCCTGCGCTCACTGAGCCGTCTGCCAGTTGGTTGAGGGGAGATAGGCCCGCGTTGAGCATGGACATCGTTCCGGCCCCGACTCCCGTGAGCTGACCAGCGCTAACCTTCATGCAGGTATTTGTCGTCCGGCATGAGCAGGCGGTGTCCGCTTTATTCTGGTTATTGATGCAGATCTTGGCGTTGGGAACACCTTTGGCCAAATAATTCGTTTCCGTCAGATTTTTTCCTGCCCAAAGGTTCTTACAAACCGTGGAATTATTTCTGGCCGAGTTCCGCTGATTTTCTGGAGTGTAACAGTAACAGTCCGGCTTCCCAGGGTCACTGCGGTCTTCGGATTTACAGGTCGTGATCGCGCCCGTAGCACCATCCAATTCGGCCTTCATCTTTCGAAGGAGGGCCGCTCTTTTCTTGGACGCGTCGGCTTGCGAGCTCGCCTGACTCATCATGACAAAACTCATGCCTGCCATCACCCCAGACATGATCGCACGGGCCTCAGGAGTGACCATTTTATCACCGATGAAGTACCCAAGGGCCGCGCCCGCGACGACTCCGAGCCCAATCCCCATGAAGTCGATCCCTTTCGTTTCGTGTTTCCGAAAAACTTCGGCGGCGTTGGTATCCACTTTTTTGTCACCTTCAGAATCGGCGTGAGCTGATGGGATCGGTGAGAGCGATGAGATCGCTGCGAGGGAGAACTCTTTAAATACTTCGAACGCGGTCTGGTCGTTGGCCTTCGAACCGCGGAGACCTTCTGCGATCTCTTCGTACTCATTGATCGTTGGTGACGAATGAGTCATCGTCGTCGCCCTCTGATTCATGAGGAACGAAGCCAAATCTTGGGATGATTTCAGATTTGATAAGAATCGGTGATCTAAGAAGTGCTGACGACTATTGGATGCGTAGCTTTGAAAAAGGCTCCCACTTTCTATAAAAACCGGAGTCGGAGTCGGAGCCGCTGCCTGAGGACAAAGAGTCCTAGCGGCTTCGATTGGGTTGGTTTTTGAAGCAAGAATTTCGACACCAGCTATGACCCCCGCTGCCAAGTAAGCGACGCCCGCAATCATGTACAGATTCTTCTTAAACGTTGCTGCCTGGGACATCGAGTCCTCGGCCTTGGCCAACATCTCGAAGGATTGACTTTGTGCCGTCGCAGAAACTTCCCGGATCTTGTCTTTATCCCCGTTCGCGTCTGTGGGATTTACGATCTTTCCCCAGTCCTCCTTAATCTTACTCAAGCGACTACTGTGCTGATAGTTCGCCCAATTATCTCCCACCACAAAGGCAAGAGATCCAGCAACCATGGCGTAGAATGAAGCCGTAGCACAGCGCCCGACGAGCTTCGACATTCCACCTACCGCAATGCTTAAAGGCCCCGCAACTGCGGCTGCGTTTCCTATGGTACTCATGAATCCACCAGAACTTTTGAGGTCTGGTGCTTCTCCTGCTGAAACTTTCTTCTCAAATTCCTGAACGGCATTCCGCTTGATACAATCCGCGTCCCCATTACAGCTCGCGGTCGCGTTCATCACCCGTGCCGTTTCATCCTTCGTCAGGCATCGATTTAAGTTACTGTCGAACTGCATCCCCGTCGGACACGACTGCTCCGCGCGAGCAGCTCCCACAAGAAGCGACACATTCGGACTCACCGGACCGACGATGAGTTCGATACAGAGGAGGAGAGTGATGAACCGGAAAAGTGATTTCATGAAATCCTCAAGGTTTTAAGTTCTTTGAATCATTATAACTTCAAGCTCTTCCCTCCCCCTAGTGCGAAGACTTTTCCTATCCGAGAGAGAATTCCCAGCGTTCTTTGAGGTTAGTAAATTCATTAGCTTAGATCGTCTTTTTGGCATAGGCACTCCCAGGGCTCCTGGGCTAGAATGTTGACATTAAAAGTTGGCACTTATGACAAAGTTTCTCTCTCTCTTGTTCTTGCTACCACTGAACCTCTTCGCCCTAGACCTTAAGGTCGGCGATATCCTCCTTCAGCCCTTAGACTGCTCGGCCTGTGACCTCATCGAGGCCCAGGAAAGGACCATCTATTCCCACATGGGACTCGTCATTCAGGTCCAACCTCGGGTTGAAGTCATTGAGGCCCTGGGCCCGGTTCAGCGGCTCTCCCTCGTCGAGTTCGCGAAGAAAACCGAGACCGGCGAGCGCCTCAGTGTTCTTCGATTTAGGAACGAAAATCTCATTGCCCACCTGGGAGCGAACCAAGCTCGCCTCTCTCAGTACTTTGACCAAACCTTCCGAGGTCTTCAATACGACGCTGAGTTCTTATGGAACAACGTCGGCGCTGATGGGAAAGAGAAACTCTACTGCTCCGAAATGATCACGAAGCTCCTAACGTCCTTCGCCGGAATGGAGCTTCCGATAAAGCGCATGCGATTTGATGTGAACCGCGATGCGTGGATCCAGTATTTCCGCGGCACTCCTCCCGATGGCAAGTGGGGCAACTCCCCGGGAGACTTCGAGCGCTCTGACCTCTTCTACGTCGTCGGAGAGCTATGAAGCTCTGGCTCGAGAAGCTACGTCTTGACCTCACGGTCAACTGGAGACTCTCGCGCAACCAAACGACGGTGAAGGAAAACTTCCTCGTCAATCTCGAAACACCCTCGGGAATTTTCCGCTCCGAGATTGCGCCCAACGTGCGCTACGGGGAGACCACCGAAAACATCCAGCGAGCGTTTAACGACTGGACCGACTCCGTTGACCTAGGAGCGATTATCAATCTTGATTCACTGAGGCTCGCCACCCAGAACCTCAAGTTCCATGCCCTCTCTTTCGGCGTCGAGTCCGTCTTCGTCTCTTTCCTGGCCCGGCAACAGAACCTCTCGCTCACGCAGTTCCTTCATCTCCCAGCGCCAAAGATTCGGGAAACATCCTTTTCGATGCCGATCATGCCCGTGGGTGAGATCGCCCAGTACCTCAGACCGCTGTCTCGGTTCAGGGCCCTGAAAATCAAGGTCAACGCTGACACCGCGGTTGAGATGCTCAAGGAAATCCGCAAAGAAACGACCGCGCGGTTGCGCGTCGATGGGAACGAGGCCTGGACCGATTACGATGAGTTCCTCCGCTTTCAGGAAACACTCAAGGGCATGAACATCGAACTCATCGAGCAGCCGTTTCCATCCTCCATGGCGGCCGAATACCGAGACCTCAAGACCCAGACCCCTTACAAACTCCTGGCCGACGAATCCATCGAAGACGTCGGTGATTTCGCCGAGCTCTCACGCCAGTTTCATGCGGTGAACATCAAGCTCATGAAGGCCGGTTCACTGGTGCGGGCCCGGGATCTCTTGCTCGAGGCAAAGGCCCACGGGCTCGAGTCCATGCTCGGGTGCATGATCGAGACGACAATTGGGATTTCCTACGGGATGCTCTTTACGGGGATGGTAGAGTACGTGGATCTGGACGGATTTCTGCTGGTGAAGGATGAGCCCTTCCACCTCGTCTCCGAAGCGGAAGGACTCTTAAGGCTTTCTTAGTGGTGGCCCTGGCCGTGAGCACCGTGGGCGTGGCCGTGAGACACTTCGTCTTCGGTCGCTGGGCGCATGCCCATGATTTCGACGTCAAAGAAGAGGTCTTTGCCGGCCATCGGATGGTTCCCATCCACGGTGACTTCTTCGCTTTCGATGGTCATGATGGTGAACACCGGAGAGTGCTGATCGTTGTTGACCTGGAACTGATCCCCAACCTGCAGATCGGCGTCCGGTGGAAACTGAGTCCGCTTCACTTTCACCACGAGCTCTGGGTTGATGTCACCGTAAGCGTCCGTTGCCTTAACTTCGATCTTGCGCTTATCACCCACGTTCATGAGAGCAATCACGCGCTCAAGGCCTGGGATGATTTGCTGAGCGCCTTCGAGGAAATAAAGTGGCTCATCACCGATGGAGGAGTCCAGGGTGGTACCCGTCTTATCCGTCAAGGTGTAGTGGAAGCCAATAACACGTTTCATAGTAACTCCAAGTTTTAGGTCAGCTAATCTTTCTGACTATTGATAAGCAAAGCTCTTTGTTTTTGGATCGCTCCTCAATCTGGTCGACGGTGAGTTTCGCAAAGACACCGGAGACGAGCGAAAAGGCCTCAACGGTCGTATCGAATCTCCTCTCAAGAGGCAAGGGAATTGAGAACGTTTCCCGCAGATCACTCCAGAACTTCTCCTCCACAGCTGCCACGGCGACGTAATGCCCCTCTTGAGTGCGGTAGAGAGAGTAGCACGGGTAGGCACCGTTATGCAGGAATTTCGTCTTTTTCTGATCCCGCAAGGTCTTCGACCAGAAGGGGTGTAGGATCGCATCTGCCGTATCGTGAAGGTAAGACACTGATTTAACAAATTGCTTCGTTCGCATGACCTCGATTAGATTGGCCAGGAGTTGCGTCGCTACCTGCTGGCCAAAAGCAATCCCGGCGACTGGTAAGAAAGGCGGCGCTACAATCGGAGCGTCTTCGTGGGCGATGTGAAGGGAGAGGTACCCGCTGATCGCAAGGGCGTTCAGGTCATGCATCGCTTTGTTGTGCGTTGAAGACGCCTCGAGCTCGACTACGGCGAGCTCGAAGTGCTTGAGTTCGGAATCGGTGAGTCCGAGCGTCTCCCGGAGCTTGTGTCCCAACGAAAGGAGTAGCCCTTGCGATCCGCTGAGTAGTTCGAGGACCTGGGCCTTGGCCCCGGGAGCCTTGAAGTCTAAGCGGACGATTTGCTTTTTTTGGTTGAGCTCTTCGTACCAGTTCTCAAAGCTTCGGTCGAAGGCCGAAAACATCCCGGAGAGGAAGGGATCTTTGTGCTTCACGTCCTCGACCTTGATGACCTCCGCCCCGAGGTCCGCGAGGATTTTCCCGGCGAGGGGGCCCGGCAGGCGATGCGTGAAGTCGAGGATTCGGATACCCTTAAGCATTCGGTTCTTCTTTGGGACGGAAGAGCTCTTGGAATTGCTCAAGACCGGTGCCGCTCACCTCGCACGCCGTCGAGGTGCAGATCTGATACGAGCCATCTTTCCGGTGATGGTAGTCCATGATGAAGCGTGAAAAGAAATGTGAGCGCAGCTCGAGGAACTCAGGCTTGTCTAGCCACTCGACGGGGACTTCGACTTTTCGGAAGAGGTGAAGCGGGTAGGTCAGGGCCCGGAGTCCCTCCCCATGACCTAGCGGATTCGTCAGAACGAACTGCCCGAAGTCCTCGATCCTGGCCTTAAAGACCTCGGCTGGCGAAAACTCTGCCCTAAAGACGCTTAGCCGCGCCAGCAGGTGGACGAAGGTCATCGCACTTGAACGGTAGGACTGGTCAAAGAGGGGCGCTAGAAGGTTTTCCACTCCCGGAGTCGGTCTTGCCACGGCGGTGAGGAACAGCTCTCCGTCGGCGATGAAGGTCTTCAGGATGAAATCAGAAGTCTCGAAGGCATTCGTCTTAAACGTCTCACTCCCGGTGACCTCGTAGAGCCGGAGTTGCGCCTCGGCGAAGTTGACGTAGTCTTCCAAGTAAAGGGCCTGTCTTTGAAGCGTGTTGGAGTGGCGCAGGACATGCTTGCCCGTTTCATCAGTGCGGATGAACTCCTTCAGGCAGGGTTCGACGGTAAGCTTGATCAGCTCAAACGCCTGGTTCTGAATGACGTCGATGGGGCAGTACTGAACGACGTCTGCGAGGGATGACAAGATGAGGTAGTTCCACGCCGCTAGCCCTTTCCGATCCGTCGCCGGTGGCATCCTTAGCTTCCGTTGCTCGAGGAGCCGCCTCCGGATCTCGCGGACTTCCTGCCATCCGTCTTGGGTGTAGTACTTGGCCTTGTGCTCCGGGTTCAGCGAGAGGACATTGAGCCCGTGAGAGAAGTTTCCTTTCTCGGAGATGTTAAACCACTCAAGGTACTGCTCGAGCTTAATCTTCTGCTCCGCTGGCGCCTCTTCGAAGCTCGCCTCGAACTCCTCTTTAGAGTAGGTGAAGTAGAGTCCCTCGGTTCCCTCAGAATCGGCGTCCTGGGCACTGAAGAAAAAGTTCTCGTCCGCGAGCATCTCAGACTTCAAGTAATCAAGGGTCTGCAAGATCCCGTCGAAGATCACCGGCGCTGGGTAAAACTGAGAGACCTTGGCGAGCACCTTCAAGAGTCCCGCCTGATCGTAGAGCATCTTCTCGAAATGGGGCACCAGGAATTTGTCGTCCGTCGAGTAGCGATGGATCCCGCCCTTCGCGTGGTCATACAGACCTCCGAGGAGCATGCGCTCGACGGTCTCTACGATGTGCTGGCCCTGCTCCTGTGGAATCATGCCTTCGAGGATCTGTTCGGCCGCCCACTCATAAAAAGAGAAGTGTGGAAACTTCGGGGCCTGCCCGTAGCCACCGTTGGTCGCGTCCGCGTAGTTCTTGAGCGCGTTGAGCACGGCCGATGGGGCCGGGAAGTGGTTCTTGTAATCGATGCGCTTCTCGATGGCCGCGGGCTTCCGAATCTCCTCTGAGAGTTTCGCCGCGCCTTCCAAAATTTGCCCTGGATTTGACCGCCATGCCTCCGCAATCTGCTTGGCCAGATCTAGAAACGCCGGCATCCCTTGACGGGCCTTATCGGGGAAATACGTCCCGGCGAAGAAGGGCTTGCCCTCGGGCGTGAGGAAGATAGTCAGGGGCCATCCCCCACGTCCTGTCATGAGAGAGCAGGCCGCTTGATAGTAGTTATCCAGGTCCGGGTATTCCTCCCGATCAACTTTGATGGAGACGAAGTGATCATTCAAGAACGCTGCTGTCTCCGCATTCTCAAAAGACTCATGGGCCATCACGTGACACCAGTGACAGGACGAGTAGCCGATTGACAGAAAAATGAGTTTGTTTAGTTCCTTCGCACGTTCAAGGGCTTGGTCGCCGTAAGGGTACCAATGGATAGGATTTTCAGCGTGTTGCTTGAGATACAGAGAACTTTCAAAACCTAATTTATTTTCGCTCATAAAACCCCGGAATTTGGTGGAGGGATCGTGGATGATAAAATTGCATCATTAATCTTCAATGAGTTATCTAAGCTTGGTCAAGGTAATTTGCTTTTTAAGACTGGGTTAGATATAAGCGAGGGAGTATGGAAAAAACGACCGGAGAAGCTAGCGTCCTAAAGACTCTTAGCGTCTCGGCGGAGGACAAGACTGGAAGACCGATTTCCGGACCTTTCTTCTCCACCTACAAAATTCCGCTCCTGGCCCTCCTCCTCTTCAGTGCCTTCGCACTCCGGGCCCTTTATCCTGAGACTTTCCATTTCGGTTTTAAGCGACAAAAGACCTACCGCTTCAAGAGTGATAGCCTGGGTTTCTTCATCGGAGACATTAGCTTCTTTAACAATAACTCGTACGACGAGGCGGAGGAGCGAATCGTCGAGCTCTTTCCCAAGAAGCTTCAGAAGAAAGTGAAGAAGGTCATTCGGCCTGTCCTTGTTCTATGCGAAAAGCATCAGCTCGATCCGTTCTGGGTGCTCTCCGTGATGTGGACGGAGTCACACTTCAAGCATGAGTCGACTTCCAAGAAAGGCGCTCGAGGGTTGATGCAGCTCATGCCTCAAACTTACTTCGAGACCTTGGCGGAGATGAAGTCCAAGGGCGTGTTCCTCGAGTCCGACCGCGGCGAGGATTATCTGCGCTATCAATATGGCCAAGCGTTCTACGGGTTAGGGTACTCGACCCTTGTCTCAAAGCTCCGAAACCTTGAGGTCGGTATTTACTACCTCAAGGGTCTCCTCGAAGCCTTCAACAACAATCACTACTACGCGACGGTTTCCTACAACATGGGCCCGTACTGGACCAAGAGCCAGTTAAGGAACAATCTGCCCGTCGGGAAAAAGAACAACTACCTCAATAAGGTCCTCCAAAATTATTACCACATCACCAAAACCCTAAGCCAGAATTCGAATGTCACCTTCATCCCGCGAATCTGAACTTCCCCAGTTACGGGAGGCACTCCTTCAGCTCAACTCAGAGTTCTTCCTCACCATCGCTGAGCGCCGAGAACTCACCGTCAGGATTCAGAGCTTCAAGAGCGGTGGGGGACGCTACTCCCATTATGATCCAGACCGAGAGAAGGAAATCTTCACTCAATTCCTCCCCCAGCTCAAGGCACTTTCGGTGCGCGAGCTCTTGGCGTTTTCATTGGTCATGGAGGACCATGCGATGGCGATGGCCCCGGGATCCTACCCCGCCTGGTCTCTTTGTCCCCACTTGGTCGGGCCCCGAACCGAAGTCTACGAAATGGTCAACCCACTCCTCCTCAAGATCGCCAGGCCTGAGTTTTTTCTGCGTCTTTCCCTCAATCCGGAGTTCAGTTTTTTAAACGACTTCTGATTGCCGGACTGGTCTTGAATCCCTAATATTTACTCTTATGAAAAAAGATCAAGTCATCGCTCTTGACGGTCCTTCCGGCAGTGGCAAGTCCACCGTGGCTAAAACCGTGGCCCAGAAACTAGGACTTATTTACATCGACACTGGGGCGATGTTTCGTGCAGCGGCTTACGCTCTCCAGCATACCGGGATCGACTTCACGAAGCCGAGCCTAGAGAGATCCGAGGATGAGACGATCGAGAAGTTTTTCCATGACCATCGCTTCCAGTTTGCTCCGCTCCCCGGAGTGCTGATTCTCCTCGATAACCTGAACCTCACCGACGTGATCCGGGAGCACCATGTTTCGAAGCTCGCGTCCCAGACCTCGAAGCACCGAGTCGTCCGTGATTTTCTGAAGGCCTGGCAACGAGACATTGTTCGAGACCGGCCTGCGATCCTCGACGGCCGAGACATTGGTACCGTTATTTTCCCGAATGCTGCGGTGAAAGTTTTTCTGACGGCTTCTTCCGAAGAGCGTGCGTTACGTCGGTTCGAGGAGCTCAAAGCGCGCGGGCAGATGGATGTGGACTACGAGACGATCCTCCGAGACATCAAAGACCGAGACACTCAAGATATGAACCGACCGATCGCCCCGCTCAAAAAAGCTCAGGACGGAGTCGAGATCGACTCAACCGGTAAGCACATTACCCAGATCGTAGACGAAATTATTACCCTATGGAACAAACGAAAGGCGATCCCATGAAGCTCACTCAGGAAAACTTTGATACGATCATCAATCGTTTCCAGTCTCTTAAGCCGATCCTTGTTGCAGGTGATCTCGGGGTGGATAAGTACACCTACGGAGAAGTGAAACGAATCTCCCCTGAAGCCCCTGTGCCGGTACTCGAGGTTCAGAAAGAATGGAACAAACTGGGTCTCGCGGCAAACGTGTCTGATAACCTCAAGAGCCTCGGCGCGGCTTCAACTCTGTGTGGGGTCATCGGTGATGATACGAGAGCGAATCTCGTTGAGAACCTCCTGGAAGAACGAGGTCTTAAGACCTGGGGGTTAGTGCGAGATCCGGCCCGGCACACAACGTACAAAGAGCGTGTCACCACAGCGACTCAGCAAATTTGTCGGATCGACTACGAAACAAAAGACTCAATCTCCGAAGAAATTTCTCGGCGGATCGGCGGACGGATCGAGGAGTTTGCTCAGACCCATGCGGGGGTCATCATAGAGGATTACGGAAAAGGGCTTTTGAGCGAGGGCCTTTGCCAGAAGATCATCCGCGATTTTAGAGACCGCCAGCTCCTGGTTGCAGTTGACCCTTCGAGGTCCACTCCACCGCTTTGGTACAAGGGGGCGACACTCCTGAAACCTAACCGGGTTGAATCGCACATGATGGTCGAGGCCTTGGGCCACTTCAAAGAGCGCAAGCTCGAGACCATCGCGGCAATTCTGGTGGATAAGCTCAAGCTCGAGAAGATCATCATCACCCTCGGGGCCGACGGCATGGCGATGCTCGACACCAAGCTCGACGGGCAGCTCAAGCTTATCCCGACGGCCGCCAACGAAGTCTTCGACGTCTCCGGCGCTGGAGACACTGCCATCGCGGCCATCAGCTCCGCGCTCTTGTCCGGTGCCACCCTCGAGGACGCCGCCTGGATCGGGAACTGTGCAGCAGGGGTGGTCGTGAGAAAGCGGGGGACGGCCCTCTGTTCCCTGGAAGAGCTGCGAGATTATTTCCGGAACCTCTCCTCACTCATGAGCTAGTGCTTACCGTTCAGATGCCCTCTCCCGGCCTGTTGTTTGGGAGCTTCCTCTACCGTGCTGACCTCCATACGGCGGGATCTCTTCGGAGCACCTGGGAAGCTCAGTTTGGGTCCTCCATCGTTTTCACTCCCTCCGAGAATCCACTCGTCGATTATTACGCGACTGAGATGGGGGCACCCCTGGGTCGAGTTTTTTTCCTCTCGGCGACGGCCTTCCCCCGGGAGTACCTCCTCTCAACGAAGAGTCTTGCTCTGGGGTGGGAGCAGACGCACGCCCCGCGGGGGGTGCGAGAAGTCAACGTCGACGTGGGCTTCCTGTCTCCAGAAAATTTCATTCTCGCGACCACAAAAAATTACTCTCATCGGATCTACCTCGGGCAGAACCTTTTCGCCGATCTGACCTACTTCTTTGCTCAGGGGGACCTTCGCGTCCTCCCATGGACCTACCCCGATTACTGCGACGAAGAGAAGAAGAACTTTTTCCGTTGGGCGCGTGGGTTTCTTCTTGAAATCTTAAAGCACTGACGAGCTTTTAGAAGAGTCGGCGCTTTTCATTTAGGACCCATGTTGGTAGCCTTTTTCGGAATCTTACCAAAGGACCCCCATGTTAGTTCTCGAGTCTCTCCTCGCTGATTTCAACCAGGAGCTCCAAAGCACTCATCGAATCGCCGACCTCCTCAACCTGAAGGCCAAGTTCATCGGGAAGCAGGGCCCCCTGGCCGACGTCATGAAAAATCTTAAAGACGCGACCCCCGAAGAAAAGCGGACGATAGGTGTCCGTGCGAACGAATTAAAGCAGGCCATCGAGACGCTCGTGGGGCAGAAGATGCAGGAACTCGAGATTCAGGAGATGAACGCGGCCCTCGCGAGCACGAAGATTGATATCTCCCTCACAGATTCGGTGCTCGAGAAAGGACTCCAAGCAGCGGGGTACCACCCGGTGACGATCGTCCAACAGGAGATCGAGGATATCTTTATCTCCATGGGCTTTGAGGTCCTCGACGGGCCTCACATCGAGGATGAATACCACAATTTTGAAGCACTCAATATTCCGGCAACCCACCCCGCTCGGGACATGCAGGATACTTTTTGGTTCGCGGATAAAAAGCACCTCCTGCGGACACACACGTCAACGATCCAGATCCGTGGAATGAAGGAGCGGAAACCTCCGTTTCGCTTCGTCGGGCCCGGTAAGGTCTTCCGCTGTGAGCGCACGGACGCATCTCACGAGATGGTCTTCCATCAGCTCGAAGGCATGATGGTCGGGGAGAACGTTTCCGTTGGAAACCTCATCTACTTCATGAAAACTCTTCTCTCGGAAATCTTTAAGCGCGACGTTGAAGTCCGCCTTCGGCCAGGTTTCTTTCCTTTCGTAGAACCAGGCTTCGAACTAGACATCAAGTGCTTGATCTGTGCCGGGAAGGGGTGCTCCGTTTGTAAACAGGTCGGCTGGGTCGAACTCCTCCCGTGTGGATTAGTGCATCCGAACGTTCTCCGGGCCGGCGGGATCGATCCCGAGAAGCATTCCGGCTTCGCCTTCGGTCTGGGCCTTGATCGCTTGGTCATGATGAAGTACGCCATCGATGATATCCGCTTCCTGCACGCTGGGGATCTTCGTTTCAACTCACAATTTAAATCATTCTAGGAAACACCAATGTTAATTTCGCTCAATTGGATTAGAGACTTCGTCGCCATTCCTGACCTCCCGGCAAAAGAGATCGCCTCTCGGTTCACTCTCGCGACCGCCGAAGTCGAGGATGTGCTGGTTAAGGGTGCTGCCCTTCAACCTATTCTTTGCGTGGAGATCAAGTCCTTCAAGCCCCACCCTGACTCTGACAAACTCAATCTTGTGACTTTTGATCACGGCCAGGGCCAACTGAAAGAAGTCGTCTGCGGGGCCCCCAACGTTCGCGTTGGTCTCCGTGTGCCATACGCTCCAATTGGGACGACCCTGCCTAACGGCATGACCCTTGAGCCAAAGAAGATTCGTGGAGTTCTTTCGGACGGTATGCTCTGCTCAGAAACAGAACTCGGTCTCGGAGAAGGGAAGGCGGGGCTCATGGAACTTGGCGCCGACGCGGTCCCAGGGACCCCACTTCCCCAGTACCTGAAGCTCGAATCTGATGTCATCCTTGATGTCGATAACAAATCCCTCACTCATCGCCCGGACCTCTGGGGGTACCTCGGCCTTGCCCGAGAGTTCGCCGCCGGACACCGCACTCCCTTGCTGAACCGCTTTGATTCTGCCTGGACCAAGAGCATCGAAGCCAGATTTACCGCTGGGTCCGCACCCATCACCGTAGAGGTCGCTGCCGATTCCTCATGCCTAGCATACTACGGCCTTTCCTTCGACATCCCCCCGATGGCCCCGACTCCGCCCATGATCAAGAATCGACTAGAATCAGCGGGATTGCGTTCCATAAACTTGATCGTCGACCTTTCAAACTACGCCATGGTAGAGCTGGGAATCCCCAACCACCTCTTCGATCGCACGAAGATCTCAGGAGCGAAGGTATCCATCCGGCGAGCACCTCCCGAGCTACGGTTCATAACTCTTGACGGGCAGGAGCGTGAACTCACGGCTGCGGATACAGTCATCTTTGACTCAGAGAAGCCCCTAGTCATAGCGGGTCTCATGGGTGGCCTCGAGAGCGGGGTGACTCCAGAGACGACCAAGCTCTTCCTCGAGGTTGCCAACTGGGAAGCGCCCGAAGTACGAAAAACTTCCGTCCGGCTTGGGCTGCGCACCGACTCCTCTCAACGCTATGAAAAGACCCTCGACTCGAACCAGTGCTACCGGACTCTGCTCCGTCTTGTCGAGCTCATCAGCGAGCATTGCCCAGGTGCTGTCGTCCTCGGTTCACCGACCAAGTTCCTCCGCGAAGAGGGACTGGCAAAACCTCTGTCACTCACCATCACTCATTTGGAAATCACCCGCAGCCTCGGCATGGAGATCCCCACGGAGGTCATCCGTGACATCTTCGAGCGCCTCGACTTTAAGGTCTCCGAGACTCACGGATCTTTCGCGGTCACCGTCCCGACCTACCGGACGACCAAAGACATTAGTGTCAAGGCAGACCTCATCGAAGAGATTGGCCGAATGATCGGCTTCGATAACATCGCTCCGGTCTCTCCGATGCTTCCGGTGAAGCCGGTACGCCTCTCTCCGGCCAAGCAGTTCCACCGTCGCATTCAGGATTTCCTTGTCCTGCAAGGAAAGTCGCTTCAAGTGATGACTTATCCCCTCGTCGGAAAGGACCTTCTGGCGCGGGCCCTCTGGCCCGAGGTGAACGACTCCCTCGTCCTGGTGAATGCTCTTTCTGTCGAACAGGACCGGATGAGACCTTCGCTCATCCCTTCGGCGATCGAGGTGGCCCTCCACAATCAGAAGCACTACGACGACTTTGCTTTCTTCGAACTCGGTCGCAGCTACTTGGGTTTCGAGCGAGAGCGGAGTCAGCTCTTGATCGGACTGTACTCCAAGACTTCGAGCCGTTTCGTCGAGCTTGAAAACCTCGTGGAAAAACTCTTTGGAGCTCTGAACATCAGCTTCTCGTTCGCGGCAATGAACCCGAAGTTTCCCAACCCTGTCCTTCCTGCTGAGTGGAGTGGCACCCATCCGAACGAGTACCTGAATATCCAGGTGATGGGGAAGTACATGGGAGTGATTAATTCTGTGCACCCGCTTGTGCTTAAAAACTTTAAGATGAAGGGACATCTCTCTCTCGCGGTGATCGACCTCAGTGACGTCGAATCGAAGGAGATTAAAGATAAGACAAAATATCGGCCGATATCAAAATTCCCTACTGCAAGCTTTGATGCCACCGTTGTTATGAAAAGAGACCTTCCCGCGGCTTCAGTCATCACCGCTCTAAGTTCATTGAAACAAAAAGAGCTCAAGTCCAAGGCGATTGTGGATGTTTACCAGATGAACGATGAGCAAAAATCTGTCTCTGTTCGTACGGTATTTGAGGATCCCGATAAAACTCTCTCTGCTGAGACAATAAAAGATCTGGAGCAGAAAGTTATCCAAACCCTCGAAAGAGCGGGATTTCCATTAAAGTGTTAATTATTAGTTATTTAGAACGGGATTTCTGAAGGAAACTTTTTTGAAGTTTCCTTCAGAAATCCTTTGACGAACAGGGAGTGGATCCGTATTATCGCAAAACACTTCACGACACGAAATAAAGCTTCAAATTTAAGATTGTGAAATTCTTTTCATATATTCTTTTTGAGATTTAGTTTAGCTGTAACCATGAGATTTAAACCTCAAGTGTGAAGCCATCTTTGACAACTGAATATGATTATAGTTTTGATGCCTTTCGGGGTGTCAAGATGAGATGAGAAAGGAACCCGTTCAATTGCCTAGTCTTCCGTAAGATTAAGTACTCTTCGGAGTATAA
>JAIYDL010000012.1 GCA_027487515.1 Pseudomonadota bacterium
AGATCTTCGCCATGGTCATTGTTATAGCGGCCGTGAGTGTTGTTTTACCGTGGTCAACGTGACCGATAGTACCGATGTTGACGTGCGGCTTACTACGATCAAATTTTTCCTTAGCCATGAATTCTCCCTCTCAGATGTATATTCCGCGCTTTTGCAGAATGTCCTTTGCTTGATTATGTGTGAGCTTTTCGTACCGCTTAAAAGTCAGAGAAAAGCTTGCTCGGCCTTGTGTTCTGGATCTTATCTGGGTGCTGTAACCAAACATTTCAGATAGCGGAACCTCAGCTTTAAGAACATCTTTACTATGCTTTGGCTCTATGCCATGTATCCGGCCCCGCTTGGCATTGACATCGGCAATGACGTCCCCTGCGTAGTCACTTGGAGTGGTCACCTCAAGGGCCATAATTGGTTCCATTAGGACCAAGCCAGCCTTCTGGCACGCTTCTTTGAATGCCATGGATGCTGCGATAGTATAGGCGACGTCCGAACTCTCAGCCTCATTATAGTCGATTGAATCAACTGTCGCCTTTATGCCTATGAGAGCATAACCGGCCATCGCTCCCCCAGGAGCAGAGTCTAGAATGCCTCGTTTAATCGCATCAAAGATAGTCTCAGGGATGACTCTGTCTTTCTTCTTGAACTCGACCTTGAGTTCAAGGCTTCCCTCAAGTGGCTCTACTGAGATTGTTGCATTCCCAAACTGATTCTTCCCTGCGATTTCACGCTGGAATGTGTTGGTAGCGGTTGCCTTGCCGTCAATGGACTCTCGATAGGCTACCTGCGGGCTACCTTTGTTAACGCCTACTTTGAATTCACGTTCAAGGCGATCAGTAATAATATCGAGGTGTAGCTCTCCCATACCGAAGATGAGTAGCTGGCCTGTTTCTTTGTTATTTCTATAATTAAAAGATGGGTCTTCAATTTTAAGATAATCTAAGGTCTTCTGAAGCTTTTCTTCATCGGCACTTGTTTTAGGCTCTATTGCTATAGAAATAACAGTCTCAGGGAATTCCATGAGGTCAAAAATGATCGGCTTATGCTCGGAGCAAAGAGTTTGTCCTGTCGTTGTAAACTTTAGCCCAGACACGGCTACGATATCCCCCGCGGAGGCAGATTCGAGCTCAGTTCGCTTGTTGGCATGCATCTGAAGAATTTTCGTTACTCGTTCTTTTTTCTTTTCGAGTGGATTATAAATCTGATTTCCGGACGCCAATTCACCTGAATAAATTCGGATGTAAGTTATCTGCCCAACAAAAGGATCAGAGGATATTTTAAACGCCAAAGCAGAAAAAAGTTCCTTTTCATCTGGACTCCGGGACATCTTCTTCTCGTAATCTTTTGCATCGTGACCTTCGGTTAACCCTTTATCCAGCGGTGAAGGCAGATAGTTAACAACCGCATCAAGAAGTGGTTGAACCCCTTTGTTCTTAAAAGCACTGCCACACAAAACGGGTATAAAGCCGTGTTTTATTGTTGCGACTCTTAGGACTGATTTTATAGTCTCCGCAGAGATTTCTGCCCCTGAAAGATAATCTTCTGCAAGCTTATCATCAAAGTCTGCGAGAGATTCAAGGAGTTCATCACGATATAATTTAGCTTCATCAAGCTCAGAACCGAGAAGCTCCGTTACCGTAAAAAGCTCACCTAAATCTGATCCTGCCCAAGTCATTTTCTTGAGCGTAAGTAAATCAATCATGCCAGTGAACAATTCCTCCGCACCAACGGGCATCTGTATCGCAGCTGCCTTTTTGCCGAGTTTCTCGCGAATTTCAGAGATACAATTGAGAAAATTTGCTCCTACACGGTCCATCTTATTAACGAATGCTATTCTGGGAACATGGTATTTATCAGCTTGAGACCAGACCGTTTCAGACTGGGGTTCCACTCCAGAGACAGCGTCAAAGACTCCAACTGCCCCGTCTAAAACACGGAGAGAGCGCTCAACCTCGATCGTGAAATCAACGTGTCCAGGAGTATCAATAATATTGATTACTGAGTCACTCCACTGACAGGTTGTGGCAGCAGCTGTTATGGTTATTCCGCGCTCTTGCTCCTGAACCATCCAGTCCATCGTCGCAGTTCCTTCGTGAACTTCGCCGATCTTATAGTTTTTTCCAGTATAATAGAGGATTCTCTCTGTAGTGGTTGTTTTACCGGCGTCGATGTGGGCCATGATGCCGATATTTCTGACTCTGTGAATATCGGAAGATTTCATTAGAAAACCATCTTGCAATCTACGTTATTGTTTGTGGTAGCAATTCTATTCGGCAAAGCTCTAAGTTTAAAGAAGAAAGCCTTTGTGCCAGCACAAAAAAAAAGGCCGTCGTTTCCGACGGCCTTTGGGATTTTAGAGATACTACCACTTAAGGTGAGCAAACGCTTTATTGGCTTCTGCCATTTTGTAAACGTCTTCACGCTTCTTTACAGCACCACCACGGTTGTTGGCGGCGTCGATGATTTCGTCGGCGAGTCTCTCGACCATATTTTTACCAGCACGAGACCGTGAATAATCACGTAACCAGCGGAGCGCAAGGGACTGCTTGCGGTTAGGACGAACTTCAACAGGCACCTGATAAGTTGCTCCACCGATACGGCGAGATTTTACTTCTACAGCTGGCTTGATGTTGTTCATAGCTTTTTTGAAAACTTTGATCCCTTCTTCGCCAACTTTCTTTTCAACCAAATCTAGAGCTTGATAAAAAATTGACTCCGCTGTTGATTTCTTACCATCGTACATGAGGGTATTGATCGTCTTGGTTATAAGGATATCGTTGTACTTAGGGTCAGGAAGTACTTCACGTTGTGGAGCTTGATGCTTACGAGACATATTTACCTCTAATTATTTCTTAGGTTTCTTGGCACCGTAGAGTGACCGACGCTTACGACGCTTTTCAACGCCAGACGCATCAAGTGCTCCACGAACTGTATGATAACGAACACCTGGAAGATCCTTAACACGACCACCACGCACTAGAACGATAGAGTGCTCTTGAAGGTTGTGCCCCTCGCCACCGATGTAGGAGATAACTTCATATCCAGAAGTAAGCTTTACCTTACAAACCTTACGGAGAGCAGAGTTTGGCTTCTTAGGGGTAGTTGTGTAAACACGGGTACAAACACCACGACGCTGCGGACAACCAGCAAGCGCAGGAGATTTAGTCTTGGTCTTTTGAAGATCGCGACCTTTTCTCACTAGTTGGTTAATAGTAGGCATACTCAAATTCCTTACATTGTTTTAGAGATTAGGCAGTGTTTTTAACAGAACGATCTGGCTAATACAAGTTTTAATTAAAGACTACATGTTCATATTAAACGGATTCTCTTCCCTTGCTATCTCGGCCTGGAAATCCTTGTACCTAGGGATACCTGTACCTGCTGGAATCAGACGACCCATCAATACGTTCTCTTTAAGTCCTCGGAGCTCATCCTTCTTGCCTTCGAGAGCGGCCTGAGTTAGAACCTTCGTTGTTTCCTGGAATGACGCGGCGGACAAGAACGACTCTGTCGTCAATGATGCCTTAGTTATACCTAAGAGAAGAGCTTTTGAGGACGCTGGCTGAAGGTTCTCGCTGATAAGACGCTCATTCTCTTCAAAATACTCAGCTTTAGTTACTGAATCGCCTTCTACAAAAGCCGAGTCACCTGGAGCTGTAATTTCTACCTTCTTGAGCATCTGGCTAACAATCACTTCGATGTGCTTATCATCGATCTTAACACCTTGAAGACGATATACCTCTTGAATTTCGTCAGTGATGTAACGAGCGACAGCCTTCTCACCAAGGACACGAAGAATGTCATGCGGGTTTGTAGGTCCATCCATGATTTGATCGCCTGGACGAACATAGTCACCCTCATTGACGATCACGTATCGACCTTTTGGAATTGTATAAACAACTGGCTCTGAACCGTCCTCAGGTTTAATGATGATCTTCCGTGATCCTCTGACTTCAGGACCGTATTCAATGGTGCCTGCGATATCAGCGATCTGAGAGGAATTTGTTGGTTTTCGAGCTTCGAAGAGTTCCGCAACCCGCGGGAGACCACCAGTGATATCTTTCGTCTTGGTAGATTCCCGCTGAACTTTCGCAATTACAAAACCACCATCAATTTTATCCCCCGGATTCACTACGATGTTCGCACCAACAGGGAGTGTATACGAAGCAACACGTTTCGTTCCTGGTACGATGATTGGGTTTCCGGCATCGTCACAGATGAGAATTCGTGGTTGCTTTGAGAGATCTTCTTTTGCTTTAGCTTCTGTCACAACCCTGTGTGAAAGACCAGTCACAGCATCAAGTACTTCAGTGTAAGTCGCCCCTTGTACCAAGTCCTCGTACTTGATGGTACCAGAGACTTCAGACATGATAGGCATCGCAAACGGATCCCATTCGAGGATTCGGTCACCCACTGCGACTGAATTACCGTCTTTGAAGAAGAGGGTTGAACCGTAGATCGCTGGATAGCGCTCCTTCTCTGCTCCTGCCTCAGTCTTGATGACAATTTCACCCGTCTTATTCATGATAACTTGAGTATTGTCAGCTCGAGTCACAGTCTTGACGTTCTCGAACACTAACTTACCAGCAGTTTTTGCTTCTGTTTTGTTAACCTGAGCACCGGCAGTTGCTGTACCTCCGATGTGGAACGTTCTCATTGTGAGCTGAGTACCAGGCTCCCCAATTGATTGTGCAGCAATAATACCGACCGCTTCTCCGATAGAAACTAGTTTACCGCGGGCCAAGTCACGCCCGAAGCAGAGACCGCAGAAGCCATGCTTTTCTTTACAGGTAAGGACAGAGCGTACCTTAATCTGATCGATCTCTTCAGTCATGATCAGATTCACATCCTTCTCGGTGAAGAGGTGATTTCGTGGGAAGAGGGTGCTGCCGTTCTTACCTTTCAGGTCCTCTAGTGAAACCCGACCCAAAACCCGCGAAGCCACGTGCTCTGCGATTTCACCGGATTCGATCCTTGATGTGAGCACGATCCCATCGTTCGAGTCACAGTCCACTTGGCGGATGATGCCATCTTGAGCAACGTCAACGAGACGACGCGTGAGGTACCCAGAGTTGGCTGTTTTAAGAGCGGTATCCGCGAGGCCTTTACGAGCACCGTGGGAGGAAGCAAAATACTGGAGAACGGTTAGACCCTCTCGGAAGTTTGAGGTAATCGGGGTCTCAATGATTTCCCCTGATGGTTTGGCCATGAGGCCTCTCATTCCGGCGAGCTGACGGATCTGTACGTTTGAACCTCGAGCACCAGAGTCTGCCATCATGAAGATGGCATTAAACGAAGGAGCCTTCGTTTTCTCTTTACCATTCTCTGACACGAACTCGTCTTTCGAAAGACCTTCGATCAGAACCTTCGAGAGTTTTTCGTTCGTTTGCGCCCAAACGTCCACGATCTTGTTGTATCTTTCACCATTGGTGATTGATCCCTCATTGTACTCATTTGTGATCTTGTTAACTTCCGACTGAGCGGTGTCAATGATCGACGCCTTTTCCTTAGGGATAACCATGTCCTTGATGTTGATCGAGATACCAGCTTTGGTAGCATACTCGTATCCCATCTTCATGATCGAATCGGCGAACATAACGCATTCTTTTTCAGTGGCGCGACGGTAGGCAAGATCGATCAGCTTAGCGAGTTCTTTTTTATTCAGGATCTTATTAATGACCTCGAATTCTAGAGACTTCGGCGTGATGTCGTGGATGAAAGTACGTCCAACCGTAGTTTCAACCATGTTGCCATCGAGTCGGATACGGATAGGCGCTTGAAGGTGGAGGTTTCCAGTGTGGTAGGCAAACTGGGCTTCTTCCTTAGAAGCGAATACTTTCCCATAGCCGCGGGCGAAGGGCCGCACACGGGACATGTAGTACATCCCGAGGACGATATCTTGAGATGGAACAATAATTGGAGTTCCATCCTTAGGGGAGAGGATGTTGTTGGTCGACATCGCGAGAACTCGCGCCTCGATCTGTGCCTCAATAGAAAGAGGTACGTGCACAGCCATTTGGTCGCCGTCGAAATCGGCGTTGAACGCCGTACACACAAGCGGGTGGAGCTGGATGGCCTTTCCTTCGATAAGGATTGGTTCGAAAGCTTGGATCCCAAGCCGGTGAAGCGTAGGCGCACGATTAAGAAGTACAGGGTGTTCCTGGACCACATCCTCGAGGATATCCCAAACCTCTTGCTTCTGCTGATCAACCATCCGCTTAGCGACCTTAATCGTTGTACAATGACCCTTTTCAATGAGCTTGTTGTAGATAAATGGCTTAAACAACTCGAGCGCCATCATCTTTGGTAGACCGCACTGATGGAGTTTCAGGTAAGGGCCGACGACGATGACCGAACGTCCGGAGTAGTCTACACGTTTACCAAGAAGGTTCTGGCGGAATCGACCCTGCTTCCCCTTGAGCATATCGGAAAGAGAACGAAGGGGACGCTTGTTGGCGCCAGTAAAGACTTTCCCACGACGACCGTTATCGAAGAGCGCATCAACAGCTTCCTGAAGCATACGCTTTTCGTTACGGATGATGATCTCTGGAGCATTCAGCTCTTTGAGACGCTTTAATCTGTTGTTCCGATTAATCACACGGCGATAAAGGTCGTTTAAGTCTGAAGTTGCAAATCGACCTGCCTCCAAAGGAACCAGCGGGCGAAGGTCTGGTGGAAGGACAGGAATCACGTCCATCATGAACCAGTCAGGTTTGTTAGGTGAACGAAGGAGTGATTCTACAACTTTAAGGCGTTTAATGATCTTCGCTTTAGAAAGATCCGTGGTCGAATCTCTGAGGCCGCGGCGGAGCTCCTTATTCAAGATATCAATGTCGACCTTTGCGAGTAGATCTTTAACAACCTCTCCACCCATGCCGGCCTTGAAGTCAACATTCGCCGCTTTCAGTTCGTGGAACTTTTGCTCAGACAGGATTGTTCCAACTGCAACTCCACCATCGTTTGCAACATTTGCGGACTGAGTAACGATGTAGGCTTCGTTGTACAAAATGCGCTCGAGATCTTTGAGGGAAAGATCAAGAAGGGCTCCGATCCGTGAAGGGAGTGAGCGGAGGAACCAAATGTGAGCGACGGGCGATGCAAGCTCGATATGTCCACAACGCTCCCGGCGAACTTTCGAAAGTGTAACTTCTACACCACACTTCTCACAAACAACGCCTCTGTGCTTCATGCGCTTGTATTTGCCGCAGATACACTCATAGTCCTTGATGGGCCCGAAAATTTTCGCGCAGAAAAGACCATCCCGCTCAGGCTTAAAAGTACGGTAATTGATTGTTTCCGGCTTCTTCACTTCACCGAAGGACCACTCTCGAATGGTATCAGGTGAAGCCATCCGAATTGAAATTGCCTGGACAGAAATTGGATCTTTGGGTTTATCGAAAAAATTTAATAAGTCTTTCATCGAGCTAAGCTCCTATTCAAAAAATTAAAGTAATGGCTCTGCGACTGGCTCTTCGAGTTTAACGTCGAGTGCTAGTGCCTGAAGCTCGCGGATGAGAACATTGAACGACTCAGGCAGGCCCGGTTCGAGAACCTGTTCGCCCTTGACTATTGACTCATACATGCGAGTTCTTCCGACTACGTCATCAGACTTAACTGTCAGGAATTCCTGAAGCGTGTAAGCGGCTCCGTAGGCTTCAAGTGCCCATACCTCCATCTCTCCAAGACGCTGACCACCGAACTGAGCCTTACCGCCGAGAGGCTGCTGAGTTACCAGTGAGTAAGGTCCAGTAGAGCGAGCGTGAATCTTTTCATCTACGAGGTGATGAAGCTTCAACATGTACATTGAGCCAACGGTTACTTCTTCAGAGAAGGCTTCACCGGAGATTCCATCAAAAAGCGTCGTCTTGCCGGATCGGTCAAGTTCTGCCAGGTCAAACATCTCTTCGATGTCGTTCTCAGTAGCTCCGTCGAAAGTAGGAGAAGAGAAACGGACTCCTGTCTGAAGTTTTTCCGCAAGATCACGAACTTGCTGATCAGACGCCTTCTTGAGCCAAGCATCACAGTCCGAGTTCCTGTAGATTTTTGAGATGAGATCCTTAATCCGGTGGAGCTCCATCTGCTCCTCCATCATGTACCGGATTTTGTCTCCTAAGCCTCGGCCCGCCCATCCAAGATGAAGCTCAAATAGCTGTCCAATGTTCATCCGCGAAGGAACGCCGAGTGGATTAAGAACGATCTCGACGGGTGTACCATCTGCCATGTAAGGCATGTCTTCGACAGGCAGCACGCGAGAGATAACACCCTTGTTACCGTGGCGGCCTGCCATCTTATCACCTGGCTGAAGCTTACGCTTAATGGCGATGTAGACGACGACTTTTTTGATTACACCCGGAGGAAGCTCATCACCCTTGTGAAGCTTGGCGATCTCTTCGTTGGCCTTTGCTCTGACACGGTTAATCCTGTTGCGAATATCTGCGAAGTACTCTGAAAGCTTCTCTTCAAGATCAGCCTTAAGCGGTAAATAGCCGATGAGCTCGAAAGGAATTGAATAAAGGATCTCTTCAGTGATCTTTGTTCCCTTCTTCAGAAGCTCCGAAGAGCCGTCTTCCGAAACGAGCTTGTCCTCAATAGTTGCGCCACCAAGGAGTTCCGCGATTTTCTTAATTGCCGAGCGCTGGATCGCTTTGATTTCAATGTTCTCATCTCGACGAATGAGCGCTGTTTCTTTCTCTATGATTGCCTTCGATCGTGGGTCAAGCTCAACGCCCTCACGAGTGAATACGTGGGCGTCGATGACTGTCCCCCGTACCGAGGAAGGAACACGAAGCGAAGTATCCTTTACGTCCCCGGCTTTGTCCCCGAAGATCGCCTTGAGGAGTTTCTCTTCTGGGGATAGCTGTGTTTCCCCTTTCGGAGTGATCTTACCTACAAGGATATCACCTGGCTTAACGATGGCTCCAACACGGATGATTCCCGCCTCGTCGAGGTCCTTGAGGGCTTCTTCAGATACGTTTGGAATATCACGAGTAATCTCTTCTTTGCCGAGCTTCGTATCTCGGGCCTCGACTTCGTAGTTCTCGATGTGGATTGTTGTGAATACATCTTGAGCAAGAATCTTTTCGTTGATGAGAATTGAATCCTCGTAATTGTATCCACCCCAAGGCATGAAAGCGACAAGGATGTTTTGTCCAAGCGCAAGGTCACCGAGGTGTGTAGCAGGACCATCCGCAATTACATCGCCAGCATTAACACGGTCACCTTCTTTAACGAGCGCCTTCTGGTTGATCGACGTATTCTGGTTGGAGCGCTGGTACTTCACGAGTTTATAAACATCGACGCCAGACTCTTCTTCTTTGAAATTATCCCGCTGAATAACAATTCGGTTAGAATCAACAAAAATAACTCGTCCGTCATGCTCAGCAAAAAGGATTGCACCCGAGTCCCGTGCTACGGTTGATTCGACACCGGTTCCAACGAGAGGAGCATCTGTCTTAACGACAGGAACTGCTTGCCTCATCATGTTAGAGCCCATGAGCGCTCTGTTTGCGTCATCGTGTTCGAGGAACGGAATGAGTGAGGTCGCAATTGAAATCATCTGGGATGGAGAAACGTCCATCAAGTCGACTTCATCAACATCAACCATCGCAAGTTCACCTTGCTTCCGGGCCGCGACGACTGGTGCGATAATCTTACCATCTTTGATGATCCGGTCATCGGCTTGAGCGATGATCTTCCCTTCTTCTTCGAAAGAAGAGAAGTACTTGATCTTCTTTTCGAGCATCCGGTCATCGCTCACAACTCGGTACGGAGATTCGATAAATCCGTACTCAGAAACCTTGGCATAGGTTGCAAGAGAAGTGATCAGACCAATGTTTGGTCCTTCCGGAGTTTCGATTGGACACATCCGACCGTAGTGAGTGGCATGAACGTCTCGGACTTCAAAGCCTGCACGTTCTCGCGTGAGACCGCCTGGTCCGAGGGCAGAAAGGCGCCGCTTGTGAGTGACCTCAGAGAGGGGATTCGTTTGGTCCATGAACTGAGAGAGCTGAGACGAACCGAAGAATTCCTTGACCGCAGCAGCTACTGGCTTCTGGTTCACAAGATCATGCGGCATCATCGTATCAAGTTCTTGAATGGACATTCTTTCTTTGACGGCTCTTTCCATTCTGACCAACCCAACACGGAATTGGTTCTCGAGGAGTTCGCCAACCGCCCGAACGCGACGGTTACCAAGGTGATCGATATCATCAACCTGACCTTTGCCGTTGTTAAGATCCACAAGATACTTAACTGTGGTGAGGATATCTTCTTTAGTTAAAACTGTGTTCTCGACCGGAATATCAAGGCCAAACTTATAGTTAATCTTCATCCGTCCGACCTTAGAGAGGTCGTACTTGGTAGAAGTGAAGAAAAGGCTTCCGAAGAGTTGCTCAGCAGCTTCAATTGTCGGCGGCTCACCAGGACGGAGACGTTCGAAAATCTTGATCAGGGCTTCTTCCGTGGAGTGGGTTTTATCAAGATAAAGCGTGTTGCGGATCTGATCAGAGAAATTGACATTGTCGATGTAGATGACATCAACTGCCTTAACACCGCCCTTGATGAGTTCAAAGATCTTGGATTCAGTGAGTGCTTCATTGGCAGAGGCGATGACCTCACCCGTGGAGCGGTCGTAGACATCTTCCGCAATGACCTTACCAATCACTTCCTCGAGTTTCAGCGGCAGCGACTTAAGTCCAGACTCCTGGAGCTTTTTAACTGCAGGCTTCGTGATCTTTTTGCCTTTCTTGATGATCGCTTCACCAGTCTTAGGGTGAAGGATGTCATCGTCGATACGTGCCCCAGTGAGGAGTTCGTAGTCGAGCTCACGAGAGTAACCTTTGTCAGAAAGGTTTATTTTCTCGAGAGGGTAGAAAGCTTTAAGAAGGTCTGAAACGGAATATCCCATGGCCTTGAGGATGACGGTGGCGTGAAATTTACGCTTCCGATCAATACGGGCATAGAGGATGTTCTTGTGATCGAATTCAAAATCGAGCCAAGACCCGCGGTGAGGGATAATCCTAGCGGAGTAAAGGAGCTTTCCTGAGGAGTGCTTCTTTCCTGAGTCGTGTTCAAAGATAATTCCAGGTGAACGATGAAGCTGAGAAACGATAACTCTCTCAGTACCATTGAATATGAAAGACCCAGTTGGGGCCATGAGAGGAATATTACCGAGGTAAACTTCCTGCTCCTTAATAGAAGAAATTGTGCGCTGGCCGTCTTCGCGCTCAGCAGTCGTATCGAAGAAGATCAACCTGACAGTCACCTTAAGCGGCGACTCATAGGAAAGACCGCGAGCGCGACATTCGCCCACGGAATATTTAGGCTCTTCAAGAGTGTAGCTAACGAATTCAAGGGAAACAGTCTTATTAAAATCGAAGATAGGGAAAATTGATTTGAAGACGGCCTGAAGGCCTTTGTCTTCACGTTTCGCAGGAGGGATGTCCTTCTGAAGAAAGTCCTCATACGAGCTGATCTGAAGTTTCATCAAGCTCGGCGGTGACATCACATAGTTGTTTTTGCTGAAACTTCTACGTGTCCACTCGTTGGGTGCAAATACTTTTGTCATCTATGGCTCCTGAGTAGGTGGGGCTCAACTAAAAAATCTTTTAAAACGCAAAAATGGAAGCAGGTTGAGGGCCTGCTTCCATGTCATCCCGAGAGTCCGAGAGAAAAAAATTACTTAACTTCGACTTTAGCACCAGCTGCTTCGAGCTTCTTCTTGAGCTCCGCAGCTTCATCTTTAGAAACGCCTTCTTTAACTGTCTTCGGAGCACCTTCAACGAGGTCCTTCGCTTCCTTAAGACCGAGACCTGTGATGGCACGGACTTCTTTAATGACGTTGATTGGTGTGCCGCCCTTCTCAGTGAGGACAACTGTGAACTCAGTTTTTTCTTCGACGGCTGGACCAGCAGCTGCTCCACCGGCAACAGCAACAGGAGCGGCAGAAACGCCGAATTTCTCTTCGAGTTGCTTTACGAGGTTGGCGAGGTCGAGGACTGACATTTTAGAAACGTGTTCAATGAGTTGGTCGTTAGTGATTGACATAATAAATTCTCCTAAAAAATAAAAAAATGTTTTTAATTACGCGTTTTGAGTTTCTTTCTGCTCACGAATGGCATTAAGAACTCGTGCAAAAGCTGATACCGGGGCATTGAACGTAGCGAGCAATGTTCCAAGCATCTGAGGACGAGTCGGCAATTTCGCAAGCGCGACGACCTCAGCTTTTGATAGTTTTTGAGTTCCAAGCATACCGCCACGAATTATGACAATATTCTCGAACTCGGTTGAAGCATCATTTACGATCTTTGCGACTGCTGCCGCATCATCGTAAGCGAATGCCACACAGCTTGATCCCTTCAATTCAGAGAGAAGGCTTTCCGCGAAAGTTCCTTTTGCCGCGCGAGCGAAAAGAGTGTTCCGGGTAACAACCATGTGGCCGTTAACTTCGCGAACATTCTTCCTGATTCTTACAGAATCAACAGACGGGATACCGACGAGGTTAGTCAAGAAGACGCCTTGCGACTTCTCGATCTTTTCTCTGACTGAAGAAACTACTGCGTCTTTTTCTGCACGTGTCATCATAGTTTCAATCCTCCGTTAATATAAAATGGAGGGGAGTTTCGGCGGGCTTTACACTTCACTGTGAAGAAACCTGCTGTCTTCAACCCCTTCAAGGTCAAATTTAAAGTGCTACTGCCGTAGCATCGTTTGTATCAATTTTTACGCCTGGACCCATCGTCGTGCTGATCACAAGTGACTTGACGTAGGTTCCCTTAGCAGAGGAAGGCTTAGCTCGAAGAATGGCCCCGGTCACTGCCTTGAAGTTCTCGAGAAGCTGAGCTTCGGTAAAAGACTTCTTGCCGATTGGCACGTGAACAATCCCTGTCTTGTCTGCACGGTACTCAACCTTACCCGCTTTCTGCTCAGCTACGGCCTTAGCGATATCAGTTGTAACTGTTCCAAGTTTTGGGTTTGGCATGAGGCCACGTGGTCCAAGGACTCGTGCAATCTTACCAATTTTCCCCATCATGTCAGGCGTTGCGATAACACGATCAAAGTCCATCCATCCCCCGGCAATCTTGTTGATCATGTCTTCACCGCCAACGAAGTCAGCACCGGCTTTTTCAGCCTCTGCAAGCTTCTCACCAGCTGTGATTACGATGACCGTGGTCTTCTTCCCTGTTCCGGCAGGCATCACAATAGCCCCACGAACCATTTGGTCTGCATGTCTAGGGTCAATTCCAAGACGGAAAGCAAGGTCGACAGTTTCATCGAATTTCGCATAGGCTGCGGACTTGGATAAGTTCAGAGCCTCGGTTACTGTGTAGAGTTTAGTGGCATCAACTTTTTTGGCAGCTTCTTTATATTTTGGCGATATCTTTTTCATTTCTAAGTCCTTTCGGTTCAAGCGACCATTTTAAGGTCTCCCGCAAAATTATTTGTAATCCAGTTTAAGGCCCATTGATCGGACTGAGCCTTCAATGGTGCGCTTAGCAGCTTCATGAGTGGCAGCTGTGAGATCTGGTTCCTTAGCTTTTGCAACTTCGGACACAATCTTCTCAGGAACAGAGCCCGCCACTTCGTGGCCTGGTTTTTTTGAACCAGACTGGAGCTTTAACTTATCTTTAAGAAGGTAAGTTGCTGGAGGTGTCTTAGTGATGAAAGTGAAAGTCCTATCAGAGTAAACGGTGATGATAGTAGGTAGCATCACCCCTGTGTCTTTCTGCGTACGCGCGTTGAACGCTTTACAGAATTCCATGATATTGACACCACGCTGACCAAGCGCTGGACCAATTGGGGGAGATGGATTTGCTTTTCCACCTGGGATTTGTAACTTAATGAAGCCTGTGACTTTTTTAGCCATAATTACTCCTGGCGGTCCGAACGACTTTCGTCTCCCGCTTTGTTATTAAACTTTCTCTACTTGAGAGAATTCTAGTTCTACTGGGGTAGGTCGTCCAAAGATAGAGACCTGAACTTTAACCTTACCTTTCTCTGAAATCGTTTCAACGACTCCTACGAAAGAAGCGAATGGGCCTTCGATCACTTTAACAGAATCGCCTTCCGAGAAGTTGGCGACTGAGCGAGTCCGCTTGAAACCTTCGGCAAGTGAAGCCGTCATCGAAGTCGCTTCTTCGTCAGAAATTGGCATTGGCTTGTCTTTAGTGCCACCTATGAATCCGGTGATCTTATCTGTGTCTTTAACGAGGTGCCATGTCTTCTCACTCATAATCATCTTGATGAGTACGTATCCAGGAAAGAACTTCTTCTTCATGGTTCTTTTCTTACCATTCACATTAGCGACAACTGATTCTTCTGGAACCATGATCTCTGCGAAATACTCCGTCATATTATGGTTAACGATTCTTTCCTTCAGTGTTTTCAGAACTCGATTTTCAAAACCACTGAGTACGTGAACAATATACCACTTGAAATCTGGGTGATCGCCGGCCGACAAGACCCTTTCATTATTCTCAGTCATGCATGATCCTTATTTGTTAACGAGAGCAAGGAGATAATTCGCACCAAAATCGAAAAATCCAAAGACAAATCCGAAGATGGTAACTGCTATCAGAATCACGAATGTGTGGCGCCATGTCTGTTGGCTATCAGGCCATACAACTTTAATCACTTCCTGATACACGTTCGCCAAAAATTCTGAAGAATTAGGATTCTTAAGAATGGTGATGTAGGCCACTAGAGCGATCAAAACAGAGACCACTTGAGTGATTCCGAAAAAATAAGGGATCATTGATTCAAGCGCGAACCAATCTGCTAATTTTTCGAATAAACTAATAAGTACATAACCAACCAGAATGCAGACTACTGCAACAGTGGCCTGTATCCACTTCTTGCCTTCATCATTGGAAGCCACAGCCATTTGAAACCTCAATTTAATCTAAAACGAAATCCCATTTATGCAAAATCATGTGAGTTATGTCTACAAAAAAAGCAATTTACATTGACAAGATAAAAAACAACTCGCCGCAGCAAAAAAGTAAGTAGCATTCAAGCAGAAGCAATTGCTAATTCCGAAATTTCTTATGAGGATTTGAGAAGGTGGCGGGAGCAGAGGGATTCGAACCCCCAACCTAACGATTTGGAATCGTTCGCTCTACCGTTAGAGCTATACTCCCATCAGATGCAAGATAAAGAAAAAGGGCCTTCCGAGTAAATACTCGAAAGGCCCCGAGTGACTTAAAAATTAAGCAATAATATCAGAAACAGTTCCGGCACCGATTGTACGGCCTCCTTCACGGATCGCAAAGCGAAGACCTTTCTCCATGGCGATTGGCGCGATAAGCTCCACCCCAAATGAAGTATTGTCTCCCGGCATGATCATCTCAACCCCATCGTTCAAGGTAATAGCACCCGTTACGTCCGTTGTTCTGAAGTAGAACTGAGGCCGGTAACCCTTGAAGATTGGCGTATGACGTCCACCCTCTTCCTTTGTAAGAATGTAAACCTCACAACGGAACTTAGCGTGTGGCTTTACTGTTCCCGGCTTGATCATACACTGACCACGCTCAACATCTTCTCTCTTCGTACCACGGAGCAACAAACCAACGTTGTCCCCTGCACGACCCTCATCCAACAGCTTCCGGAACATCTCAACCCCAGTAATCGTAGACTTCTGAGCGTCCTTGATTCCGATAATTTCGATCTCCTCACCCACCTTAACGATACCACGCTCAACTCGACCTGTTACAACAGTTCCGCGGCCTGAAATTGAGAACACGTCCTCAACCGGCATAAGGAACGGCTTATCAATGTCACGAGCTGGTGTAGGGATATAACGATCTACTTCTTCCATCAGCTTCACGATGGCCTTCTCGCCGATCTCCGGATCCCGTCCTTCAACTGCCGCAAGAGCAGAACCCTTAACAACAGGAATATCATCGCCCGGGAAGTTATACTTAGAAAGGAGCTCTCTGATCTCCATTTCAACGAGGTCTAAAAGTTCAGCGTCGTCGACCTGATCGACCTTGTTCATGAAAACAACAATCGCAGGAACACCCACCTGACGAGCAAGCAGGATGTGCTCACGAGTCTGTGGCATAGGACCGTCGGCCGCAGAACAAACTAGAATCGCTCCGTCCATTTGGGCCGCACCAGTGATCATATTCTTTACGTAGTCCGCGTGGCCCGGACAATCTACGTGAGCGTAGTGCCGGTTTGCTGTTGTATATTCAACGTGGGCCGTATTGATCGTAATACCACGTGCCTTCTCTTCCGGTGCCGAGTCGATGTCTGCATAAGATTTAGCAGATCCACCGTAGATCTTCGCCATGGTCATTGTTATAGCGGCCGTGAGTGTTGTTTTACCGTGGTCAACGTGACCGATAGTACCGATGTTGACGTGCGGCTTACTACGATCAAATTTTTCCTTAGCCATG
>JAIYDL010000008.1 GCA_027487515.1 Pseudomonadota bacterium
GCTACGCCCGCAAGACAAAAAAAATGGTGGCGCGGGGTGGATTCGAACCACCGAAAGCTGACGCTGGCAGATTTACAGTCTGCTCCCTTTGGCCACTCGGGAACCACGCCGGTTCATACCCGCATTAGGCTTAACCCTTTCGAATTATGCTTAATCACAAAGACCTTTGCCGTTGCTGTAATGGAGCTGCTCACAGGGATCGAACCTGCGACCTACGGTTTACAAAACCGTTGCTCTACCAGCTGAGCTAGAGCAGCTCATACATCAACGACGAAATCGCGAGTCTGAAATTTATAATGTTAAGGGCAAAGAATTTCAAGCTTTTTTAAGTCAGATACCAAAACATTTTTCCATGGCAATAGCGGCCGCAGCTGAAACATTGAGGGATTTTGTATCACCTTGGGAAGAAAGACTTAGATTTTTCTGGACTAACCTGGCGACAGCATTGGAGAGACCAGTCTCTTCGGCACCAAGCAGCAAACATATTTTTCCTTGGCCACGGTAATTCACTTCGGCGAGCCCCTCACTTGAGTGCTCCGAAAGTCCGACGGTCACAATTCCAGCATCATTCATGATTCCAACGGCACGACTAAGGGAGCTAACGCGTATAAGCGGGACATGCTCTACCGCTCCAGAAGCGATGCGGTAGAATGAAGGCGTCAATCCAAATGACCGCTCCGAGGGAATAAGCACACCTGTGACACCGTAGAAAGATGCAGTCCGTAGAATAGCAGCCCCGTTGTGGACATCGGTGATCTGATCAAGAGCGAGAAGGCGTGCATTTGGGTTTCTGACAAATTCTTGTATGGAGTAGGTCTCAAGCGCAGATGTCTGTAGGTAGATTCCAGATGGGACCCGAGTAAAGTCAAGTTCCAGATGGTGACAGAGCTTCTTCGCCTCTTCTTGGAGGGCGTGAGAAGAGAGTATGTCTGTTTTAACATTGTAATTTTTAGGAATGATCCGATGCTTTTTTTGTAACTCGCTTAGTCCCTCATCGGTCGCTACCAGCTTAATGTGACTCCTTCGAGAATTTTTAAGGGCGGCTGCGATACTATGCAGTCCAAAGATCAAGTCAAAATCTGCGCTCACTTAAGCCTCCTGAAAAACATCCGCTGATACCCTTATCTAACCTTGTCACAAGCCTGAATCTTTACGAACCAGTGAGCTCGGATCACTCGGTTTGTTCGATCAAGCCCACCGGGATAATTCCTGAAGCTTTTGTTGAAGCACCTTGGTCAGATCCTGGCGTTTAACCTTGAGCACTTCTCCGCTCTTTCGGACTTTTATCTCAATTTCCCCTGTCGCCTGGTAGTCACGCTCTCCTATCACAACTCGCAGGGGTAGACCGATCAAATCTGCGTCCTTGAACATGACCCCAGGACCGAGCTGCCGATCATCGAAGAGAACCTCGAGCCCAGCGTTTCGGATCTCCGCATAGAGATCCTCAGCGAGCGTCTTGGTTTCTGGGGTCTTACCTATGAAGCAGAGGTAAAGATCGTAAGGTGCTATGGAGGCAGGCCAGATGATCCCGTCCTTATCGTTATTTTGCTCGATCGCTGCCGCGAGAACGCGAGTGACTCCGATACCGTAACACCCCATGATTGGAGTCACGTTTTGACCTTTGTCGTTCAGGACCGTTACTTTCATGCTCTTCGTGTACTTATCACCAAGCTGGAAAATGTGCCCAACCTCGATGCCCTTTTTGAGAACGATGAGGTCTTCGCCGATGTAGTCCCCTTCTTTCGCGAGGCGGAGGTCGGCTCGGAAGTGCTTAGCGATGGTGTCGCGGGAGGGGACGAATCCCTTAGCGTGGTAGTCGACTTCATTGGCCCCAACGACGTAGCTCGCGTTCATGTCGATGCACTCGTCAAAAATGATCTTGAGGGGGGCATTCGCTCCGGGGCCCATGTAGCCCTTCTCCAAGCCGAGTTTGTCGAGCTCGGCTTGCTGTGCAGGTCGGATGTGCTCAGCATTGACCTTGTTCTTAAATTTCACTTCGTTCAAATTGTCATCCCCAAGGAGCATCACCATGAAGAATTGATCCTTCCCGCCAATGACCGCATTCATGACGACAGACTTGAGGGACTGACTAATTGGGATGTCATTTGCGGCGCAAACCTCCTCGCAGGTCTTGAGATTCGGAGTTGCGAATTTCTCCAGTGCCGTCGGAGGCGCCGGGACGGTGTCTTTTCGAAGGGTCACTGCCTTCTCAATGTTGGCGGCGAAGCGAGTTCGGGGAACGGTCACAACGTAATCCTCTCCGTTATCAGCAACGACCTGGAACTCATGAGTCTTGGCGCCTCCACCGGCCATGGCACCACCGTCGGCTTCAACCGCGATGAATTCGAGACCCATGCGCCGGAAGATATTTTCGTAGGCGACGTAGATCTCGTCGTAGAACTTATCGAGGGATGCCTTGTCCAGATGGAAGGAGTACCCATCCTTCATCGTGAACTCGCGGGCCCGGAGGAGACCAAACCGTGGCCGGATCTCATCCCGAAACTTCGTATTGATCTGGTACAAGCACACTGGCAATTGCTTGTACGAGCTCACGGTCCGTCGGAAGATATCGGTCACAGTCTCTTCGTTAGTAGGGCTGAAGCACACGTCTCGCTCAGCGCGGTCCCGGGCCTTGAGCATCTGCCCCCCCATCCCATCCCAGCGGCCCGATTCTTGCCAGAGCTCTGCGGGTGTAACGACGGGCATGGAAATCTCAAAGGCATTAATCTTCTCATGCTCCTCTCGGATGATCCGTTCAATTTTTTTGAGGGACCGGAAGGCCATGGGGAGGTAGGTGTAGAGCCCGGCACCGGTTTTAAACATGAGCCCCGCACGCATCATGAGCTGCTGGGACACGACATCGGCGTCGGAGGGAGTTTCTTTTAGTGTTTGCCAGTAACCCTGTGAAAGACGCATGGGATTCCTTATTCGAAGAGGCTTTTAGATCGTTGGTCTTTTAATTCGATGTACATGCTGAGTGCACATTCTTCGAGCTGGGCGCCAACCTCAACCAGAGGAGTGCTACCGGAGACCGGAACAATTTCCATGTCCGTCGAGAGTTCTGGACCAGGGCAATTGGGGTAGTCGAAGATGTAGAGCACAAGGAGGGCTCCGGGGATCGACAATGGAATGACCTCCCGCAAAGGAAGCACTTGCCCTTTGGAAACCTCGAGGAGAGATTTACTGCGTTCCTTCTGCGGAAGCTGAAACGACTGCTCGAGCTTGTACGCCTTACCCGCTTCGAGCTCGTTCCAGGTCACACCCAGGGCCGAGGACGTTAAGAAAATCAATGCTAGGAAGAGGCGCATTCAACACTCCTTGATGAACTAACATGTTAGCGACAAAGCCTTCAAATGTGAAATTACAAGACGACAGAAGCACTGCTTCATCCGTAAAATATTTTTATGATGAGATTTAGAAAAGCTGACATTGAAGATGCTCACGCAATCACAGACCTCGTGAATTCTGCGTACCGTGGTGATAGTTCTCGGGCAGGGTGGACCACGGAGGCAGATCTCTTGGGGGGCCAGCGGACAGACGCCGAAGCAATCCGAGAGATGATCGCCAGGGATCGAATTGAATTGGTCCTGGAGGAAGACTCCATCCTTGGGTGTATCTACATTCGCCGAGAGACGAGCGCCGTTTACTTTGGAATGTTAACTGTCCGGCCCCTGATGCAAAACCGAGGCACCGGGAAGCTTCTCCTTGAGCGGCTCGAGGAGCTTACCCGAAGCTGGCATGAGACGAAGATTAGAATGACCGTCATAGGCTCCCGCGCGGAGCTCATAGAGTACTATGAACGACGGGGCTTTAAGTGGACCGGTGAAACGGAACCTTTTCCGGAGAGCGATCCGAGATTCGGGATCCCGAAAAGCAAGCTCGTTTTTAAGGTCTTCGAGAAGACGCTAGTGTGAAACGGAGATGAACTGTGGAAGCTTGTGAGCTTCTCGGACTTCGGCCTTGAGAGCGGACGCGGAAACAATCTCATAGGCGGCAGGCGTTTCGAGGAGTTTCCGACACAAAAGATTGTGAAGGTTATGGCCGGACTTATAAGTAGTGATCTTCCCTGCGATTTCGTAACCCAACAGGCTCACATCCCCAATCGTATCGAGGATCTTATGTCGGACGAACTCGTTGCTGAAGCGGAGGCCTTCGGGGTTCATGACTTTGTAGTCATCAAGGACGATGGCATTGTCAAGCGATCCACCCTTAATCAGCCCTTTCCTTTTGAGCATATCGACATCCCGAGCGAACCCGAAGGTCCTGGCACGGGCGATGTCGTTGATGAAGTTTTCGCAGGAGAATTCGAAGCCAAACCGTTGGGTCTTGATGATCGGATGTGCGAAGACGATGGTTGAGTCAATGACGAGATTTTGTGCAGGTTCGAACTGGGCCCACTTGCCGTCTTTCTCGACCCGAACAGTATCTAGAATCACCAGGAACTTCTTAGACTTGTTTAGGTTCTTGATCCCAGTTTCTTTTAACAGAAACACAAACGAAGCACCTGAGCCATCCATGATGGGTACCTCGGGTCCGTCGATCTCAATGAAACAGTTATTGATTCCAAGGCCGTAGAGCGTTCCAAGTAAATGCTCTACAGTATGGATCGCTTCTGCTCCGCTCCCAAGGGTCGTCGCATTCTCAGTGGTACCGACAGTGAGTGCGTTAGCCTTCATCGGCTTAGAATTAGCAATGTCGCTACGAATGAACTGGATACCAAAGTCGGCCTCAGCAGGCGTAAGCTTCATGGTAACCTTCTTGCCTGAGTGAAGTCCGATACCGGTAACTTTCACATCTTTGGCCAGGGTTCTTTGGTAAATCATATCTAACCTTATGATAAGTCGATCAAGTCGTTAAAGTATAAACGATATTTGTTAGTTTGCACGACAGAAAATTGTGCTGTTAGTACAGCGCTTGACTCTGTTAGTCAACGTCTATGCGATATGGTTGATAGCATTTTCAGACAGGACACGGCCACGGGGTGTCCTCAGGATGAGACCCTGCTTAAGGAGGTAGGGCTCGTAGACTTCTTCTATGGTTTGCTTGTCTTCTCCGAGGGTAGCGGAGAGGGCATCAATTCCTACCGGTCCCCCCTGGTAATAGTTCTTCATCACGGACAGGATTTTACGGTCCATTGAATCGAGGCCCAGATCGTCGATATCTAGAAGGGCCAGCGCAGCCCTGACTTCCTCGGTTTCAACGGAAGGCCGTTTATTGACGAGAGCGAAATCGCGGACTCTGCGAAGGATCCGGTTCGCGATCCGGGGGGTTCCTCGGGAGCGACGAGCGATTTGCATCTTCGCTTCTTCGGATAAACTGATGCCCATCTTCCGGGAATTGTTGAGGATTATCACTGCGAGCATTTCAGGCTCGTAGTAATCGAAGTTTAGGTGAGCAGTGAAGCGATCTCGAAGGGGGTTCGAAAGGAGACCTGAACGCGTCGTTGCCCCGATGAGTGTGAACTGCGAGAGGTCGATCTGCATCGTTCGGGCCGAAGCACCTTGGCCGATGAGGATGTCGAGACGGAAGTCTTCCATGGCGGAGTAAAGGATTTCTTCAACCGTGATGTGCATCCGGTGAATTTCATCGATGAAGAGAACATCTCTAGGCTTCAAGTTCGTAAGAACGGCCGCGAGGTCTCCCTTCTTTTCGATTGCCGGACCAGAGACAACATGGAGTTCACTCCCGAGGCTCCGAGCGATGAGCATCGCTAAAGAGGTTTTACCCAGGCCCGGGGGGCCAGATAAGAGAACGTGATCCATGGCCGTCTTGCGGACGATAGCGGAGCGGACCATGAGGTCGATGTTGTCAACGACCTTGGTTTGTCCGATGAACTCAGAAAAGTTCTGCGGCCGCAGCTGAGCCTCTTGCTCTCTGTCCGATTTAAGCGTCTCTCCGGTCACTAGCCGTTCCATCAGAGTTACCTAAGCTCTTTTAGGATCACTTTCACAAGTTCCTCGGGCCTTTTCACGAGCCCTTCTTGCAGGTGGCGCTGGATCAACGGCAGGACATCTTGATCTCGGAATCCAAGTCCCTGGCATGCTGCGAGAGTTTCCTTGACCATGTGTGCATCCAGTTTACTTTCCGAGGCCCTGACTTTAACCCCTGCCTTCACGGGATTTTCTTTAACCGCGAAGCCAACCTCGAGCTTGCTCATCTTATCTTTCAGCGACAGGATGATTTGCTCGGCACTTTTCTTCCCGACTCCGGGTGCGGACTTAAGGCTGTCAACGTTCTCAAAGGTAATGGCCGAAATGATCTGGGGAACGCCGAGGTGCGAAATTAGCGCGAAGGCAGACTTAGGGCCAATGCCGTTTACATCCAGGAGCATCTCGAAAAACTTCTTATCCTCGACGGTTTCAAAACCGTAGAGGTCCTGGCTCTGTTCACGGATGATGTGCGATACGAAGAGAGCGATGTCCTTGTTTGGAACCATTGGAGTTGCGGTGTGGACCTCATAGCCGATGCCTGAGTTGGTGTGGATCACAGACTTGAGAGAGTCTGAGTAAACCACCGTGCCCGAAATGTATCCGATCATACAGCGCGATCCTTTATCTTGTGAGCGAGAGCGGAGGCGAGTCCGTTACCCATGTTCTTATTTTTTTTTGTCACCGCCCCCCGGGGGAGGATGGAGCCACGGTTCAAGAGGTGACAGAGAGCAATAGCAACAGCGTCGGACTCGTCGTGAGTCTCAAACCCCGAGATCCCCAGACTCTGGGAGAGAAACTTTTGGATCCCCTCTTTATCTGCGTGGCCGTGGCCGGTCACCGTTTGCTTGACCAGGTTCGGGGAATACTCAAAGATTTTCTCGTGGTACTGCTGTGCGATCGCTGCCAGCATGGCTCCCCGGGCCTGGGCCAGTTTGATCAGCGCCGTTGGGCTCTTGACGAAGATGAGCGATTCGAGCGCGACCTCATCTGGCCTATGCTTGTCGAGGAGCTCCAGAGTCTGGTCGTAGATGTCTTTGACCCGGTTTAGGAAAACGTCTTCGCCATTGAATTTCAGGATCCCAGAGGAGATGTAGGAAATCCGATGACTCTCCTTTTGCATGAGGGCGTAGCCAGCAGTCACGGATCCTGGATCTATGGCGAGGACTATCAAAGGTAACATCCTAGAGGAAGAGTTACGGAAATTGTACACATGAACCCAGGCAGCCGTCTAGCTCGCAGATCGACCTTTGAGGTAATTGCCGATGTAAAAAACCAGGGAGCCGGCAACGAGCTGAAGCAGTTCTAAGCGACCGTAATCACCATTCTGAACGCCAGATACGAAGCATAGACCGACCGCAGTGAGGCCAAATAATTGCATGCCGAGACCGACATAGAAAAGAGATTTCATGGGAGCTAGAGATACAGTGCTTCCCCTAAATAAGAAAGGACTTTTTAAGGCCGGCGATTTATAGTCAGCTCACACTTATGACAGCAAAAATCCTCTCGGCCGCACCCGTTGTAGAAAAATTTAAATTGACCCAGGCCCAGCGCTGCCAAGCGCTCAAGGGAAAAGGGCTCACACCGTCGATGTGCGTTGTCCTGGTAGGCGACAATCCCGCGAGCCAAAGTTACATCCGGAACAAGCGAAGAGTGTGCGAAGAGGTAGGGGCAAGCTTTCGCCTCGATCAGCTCCCGGCAAACATCGGGCGCGATGAATTTCTCACGCACGTTGAAAGGCTCAATCAGGACCCAGGCATCCACGGAATCATCGTCCAGCTACCCGTCTCAGAACAACTGAGAGACCTTGATCTACCGAACCTCGTGACCCCCGCCAAAGACATCGACGGATTCCATGGGGCGAATACGCAGAACATTTATGCGGGGACCCGGGACCTCTCACTCCTTCTCCCCTGCACTCCCAAGGGTGTCATCCACCTGCTAAACTTCTACGGCTACCAACTCCAGGGCACCACCGTAGCCGTGATCGGGAGAAGTTTGATCGTCGGAAAACCGCTCTCCATGCTCCTCACAAACTTCGATGCCACCGTCACGCTTGCGCATTCGCAGACGAAAGACATCCGGGAGGTCACTCGGCAGGCCAAGATCGTCATCGCGGCCGTGGGCCGGGCCCGGTTCATGGACCGCTCCTACTTCGATCGTGACAGACGCACCATCGTGATCGATGTTGGAATGAATTCGCTCAACGGAAAACTGACTGGAGACGTCGACTTTGAGGACGTGAAAGACGTCGTGGAAGCCATCACCCCGGTTCCCGGTGGGGTCGGCCCGATGACAGTAGTGACTCTGATCGACAATCTGATCTCTGCGGTGGAACGGACCGCGAAAGGAATTCAATGACCACACTCAAGACAAGCCTCTTCGACGAGCACGTCAAACTCGGAGCGAAGATCGTTCCGTTTGCGGGCTGGGACATGCCCGTCCAGTACACCTCGGTTAAAGACGAAGTGCTCGCCGTTCGCCAAGCCGTCGGCGTCTTCGACGTGAGCCATATGGGAGAATTTTTCGTAGAGGGGGAAGACGCGGAGAGCTTCGTGGATCAACTCGTCACGAATGATATTCTTGGATCTCCTTCAGGCAAGGCGATCTACTCTCCTCTCTGCCGCGAAAACGGAACCGTGATCGATGACCTCATCGTCTACAAACTTCGCCCGGGTCGAGTCCTCATCTGTGTGAACGCGTCTAACATCGAAAAAGACTTCTCCTGGATTAAATCGAAGCACGTGGGCTTTAAGTGTGCACTCACGAACGCCTCTGACCGGTATTCGCTGCTTGCCCTCCAGGGGCCTCGAGCATTCGAAACCCTGAGGCCGCTGCTGTCGGAGCTTCCGGACATCGAGTACTACTCTGTCTACGAAAGTTCGTTCGAGGGCCAACCGGTGATTGTTGCGCGGACCGGATACACGGGCGAAGATGGGTTCGAAATCTTCGGCGGCCACGAGTCCGTTAAAAACCTCTGGCAAAAGCTCATGGCACTGAAGGTCACTCCTTGTGGCCTTGCCGCTCGGGATGTGCTTCGCCTTGAAGTTTGCTACCCCCTCTACGGGCACGAGCTTACGGACGAAGTTAACCCCTACGACGCAGGACTGGCCTGGACAGTGAAGGCTGCCAAAACAAAATTTATCGGGAAGGACGCTCTCCTTCCGAAACCTGCTCGTTATAAATTGATCAAGCTCATCCTCGAAAAAGGAATTCCGCGGGAAGGATACTCGGTTTTGAACTCGAGCCACAAAGTCATCGGCACCGTCACAAGCGGAACGATGTCAGTGGTGCTCAACAAAGGCGTCGCCCTCGCCCGCATTGAAATTGATAAAGCCCCATCAGATGAAGTATTTTTAGTCGACATCAGGCAGAAAGCCTACCCAGCACAGCTCACCAAAAAACCGTTTGTAACCGGAGGACATAAATAATGACGACGAACATTCCAGGCAACCTAAGATACACAAAAGAGCACGAGTGGGCACTCGTGGAGGGTCAGACCGTAACTGTCGGTATCACAGACTTCGCTCAATCGGCACTCGGTGACATCGTCTTCCTCGAGGTCCCAGAAGTTGGGACAAACCTGAAGGCCGGGGCCACTTTCGGCGTCGTCGAATCCATCAAGTCCGTGAGTGATCTCTACGCACCAATTAGCGGAGAAGTCCTTGCCAAAAATTCTGACCTTGAGGGGTCACCGGAGAAAATCAACGCAGACGCGTACGGGGCCTGGCTCATCAAAGTCAAGGTCAAAGACGTCGCTGAACTCAACAATCTCCTGACAGCAGAGCAGTATCAGGAGTTCTGCAACACATCCCATTAGTTAAGAGGTGTCCGAAATACCCAATGTGTTTCGGACACAAATTTTTTATTTATCTCTCCTCGAAATTATCACATCCTCAATTTTTCAAACCTAAAATTTTGCCCCCGATTCTTAAAACAATCTTTACGAAACCTTAGGCTTTATAGATACTGCTGACTCTAAAAGCACATTCAGTTCGCAAGGAATTTTCTAATGGAATCCATTCAGCTTCTTAATACGGCCATTATTAAAAGCAAGGAAAAGAAAGTTAACCAGTCGTTCGAAGAACGATTGAATCAAGTGTGCAACTCTCCTGTCATTGAAGTCCTGAACAAGTGCATCTCTCAGTACGCAGAGACCCAGAAGATTTCTCGCGATCAGGCCGCGCTTCAGGTCGTTGAAGCGATCCGAGAACTCGATGCTATTTGGTCTGACTATGTTGTGATGGAAGGGATTGATCGCCTCAAGAACCTGCTCCGCTCAACGCACTAAGCTCCTTAGGATTTTACGACGAACCCCCATTCAATAGTGGCCCGGCCGTTCACAAGAAGATCCTTCGGGGGATTGGGAAATGGTCCGGCCTGATTGAAGGATTCTACAGCAGCGTCATCCAATTCTTTTACCCCAGAAGCACCGAGGATTTTGACCCCTACGATTTCACCCTTTTGATTCAGCGTGACCTGCAACGAAGTCACGTAATCTTGGGATGCAATCTGGCGACCAGACCGGAAGATCGCTTGGGACTTTTGCTGAATACTATTGCCCCAGAACTGTTCGAGTTTTTGTCTGATTCGGTGGAAGAAGCCGTAGTATTTGTACTCAACCGTATTCAGGTGGGTAAAGTCTCCAAGCTTCATGTCCTCGACGTAATCGTTGGTCGCCGAAAGTCCATCGAACTTCGGACTCCCGTTGTCGAGACCTTTAACCGCCTGGCTCGCAGGCGCGCGAGAAGCCGGCGTCGGGAGTGGATCACCGGCAGTGAGCCCAATGTCCGAGAGCTTTAAGTCCTTTGACTTTTGCCCTTTTTTTTGCAACGCCTGAGGCTTCTGAGCGATTTGCGATGCCGAAGCATTACCCTTCGCGGCTTGTTTAAAACTATCTATGGCACGTGCCATCGTCTGACGCTCGAAGCTTCGGTCTTTATCACTTAGGAAGGCATCGGGTTTCTTTTCTTGACTCTCAGAGTCCTCAGAACGGACGATCTGGCGTTTCTGCACCATCGCCATGTCTTTAATCGCTTCTTGCACGAGTTTCACTTTAATCGCCTGGGCCGGTACCCAATCTGAGACAGCAAGCCGGTCACGGACCTGAACCATGAGGGCGATGAGATGCGTGCAAAAGACGGCACCGAGGAGAAGGTAGAAAGATCTCTGTTGCCGTGAGAGGGAATTCATAGGACCTCCGTAGAAGTCCTATCGGCGATTGGATAAGAAAAACTTACTGATTCTCCCAGTAACTCGCGTCGTCGAGACTGGTCGGTTTGCCGTCCTTTGACTGAGCATTCTGATCAAACACCCCGGACGAATCGCTGTTGGGATCAAAGCCCTGAACAAATGATTCGAGGAATCCGGAAGCGGAATCAGGCGGAAGCGGTTTGCCGGTCTCTTTGTTGACCAGCATATTCACAATACCCTCTGGGACAGGAAACTCCGGAGCACCGTAGCGACCGATGACTGCTGCCATGTAGTCCATCCACATCGGTAGCGCAGTCTTCCCCCCCGTTTCTCCGTAACCCAAGGGGCGGTTGTCATCGAAGCCTACCCAGGTTCCGACGACATAGTTTGAGGAAAAGCCGACGAAAAGCGCGTCGACGTAGTTATTCGTTGTGCCGGTCTTTCCGCCGATGTTTGCCGACAGTTTCCCCGCAGCGGCAGCGGTTCCATAGAGGGTTACTCCGCGGAGGATATTCGTCATGAGGTAGGCCAGGCGCGGATCATAAACCTGTTCGCCATTTAGGCCTAGGAGGAACGGATTTCCATCGGCAGCAACTTCTTCAGGAGCCTTGGTTGGTTCAGGCCTCTCGGCAGGCCAGGAAGGGTCGGCCGCCGGAATGGGATAGACTTTGCCGGTGCGGTCTTTAATAGAAGTGATATGGTGGAGGCGCACAGCCTTCCCGCCGTTGGGAAAGACGGCGTAGCCCTTGGTGAGCTCCGCGAGACTGATGCCGAAAGATCCGAGAGAGAGTGACATATCTTTAGGGATCTGAGCGTTGATGTGCCAGCGCTGGACGAAATCGTGAATCTTCGAAACTCCGAGGTCCTGGACGAGTCGCACCGTTGGGATGTTTCGAGAGATCTCGAGCGCATTCCGTAAGGTCATTGGGCCCTTAAACTCGCCATCGTAGTTGCGAGGCTTCCAACTCAGGGATTCGTCAACGCCTCCCAGGGCCTGGGGGGAATCCATTAAGATGCTGGAAGGGGTGTAGCCATTCTCGAGGCTAGCGGCGTAGATGAACGGCTTAAAGGCTGAGCCCGGCTGCCGAAGAGATTGGATCGCTCGATTGAACTGAGACTTTTGGAAATCCACTCCTCCGACCATCGTGACGATCTCACCCGTGTGCGCGTTGAGGGCCATCAAGGCCCCCTCGACTTCTGGCTCCTGGTCCAGGGAGCCTTTAAAAAACTTCTGCTTCGAGAGGATCGCCTTCAGGCCCGAGTCCTTGTACTTCTTAAAAAAGTCCAGATGAATCAACTGGTCGGAGGTGACCGCTTTACCGGTGATTTGAACGAGGATCACGTCGCCGCGTTTTAGAATCTTCGACGGGGTGCGGACGGGATTGTAGTAGATCGGATCCTCACTGAACTTCCGCTCATGGGCCCAGTCGAAGCCACTCTCTGGGATGATCACTCGTGTCCCGGCGACTTCAACCAAGACGGTCCGTTTCAAATCATCAACGCTGAGGACGACACCGGAGTAGGACTTCCCTTCTTGAAGAAACTTTAGGAACGGGTCGTTCACCATGTTCCCGATGTCTACGAGTGGCTTAAATCTCTCGTTCAGTTTCTCCCGTTCTTCCAGGTAGAATGAAAGATTCTTCTCGAGAGCATCGTCATCCTCGTGGAACTCAAAGATGTTCCGCCCCGCCGTGGTCAGGGTGAAAAAGCTGGACTGCTCCTTAAGGATCTTCTTCCGTTGGTCTACGATGTACGCCTTGATTTCTTCGTCGGAGGCGAGGTTCCTAGCTGCACCCTTAAAGCCTTGCCGCTTGTCCAGGTCCTTCACTCGATCCTTGAGTGATTTCTCGGCCTTGGACTGGAGCGACCAATCGAGAGTTGTCACGACTTTGAAGCCGTTCGTAAGAAACTCCTCCGTTCCTACGGCTTTCATCACCTCCTGCCGAATCCAGTCGGTGAAATGCCCACCTTTTACCTCGTCCGGCTTCCGGATCCGCATCCGGATGTCTTCCTTAAGGCCCGCCTGGTACTCGGCGTCGGTGATCTTGCCGGTCTCGAACATCCGCTTCAGGACGTAGTTCTGGCGCATCTTCGCAAACTGAGGATTGACGTAGGGTGAGTAGCGCCCCGGCGCAACGAGGAGCCCAGCGACGAGTGCAGCTTCCGCCGGAGTCGCCTCGGTGAGCTCCTTATCAAAGTACCCGTTGAACGCCGCCTTCACTCCGTAGTAGCCACCGCCAAGGTAAACTTGATTGAGGTACAAAAATAGGATCTCGTCCTTTGAGAACTTCTGCTCTATCTTTCGTGCCAGGAGGAGATCTTTCACTTTCCGCGAGAGAGTGCGCTCTTTCGTGAGAAGAAATGATTTCGCAACCTGCTGCGTGATCGTCGATCCACCCTGGACGAGGCGGCCTTCCTTCATGTTCACAAGGAACGCACGCATGATGCCGTAGTAGTCGATCCCCTGATGGTTATAAAAATTGTCATCCTCGGCGGCCAGGAAAGCACCGACCACACGCTTGGGCATCTTCGCAAACGGAACGACCTCGCGAGTCTCTTGCCCGATGTCGAGAAGCACCTCCCCGTCCCGGGAGAGGATCCTCGAATTCATCGGCGGGTTATAGTCCTTGAGCGAATTTATCTGAGGCAGATCAGAGGAGATGTAAAAAAAGAGGCCCACGACGCCGGCCGCTCCGAAAAGGAACAGAACTGCCAGCACAGCAAGCGTTTTTATGAGACGTTTCAAGAACCGATCCTTGGATGAAGTACCATTCCATTTTATGGGAATTCGGAGAGATTGAAAGAACTACTCTTTGTAATCAAGTTCTTTGAGACTATCGCTCAAGATTCGGATCTTTTTCTCAGCAGACTCCAGAGTCGATCGGCACTGCTTGTAGAGGTCGATGCCTTGCTCGAATTTCATCAACCCTTGATCGAGGTCGACATCACCCGACTCAAGTTCTCGGACGATCGCCTCGAGCTCTTTGAGCGCCGATTCAAAATCAGTGGTGCGTTCTGCGGGTCCCATGGACAGCTCCTGTTGTCGTTTTGACACTAGACTGGGGGACAGGTTCTCACAATCGCCGGGCCTTCGACAAGGTTTCCGGAACTTAAGTTGACCGGATGATTTTGCCGCTGCTCGTTTTCTGGCACCCGGGTTGCTAAACTTGCCTATGGGGGCACACCCCCACACACATCAGGATGATCGCGTGAAAAACATTTGGGTGCCGTTATCAGGTCAGGTGGCTCAGCAGCGGAAGGTCGAGACCATCGCCAACAACGTTGCAAACGCCAACACTGTCGGCTTCAAGAAAGACCAACTCGTTTTCAAAGAACACCTCACCGCCCTGACTCGCGGCCTTGACGACATCGACATCCCGAGAAACGAGTTTTCCCCCGCGGACTTCTACCATACGCAGGGTGCGGAGAACGCGATGGTTGCGGTCGATGGCGGATTCACCATCTTCGAGCAGGGGACTCTGATTCCGACGAGTAATCCGCTCGACCTCGCACTGAAGGGCGACGGATTCTTTGAAGTCCTCACGCCAACGGGAGTCCGGTTCACCCGGAAAGGAAACTTTTCTCTGAACCGAGAGGGAGAGCTCGTGACTGACCAGGGTTACCGGCTCCTGTCGGCGGTCACGGTTCCTGAGGAAGCGCTCCGGGACCCCGCGTCCGTGTCAACAGTTCCAGCGCCGGAGGATCGGGTCCTCAGAGTCCCGGCCAACGCCAAGCTCTCTTTTACTGACGACGGAGAAATCCTCACCCGCGAGGGAAGCATCGGAAAAGTCTCCGTGGTCGAAGTGAAGGACAAGCATGCCCTCCGGAAAGAGGGGAATTCTCTTTTCATCACACCCGACGAAGGAAACCTCGTCCGGACGAATCTTAAGACGACGGTCAACCAAGGATTTCTCGAAGGCTCAAACGTGAATGCGATCGAGGAAATGTCGGAGCTCATCAAGGCCCATCGGCACTTCGAATCCATCCAGAAAGCGATCAACGCCTACGATCAGATCTCGGGGAAAGCCGCGAATGAAGTTGGTAAATTTTAATGAGGAGATCTAAATGATCCGAGCCCTTCACACATCTGCCACCGGAATGGCCGCCCAGGAATCGAACGTGAACACGATCTCCAACAACATCGCGAATGTGAACACCACGGGGTTTAAAAAGGGCCGCACGGAGTTCGACGACCTCCTCTACGAAACAGTGCAAGAGGCGGGGGCCAAGTCTTCGGGCTCCACGGAATACAACGTCGGCCTTCAGGTGGGCTCGGGGGCCCGAGTGTCGGCGACCCGGAAGATTCACTCCCAGGGCTCACCGCAGATGACAAACAACCCCTACGATCTCATGATCAACGGCGAGGGCTTCATGGGGATCGTCGCTCCTAACGGAGAACTCAAGTACACCCGTGACGGATCATTCAACGTCGATGCACAGGGAAACCTCGTCACCCGCGCGGGCCACAAGGTCTTCCCAGGGGTCGTTGTTCCGCCCAACATCATGCGGATTAACATCGCGGAGAATGGCACAGTGGAGGCGTTCACCCGCGAGGCGGTAGAACCCATCAACCTCGGCCAGATCCCCATTTTCACATTCGTCAACCCAACGGGACTTCGCTCGGAGGGGGGGAATCTCCTCGCAGCGACCGCAGGCTCCGGACAGGCGATCCAGAATGTGCCAGGGGAGAACGGATCCGGGGTCCTCATGCAGGGAGCGATCGAGGCATCGAATGTGAACGTCATGAACGAAATGACGGATCTCATTAAAGCTCAGCGCGCGTATGAAATGAACTCAAAGGTCATGGGAGTTGCAGACCAGATGCTCCAGACAGTGAATAACATCCGATGATTTTAAAACTCATTTGTCTTCTCCTGATCACCGCTAGTACGAGCTCGTTCGCCTGCGAAGTTGAGGTCCCAGAGCGACTCGTGGTCATCGGAGATGCTCCGGATCTGAGCGGCGCCTTGGCACACTCGGGATGCTCCGCGGAAATCATCCGGGAGATCTCAGCAACACTTCTGTCCGTGACCGGGAAAGTGACGAAATTTCATTTCGATGAACTCCTCCGGAGCCGGAGCATCAAGGCGGAGCTCAAGACTCCTCTCTTCTCAGTGGAAAACCTCAAGCACCTGATTCGGGAGCAGCTCAAACTCCCGAGCGGAGTTCAGCTCCACTCCTCGAGCGCCATCAACCATCCCGATTACCTCGTGCTAGCGGCGGGGGAACGGCTCGAAGTCCGGTGCGAGTCCTGCTCCTTCGGCCTCCGAGATACGCTCAAGCTCTTCGTCAATGCCCCCGACGGATCTTGGAAGGGGCATCTCGTGAGTGCCGATTTCCGCCGCCTCGTGAAGGCCTACCGTCTGACCGAGTTTCGCCAGGCGTTTGGAGTGCTGACTCCGGCGGATCTGACGGAAGCGCAGGTGGATGCGGTCCCTCACACGGACCTCCTCTCTGACCTAACCCACTTGGGATTCTTCAAACTCAACAAGTCCCTTCGATCGGGGGAGCTCGTTCGGCTCTCCGATCTCACTCCTCTGGACCTCGTGAAGGCAGGAGTCACGACTGAAGTCGTCATCGAAAACTCGCTGATCCGATTGAAGACGACCGGGATTAGCCGGAGCAACGGATCGTTCGGGGAACTCGTGGAAGTCTACCATCCTCAGAAAAATAAGAAGTACCAGGGAAAAGTCGTCGACATTAACAAAGTGCTAGTGGAACTATGAACACAATCCTCCTATTCTTGCTGTTTTTTCTTGTCTCGTGCGCAGGCTTCGTTGAGAACATTCACCGTCAGCTCGACCGAGAAGAGCGCGGCGGAAGGCCGGCTGCTCCGGCCCCGCAACGGGACCGGTTCGCGGCCTACCGAGAGGCCGATCGGTTCCGGCCTGAAGATGACAAGAGACCGATAAAGAATCCCGTCACCTACTCACTGGGAAGCGACCCTTCCGGACAGGTACGACCTCCGGTGAAGCGAGAGTACCGACAGCAGCGCTACCAGGCCGATGACTTCGTTGACAAAGACAACGGGGGATCCCTGTGGGCGGGCCAGGGGGCAAGCGCTTCACTTTTCACGTACCAAACAGACAAACGGACCGGTGACATGGTCATCATCAACGTGCTCGAGAACTTGAGAAACCAGATCTCTGCCGAGCTCAAGCGCGTCTTCCCTGACCAACCCAAGAAAGTTGGGAAGGAACTTAAGGCGGACGCAGCGGCACCGGCAACTCCGGCGGCAGTACCGGCCGGGAATGACGGTGAGATGGACATGAAGATCTACGACAAGATCTCCGGGACCGTCATGGAAGAGGTCAGCAAAGACTACATCTTGCTTCGTGGGCGCAAGGAACTGATCTTTAAGAAGGAAAAAAGAGCCGTCGAAATCCAAGCGCTTGTCTCAAGAAAGGACATCATGGAAAATGACTATGTGAACTCGGACAAACTCCTCGAGTCTAAAGTTTTTGTTCTTGGAAGGGAAAACTAACATGCACAAACTTCTACCACTCCTCATTCTCGCGATGGCCGGACCGGTGTTCGGGAATGCCAGTCGGCTCAAAGATCTCGTGACCATCAAGGGCGTCCGCGAGAACCCGCTGATCGGCTACGGCCTGGTGATCGGGCTCGCCGGGACTGGTGACGGAGGCGGGGAGATCACGAACACTTCACTGAAAAAGATGTTTCAGACGCTCGGACTAAACCCCCAGAAAGAAGTGACGAGTAAGAACGTTGCGGCGGTGATCGTGACGGCAAAACTTCCTGCATTTGGTCGGACGGGCCAGAAGCTCGATGTGACCATCTCTTCCATCGGTGACGCTTCTTCTCTGGCCGGCGGAACACTCCTCGTCACCCCGCTCAAGGGCGGTGACGGGTACATCTACGCTGTCGCGAGCGGCCCACTTTCGATCGGCGGACTAGAGATGGGGAAGAAACTCTCCACGACAGCTCGGATTCCGGACGGGGCAACCATTGAGAAGGAACTGGAGCTTGCCTTTAACGACAAGCGCGCTATCCGGATGGCGCTGAATAACCCGGACTTCACGACCGCGGCAAGGGTCGAGAGAACGATTAATCAGGAGCTCGGAGGCAAGTACGCCACGGCGTCGGATGCGACCACGATTGACGTCATCATTCCTACCTTCTACGAGCGGAAGGTCGTTGAGCTCATTGCGAATCTGGAGAACTATAAGGTGGTCGCAGATTCGCTTGCCAAGATCGTGATCAACGAGCGGACCGGGACCCTCGTCGCCGGCGGAGATATCGTCTTGAAACGCGCAGCTGTGAGCCACGGAGATCTGGTGGTGGAAATTAAGGGAGCGGAGGGGTCGGGTACAAAGCACGTCCACCTCCTTGACCAGACCACCACCATCAACGATCTGGTCAAGGCGCTGAACGCCCTTGGGACAAAGCCCGAGGACCTCATTTCCATCTTCCAGGCCCTCAAGCAGAACGGCTCACTCCTCGCTGAAATCGAACTCATCTAGAGTCCGTCGGAACATTTTACCCGGGGGGTTTTTTCACTACCACCCCCCTCCCCAAAAGTGATATGATTTAGAGAAGGCTTCTTCAGGATGACGAAGCCAGGAAACCAGGACGGTACGATTGACACTGACCCCTCCGGCGCAAGCTCTATCCACTGCTCGTCGCACCAACCCCATAAAACCATACGAAGACATTGCCGAGGGCATGGAAGCGAACTTCACGACTCACATGCTCGCGGAGATGCGGAAAACAATCCCCAAGGAAACGCCCGATTCGTCCGCCATGGAATACTACAATTCGCTTCTCGATTTCGAACGGGCGCAGCTTATGGCAAAATCTGATAGTGGTCTCGGGGTTAAAAAAGTCATCCTGGACCAAATCGTCCCCCAGCATATGAAGCAGTACCTCAAGAACTCACCCCCTCAAGTTCGTCAAGGACTGACGAAGGAGACAACAAATGAGTAGCATCGACACCCGTTCTGCATTTTTTCCACGGTCCCGAGACGTCAAGTCTGAACCGGCGACCGGGGGCGGGAAGGTTGACGGTGTTTCACGCAACACCGCTGAACGCACCACCGAACTCACGGCCAAGACTTCCGCAGACGCCAAAGTCAACATCCCTGACGGAGTCAAAGACTTCTCGAAGATCAAGAAAGCTGCGATGGGCGCACCGGAGCCCGACAACTCAGAGAAGATTGCCCGCCTGAAGGCGCAGATCGCGGCCGGAACCTACGAGGTCGACTACGACGCACTTGCGGACAAGATCCTCACTTCCGAATTCTAAGGAGCTCTGTATGGACGACCGTCGAGATGAACTAAAACTCTACTACCAGAGCACGCTCACCGTTTGGGAAGGCTTCTGTCAGCTGCACCGAGAACTCTACGACCTCACCTGCGATGAGTATCTCACCTTACTCGAGAGTGACGTTGAGAAGCTCGAGAGCATGCTTCCGATCAAGGAAGAGCTCATCCGGAAGATCGGTGAGCTCGAGAAGGAGCGGGCGGACCTCATAGACGCTCTGAACGGGTCCCGCCTCTTCACCCTACAGATCGAGCGCGCCGGCGACCTCTTAACTGTTTTCGCCGCCGAAGACCGTGAGTCCGGTGTTCCTGCGCTCCGCAATCTCAACACGCTCTTGCTGGACATCATCCACAAGATCCAAGACCAGAATAAAAAGAACCAGCAGTTCCTCAACAAGGCCATGCTCTCTCTTAGAGACATCAAGAACGGCTTCACTGGTAAAAAGCAATACACTACCTACGGAGCTGACGGGCAGACCCGCGCGCTACACAAGTAGAACGGAGAAACACGCTTGGGCTCGGATCTTCTACAGATCGGAAAATCGGGGTTGTTTACGGCAAAGCAGTCGATGTCGACGACGTCGCATAACATTGCCAACGCAAACACGGACGGGTTTTCTCGCCAGGAAGTTCGGAGTGAAACAAGCATCTCTCTCCCCGAGGGCGACTACGTGGTCGGCACCGGGTCCGATATCCAGAGCATCCGCCGCTCCCACGATGAGCTGGTGGAGAAGAAACTCAACTCCTCGATCACCAATCACAAGTACGACGAAGAGCGGTCACTCCAGCTTGGTCACGTGGAAGAAATCTTCAACGAGATCAACAGCGATGGCATGAATAAGATCATGAACCGCTTCTTTAACTCATTCCGGGAGCTCTCAAATCAACCCGAGAACGAAACGGTCCGGAACGCCGTCAGAGAAAACGCACGGATCGTTACCGGGGACTTCCACCGGATCCAGGCGAACTTAGACGACGTCCGCTCAAACATTAACAACAAGCTCACCCTCGCCGTGGCAGAGGTCAACAATCTTGCGAAGACCATCGGCAAGCTCAACACCGAGATCAACATTCAAGAAGTCACCGGTGGCATGGCCAACGACCTGCGGGATCAGCGTGATCGGGCGATCCGGACTCTGACGGAGTACTTTCCCGTCACAAGCTACTCCGACAATCAGGGTCAGTTCGTCGTGAACATTGAGGGCGTTGGCTCTCTCGTCGCCGGAGGCCTCGTTCAGGAACTCACCCACGGCTCGACCGTGAAAGACGGAGCGAACTCCGTCGACAAGGGGGATGTTCAGATCTTCTTCGCAAGTCGACCCGGGATTCCGATCTCCGACCGCGTGAAGGGCGGCTCCTTAGGGGCCATGCTCAAGACCCGGAACGAGGAGATTGTTAAACTCGAGAAACAGGTCGATGAGCTCGCCCACGGGCTCGTCCTTGCGACAAACGCCATCCATCGCCGAGGCTTCGCGAATCATCCGGTGCCTGTGGACGCCCAAGGAAACCCCATCCCGAACGCGGCCAAGCAGAAGGTCACCGGGATTAACTTCTTCAAGGAACCGCTCGACCTGAAGCGGGCGGCCGAATACATCTCCCTCTCCGATGACATCGAGAAAGACGCGAATAACATCGCCGCGGCGATCGAAGCGAACAGACCGGGAGACAACCGGGCCGCACTTGCGATCTCGAAGCTCCAGCACGAGAAGGTCCTTGGCGGGGGCACCACAACCTTCGAGGAGCAGTACTTAAAGTCGGTCGGCGACATCGGCCTTCAGACCGGGAAATCGAAAATTGATCAGGAGCAATCCCATGGGATTCTGGCGCAAGCGAAGTCGTTTAAAGAGCGCCTCGCTGGCGTGTCCCTTGATGAAGAGGCAGCAAATATGGTCCGCTATCAGAACGCGTACGAAGCATCGGCGAAGGTGATCCGCGCGTCCGATGAAATGTTTAAAGCAGTACTTAACTTACTGCCATAGGTAAACCATGAGTCGAGTTTCGGAAAACAGCTCAGTTAGTGCCATCAACTACGCCGTCGGGAAGACGAAAGGCAAGCTTGAGGACCTCCAACTGAAAGGATCCACTCTGAAGCGGGTCTCGAGGCCCTCGGACGATCCCATCGGGAACGTTTCGTTGCTTGCGATCCGATCCCAAAACATCGACGGCGACCAATACCTTCGGAATCTGAATTTCGCTCAGACACAGCTTTCCTACACGGAGAACGTTTTAGAGGAAATGACCGATCTGCTCAACAAGGCAAAAGAGCTCGCGATCGGACAAGCGTCATCATTCTACGCTCCGGAGATCCGCCAAGGGGTGGCGAAGGAAATAAATCAGATCCGCCAACAGGTCTTGAGCCTTTCCAATAAGCGGATGGGAAATCGGTACATCTTCGCAGGTCAAAAGGTGTTGAGTCGGCCCTTCGACATCCAGGGCACCTATTCGGGTGACACGAACAAGATCAATATCGAAATCCAAAAAGATGTCTATGTCCCGATCAACATCAACGGCAAAGAACTTTTCTATGGCACTGCCAAAAAGCCCCTCGAGAAGTCAGACCTTGACCTAAAGCAGATCCAGCTTGACGCACCTCCGGAAATCTCAGTCATGCGGCAACCGGCCTCGACTGGTCCCGAGGATGTGCCGGTCAGTATCTTTGACGAGCTGCGTGCTTTGGAGAATGCCATGTTGACCGACAATCCTCAAGTCATTCAAGGACTCCTTGAGCGCATCGATACCTCTGTTGACCGCGTCGTTGCGCTGCGAACACAAATCGGCGCTTTGACTAACACCATCTCAAATGCGGAAACTAATATCGAAAAAACTCGTCTCTTGAATGAGGCGCACAAAAGTAAGATTGAAGATGCGGACGTCGCGGAGCTTTTCACCGACCTGCAAAAAGAGCAGAACGTTCTTAAGGCTAGCTACAAAGCTAGTTCAAATCTCATGAATACCAACTTGATGGACTTCTTGAGATAAGGAAATTCTTACAAGATCTTAACTTTTTTTCGAAATTATCTTGCATTTCACCCCCAAACTGTAATAAATCTCACCGCAACAAACTTTATAAAGTTAGTCAAATTCTTGACACGAAAGACAAGGATCAACCATGCTGGTTCTGACAAGGAAGCTAGGAGAGAGCATTGCTATCGACGACAACATCAAAATTGTTGTCGTGCAGATAAAGGGCAAGCAAGTACGCCTTGGGATTAAAGCCCCTAAAGAGACTAAGATTCATCGCGAAGAGGTCTATCAGGCCATTCAAGATCAGAATACAGAAGCTGTTCAAGCGAGTATGTCCGATATTGCGCGCCTCGGAGAAGAGCTCAAGAAGAAATAATTTTCCTCCTTGATCATTTAATCGTTTGACTGATACCATCATAGTGCTATGGTAAGAATACCTTACCATTTCATTTTGGA
>JAIYDL010000013.1 GCA_027487515.1 Pseudomonadota bacterium
TGGTGCCCAGGACTGGACTTGAACCAGCATGCCTCGCAGCGCTACCACCTCAAGGTAGTGTGTCTGCCATTCCACCACCTGGGCACGGAATTATGGAAGAAGCGAGTTCTTAAGTTAATAAAACGGCGTGGGATTGTCTAGAACAATTTATCCTGGGAGAAGATCATTTATTTCGTTCAGATAAAATTTTATCCGATGAAGCCGAGAGCGAAGTTGGGCGAGTTGCTCCTCAATCACATAGAGACCAGCCTCGGGGGAATGGTGTCCTTGAATTCGAAGGGGACGAACAAAGGATGCCGAGAGTTCCACTTCATCTTCTCCCGAGACACCGGCTTCCAAAAGCAGTGCTTCGAGAGGATCTTCGATGTTGGCCTCCTCGGCTTGACCGTAGAGGGAAAGAACCTTGGCGGAGTCTGAGATCAGGTTTTCGCTGTTACTGAGATTCATACATTCCTTTCCTACGACCTAAGGGAACCCTCCTCTGACACTAGAGGTAGAGGTCCGCTTTCATGGTTATTAAACTGCACTTTGGGCCACTGGAGGTGGAATTCGGCCAGCACCTGTAAAGCTTTCAAAGGCCGTCAAAGAGAACGAGCGGCGAACTTTACCGGGGTGGAGGAGATTCAATAAATTTATTAGAATCCCTCTATGAGTCACCCGAACTGTACAAAATGTCGGCACTTCTACGTCACCTGGGATCAAAAAACTCCCAACGGCTGCCGCCGCTTCGGGATCCAGTCGAAGGATCAGCCTGCCAAGATCGTCGCGATGGCCGGACTCGGTGATTGCCAAGGCTTCGAGCCACGGAAGCGACCAGAGAGCGATCCCAAAGGCCCTGATCTAAACCGGAAGGACCTTTGGTAGGTCCCTGGACAAACTAAAATAATCCGGCGTCACCGAAGCGATGATCCCCCCACCGAGACAGTCTTCGCCATCATAGAACACCACTGATTGCCGAGGCGTCATGGCCCTTTGGGGCGAATCAAACACCACCGATACCCGATCCCCTTCGACCCTCACGAGGCACGGCTGTTCAGGCTGCCGGTAGCGAACCTTGGCCTTGCAGCGGAAGCTGCCTGTGGGTGCCCCCCGCAGCCAGTTAAGTTCGACAGCCTCCAACCCATCGGCATATAAGGCCGGGTGATCCTGACCTTGCGCAAGGATCACCTCATTGGAGGAGTGGTTCTTGGCGACAACAAACCACGGCTCTCCAGGACCACCGATCCCCATGCCCTTCCTCTGGCCCAGGGTGTAGAAGCAACTACCGTCGTGCTGGCCCAGGATGCGGCCCTCGAGGTCGATGAAATTGCCTCGCTGGCCTTGGACATACTGAGAGAGGAAGTCCTTGAAATTGCGTTCCCCGATAAAACAGATCCCCGTTGAGTCCTTCTTCGAGGCCGTCGCAAGATCAAAGCGTTGGGCGAGCTCCCGAACTTTGGGCTTTGGGAGATGGCCGATCGGAAACAAAACGTTCTTAAAGACTTCGCGGTCGACGGCGTAGAGAAAGTAGGTCTGATCTTTGTTGGCATCGACCGCTTTTTGGAGCTGGCCCTGCTGGACCTGACAGTAGTGCCCGGTGGCCAGAAAATCTGCTCCCAAGAGCCGGGCCCGTTGGTAGAACACCTTGAACTTAATTTCCCGGTTACAGAGGATGTCCGGATTGGGTGTGTGCCCCTGGCGGTAGTCCTCAAGGAACTCGGCGAAGACGTTATCCCAGTACTCCTGCACGAAGTTCACGGAGTAGTACGGCACTTCGAGGCGCTCGCAAACTCTGACGACGTCTTGGAAGTCTCGGTCGGCGGTGCAGGTGCCGTCGGGGTTGGTTTCATCCCAGTTCTTCATGAAAAGACCGATCACTCGGTACCCCTGAAGTTTCAGCAGAAGGCAGGCCACGGAAGAATCCACGCCTCCGGACATCCCCACGGCCACAGTGAGCGACGAATTCCGGCGGTACTGATCTTCAGATAACTGGACGCCGTAGGACGCAAGAAGCTCGGGTTGAAAACTTGAAACCATGGCCCGGTTATAGCGGATCCGAGGCCCTTTTCCAAGCCAAGCTCAGAATTTACTTCGTGAGGTCTAGGAGAACTCCACCGACCGCTCCACCGACGTACTGGAAAGCGTGCCAGAGAGTCTCATGGTTGAGGGTCTCAGGGGTGTCCTGGGCAGACTGGTAAAACTTAGGATTAAAGTCGTCCTCCCAGTTCTGCGAAAACGTCGCAGAGAGGAATCCCGCCTCCCAGAAACGGATGTTATCTGAGAATTCAAAGCCCGAGGCCTTCGCCTCGAACGTCACCTTCGAGGTCATCTTCGACCCGTGATCCACGAGGCCTCTGACCCAGCGGGCTTCTTCGGGCAGATCCCGGTGATAAACCCGGAGATTGCCGGTCTTCTTAGTCTTGTCAAAGAAGCTCGTGTCCTGGCCAAGCATCTCAAGGTTAACGACACCGAACACTTTCTTGCCCGAGGCCCTGAGCTCCTGGGCGAAGAGTTCGGAGCCGTGGAAGCCGATGCCCTGCCAGTCGAGGAAGACGATCTTCACGGAGTAGTTTAAATCGATGCTCGCCAGAACCTTCACCAGCGCCAACGCCACGGCAACTCCGGAGGCGTTGTAGTTAGCGCCCGGCATGGGCGAGCGCTCGTCGATCGAGAACGTTTTCTTATCGTGGGAGATCGTATCGTAGTGGGCCGTGACCACCAGAACCTTAGTCGTGTCAAGGCCCGCTTTTTCCCATGAGATGTTCTCCACGGGATAGGATTTCTTCGACTCCGCTGCGGCCTTCATGTGTTCTGTGAAGCGCTTCCACTTGACGTACTCCGGATGGGTGGGGGGAACCTTCCCTTCAAGTTTTGCGTCGAAGTCCTTCTGGTAGAACTTCTGAATCGTCTCGACTTGCACGGGGAGCGTCGACACCGTCACCGCTCCCGTGTTCTTCGGATCGAGCTTCCGGAGTTGGGCGGTCAGGAAGTCTCGGGCCTTGGCGTGTCCCGGTGTCCCGACCATCCGAGAGGGCCTTGACTCCGTCACGAGACCGTTGACCCAGTCGACGAGGTCTCCTTTGGAGATTTTCTGGAGCTCGGAGCGCAGCTGCGCATGGGTCCCCGGGGCCCGGGCCCAGGCCTCGAGGGAGAGACTAATAATCAACAGCGTAGTCAGTTTTCGTAGCACGAGGTTCTCCTTCTGAGGGCGTTGGGGGCTCCGGGACGTACTGAACCTCTCCGGAGAAAAAGAGCTTGGAGTTCTTCCCTTTCCGGCGGTAAACGCAGACGATTTCTCCCGGAAAAACTTTCACTCGTTCGGCCAGTTCGAGGGAGAAGGCATCGAGGGTTTTTGGCAGCACCTCACACTCAACCCAGCGGTTCCCGAGGAACTTCGCAAACCCTGTGAAGGGCTCGAGCACACTCACCTCTTCCGAGACCTTTGCTCTGGTGACCAGGAGTTTACTCTTAAAGAAATGCTCTTCCTCGACCACGGAGATGCGCTTCTCGAGGTAGGTGTACGGGCCGATGAAGAGCGGTTTTTTGTTTGTGGTTTCCCGGCCCGGCAACGGATCACCGAGCTCGAACCGGAAGACACCGTCGTGGTCTCCGAACGAATCCGATCCGTCCAAACTGGTGAGGCTCCCGCCCTTTTTGAAGCGCGTGGGACTCACCTTCGCCAGGAGGTCTCCGAGTTCCGGTGAAGACGGGAGGCACTGGTGAATCTCCAGCGCCCGGGGCCGGACGTCGATGCCGAAATTTTCGGCGAGTTTAACGACCTCTTTTTTCGTGAGATCTGACAGCGGGAGAACGAGGGCCGAAAGGACGTCATGGGGGAGCCGCGAGAGATGACCAGATTGGTCGAACTCCTCATCATTGGACGAATGGACGTAGACCGTCCCGTGGGCCTCGTGGCGAAAGAGTTTGGCGAAGTGGCCCGTGGCCAGTTGGGTCGCCCCGAGTTCGGTCATCTTCTCAAACAGGGCCCGCAGGCGAAGCTCGTGGCAGCTCCAGCAAGGCCAGGGCTTCTTCCCGATGAGCTTATCCGCTACCCAGGGTTCGATCACGCGGTCTCGAAACTCGGAGGTAATCTTGAGCGCATGGAACGGGATCGAGAGCTTCTGGCAGAAATCCCGGAGGGCGTCGATCTGCGCCATCGACCGATGGCAGGAGAAGGTTTTCCCTGCGTCGCCCGTGAACTCCTCCCATTGAGGCAGGATGGTCACGGCGACGAGGTCATACTTCTGAATCTTCAAGAGGTAGGCGGTGACCAAAGAATCAAGGCCCGAGATCCCGACCAGGACTTTTTCTTTCCGACCGGTCTTGTCAGGTGCGTAGGCTTCGTCGAGCTTCTTCTTCATGTCCATGGGGAAATTATACGGGAGAAGCTCTTAAGCTTCCACGCCAATCAGCCGAGGAAGTGAACAATGATAAGAGATAAATCGATCGGGCTCTACCTTTACAAGAAGCAAGGCTTAACGCAACCGGCGCTCAAGGATCTGCTGCATTTCCTAAAGACCATCGCCCCCGGGCAGGCCAGCAGCTTCTCGTTCGTCGAGGGAGAAACGTCGCTGCACCCACAGCTCTCTCTTTGGGAGAACCTTCAGCTCGAGACCGGAGCGGGTTCCTTGAGTGACTTCCAGAGTACCCTGAGTTCCGAGCACCGCGCTCTGGTAAACCTCCTCCAGGGTCACCTCGTGCCCTGCCGAGAGGCCCAGGCCTGGGAGCGATTTTTAGTGAGCCTCCTGAAGGGCCTCATCTCTCCGTCGCGCAATCTTTTGATCGACATGAACGAAGAGCTCCTCTCGCCCCACCTGATCCAGAGCTTCAAAAAAAACATCCTCCTGGCCACGACCTCAAAGACCGTTCTCCTCGCCAGTTCGAACACATCGCTCTGGCTCGATTGTGCACACTCTTTAGTTGACCGGAAGGAGTACCGCTTCGAGGTCGAACCCCTCGACGGAGAGATCATCCGGAAGCACTGGATCGCCTAACCTTGACACTGCAGTTGAGTTTGATGGCCGTCGTGGTGAACTTGTTCATGGGTTTGACTCGGACGTGGAGCATCCAATCGCCGATCTGGAGTTCGACGCTCGCCGTGGCAGCGAAGTCTAGAAGCTGAGTGCAGGGCAATTCCGAAGCCAGCTGCGCAAACTCGTGAACCTGGACCTCTCCCTCCGACGCACCTGGGAAGTCATGGAAGTACACCACCTGAAGGATCTCCGATGAACCGAACCCGAGGAGCGCGGGAAGGGCGTTGATGAACGCCCCACGGTGACCCCGGAGAGCGTCCGAAAATATTCGGTGGATCTCAGCGGCGATGCGAGCGTAATAGGCCTTGAGGATGCTCCGGGAGTCAGAGTCAAGCTCTCCGGGTAGCTCCGAGAAGCCGCGGTCAACCCAGGCCCCAAAGTGCCCCGGATAATCGAGCTCATGCAAGGCGTGGAGGTCGAACGCCATCCGTGTAAATTCCAGATCCACGAACCGGTTAAAGGCTTCTTGCTCGGAGGTCGGAAGGAAAGAAAAATAGTGCTGAAAGAAGCTCCGGACCCCGCCGCTTTTCGTGTTCACAAATGCGTTCTTCTTGTTGAGTTTAAGGCTCACCGGTAGGACCCGGGTACCGACGGTGACCAAGATGTCCGCCTCATGAAGCTCTGCGCTCTGCGCAGAGTTAGAGAACTTCCCCACCACCCGTGGGGCCCGCGGAGATTGCCCTAAAAAAAGTGCCAAGCGCCGAGCGGTGGTGCGGGCCGCGAGCATGAGGAAGGTGAGCATCTCCGGGTAAAACTGCCGGACCATCCGGTCTTGCTGGGAAAGCACAGCGAGGTAGTTGCGATCCAAGCCTTCCTGAAACGGGAGCTCCTCTCCCGCTGCGACGGCGAGTTCCCGGGCCACCAGGTACTCGAAGAGAGACCCCTTCACCTCGTTGAACAGCGCCTCTTTTTTCGTGAGGTCCTGGCCCATGGAACTTACTTGGCCCAGTAGGCTTCTTCGAGCCCATCCTCGCGCTCCGGCAGACCTCGCAGGAGCCGCGGAGAATTCTGCGAAAGGACTTCGAAGGAGACTCGGTTGGCGTACTTACTGATCTGCGAAATGGAGGAGTACGTGAGAAACTCGGCCACGTGTTTCGGAGAATTCGGGACCCGGTTCCGGTGGTAAACATTGGCGGAGATATCATGGAGGACCGCCGCCAGCGCCGCGTCGCCGGCCCCGTTGGTGTTCTTGATCAACTGAGGCCCGCCGCGGAAGGGATTGATGTGGGTGTAGACCTTCATCTGCTCTCCGATCTGGGAGCGGCGCTGGGCCCGGGAATACTCGAACTTATTGTAGTCGACGATGGACTTCGTGTGGAGGGGCTCCTTGGTGGGCCGGGCCTGGTCACGGTCCGCGAGAGCACCGATGTAGAGCCCACGGGCCCCGACCGTCAGAAGCACCATATCCGCAAAATCGAGGGATCGCTCAAGGGCCAGGAGCGGGTCCTTGATTCCGGTGAGAGTGAGAGCTTCGGATTCGTTCATGGCCAGAACCGACACGTACTTCCGGATGAAGCTGAGGAGGAAGTCCTTTTTATCTTGGACGAGCCCGCTCGTTCCGAGCGAGAGTACCACCGGGACGTTGGCCGCGGAAGCGATCTCCACCGCCCGAAGGGATGAGCGAAAGATCGGCGACTCCTCATCGCGGAAGGTGTAGGCGGAGACGAGAAGGGCCGAGGCCCGCTCAATGACCTCCGTCGGGAGGTACTCTGAAGAGAGGTCGTTCATGCACCCTTTCGAAATGGCGAAGGTCCGCTCCCCGTCCGGGGCCACGAAGCACAGGGCACGGCCCATGGGCCGCGCGCAGGGCTGCAGGTAGGAGAGATTGACTTTCGAGCTCGTGTTGCAAATGTACTTGTAGGCGTAATCCCCGACTTCGATGTTCTTGTTGATGGTCCCGAGGGCCACCGACGGGCACTCCGAGAGGATCGAATAGTTATGAAGAGTATTCCCCACGGCCCCCCCAGGGAACTCGCCGGCGATGGTGCCCTGGTTTTTGTGCTGCCAGTAGATCGTATCGGCCAGGCCGTCGTCGACGATGAACGACTCCCCTTTCCGAAACTGATGGCCCCGGAGGAAGTCGTCAGTGACGGAGATCTCAATGTCGACGAGGAGCTGATCGATGCCCACGACGTAAACGTTTCCGGGCCGATAAATCTCATCGTCAAAGGAGCTCCGCTGCTTCTCTTCGACAGGGAAATAGTGCTTGGTGTTGCGGCGTCCGGGAAATTTCATAAAGACCTCAAATGGTCCCACATGTATAATCCCCAAGGGACGATTTTGAAAGAGACGCATGGACGCGGACGGCGATTTTATGGTAAAATTTTCACATGTTTAGCTCTGATCATCCCCCAAAATCCCCCCTCTTCGACTACTTCGCTCCCCTGGGCGCAAGTTACCGAGGCCTCCTCTCGATTCCACACTCCGGGGAAGACATCCCATCGGTCTTCGCAGAGTATCTCTCCGGGGACGAGCGGGCCTACAAAGAAGACGTTGACACGAAGGTCAATGAACTCGTTGACATCCCGGCACTTCAGCGCGCAGGGATCGCCGTCCTCGTCGCCCACGTGCATCGAATTTGCGTGGACCTGAATCGGGCCGAGGCCAACTGTGTCCTCTTCTGGAAGGAGAATACGCATGGCAAGCGCCTGGTCATCAAGGATCCGACGGCGGCCGAAACGGAGCGCTTCATTGAGACGTATCACCGGCCCTACTACGAACTCCTGAAGTCATCACTGAAGGAGCTCGAAAAGCGCAAGGGAGGACCGGTCTCGATGGTCGATCTCCATAGCATGCCCTCCCGCCCGACGGAGTACCACTTGAAGCAAAACCCGAACCAGAAACTTCACCGCGCGGACTTCTGCCTCTCGGATCGACGAGGCAAAACCTGCGCTCCGGAGTTCATCCAGTTCTTCCGGGACACCCTCGAGGCAAAGGGTCACAGCGCGGCCCTGAACGATCCCTATGTGGGGGGCTTTGTGACCGAATACGTCGACCAGTTCCGGACGAACAACATCCAGATCGAAATCAACCGGGCCATCTACCTGGACGAGTCGACGAAGGAACTCCGTCCGGAAACGGCGACCCCGTTGCGGACGGTTCTCACGCAGGTCCTCATTGCGGGATTCGAAAAGTTCGATAGCTAGTAGATCGTCATATCCTCTGCCTTCGGAGGGGACTCCTCCTTGGCCCGTTTGAGGTAGAGGTTCATCTTTTCATCGGGAGTGAGTTCCACCGCTGGCGGCGTCTTGTCTTCGTTCTTTCGTGCCGCTCGGTTCGCCCGATCGATGCTCTCGAACTCGATCTTGCGCTGGAGGGCGATCGCGGGATCCTCTCCCGGAGAAAAGACCGGGTTGGCGGTGAACGTCTTCCCGAAGTGCTTAAGCCCGAAGGCGTAGAGAGGTCGCAACTGGGCCGAGTTCGTCCGGCCACGCTCGAGGTAGAAAACAATCTCTTTATAAAGGCCCGAGTTCCCGAGGTCCTGCGACCACGCGGAGAAAAGGTAGAGCATCCCCTCCTGGTCAACCTGCCGGGCGAAGTTGAGCTGCTTGAACTCCGTGTAAAGAAACTTCCCCATCGCAGCGTCCGCGGGGGCAAAGGTGATCGAATGAAGAAACTTGGCCCGGAGCTTGAGCGACTCCTCGTTGTTTAACTCGGTTCTTAGGATGTAGGAATAGACCGTGCCGGACTGATTGGTGAGCACGAGTTCGTTCCGGTAGTCGCGGTTCTCAGACCTCAGTTCGACGATCGCACGGTCATCTTTTAAGAGGCCGTAGCGAACCGTGGTGCGCGGGAGGATCTTCGAGCGCAAGTGTAAAAGGTAGAGGTCGTAGATCATGTCATCGATGGGCTTGGACTTCACGGTGATGGGGCGAGAGAACACGTCTTTCCAGACAACGTCCGGCGGCAGTTTCAAGATCCGGTTGCGGACGTACGGGAGCTTAAACAATTCCTGCCCGAGCGTGTGATCCTTCAGGAGCGTGAACGGAAGCGTGTAGACTCGGGAGAGCTCCCGTCCGCCAGGGTTCTGGAAGATGATGCCGAGGCGAGGAGTTGACTTTGGCCCATCAGACTCGAGGTAGGGAATGGTCTGAAAGAGCGGGTGGCGCACGGGTAGCGGAATCCGGATGTTGAGCAGGGAAAACTCTTTCCAGAGCTGAGCGTAATCTTCTGCGTAGGGCGGGATCTCCGCCAGGGCCAGAGGGGAGAGCCACTCCTTCCGGTAATCATCGATCACGTAGTATCGGCCTGGCCCCTGGCCCGAGATCCAGCGGGAGTAAAGCTTCACGGGGAGGTTTGAAACGATGACGAAGCCCCCGGCCGCGGCCAAACAAATGATGAGCACAATTGCGAGGAGCCAGCGCATGCCTAAGCCTTCGGAAGATCGAATTCGAATTCTCTTAGGTTATCGGATTTAAGAAAAAACTCATGATCTTTTTACAAGTACCGAATAGTAAAATGAATTAGTCGGCTCGAAGGACTACCTATGAAACTGCGTCGCCTGGCCCCGCTCCTCTTATTAACCCTCTTCGGGTGCGATACGCCTCAACGTGGCCGCGCTCCGAACACGTTCGTCAACGGTACGACTCTCCAAAACTTCGGAGGTGTGGGTGGACCTGGTTTTACTTCCTCGACCACCGGCGGAACCCTGGTCCCAACGACGGACACAACGACCACCACCAACACGGTGACCTCCCAGCCCGGCTTTCAGAACTGTGACCTCGGGGACCGGTTCAGCACGGTCGACATCGGCCTCTTCGGCATCTGCCAGAGCACAGTTGAAGAAACTTCCTTCCTCTTCCGGACTGCCACCGCCCAGACCAGTGTGCGCACATGCCTCATCCCGACCTACAAAGACTCGATTGGTTCATCGACCTACATCGGAAATCCCCAGTGCGCCTTGACCGCCGCCAATCAGATCGTCTCTGGCCGGTTGTACAAGGACCGTCCAGGCTTCTCGGGGTACACGCTGAATGGTGTGATCGTCATGAAGGAGCCGCTCCTTCCGGAATACATCGGTTGCATGCAGGGCTACACCAACTGGCCAGTCAACCTCTGTCCTTCCGGTCCCACCACTGCGTACTGTGCCAACTGGATCCCGCGGTGTCCATACGGGGCGCGGACCAACGCCTTCTGCGACGCTGAAGCCAAGGGGTACATGCGGACCATCTGCGAGAGCTTCAAAACGAAATATCCGAATGGGTACGTCGACATCAGAACACGCTAGTTCAACACCGAAGCTCCGATCACGGTACCCACGCTAAACTCCCGAACTAACTCCGGGGTCCGGGAAACGAAGCTCAAGACCGGGACAAAGACCGAGGCCTTCTGGTCCTTGTCTTCGAGGAGTACACCGATGACCACCTGGTGGAACACTTCGTCTTGGTCGTAGCTTCGGACATAGGTCCGCAGGGTCTGATCGTCCTCGGAGCGTTCGTACGTGCGATCCGGGCGCTCGATGGTTCCAGCGAGGAAGCGGTCGAAGCGGGTGAATTCCTCGAAACCGATGTCTCCGGGCCCCTGAAGCTGGATGAGTTTTGACAGGTATTCCGACTTCTTCAGCCCGATCCACTCGGCCACTTCTTCCGGAATGTAAAAATCATCCCTCTGCTGCATCTCACCTCTCCTACGAATGGCAAAACCTACCCTCTCAACCATGATAGCACTCTCCAGGTAAGATGAAGGAGAGAAAAGGAGATTTATGCGGAAGCTTCAAGAAACACAAGGTCTGGATCAGCTCATCGAGGCCGGGAGTGCTGGGTTCTATCCACTCTTTTACCAAGACTGGATTCACGAGTCCTTCGCCGATGCGAGTGAGGTCCGCCGAATGTCATTTTCGCGGGCGGCCGAAACGGTTCACCGAGTCTACAAGCACCTCGAGCGCCACTCCTCCATCGAGCGCAAGAAGACCGCCATTCAGGCGCTCCAGGTTGACGAACGGAAGGACTTCGTGCTCTCCTTCATCAAGATGGTCGAATACCGGACGCTGGACAAGTTACGGGAGCTGCATTGAAGGTCACGACCCCGGCCCTGATCCTGCTCCTCGCCGCCCCGGCCGTCTTCGCCGAATACCGGGCCTACCAGTATCTGGTCAAGACCAACGCCGCGTTCGCGGTCGCAACGAATGCCCGCGCCCAGTACCTCACTTCCACCCTGAACCCCGCCATGTACCAGAGCTATCACGGAGGAACGTACATCACCGTTGAGTTTCTTCGGACCTGGATGTGCCCTGGCTACACGGGACTCAAGACCCCCATCTGCGACCACCCTTACGACAAGGAGACCCCCCTCCCATGAGTAGCGCGGTAAGAGACACGGAGCGCCTGGCCCAGCGGCAGATCGAAGTCGTTCAACGCCGGAAAGACCGAGAAGTCGCGAGGCTTGAAGACGGACACAAGGCCATCAAGAATGAGCTCAAGAAGACACACGACGCAGAGCTCGTTGAAGTCAAGCACGAGAATCAGGTCCGGATCAACGAAGAGGCCAACCGCAAGGAACGAGTCCTCGAAGAGATGCGCTCGCACCTGCAGCACACGAAGAGCTACACGGACAAAGAGTTAAAGGAACTGAAAACGACTTCGATCAAAGAGAAGAATCTCACGGAACAAAAACTCTCCGCCGACCGCGAGCGCCTCAAAGGTGAGAACGAGCTCTACCTCGAGGACCTGAACTACCGCTTCAACAACGCCTCCCAGAAAATCTCCCGCAACGGGGCCGAGCAGCTCCGGGAGGCCCGGGAGAACATGCACCGGGTGCGGAACAACGAAGAGAGCTTCCACCAGCAGAAGCTCCAGGCCGGCGCCACGGAGTTCAACACGCGGTTTACGCACCAGACACGTACCAACCAGAAGATGAAAGACGACCTGGATAACAAGTTCAAGAAAGACCGCCAGAGCACCAACCTCCGACAGCAAACCGAGATGAATAAGCTCGTGACGGGACACACGGATCACGTCGAAAAACGAGACGGAGAATACCGCAAGGGACTGAAGGAACAGGACCTCTTCTTTGAGAAAAAATTTGCGGTCCAGCTCGCCCAGCACCACAAGGGGTTCCAAGACCTCGAGGCCAAGAACAAGAAGGTCGTCGAGGACCTCAAGACATCCCTCACCAAAGAACTCTCGAAGGCCGCCGTTCGAAACGATGACCCCTTTTACAAATTCGAAGCTCTCAATCCCTCACTCATCCAGCACCCGAAGCACGTGGAGATCCGGGTCGCCGTCCCCGATCATGCCAAGCAAGATCTGCAGCTCACCGTGAACGGGAAAGAAGCCGTGGTCCTGTTCAACCGTCGCTACGCCGATGCCAGTCGGACCCCCGATGGCACCATCAATAAGATCAACAAAATTGAAACCTTCACGACGCGCGTGCAAACGGGGAGCATCCTCGATGCCCGCTCGCTGAAGTCGAGCTACGAAGACGGTGTGATGACGTACCTGATTAACAAAGCCTAGTCGCTCAGGACAACGAAGTCAGAGAACTCTGCCCGGTTGACCTGCACCAGGTCCTGGGTGATCTCTCGGACCTCTGCGCGCGGCGGGCCCTTGGTGCAGAAACGGTGAAGTTCCTTGAGGGCCTCGATGTCCCCTTGGGCGATCACGTGCACCGAACCATCCGGTAAGTTGCGCACGTGTCCAACGATCGGAAGCTCATTCGAGACGACAAAATCCACGACGCTGTACCGGAAGCCGACCCGCTGAACTTTGCCTTTGATAATAAGTGTCATCTGAAGCATGATTGTATTTTGTCAAAAAAGTGGGGAAGATGTCCACTCCTTCAGGGTACAATTAGCAGCATGAGGCGCCCTAAGCTAGTCCACTTCACCGGCATCGAATCCGACGAGTACATCCACATCCGGGCGTCGATGACCTACTCCTCCCAGGGGCGCTTCGAACTCTTGAACGAAGTGACCCAGAATCTCAAAGAAATCGTTCCCACCAAGCCCATCCAGAGCATGGGCCTCTTGTCCTCCAACGAGTTCCGAGTCAAGGTCGTGGGCCTTTCTCGAGACGACGCGGACCTCGTCACCAGAAACTTTGACTCCGACTCCTTCGGGAACTTCAACTTCAAGATCCCCCAACCGGAGTCGAAGAACGTCGCCAAACTCATGCTCTACGAGACGAAATCCCACCCGGGCCTCGAGCTCCTGATCGGCTCGTTCATCCCAACGACGATCCAGAAGCCGAAGAAAATTCTCATCACGGATTTCGACAAAACCCTGGTCGACACCCGCTACTCTTCCGTGAAGGAACTCTACCTCTCCCTCCGGAACCCCATCCACTACTTCCCTCCCGTCGACCGCTCGATCCAGCTGGTGAACGACTTCATCCAGGAGAACTACCAGCCCTTCGTCGTCTCCGCGTCACCGCACTTTTATGAAAATGCCATCCGCGACTGGCTCTACCAGCGGCAGATCTTCACCGGGAACATTTTCCTCAAGGATTACCGAAACATTTTCTCTTTCTTCGAAGGCGACCTCTCGACCAAGGACCTGAAGTCCCAGGGCTTCTATAAGCTCAACACCATCGTGAACATCCTGCTGATGACCGGCATTCCGGATGACCTTGTCCTGATCGGCGATGGCTTCGAGTCTGACACCGTGATCTACCTGACCCTCGCGGCAGTACTGGTGGGCCGCTACGACCCCTGGACGCTCTGGAACCACATCAAGAAAGAAGAATCGTTTCGGCTCACCAACCAGCAGCATTTTCGATTCCTCTCAAAGTTCTACCAGTTAAAAAACATGAGTGACGCCCACCCCCGGGGCAAAGTCCGGATCTACATCCGGTGTAAACCCCACATGCTTGACGCTCTGGAACGGCGGGTCTTTAAGCTTGATTTCGCGAACCACTTAAAGCACCTTGTGCACTACTACGTAGGTTAACATGAAGACAAAGATCGTCCCCCTCATCGGGGAGCCCGTTGAAACTCTCCATCTGCTCGGTCTCCGCGAACGGGAGTCCTTCCTCCGGCTCGAGGCCCGAGTCCGCAAGCTCCTCTCGACGAACCAATTGCTGGGCTTCGGTCAAGAGGTTGTGACCCGAGCGAAAGTCCTTCTGAGGAAGCGGGAACCCTCCTACTTCGAGACCTGCGTCGATGCGTACGCGAAAGGGCTCGGCATCGAGCCCCTTCGTTACCACTCCTTCCTCGCGCTCTTCGAACTTGCCGCCCACAATGGACAGGCCTATCCCGAGCTGAAAGCACTGCTCCCAGGATGCACAAGTGTCATCACCCGCCAGGGAGAAGACCTGATGCACGCTAGACTCCTCGACTATCCGCTGATCGGTCTCTTCGACGCCCTGCCTCGCCTCTACCAATGGCAAGTCCCCGGCAAAGGGCCCCTCCTGACTTATAGTTGTGAGGGGCTAGCACCTCTGTTTTTTCAAGGGATCCATGGTGCAGGCATCAGTTTTGCCGTCCACCACAAACCCGGACGATCCTTCTTCGCTGAAGGCCAGGGCATCTTTCAAGTTGTCTTCGAAGGGCTCTTTCAGTCAAAAACATTCGGAGAACTTAAAAAAGACCTCCGCCGTCGGCAGACCATCACCAAGTGGTCCATCATCCTTCTCGATAAAAGTGGGGCCGTCCATGCCGTTGACCTCGATGGACCGGCCCAGAACGTGGAGACTTACGACGCCCTGACAGGGGGGCCCCTGATTTTCACGAACATTCCCCTCCAAGGGGACACGGCTGCCTTTCGCTCCTTCATCCGCTTCTCCGAGCTCCGTCAGCACTGGGCCAATTCCCAGCTCCGGCACTCCCCTGGGACGCGGCACTTGCTCGACCTTCTGACAGACGTAGAAGCTCGAGACAAAAAGGAATGGCAGCACCCCGCCGGAACACTGGCCACGGTGGGTGCCTGGGTCACGAACCTCTCGAAGGGGTATGTTGACCTCAAGGAAGGGAGCGCCCCCCTGACAGTTGGGGACCAGCTCCTGCGGGTGAACTTGGCCAAGCTTGACTCCCTCTCCGTTCTCCGGCCTCCCCAGCCCCTCTCGGCGTTTGAGCTGTCCTGGAAACGTGCGGCCCGGGCCCAATCCGCTTTCGACGAAGGTGAGTATGATGTCGCCTACCACGAACTTCAAATGGCCCACGCCCTCATGCCGGACGAGCAGTGGCGTCACATCTTCACGTTTTATCTTGGTCTGTGGGACTTCCGATTTGTCTCCAACCCTCGGGAATTGGCCCAGGTTTACAAGGTCGCCAAGAAGCTCCAGCTGCCACCCCACCTGCGGGACCCGTGGATCTTTTTTATCATGCGCCTTGAAAAAAAGTTGGACCTCGCACCAACCGTGGGTCACCGCGAGTTATCTCCCGAGCTTCAGACCCTGTTTCAGCAGGAGAAGCTTGCGACGAAAGCTCTATTTGCCACTTGGATGAAACTCCTCTATCCTCGCCTGGAAATCCTCGACGTCTTTTCGCCCCATCACCGGTGACCGGCGGCGAGGCCCCAAGCCCGAAAGCAGGAGCCGAGTGACCCATGGGCCTTTTATATGTGTTCCCCGTTTCCATGGAAGAGACCGACTTCGTCGTGACGAAAGACGACACCCTGACCCTCAAGACCTATGGCCTGCCCTACATCTTTTGGGTCTACGCCGCCTGTGTGATCGCAGTGATCCTCTTCATGTTTCTTGCGATCCAAGGTCCGATCCTTAAACTCATCAGCCTCGGGGACGAGACGGATGCAACCCTGGGGTACTCTCTCCTAGGCTTCATCGGCCTCCTACCGGTCTCGATCCTCGGGTTCTTCTTCTACGAAAAACGAATCGGTCTCCAAGGAAAGAAACTGCGCTTGGGCCATCGCATTTTCGGAATCTCGGTCTTTTCGGAAGAGTTCGACCTCGACCGCCCGGACTCCCTGAGTGTAGAACCCTTCCTCACTTCTCCCAACGTGGCCCGGTTGAACGGTAAAGGAGATGATCTCGGGTTTCAGAACAAGGGCTACTTCGTGCTCTACCTCACGGGCGCGAGCGGAAAGAAGATCGCCCTCGACCGCCACTCCCGGAAGGCCGACCTGGAGAAACTCCGGGGACTGATCGGAAACTACTCGAAGCTGACGTTGAGTCCGCCGCCGAGCCGCACGCCGTAGAATGACGGAGCGACGTCTTGGTAGGGATCCGGTGAGTTGAACCCCGCAAGCCGGGTGTAGTAGAAACCGGAGTACGCCTCAAGCCCCCAGTGCTTTCCTAAGAGGATCGCCAGGTGAAGATTCGCTCCCGAGGAGACCCCGTAGCTGCGGACGCGGAACTCATCGCTAAGAGCGTAGGTCGCAAACGGGATCGCGAGGACCTGAGCGTCGGTTCGAAGCTTCACGTACCGGAAGTCCAGGAGGCGGTACCCGACCCCGGCGCCGAGCTCGAAGATTCGAAACTCCTCTTCCTCGAAAGAAGACTGCAGCATGTTGCCGATGATGAAGATGTCGACGCCGTTCTTCAGGAGCACCTCGGTCCGGAAACTAAGCCCCTGCCAGGTGAGGGAGTCTTGATCCTCCAGCTCACCGTTCCGATCGCCGAGGCCAACGACACTGGAGAAATTAAAAAACGAGAGGGCCACCCGCGACTGGGGCCGCTTCGAAACTGTTTGCTTCTGAAACCGCTTGGTGACGATCGGCATCTCGCTGTCGTCCTCCCCCTCTGTTCGAACGTCGAGGACGCGGATGTAGGCGACTTTTCCCGAGACAATGATCGGGTAGACCTGAGCACGGTTCCGGGGAATTTCTCCGATGGTCAGGACCTTTCCCTTCGTCACAAATCCGATCGGACTACTCATCTGTCTATCCGAAAAGATGGTGGCCTGATCGGCAATGACTGTGGCCCTCTGGGCCGCCTGAGAAACTGGGCAGTTCAGGAGGAGGGACCCGAACAGAAAAAAAGGAAGCACTCGCAGAAGTTGGCAAATTTTCAGGGGAAAGCGGTTCGACATGATTTTTCCGACCTTCTTAGTCTGAAAAGTGAGAGCCTATACGCCATAGGGTAGCACTTAGAATGAGTCTAACCTGACCCGGAAAAAAAGAGGAGTAAAAAGCATACCCTCTCGGCGCCAAACGCTTAATTTCTTTTCCTGCCCTCCGAATAGGTGGAAGAGAACAACGGTCAATTCTCGAAGGATCGATTTATGAAGAAGCTTACGAAACTCTCCACTCTTGCGCTCGCGCTCCTCGCCGCCAGTTGTAACGAGAAAGTTTCCCCCGAGCTGCAACAAGGAAACTCAACGGTGTCAGACGACGGTACGGCCATCGCTCAGTCGAGCTACACCTTTGGGCTGGAGAATACCTCTGCGACGATCCTGAATTACAAACTTCACAAGACCGGTTCCGGCAACGGAAGCACCGAGTGCCAGATCCGAAACACCATCGGCTTCTCCAGCGACTTCTACCGCTCTGACCTCGCCTCCAACGACATCACCTGCTTCCTCGAGGCCGAGGAACTTTCGCTCTACTTCGCTGGCTTCAACTTGAAGGTCAACGCGAGCAAGAACAGCTGCGACTACGTCGCCTACATGCCCTACGGGTACTACGATCGAATCCCCGGGGATTCGACCGCCACCTACCATAAGGTCAGTTGCACGACCGATGAAACGGATCAAACCCACATCGACGCACGGAGTGAGTTCTCCGGGAGCCTTATCAAGTATGATCCGACTCCGACCGTCGCCGGTGGTCTCGTGAACATCGGCTGTGACCAGTACGTCGCCGCCGAGGCCAACATCGGAGTGAACGTCCGGCAACCCTTCACCATCAATGAGGGAGACAGTGAGAGTGACCTGTGCGCCTTCAACTATCAAAACGGTGACAACGAAAGATGCGACATCGGCGTCATCACGGTGATTGACCACGCGGTGACATACATTCCTCCAACGGATACAAGTCCAGCGACGGTTGCCTACAAGCCTGTCACGAGGCGAGTGGAATGCGGAGGAGCTCCCGCCAACTGCGTGAAGGGCCCTACCAAGAGCATCCGGGCCAACTCAACCCGGGCCATTCAGTACAACCAGGCGACCACCAATGTCGACTTCTCCACCAGTTACTCCTACGGAAGTCTGATTGGGAAGATGGCCAACTTTGAGTACGCCAACTACCGTCGAAACCTCGCGAACAGCAACATGGACTTCATCAACTCTGATCCGGATGATCCGACAACTTGGGCGGCCTACAAGTCCACGTGGTCGAACTCCACGTACAACAAAACCTTCGAGCCTCGGGTAGCGGATTCCTTTGCATCGAACCTCATGCTCGATAACAACACTCCCCTGGTCGACACCACGATGCTTAGCACGGAGGCGATCAAAGACAACACCTATGTGAGACGACCCCTCGCCGGTGATCCCTTCCTGGGAATCGGCGGCTATAAGGTCAATCCGTTCTACACCTTCTACTGCCTCGATACGGCCCTTGATATCAAGGCGCGGATCCGGCTCGTCGTTCGAGACTGGGACCGGATCTTCCCGACGACTTCCTCTGACCTCGAGCTCCTCGCGGATATCTTCCGGGGCGCCAGCGCTCGTCAGGATATTCCGTTCATCGACGAGGTCGCAGACGAAAATGACCCCCAGATCCCTTTCAACGACCGGCAGGACTGGGATGACTTTATCCCGATGGTGAGGACGGCCGGTGTGTTTGATCCGTTCACGACCATTTGGCAGCCACTGCCCTACTCAACCGGATCTGCGGCCACGTCCTATGACGACGGTTGGTTTAACCCGTCTTACTTCCCGAACTCTAGCCTCTACGAAAATGACTAAAAAAAAGACCCTCCGAAGAGGGTCTTTTTTTTAGTAAGCTTAGCCTTCCATGTAGTTCTTAACTCGGTACTTGGTGCCCATGTACCAGAAGACTCCGGCGAAGAGCGCCATGAGTGCGGCGAAGAACATGAAGTACCCCGCGGAAGCCGTCGGGAAGAAATTCACCTTGGAAACGTAGGCGGTGATGAGGTTCCCGAAGAAGACCGTGAGGAGCCAAATCGACATGATCGACGACTTCATCGCCCGTGGCGCTTGCGTGTAAGCGAATTCCAGACCCGTAATCGAGATCATGACTTCCGCAACCGTGATGACGAGGTACGGGAAGAACTGCCACATGACGTTGATCTTCGACTCTGAACCGTCCATCCACATCTGGAGACCACCGATGAGCGCGAAGGAGAAGGCTGCAACGAACATCCCAAGAGTCATCCGTTTGATCGGCGTGGACGTAATCCCGAGTTTATCGAGGGCCGGGTAGATCACCATGGAGAAGAGCGGAATGAGTCCCATGACCATGATGGGGTTCCAGGCGGAGATCTGGGACGCTTCGAACTGCACACCCATGAAGTTCAGGTCCATGTTCATGGCCTGAATCACCCAAGAGGAGCCGTGCTGATCGAAGAGGGCCCAGAAGAAAGTGATGGAGGCGAAGAGCTTGGCGATATCAAACACAGCGCGGACGGCCTCGACCTGCTCCTTCGAGTGATCCTTGAGTGCTCCGTCGAGGAAAGCCTCGCCGGCTTTGCGGGTGCCGGAGTGCTTGAACGCCGAAGCAACGACGTGAAAAATCCCGTGGCCATCGGACTTGGTTGGGGGAACGTGAACGAATTCATTCCGGCCCATCCAGAAGATGAAGGTCGCGATGAACATGAGGACACCCGGAACACCGAAGGCGATGGAGGGCCCGTAGGTTTTAAGGGTCCACGGTGTGATCAGGGTTGAGAAGAACGACCCGAAGTTGATCATGAAATAGAACAGTTCGTAGACTTTCTTAAGGAGATGCTTCTGGTTCGCCTTAAACTGGTCTCCCACGTGAGCGGAGACGCAAGGCTTGATGCCACCAGACCCGAAGGCGATGAGCCCAAGGCCCCAGTAGAGTCCGACCTTGGTTTCCCAAATCGAGAGCACGGCGTGGCCTAAACAGTAGACGAGCGACAGGTAAAGAATGGTCTTGTACTTACCCCAGATCCGGTCAGAGATGAAAGCTCCCAGGAGTGGGAAGAGGTAGCAGGCCCCCGCGAAAAGGTGGTACGTCGACGTCGCCTCGGCTTCTTGCATCAGGAGGACCTGAATCATGAAGACAGTGAGGATGGATCTCATCCCGTAATACGAATATCGCTCGCAGGCCTCGTTACCTACGATGTACTTAATCTGAGAGGGGAACTTATTCGCGTCTGTTTCTACGCCAATGGCTGCGGCGGCTTGGGACATGGGAATCTCCTTAAAGAGGTCAGGCGGTGGTTGGTAAATTACTCGTCGTTGTCGTTAAAAGTGAAAGGCTTGACCCGCTTATTTCCACCAAGTCTCTTTGGTTTGTTTGCGTCATCGCCCTCGTTTTCCCAGTGACGATACCAATCTCCCGACGGTTTTTCTTGGCTTTTTTCCTTACTTTCAATTTCGGCCCGGACGATGTCGTCGCGCTTTTTGATGATCGTTTTGGTGCTCTTTTGGCCCCGGCCAGGTGCTGACTTGCTAGCACTGCCTGAAGCGGCGGCCTTCTCATGTGCAGAGATATCTAGCGTGACATCTCCGGTGATGCGAGTTTGGCACGAAAGCCGCTCCTTCGTGATGTGGAACACATTCCCCAAAAGCCGAAGCTCTTCGAACGTCTGTGGGCTTAGGTTCATCTCCCCGGACTTCACGATCACGACGCAGTCGGAACACGTGGCACAGCCACCGCAGCCGGATTTAATTTTCTTCCCGGCCTTTTTCAACTGGGCCAGAAGCGAATCATCGCCGGTGATTTCAAGGATTTCGCCCGAGGGCCAGAGTGTTACTTTATGTTCGCTCATACAACTTTTTTAATCTGCTTCTCGATGGTTTCGAGGATTTTTCCTTTAAAGGGTTTAAGGAGGAAGCCCAGGTCGACGCTGACGACGGCCTCTGATTCCCGGAACTCGATCTTGGCCTCGAAGCCTGAGCCTTTTGCCGAAAGGGTCGTGGCCGCATCATCATTCTTCACTTGTGCGGTCACTCCAAACTTCTGGATGACTTCAGGGATGAGCTTCTTGGCCTGCTCGTAGCCCTGCTTCTTATCAGTGATCTGAGAATAGGGAACCTTAATGTCCATGGATACATCCTTTGTAAGACTTATCTGGTACCGGTGCTACCGAACCCACCTGCGCCGCGAACAGTTTCCCCCAGCATAGTCACCACGGAATACTTGGCCTGCACGACCGGTGCGAGAACAAGCTGAGCGATCCGGAGACCGTGCTCAATGTCATACGGTGCCGCGCCGAAGTTTCCGATGATGATGTTCACTTCCCCTCGGTAGTCACTGTCGATCGTGCCGGGGGCGTTGACCACGAGGAGCGGTGATTTGAGAGAGAGGCCCGAGCGGGGGCGAACCTGGAGCTCGAACCCGAACGGAATCTCAACCTGAAGACCGGTAGGAACGAGGACTCGCTCCCCCGGGGCAACGGTCAGAGTTTTTCTATCCGGGAAACTGGCCCGGATGTCCGCTCCAGCGGCACCTTCCGTAGCGTAAAAAGGAAGCTCGAAGCTCTCGTCAAAGTGCGAGAGCTTCTTCACCAGAACTTCCACCGCCATTAGTTTGCCTTGCGCTTCAGGGGTTCGATGGCCTTCGCGGAAAGCTTGATTTTGCCAAACCGGTCAACCTCTAGAACTTTCACCGAGATCACGTCACCTTCGCTCATGTAATCGTTCGGATCATTCACCCGTTCATCGGCGAGTTCGGAAACATGGACCAGCCCCGCAAGACCCGGAACGATGTCAACGAACGCTCCGTACTCTTTAATCGTGACGACAGTGCCCTTGTAGACAGCGCCGATCTTCGGACCATTGAGTTGCATCTCGGCCAGGGCGATGACTTCGTCGAGCTTTTGCACGTCAACCCCGAGGACCTTCACGGTACCGTCTTCAGCCACGTCGATGGTGACCTTGAAGTTTTCCTGAAGCCCTTTGATGTTCTTCCCGCCAGGACCGATGAGGGCCCCGATCTTATCCGGAGCAATTTTGAAAGATTTGATCTGTGGGACGCCGGCCTTGAAGCCCGTGCGGTGCGTGCCCATGGTTTTCGCCATCTCCGAAAGGATGTGCATCCGACCTTCTTTCGCCTGAGCGAGGGCCTCTCGGAAGATTTGCTCGGAGATGCCGGCGATCTTCATGTCCATCTGGATCGCCGTGATGCCGTCTTTGGTTCCGGCGAGTTTGAAGTCCATGTCGCCGAGGTGGTCTTCGTCACCAAGGATATCGGTCAAGATCTTGTACTTCTCGCCTTCTTTGATGAGTCCCATGGCGACACCGGCGACCGGGCCCTTGAGCGGAACACCTGCGTCCATGAGTGCCATGGATCCAGAGCACACAGATCCCATAGATGAAGATCCGTTGGATTCAAGGACTTCGCACGCTACCCGGACGGTGTACGGGAAGGTTTCTTGAGACGGGAGTGCTTTCTTGAGTGCACGCTCGGCCAGGTTACCGTGACCGATCTCTCGACGGCCGACGCCGCGGTAGCCCTTCGCCTCACCGACCGAGAACGGTGGCATGGCATAGTGGAGGTAGAACTTATCGTAGCCGACGCCGTGGATGGAGTCGTACATCTGCTCCCCTTCCTTACCCCCGATAGTTACTGCGGCCAGGACCTGGGTCTCACCGCGAGTGAAGAGTGCAGATCCGTGGACGCTGGAGAGGACAGAAACTTCCGTCTCGATCGCCCGCACAGTCGCCAGGCCTCGGCCCGCGATCCGCTTGCTCTCGTTGAGGATATCCGCGCGCATCATTTTATAAAGAACTTCGTCGGTCACCTTGGCAGCTTCCTTCCCGAAATCCGCATCTGCCTCCAGCCCGAACTTCGCGGGAGAAGCTTTGAGTGACGTTTTGATGAGCTTTCGAAGATCGTTGGTGGCGACGGTCCGGGCCTGTTTCACCGTGGTTGAAAGAACCTTCCGCGCCTCGGCTGCGAATTCTTTCATCGCCTCGGTCATGAGGGTCGCGTTCGGCGTGACCGGAGTGAACTCGCGCTTCTTCACGCCCACTTCCTTCACCATCTGATCGACGAGCTTACAGAATTCCTTGATGTGCTTGTGAGCGAAGACGATGCCCTCGAGCATTTCGTCTTCAGAAACTTCGTTCGACTCCCCTTCAACCATGAGGACCGCGTCGGCAGACCCGGCCACGAGAAGTGACAGAGATCCGGCGTCCCATTCTGCCCGGCTTGGGTTCAGGGTAAGCTTGCCTGCGATCTTACTGACCTTCGCGTAGCCCATCGGCCCATTGAAAGGAACATCAGAGATCGAAATGGCAGCAGCGGCCCCGAGGCCCGCGAGGACTTCCGGATCACCGGAACCCATCGAAACAACCTGGGCCATGAGGATCGTCTCGTTCATAAAGCCTTCTGGGAACAGCGGGCGCAGCGGACGGTCGATCAGGCGCATGATCAGAATTTCAGCGTTCGAGGGACGGCCCTCACGCTTCATGAAGCCGCCGAGGAACTTACCCGCGGCGTAGAACTTTTCTTTATAATCGACCAGCAGGGGGAAGAAATCCTGGCCGTCGTTCACATCTTTAGCGCAAGTAAGGGTGACGAGAACCTGAGTTCCTTCGCACGAGGCGAGGATCGCGGCATCGGCCTGTTTCGCCAGGCGACCGGTTTCGAGCGTGATCTCTTTGCCGCCGTAATTGAGTTTGAACTCTTTTTTGTTATTCAACATAGAATACTCCTAAGATTGACCGCACAAAGGTCCGGTCCTATATGTTTTTCTTTTTCATGTCGTTGAAGGAGGTGGAGGAAGTCGTCAGAAGTTTGAGAGATAAAGAGGCCCTTGAGCACGAAAATCAAAATCCTTTTTATCACCCAAAACACTTGTGACCTTTCCCTTGGTCCATCAAAAA